>CAIUWA010000024.1 GCA_903902745.1 uncultured Opitutia bacterium | reverse complement strand
GGCGCGGTAGCCAAGTGGTAAGGCCGAGGTCTGCAAAACCTCTATGCGCCGGTTCAATTCCGGCCCGCGCCTCCAATTTTCGCACTGCGAAAATTGCCTCGCCGGAGCCCCCGGGCGAAGGCGGGCCATACTCGCAGTCTACAGAAGGCAGCATCCGATCCGGTCTCACGCAAAGCCGCGAAGGTCGCGAAAAGACAATCCCGGCAATCGATCCGCTCATTCCGCCGGTTTAGCTCCTCTGGCGTCTTTCATCCTCCTAACGCCAACCTTGCCGGCCTCGGATCGATGTGACACATCGATTCACCCCCATGAGTATGCCGTCAAACAGCTCCGAGAAGCTCATGGATCGTTTTCTATCAATAATCGGCATCTTGCTTCTGGGCGTCACGTCCGCTTCCGGTGCCTCCAGCGAGGCCGCTTTCAATTCCGAGCAACTCGCGCTCTTCACCAACGTCGTCTATTCATCGGTGAAATCGGTCAAGGTGGCCAAGCTCAACCCTCGTGTCGAAAAAGCCTCGCGATTCCATAATGTCTCGCTCGATTCGAAGTGGGTCGATCTCGATATTTCATCAGGCGCTGGATTGGCCGAGCTGTTAAAAACCCCAATCCTGTTTTGGGCTGATGCGTATGCCCATGCTGGGAGCAACCAAGTGATGATGTTGATGCCCTTCTGCGTCCCGAAACCGGGATATGCGGTCCACCTCGAAACCGATAAGGGGTCCCGCGATTTCGTAATATGCTTGGAGTGCGGTATCGTTGACGTCTTCGGCGAAAAGGGCAAAGCGGCGGAGTTTTGCCTCGAAGACGAGGTCGTTTCAAAGCTCAGAGCATACTACAATAACGAGTTCTCTTCGGGCAATGTGAGCGCTAGCGGTAAAATTGCTGCTCCAAAGTAATTGGACGTTATTCTCACGCAGCCGCGAAAATCGCGAAGGTACTATCCCGGAAACAAGCTACCCGCTCACTCCTCCGGCTTCAGCTGTTCTAGCGGCGGCAGGGCGCGGAGTGCTGGCACCGTGCGGGCGATTGCGGCGACGACGATGATCGTGCCGATGCCGCCGGCGACCACGGCGGTCACGGGCCCGAAGAGCGCGGCCATCAGGCCGGCGCGCAGCGCGCCGATCTCGTTGGAGGAGCCGATGAAGATCTGGTTCACGCTGGTCACCCGGCCGCGCAGGGTGTCGGGCGTGAGGAGCTGCACGAGCGACTGGCGGACCACCACGCTGACATTGTCGAAGGCGCCGGTGAAGAACAGCGCCACCAGCGACAGCCAGAACCAGGTCGAAAGTCCGAACGCCACGATGGCGGCGCCAAAGCCGGCCACCGCCCAGAGCAGCGTCCAGCCCGGCCGCCGCAGCGGCGCGCGGTGCGCCAGCGCCATCGCCATGCTGAAGGCGCCGATCGACGGCGCCGCGCGCAGCCAGCCGAAGCCGATGGCGTCGACGTGCAGGATCTTGTCCGCGTAGATCGGCAGCAGCGCCGTGGCCCCGCCCAGCAAGACGGCGAAGAGGTCGAGGCTGCTGGCGCCGAGGATGACCTTTTTCCGCCAGATGTATTCCGCGCCGGCGAGGGTGGCGCGCCAGGTGCGCTGCGCGGTGGATGGCGTCGGCGGATGCAGGTAGGTGACGCGACTGATCAGGACCACGAGCGTGAGTGCGAGGACCGCATCGAGCAGGTAGACGATCGGGAAGCCGGCCTTGGCCACGAGAAAACCGCCGAGGGCGGGGCCGGCCATCGTGGCGATTTCAAACGCGCTCGAATTCCAGGTGATGGCGTTGCTCAGCGCCCGAGCCGGCAGCAGCAGCGGGATGATGGCGGAGCGGGCGGGCCAGCCGAGGATGCGGAGCACGGCCATACCGCCCAACAGGGCATACACGAGGGGCAGGGCCGGCTGGGTGAAATCGAGCGAGGCCGGATCGGCGTGGCGCTCGAACAGGAGCGCGATCCGCCGCAGCCAGTCATTCGCGTGGTGCAGCGGGGCGTAATCGGGAATCGACGCGTGGCGCCAGGAGACCAGCGCGAGGAGCAGCGAGAGCAGCGCCAGGGTGCTCGTGGCAAAGGCGATGATGCTCCGGCGGTCGTAGCGGTCGGCCAGCACGCCCGCCGGCAGCGAAAGAAAAAGCACCGGCACCACGTTGATCAGTCCGACCATCCCGAGGGCCGTGGCGGAGTGCGTCCATTGGTAAACTTCCCACGTGACGGCGACGCTGCCCATTTGCCGCCCGAACAGGGCCAGGAAATTGCCGGTGAGGTAACGCCGGTACGTGGGATGCGAGAGCGCGGCGTACGGATCGTGGCGATCAGTGGAGGGAGCGGACATCGGCCGCGCAGCGACTCACAAAACGGCGCCGCTGGCGAGAGGGTTTGTGGGGACAGGTTTCACGCAAAGCCGCGAAGTTCGCGAAGTTTTTAGAGATAAAAACACGGAAGATACGGACACAAACCCAGAGTCGGACGGATTTCGCACAGAGGCACGGAGAACACAGAGCGATTCATCGGGATCGAACTCCGTGTCCTCTGTGTCTCTGTGAGAAACTTCCCGGTTCCGAACCACAAACCCGACTGGATTTCGCGAGCTTCGCGCCTTCGCGTGAACCAAAATTGGAATATGCCTCATCGGCTGTGCTTCTGGCGGTACTCGTCGCTTTTCATCAGGGCGTCGCGGACTTGGCGCTCCGACCAGCCCTTTTCGCGTACCGCTTTTTCGTAGTTCGCATAACCGGCGGGGTCGGGATCGCGGCCGAGGACATCGCGGTAGGCGCGGGTGATGAGGTTGTGGATGGCCGTGGCGGTCTCCTCGGAACTGCGGAGGAGATCGGCGCGCAACTGCGGCTCGGTCCAGCCGCGCTCGGTCAGGAGCTGGTGATAATGTTTCAGGCCCTCGGGGTCGGGGTCGCGGTGCAGCACCTCGCGGTAGGCGCGGGTGATGACTTCGTCGGGATTGATGGCGTGGAATTCCCCGCTGCGCCGGATGTCCGAGCGGAGCATGTCCTCGGTCCAGCCCTCGTGCATGAGCTTGTCGCGATAGTGCTGCAGCCCCTCGGCGTCGGGGTCGCGGAAGAGGGTGTCCCGGTAAACGCGTCGCACGACATTCTCGGCGGTGCGGGCATCAAAGTGCGGCTCGGGATTGAAAACCTGGCCTCGCGTGGGCACGACGCGGAGCGAGGAGATGGCATGGTCCCAGTTGGAGCCGGGAGCCCGGCGTCGCTCGGCTACCAGGTCGCCGAGGCTGCTGGCGGTTTCCAGGCGCTCGCCGCGGAAGTTGGCGTCGGTGAAAGCCTCGACGGTGGCCACGCCTTCGATGCGGAAGGAAGAGATGCGGTCGTTCCACGAGCCACGCGATCCGTCCAGCCGGGAAAGGTTCTCGATGCCAGCGCCCGCCTCGACGGTGAAGGAGTCGCCGCGATAGTTGGGCTCGGAAAAAAATACGACGTAGGTCGAGGGCGGAGGGGGAACCACGATAACCGGCGGCGGCACGACGACCACCATCGGAGGTGGGGGAGGCGGCGCTGAGGAAACCATGACAGTCGTGCGAGCCGGGGGTGGGGAGCTCGCGACGTCCATGCAGCCGGCGAGCAGGAGCAGCCCGAGGGTGGGCGGCAGTAGGAGGAACCGGTGGGCTGGGGCGGGCTTCAAGGCGCGAAGAAGGGGTTGTGCTTCTTTTCCTGGGCGAGCGTCGTGAGCGGGCCGTGGCCGCAGGCGAGCACGGTGTCGCGCGGCAGGGTGAGGATCTTGCTGTAGTTGTTCTGGTATTGGTCGATGAAGTGCGTCGCGCTCCCACCCATCGAGCCGGCAAAGATCGCGTCGCCGACGACGGCGAGCGGCCAGCTCAGGCCCGTGACAAAATAGGTCGTCATGCCGGGCGAGTGTCCCCACGTGAAGAGGGTCTTGATGGCGAGTTCGCCGATATGGAAGTGGGCGTTTTCCTTGAAGGTCTTTGCCCCGGGATGATCAGACGGCTCGCGTTCGCTGGCCCAGACCTCCGCGCCTGTCGCGGCGGCAAGGCGCGCGAGGTCGGCGATGTGGTCCCGGTGCGTGTGGGTGAGGAAAATGTACTGCAGCTTGAGCCCGGCACTTTCGATCTCGGTGAGCATGGGCTCGCAGGTCGCGCCCGTATCGAAGGCCGCGGCGCGCTTCGTCTTGGTGTCCCACACGAGGTAGCTGTTCACAAACATGTCCTCGTAGGGCGTGTTGAACATCATGAAGCCGCGCGGGAAGGCGGACTGCTCCGGATACCAGCGGTTGTGTGCGAGGGACTCGAGCGCGTTGGGCCCGAGGCGGAGGTGGCGCGCGAGGCGGCGGAGGGCGGTATCGTCGACCTTGCCGGCCTTGACGGCGGCCAGCTCGGCCGGATCAAGCCCGGTTTGGGTGGCGAGCACCTTGTCGGGGATCTTCCGGCCGCGCTGGGCCTTGCGGATGACATCGGTGAAATTGTCCTCGAGCGGGATGCGAGCCATTGAAGGCATCAGACACGGGCTGCCCGGGTGAGGCAAGCCCGCGGGTTTTTTATAGCAGCGGTCGATGACCGCCGGGTTCGACGGTGAGGATACGGACGGCGGTCATAGACCGCCGCGACAACAAGCAGTATGACAGATTTTCCGTTGCCAGCCCATGGCGGGCTGGCCTTCGTAAGCGTTCCCATGAGCACACCCTCCGCTTACCTCACCTCCCTCTTCTCCCTTTCCGGCAAGGTCGCCGTCGTTATTGGCGGCACCGGCGAACTCTGCGGCGCGATGGCCGAGGGCCTGGCCGGCGCCGGCGCGGAGGTCGTGCTGGTCGGCCGCAACGAGGAAAAGGCGAAGCCGCGCCTCGAGCGCATCGCGGCGGCCGGCGGCAAGGGTTACTTCGTCTCGGCCGAGGCCAGCGAGAAGGCCCCCCTCGAAAAACTTTTGGCCACGGTGCTCGCGCGTTCGGGCCGCGTGGACATCGTCATCAACGGGGCGGGCGTGAACTCTGCCACGCCGTTCCTCGAGATTCCCGAGGATGAGTTCGACCGCATCATCCGCATCAACCTCAAGGGTGTCTTTCTCGGCTGCCAGATCTTCGGCAAATACCTCGTCGAGCGCGGGGAGGGCGGCGCGATCATCAACCTCGGCTCGATGTCCGGTTTGGTGCCGCTGTCGCGCGTCTTCACCTACTCGGCCAGCAAGGCGGCGGTGCACAATCTCTCCAAAAACCTCGCGCGTGAATGGGCGCCGAAGAAGGTCCGCGTGAACACGCTCGTGCCCGGCTTCTTCCCGGCCGAGCAGAACCGCAAGGTGCTCACGCCCGAGCGCGTGGCCTCGATCATGGGCCACACGCCGAGCAAGCGCTTCGGCGAGGCGCGCGAGCTGGTGGGCGCCACGCTGCTGCTGGCGGCCGAGGGTGCGGGCAGCTTCATCACGGGAGCCGAGATCGTGGTCGATGGCGGATATCACGCCATGACAATTTGATATAGCCTTTAGAGACCGGCCGGCGGCCCTATAACAGGGACTTGCTATAAACCACTGCCCGGCGTCTATTCGGCTCCTTATGGCTATAAACAAGATCAAGGCGCTCGAGGCGGCGAAGGCAAAAATTTCCGCGAAGATCGCCAAACTCGAAAAGAAAATCCTCGCCCAGAAGCACAAGCAGCTGGCGACCCTGCCGGCCAAGCACGGCTTCGACAGCGTACAGGCCTTCATCAAGGCGGTGAAAAAGGCCGTTGGCGGCAAGGGCGCGGCAGCGGGTGGCAAGAAGCGCCGCAAGCGCGCCGTCATCACCGATGCGACCCGCGCAGCGGTGAAGAAGCTGGCCGCCGCGGGCAAGACCGGCGCGGAAATCGCCAAGTCACTCGGCATCTCGCTCCCCAGTGTGCAGAACATCAAGAAGGCCCTCGGGCTGGTGAAGGCACGGAAGTGAAGTGAGGTGTAGCGGCGGTCATCCGCCATCGCTGAAGCTATGGCGAGACAAGTGGACCGCCGCTACAACTAGGCCCCCCGCCTGCGGGGGCTTTTTTATTTGGCGAAATCGCGCGGTTCGCCGACTGTGCTCGTTCAAGCCCATGCCCGCGCCCTATATCCAGGCCAATACCAACGGCCGCCTGCACTCCGCCCACGAGCCGTCGCTGTCGCCGCTGAATCGCGGCTTTCTCTATGGCGATGCCATCTATGAGGTCTGGCGCACGTATCACGGCGTCATTTTCACCTGGGACGAGCATTGGCGCCGACTGGAGCGCTCAGCGCTGGCGCTGCACCTGACCCTGCCGCTGGCCCCGGCCTTGATGCTGGTGGAGATCAAGCGGACGGTGGCGGCCTTCCGGACGGAGACACATTTTGCGGGCGAGGTTTACATCCGCCTGCAGGTCACGCGCGGCGGCGGGGCGATCGGCCTCGACGTCGCGCTGGCGGACAAACCGGATTTCGTCCTGCTGGTCCAGCCGTGCCCGGTCGTGGCGCCCGAGACCCTGCGCGCGGGGCTGAAACTCTCGCTGGCCACGAGCCTGCGGCGCAATTCGACCGCGACTCTCAGCCCCGAGTGGAAGACCGGCAATTATCTCAACAACATCCTCTGCCTCCGCGAAGCGCGGGCGCGCGGGGCGGATGAGGTGGTCATGCTCAATCTGGCGGGCGAGGTGACAGAGGCCGCGGTTTCCAACATCGCCTTCGTGCGCGACGGCGCGCTGCTCACGCCGCCACTGGCGTCCGGCATCCTCGGCGGCATCACCCGCGCACTGGTGCTGGAGAAAATCGCCGCCGCGGCGGGCGTGCCGGCCCGGGAGGCTGTGCTGCGGCCGGAGGAATTTGCGGCGATGCAGGAATGCTGCCTGCTTTCGTCGACCAAGGATCTCACGCCCGTCGCCGCGATTGACGGCACGCGTTTCAAGGTCGGCGCGGACACGGTGACGGCGCGCCTCAAGTCGGCCTTCGCCGACTATGCCCGCGCTTATGCGTCGGCGCATCCGGAATTGAAGGCGTAGGCTGTCAGAAAATTGTAGCGGCGGTCTATGACCGCCGGTTTGCGAAGATCGGCGCTCATAGAGCGCCGCTACAACAATCCAGCCTCGTCACCTCGTCTGCTACCGAGGCGCGAAAAAAAGTGCGGCTCAATACCGGCGCAGGCCGGGCTCGATCTTCTCGGCCCAGGCGGCGATGCCGCCGGCGACGTTCGTGACGGCGGGATAGCCGTTGGCCCGCAGGTATTGGGTCACGCCCATGCTGCGGGCGCCGTGATGGCAGAAAATCAGCAGGTGCCGGTCCTTGGGCAGCACGCCCAGACTTGCGGGAATTTGGCGCATCGGGATGAACACGGAGCCCTCGACCCGGCAGATCTCCACCTCGTAGGGCTCGCGCACATCGATGAGCTGGGTCCGGCCGGGCGCGGCTGCGAGGCGCTGGCGAGCCTCCGTGACTGAGACTTCCAGCGGATAGTCGGTGGGTGTCTCATCGGCGGCGGGGGGCAGGGCGCAGTCCATCTGGTAGTTTTCGGCGAGAAGTTCGCGGAGGACGGGATGTTCGCCGCAGACGGCGCAGGAGGGGTCGCGGGCGACCTGCAGGTTGCGGAAAGTCTGGCTCAGGGCGTCGTAGGTGAGGAGCCGGCCGCGCAGCGGCTCGCCGATGCCGGTGATCAACTTGACGGCCTCGACCGCCTGCAGGCTGCCGATCACGCCGCAGAGCGCGCCGAGTACGCCGGCCTCGCCGCAGTTGGGCACACTGCCGGCGGGGGGCGGCGTGGGAAACAGGCAGCGGTAGCACGGCCCGCCGTGCGCGGGATCGAACACGGCGACCTGGCCCTCGAACTTGAAAATGCTCCCATAGACGAGGGGCCGGCCGGCCAGCACGGCGGCATCGTTGTTGAGGTAACGCGTGGCGAAGGTGTCCGTGCCGTCCACGATCACATCGTAGCCGGCGAAGAGCGCGCGGGCGTTGGTCGGCGTCACGCCCTCGCCATGCTCGACCACACTGATGAAAGGATTGGCGGCGCGCAGCCGGCGGGCGGCCGACCCAGTCTTCGCCTCGCCGACCGAAGTCGCGTCGTGCAGCAGCTGGCGCTGGAGATTGTGCTCCTCGACGCGGTCGAAATCCGCAATGCCCAGCGTGCCCACGCCGGCCGCGGCGAGATAGAGGGCGGCCGGACTGCCCAGCCCGCCCGCACCGATGACGAGGACGCGGGCGGCAGCGAGCTTGCGCTGTCCCTCCACGCCGATCTCCCCGAGCATGATGTGCCGGCTGTAGCGCGCCAGTTCGGCGGGCAGAAGGTTGGGCAGGGGATCAGGCATGGTCGCGAGTGCTCATAAAACGCCCCGACTCTGGGGAGCTGGTTCTGGCTGCTTAGTCTCTTTTTGCCCCTTTGCTCTTCGCTCTAGGAATTCCAAAAAGGTGAGAACCTCTTTTAAGAGAGCGGTTTCCTTGAGTTTGGCGTGGTACTCCAAGTCGAAGTCCGGATTGTCGATCCAGAAACTGCGAACGCCGGCCGATGTACGGATGGAAAAATAATACGTGACCCCATCAAAAGGGCGAAGAATGACCGTTTCGTCCTCTTTCTTCTTTGCAGGATGTGTCACCGACTGAGAACGAAGAAAATCGATGTCTGCTTGAACGAGTTGAAGCGATGCGACTTTAGAGCGAAGAACCTCGGCTTCCTTGCTGCTGGCAACGACTGAAAAATTCTTCTTTTTCGCATCCGAGTATTCGACCGTCAGGCTACCCTTGGTTTCCGTCAAACGCCACGATGCCGAACTCTTCGTGAGAGAAGACTCACATCGTGCGGAAAACAGCTCTTCTGCGCATGTGCGCTCAATCGTAAGAAATACGATCAGAAATGTGACGACGAATCTCATTCGTTGACTAAGGATTGCCCCTTAGCAGCCAGCCGCAAATGAAATTGCGCCGCGTCGTGCCCGCACTCCAGTGTAGCGGAGTGTCCAAACCCTTTATTGTCATTATTGCCGGTGGTCGCGGGGAACGCTTCTGGCCGCAGAGCCGGATGCATCGGCCCAAGCACCTCCTGCCCATCGTCGGATCGACCCCCATGCTGGCGCAGACGCTCCAGCGGGTAAGGCCGCTTGCGCCGGTCAAAAACATTTTTGTGATCACGAGTGCGCGGCAGGAGAAGGCCGTGCGCGAGGTGTGCGCCCGTTTCCATCTGCCGGCGGCAAACATCGTGGCCGAGCCGATCGGCCGCGACACGGCCCCGGCCGTCGGTTTGGCCGCCGCGCTGGTCGGGCAGCGTGATCCCGCGGGTGTCTTTGCCATCCTGCCGGCCGACCATGTCATCAAAGACGAGGCGGCCTACCGGCGTGATCTGCGCGCGGCGTTTGCCGCAGCGAAGCAGGGATCGGTGATCGTGACCATCGGCATCAAGCCGGATGCGCCGGCCACGGGTTTTGGCTACATCCGCAAGGGTCGTGCAGCGGGACGCTATGCCGGTCGCCCGGCGTTTGCCGTGAAGGCCTTCTACGAAAAGCCGAATCTCAAGACGGCGCGGCGTTACCTGGCGTCGGGGCAGTATCTCTGGAATGCCGGCATGTTTGTCTGGAGTGTGCCGGTGGTGAACAGCGGGTTTGAACGCCACGCGCCCGAGCTGCAGGCCGGGCTGGCGCCGGTGCGCGCGGCCCTGGCGAAGGGCCGGCCGCTCGGGCCGGTGCTGAAAAAGGTTTATCCCAAGCTGCAGAAAATTTCCGTCGATTACGCGCTGCTCGAGAAATCGAAGAACGTCATCGTGCTGCCGGCGGGCTTTGACTGGGACGATGTCGGCGAGTGGCCCGCGGTGGCGCGCCATCATCCGAAGGACGCGCAGGGCAATGTGGGCCGCGGTCGGACGCTCGTGGAGCAGGGCCGCAACAACATCGTGATTTCCGAAGGCGAGCACTTGGTGGCGGTGGTAGGCGCGGATGATCTTATCGTCGTGCACACGCCCGATGCCACGCTCGTTTGTTCCAAGAGCCGGGCGCAGGAGATCAAGGCGCTCCTGAAGCGGGTCGAGGCGGAGGCGGATGGCGCCCGCTGGCTTTGATGGCATGCGCTGCCTCGGCATCGACTACGGGACGCGGCGCATCGGGTTGAGCTACGGCGACGAGCTCGGCGTGGCCACGCCGTTGGCGGCACTGGTTGATTCCGATCCGGGCAAGCGCTGGACGGCGCTCGCTGAGGTGGTGAAGCTCCGGCGCGTGACCGACTTCGTCCTCGGTCATCCCGTGAACATGGACGAAACCGTGGGCCCCAAGGCGAAGGAAGCAGAGGCCTTCGCCGACCGTTTGCGCGCCGAGTACGGGCTGCCGGTCCACCTCGTGGACGAGCGCCTCACGAGCTACGAGGCGGAGGAGTCGATCCCGAAGGGGAAGCGCCGCGAGGTGCGCGCCAGCGGGTTGATCGATTCGCGCGCGGCGACGATCATCCTGCAGGATTTCCTGGATCAGAAAATACCGCCGCCGGCTGAAGCAGAGGGTTAATCGCGGAAACGCGAAAGGGCAGAAACACTGAATAGGAAACAAACAGGGCTTGGATTCTGCGCTTCCGCTCCTCCGCGTTTCCGCGATTATTCCTTTTTCCGCATCCTCAATTCGTGACTTCTGCCCCGGATAAAATTCAGCGTTGGAAATGCCTCTGTGCCTACGACGGCACGGACTTTGCCGGCTGGCAGAGCCAGGCGGAGGGCCGGGGCCGCGCAATCCAAGATGTCATCGAGCGGCGCTTGGCGGAAATCCTCGGGACGCCGGTTCGCATCCACGGCAGCGGGCGGACGGATTCGGGCGTGCACGCGCTCGGGCAGGTTTTTCATTTCGACGCAGAGTGGCGGCATGGCCCGGACAAACTCGTCGCGGCGTTTCGTGTCGGTTTGCCTCCGGCGATCCAGGTCAAGTCCGTGCGCGCGGTGGCGGCTGATTTCCATGCGCGCTTCAAGGCGACCGGCAAGCGCTACGTCTACCACCTGAGCCTCGGCGACGCGGATCCGTTCACTCGGCCGTACTGCTGGACGATTTTCCGGGCGCTCGATTACGGTGCGATGCAATCCGCCGCGGACGTGCTGCGCGGCCGGCATGACTTCCGGGCGTTCACGGCGCTCAACGGGCCGGCGCGGGAGGACACGGTGCGCGACCTGCGGCGGCTCGATCCCGTGCGGCACGGCCGGGGGATCCAGATCACGATGGAGGCGGAGGGCTTCCTCTACAAAATGGCGCGCAGCCTCGTCGGCGGGATTGTCGCAGTGGGCGAAGGGAAGCTGACGGTGGCGCAGCTCCGGGCGATCCTCGCGTCGCGGGAGCGGACGATGGCGGTGAAGACGGCGCCCCCGGAGGGACTGTTCCTGGCGAAGGTCTTTTATTGATGAACGCGCTCGCCCAGCTCACGCGCGGACTCGGTGACGTGGTGTTTCCGCCGTTGTGCGTGCAGTGCCGCGGGCTCGTGGGGGACGACAGTGAATTCCGGCACGTCTGCGAACGCTGCGCGCCGCAGCTAGATTTTGTGCAGGCGCCGCATTGCACGACCTGCGGGCATCCGTTTTACGGTGAAGTGGACGAGGCCGGCCGGATGTGTCCGCATTGCGTGGGACTGGAGCCGGCGTTCCGGGAGGGCTGCACGGCGGTGCTGTTCAAGGGGCCGGCCCGCGCGCTGGTGATCGAGTTGAAGTATCATCGCGGCCTGCACGTGCTGGCGGACATGGAGGCGGTCTTCCGTCGGGCGACCGCGGTCCTCGATTTTGTGCGCGGCGCAACCCTCGTGCCGGTGCCGCTGCACCCGCGCAAGCAGCGGGAGCGCGGGTACAATCAAAGCGCGCTGCTTGCCAAGCACCTGGCCCGCGCGGCCGGCGGGGGCACCGTGGTGGAGGGTTTGCTGCGCCGGACGGTGGACACCCAGACGCAAACGGCTTTCGACCGTAAGACCCGCCAGGCGAACCTGAAAAATGCCTTTGCACTTGTGCGGGGGGCCTCCCTAAATCCCGACCTGCATTATATCCTCGTTGATGACGTCTTCACCACGGGTTCCACGCTCAATGGATGTGCGCGAGTCCTACGCCGCGCCGGCTGCCTGAACTTGGATGTCGTCACTTTTGGTCACGGATAACCCCCACTATGCATTTCGATAAACCCACTTACACCGTCCGCAAGGCGAAGAAAAAAGGCGGAGGCATCCCCAAGGGCCTCTATACCAAGGACCCGGCCACCGGGGAGATCGTCTTTAACAAGGAGCTGGTGGACAACCAGATGGTGATGCCAAAAAGCGGCCATCACCTGCCCATCGGGGCCCGCGAGCGGATCGCGGCGTTGATCGATCCGGGCACGTTCAATGAGACCGACGCGGGGGTACGCTCGGCCGACCCGTTGAACTTCACCGACTCACAGCCCTACAAGACGCGCTTGAAGCGCTATGAAAAGGACAGTGGCCTGCCAGAGGCCGTTATCTGCGGGACAGGGCAGATCCACGGCATTGATGTCGCCCTGGCGGTGATGGATTTCCGTTTCTGCGGCGGCACACTGGGCTCGGCGACGGGGGAGAAGATCACCCGGATCATCGAGCTGGCGGTCGAGAAGAAGACCCCGTGCATCATTTTCAGCACTTCGGGCGGGGCGCGCATGCAGGAAGGCATCCTCTCGCTCATGCAGATGGCCAAGACCAGCGCCGCGCTCGGCCGGCTGGCGGCGGCGCGGCTGCCCTACATTTCGGTCCTGACCAACCCGACGACGGGCGGCGTGTCGGCGAGCTATGCCACGCTGGGCGACGTGATCATTGCCGAGCCGGGTGCGCTGATTGGCTTCGCCGGTCCGCGCGTCATCAAGGAAACGACGAAGCAGACCCTGCCCACGGGTTTCCAGAGCGCCGAGTTCCTTTTGCAGCGCGGCCTGATCGACCAGATCGTGAGCCGCCTGGAGCAGCGCGACCGCCTGCGCGACATCCTGTCGGCGCTGCACCTGAAAAAGAAACCGGCGCCGGCTGTTGCGAAGACCTAAGGCGGAAATCGATCCGGTTTCACGCAGAGGCGCAGAGAACGCAGAGCTCGGAGTCGGATTTTTGATCGGAAAACCTCTGCGTCCTCCGCGTCACTGCTTGAAATCATGATGGGGGCTTTCAATGCCGATTGAGAGTTGAACGTTCTGGGTAGGGCGTTGAGCGTTTGATTATGAATCCGTCCAGGACCACCGCCGAATATGCCGCGATCCAGGACTACCTTTTTTCCCTCAAGGCCCGTGGCGTAAGGTATGGCATCGACCGCATGAACGACTGGGCCGGAGCGCTGGGCCATCCGGAGCAGGCGGTGCCGGTCATCCATGTCGCCGGCACGAATGGGAAGGGCTCCACCGCGGCCATGATCGAGGCGATCCTGCGGGCGGCGGGCTGGCGCACGGGGCTGTACACTTCACCGCATCTCGTGCGCCTGGGGGAGCGCGTCCAGGTGGATCGGCAGCACCTGACCGAGGCCGAGATCATCGCCTATGCGAATGAGCTGCGCCCGGTGGCAGAGCGGGTTTCAAAATACAGCCCGGACGATCATCCCAGTTTTTTTGAATTCATGACCGCGATGGCGTTCCTGCAGTTCAAGCGCCGGGGCTGCGACATTGCGGTCATCGAGGTGGGCCTGGGCGGACGGTTGGATGCGACCAATGTCGTCCAACCCGAGATCGCGGTCATTACCTCGATCGGGCTGGACCATTGCGAGTACCTCGGCGATACGGTCGAAAAAATCGCCGCGGAAAAGGCTGGCATCATCAAGCCGGGCCGGCCGGTGGTCATCGGCCGCCTGCCCGCGGGAGCGGAGCGCGTGATCCGTCAGATTGCGCTCGAGCGCGGCTCCCGGGTGATCTCGGTCGTTGGGGAGTTTGGCCGCGATGTGGCGCGCTATCCGGCGACGAACCTGGAGGGCGACTATCAGCGCTGGAATGCCGCGACCGCCACGCTGGTGGCGCGCCTGTTGCCGGCGCGTTGGAAGCTGACGGATGAGGTTATCACCCGCGGCCTGCAAGCTATCGACTGGCCCGGCCGCTGGCAGCGGCTCTCGGTCGGCGGGCGAAAACTGATCCTCGACACCTCGCACAATCCGGAGGGGGCCGGTGTCCTCGAATCCAATCTGCGCCGCCTGGCCAGGGATGACCGGTCCAAACCCGCCGTGGTTGTCGGCGTACTGGGCGCAGCCCGGGCCCGGCCGCTCCTCGACGTCATCGCGCGCCACGCCGGCGCGATCTATCTTGTTGTGCCGAACCAGGCCCGAGCCTGCAGCCACGACGAGCTCGGGGCGCTGCTGCCCGCCAACTTTTCTGGCCGCGTGGTGCACTCCACCGTGCCGGAAATCTTTCCCTCGGCCCAATCCTGCACGGCCGGCCGCGAAGGCGACACCGTGGTGGTGACCGGCTCGGTCTATCTCATCGGTGAGGTGATGGAGCGCATCGCGCCCGAGCGCGGGGCGGGCGAGGGGCGGCTGCAGGATTTTTAGCGCGCCCGGCTGGGCGCGGGGAGTTGGGAGTTGGGAATTTGGAATTGGGTTCGGAATTCTGAGCGCTGGGGAAAATTCACGCTCGTTCCGCGAATTTGATCCTGGTGTGCACAGCCGGGTTTCTGCAGGGCTGACTCCAGCGGTGAATTTGCAAACCGGACTTCGCCAGGATCTCCCCAGCTTGACGGTCTTACCAATTTCCAATTCCAAATTCCTAAATCCAAATTCCCAATTCCTAACTCCCAATTACCCCGCCGAGCTTCACCAGCTCGGCGGCTGCCGGCACATCCTTGATAATCTGCGAGGGATTGGGGCCGACGCCGAGGTAGCGGAGATTGGGTAGCGCGGCGGGCCATTTCTCGCCGGCATAGGCGACATCGAGGATGCTCTTCATCATGGCGGCGACGTAACGGCGGGCGTTGGGAGGCAGGTCAGCGAAGCGGCGGACCTGAGAGATGTCCTCGGTCCACCCGGGATATTTGGCATAGACCGGGCGCAGGGCCTTGCGCACGGCCTCGTTGCGCGGCACGTGCTGGTACCGCTTGCCCGCGGTGTCCTCGTAGGCGGTGCAGATGAGCAGGTCGCCGTGCCAGTTGCCGCCGTGGGTGAGGGCGTCGGCCTTGTTGATCATCAGGTCCTGGTAGCCGCCGTAGCGGAGGACATCGCCCTTTTCGACGGCGTCGAACCAACCGACCATGCGCTGGCGGCCGGTGCTCGTGCCGAACTCGATCTGCTTGAGCTTTTGGGCGAGCGGGTGGGCGTCGTCCATCTGCGTGAGAAATGTGTGCGTGCCGACCTTGGTGTCGTAGGCCTTGGCCACGCCGAAGGTGTGGATGCGCTGCACCGGGATGCCGGCGCTCTCGAAAAATTCCGGCGTGAAGGTGTGCGATGCGGTGACGTTGGGCGAGTAGCCGTGGCGCTTGTCGAGCCAGTAGGCCTGGCCGAACTCGCCGATGATGGTGTGACCGGCGGCGTGCTCGCGCAGGATCAGCTCGCGCACCTCGCCGATGTTTTTCGAGAGGGCGGTGCCGGCCTGCCAGTAGACGGCGGTGAGACGCTCGAGATTGAGGGTGAACGACGTTTTTCCTCGGAATTGGGTGAAATCAAACTCATCCGGGGTAAACACGCCCATCTCTAGACCCTCGGCATTGGCGCGCAGCTCGGAGGCGGTGAGCTTTTCGAAAAAGCCAGCGAAGGTTTCCGGCGAGACGCGGCAGACATGCTGGATGACGCGCAGCGCGCGGTCGGCCCGCTGGGCGAGCTTGCGGGCAAAGTAATTCGGTCCGGCGTGGAAGTCGGCGAAGGTGATCTGCCACTGGCCGACCTCATCGAGGTAGGCGGGCGTGATGCCGCGGCCGGTCGAGCCGCGCGGCTCCTCGGCAAGGACATTCGTCCGGTAGTCCTCCCAGGCGAGGTCGAGGAGGCGGTGGATGACGTCCGAGACGAGTGTGCGCTCATCGATGAGCAGGCGCGAAAGGATGGCATGGCCCTTTTTCTCGAGCGGGCGGGTTTCCCACCAGATCTTGCGCGGGTCGGCGACGACCCCGCTGCCGATGCAAAGGTGAGGGGCGTCCTGCACGACGACCCCGGCCGGGAGCAGGTTCAGCTTGATGCCGCCGGCGGTGTGCCCGGAGTTGGCGCCGCCGTTGACTTTGAGCACGACGGAAACAGACGCCGGAGTGCCGCGGAGCTCGTTGGCAATTTCCGGGATCAGGCGGCCTTTGCCTTCGTCGCCAAGTGAGATGCCGACATCAGCGATGAGCCGGCTGCTGAAAGGGAAGAGAGACATGGTTGCGGGGAAAACTCTGCAACCGGAATCAAGGACCCCTGTTGCCGTGAATTGAAAATGCGACCGATGGAGTGAGGGCAACTAGAAAAAACAGTAGTCAGAAGACGGACTTTGAACACAGAGGGCGCAGAGATCACGGAGGTAGGGTATGGGTGCATTCCGTGCGTGGTCCGACTGCAGCATTATTTCCACTCAGAGTGCTCTGTGGCCTCTGTGCTAAAAATCCGTGCTCGGTCCCCTGTCCCCCGAAAACTAGGCGCCGCGCCTAGTTTTTCCGCGACACCTCGATCACGTCGTGCGGCTCGGCTTCCTTCTGGCCGGCGGGGCTGACGCGGATGAAGCGGGCTTTGGTCCGCAATTCGGAGAGGGTGCGGGCCCCGAGGTAGCCCATGCCGCTTTGGACGCCGCCGACGAGGCCGGCGAGCACGTCGTCGGCATAGCCGGCGACTTCCTTCAGGGCCTCGATGCCCTCGGCGGTGAGCTTGCGGGTGGTGTCGGTCTTGTCCTGGCCGTAGCGCGCGGCGCTGCCGGCCTTCATGGCGGCGAGGCTGCCCATGCCGCGGTACTGTTTGTAGACCTTGCCGCTGATTTCGATGATCTCGCCCGGCGCCTCGCGGCAGCCCGCGAGCAGGCCGCCGCAGATGACGGCGTCGGCGAGCGTGAGCGCCTTGACGATGTCGCCGGACTTCGTGATGCCGCCGTCGGCGATGAGACGCACGCCCCGGGCCGCGGCGCCCTTGCTGGCGACGTAGAGCGCGGTGAGCTGCGGGATGCCGACGCCGGCGACCACGCGCGTGGTGCAGATCGAGCCGGGACCCTGGCCGACCTTGACGGCGCTGGCGCCACAATCGGCGAGAAACTCAACGCCGGCGGCACTCGTGACGTTACCGGCGATAATGGTGAGATGGGGGAAGGCAGCGCGCACGAGCTTCACGATGTCACCGACGCCGGCGGTGTGGCCGTGAGCGGTGGAGACGGCGATGGCATCGATGTGTTCCTCGACCAGATGGCCGACGTGCGTGAGAATGCTTTCGCGGTCGAGTTTGCCATCGGGCTTGCGCACGGGGGCGAGGGCGGCACCGACGACAAGGCTGAACTGGGCATCGCGGGCGGGTTTGCGGCGGGACTTGGCCTCGCTCGTGATTTTTTCCACGTCCGAGCTGGTGACGAGCCCGTGGAGCCGGCCGTCGTCATCGACCACCAGCATCTTATTGATGCCGATGTGACGGGTGAAGAATTCATCGGCAGCCCGGATTGGATCCTTCGCAACGGCGCTCTGCTTTACCGTGATGAGCTGGGCGCGCGGCGTCATGACCGCGGAGACTTTTTTCGTCCGGTAGCGCTCCTTGACCACGTTGCCGGAGAGCAGGCCCACGAGCGCGCCCTTGGTATCGGCGACGGGGAACGTGCTGAAGGTGAACTTGCGGTCCTCGATCATGGCCAGGACATCGCCGATCAGCTGGTCGGGCGTCACGGTGATGGGGTCCTGGATGAGGCCGTGGATGTGACGCTTCACGCGGGCGACCTCCTTCACCTGGTCCTTGGGCGCCATATTATAATGGATGAGACCGAGGCCGCCGTTCAGCGCCATGGCGATGGCCATGCGCGACTCGGTCACGGTGTCCATATCCGAGGAGATGATGGGAATCTGCAGGCGCAGCGTGTCGCTGATCGCGGTCGAGGTATCGGCGTCCTTGGGCAGGATGTCCGAGTAGAGGGTGGCCAGGGACACGTCGTCGAACGTGAGGGCCGTGGGCAGATTGGCGGGGAAGAACGCGTCGGCCGGCAGATAACTCGCCGTGTCGAACGCGCTGGCGGATTTTTTCAAGGCAACCTTTGGCATGGGTTGCAAACAACCGAGTATGAGGCAGCGGACAAAGGGCAAATGGAAAGTGCGGTCGGGCTGGGAATTCGTGGCATCGAACGCCCCTACCGCCAACGGTTGGGTTGCGCAGGGGCAGGGGCCGTCTATTTCTGGCCGGGTGCATTACCAGCTGGCCTTTCGCCGTTACCGTCTGCCGTTCCGCGGGGCGTTGCGCACGGCGCATGGGGTCTGGTCGGTGCGCGAGGGATTGATCGTGCGGCTGGAGACTGAGGCGGGGGCGGTTGGCTACGGGGAAGCAGCTCCAATCCCGGGTTTCGGGACCGAGACCGCGGAGGAGGACGCAGCGGCACTCGAAGGAATGGGCGGCCGCGTGGATGAGTCACGACTCGCGACGGTACCGGCGAATCTCGGCTGCCTGAAAAATGCGCTCGCGGCGGCGAGGCCAATTGCTGCGGCAGGCCAGGACGCTGACCTGGCTGCCACCTCAGCGAGGTGGCCTGCAACGCCGGCGGCTTACCTCCCGGTGGCGGCCCTCTTGCCGGCAGGGCGAGCGGCGCTCACGCGAGTGGAGCCTCTGGCGGAAGCTGGCTTTCGGATTTTCAAATGGAAGGTGGGGGTGGAGGACGTGGACGATGAACTCGCCCTGCTGGACGACCTTTGCGCGGCGCTGCCGAATGGCGCGAAGCTGCGGCTTGACGCCAATGGTGCCTGGGACCGGCGGCGGGCGGAGCGCTGGCTGGAGCGCTGTGCGGAAAGGCCGGTTGAGCATGTCGAGCAGCCCTGCTTCGCTCAGGCTTCGCAGGGCGCGGCCCTTTGCGCTAGGGTGGAGGATATTCTGCTCGGGCTGGCGGGGGATTATCCGACGCCGGTGGCGCTGGATGAGTCGCTGGTGAACGACGGCGATATTGAACGCTGGATCGGCGCGGGCTGGCCGGGAGTGTACGTCGTGAAGCCGCTGCTGCTTGGTGACATCGATGGCACGATGAAAAGGCTGGCGGCAGCCAAGGCTATGGTGGTTTTTTCCTCGGCGCTGGAAACGGCAGTTGGAGCGAAGGCGGCTTTGCGGACGGCATTTGCGTGGCCGGTCGATTCTACCGGTACATCCCGGGCGTTGGGATTTGGCGTGTGGCCGCTGTTTGTTGATGGCCGCATGGACGGACCGGCAGCGGCTCCATTCGTGCGCTGGGAAGACATGGAGCGCATCAATCCGGAGGCCATATGGAACGCTTTGAGTTAGCGCGTTTGCTGGGTGTGACCCCGCACGTGGGTGAACCGAGCTCCCGGCCGGCCGTGATCGAGGAGGCGGATCCGGGTGCTTTCATGTCGGCCTTTGCCACGGCGGTGGCGGAGGGCGGCCCGATATTTCTGGCAGATCAGGCCTGGAGCCTTGGCGAACGGGAACAACTGGCCACGCTGCTCGCGAGACCGGCGACCTCCGCGTCCGCTGCGGGGCGGGGCTGGCTGATGATTCCCAGTGGCGGGTCGGGTGGAGTCATCAAGTTTGCGCGGCATGACGAGGAGACGATTTCGTCCGCGGTGCACGGTTTCAGCCAGCATTTCGGCGTGCAGCGCGTGAATGCCGTCGGGGTGCTGCCCCTGCATCATGTCAGCGGATTGATGGCCTGGATGCGGTGCGTGCTGACTGGCGGTCAATACCGTCCGTGGGACTGGAAAAGACTGGAAGCCGGCCAGCCGCCTATGCTTCCCGTGGAAGGCGATTGGTTTCTGTCGTTGGTACCGACGCAGCTGCAGCGGCTCCTGGCGCTGCCGGACATGGTGGTCTGGCTGCGCCAGTTTCGTGCGATCTTTATCGGTGGCGGCCCGGTGTGGCCGGAGCTGGCCGACGCTGCCGCGCAGGCGGAACTGCCACTGGTGTTGAGCTATGGACTGACTGAAACGGCTGCGATGGTGGCGGCCCAGCGGCCGGCTGATTTTCTGGCTGGAAAGCGGAGTTGCGGCACGGTGCTGCCTCATGCCCGCCTCGAGATCACGGCGGACGGCGTGGTGAAAATTACGGGCGACGCAGTCTTCCGCGGGTACTGGCCCGAATGGCGCGAGGCACGCTCGTTCGAGACGGAAGATCTCGGGCAACTGGACGAGCATGGGCAGCTTCACATTTTCGGGCGGCGCGACGCCGTGATTATCACGGGCGGAAAGAAAGTTTCACCATCCGAGGTCGAGGCGGCGCTGCGGGCGACGGGAGAATTTTCGGACGTGGTGGTGATCGGCGTGCCCGACCCGGAGTGGGGGCGGGCGGTGGTCGCGTGCCATCCCGCGGACATGCGTCCGCCAGATCAGGCAAAAATTGAGCGGCTGCTGGCCGTCCGCCTGGCCGCGCATATGCGGCCGAAACGAATCCTGGCGGTCGCCGCGTGGCCGAGGAACGCGCAGGGGAAGGTGAACCGGGCGGAGCTACTCCGCCTAATTGCAGACTTATAGGAACCTGTCAGCCGGCGCTTACAATTGCCGGCCGGAAGGTCCGCCGACCCAGCCGGCGAGCGTCTCGGGCAGGGGAGTGCGCTCGCGATTCGTGGTGGAAATGCAGACGTGCTCGGTACGCACGCGGGCGGCGACTTTCGGCAGCGCGCCGAGGCGCGTGATTTCGTAGCGGAGCTCGTAGGAGTGATTGGAGAGGGTTTTGGGCGTGACGGTCACGCGCAGCTTGTCCCCGCAGGAGAGGGGCCGGAGGTACTCCGCCTCGCACTTGGTGACCGGCACGATGGTGGCGGTCTCGGCAAAGAAGGTCTTCAGGTTGATGCCGGAGTCGGCGAGCGATTCCTCGTAGGCCTCATGGCAGATCGCCAGGTAGTTCGCGAAAAACACCACGCCCGCGGCATCGGTGTCGGCGAAATGGACGGTGCGGAGATAGGAGAAGGGCATGGGCTTCGGGTGGGAAACATCCAACATTCAACGTCCAACACTCAACGCTCAATTGTGACGGGCGACCAGGCGTAACGCGGAAGCGCGGAGGGACGGAAGCACGAAAGAAGCGGCCAGACAGGGTCGGTTTCCGCGCTTCCGCGTTTTCGCGATCAAACTCTTTTCCGGTGGTTTTTCGGTCCTTCGTGGTTTTACCTCGGAGTGTGACGAAGAACGATATCGCCGGGGTGCTGGAGGAGATCGGCACGCTGCTGGAGCTCAAGGGGGAGAACCCGTTCAAGGTGCGCGCCTACCAGGCGGGGGCGCGAGCGCTGGAGGGGATCGAGGAAGCGGAACTCGTGCGGCTGGTGAAGGAGGAACAGCTTCAGACGGTCAAGGGCATCGGCGAGGCGTTGGCGCAAAAAATCACGGAGCTGCACGCGACCGGTCGGCTGGAATTTTATGAGAAGCTGAAGACTTCCATCGAACCGGGTCTGGTGGAAATGCTGCAGATTCCCGGGCTGGGGCCGAAGAAGATCAAGGCGCTGCACGACCGGCTCAGCATCGCCGACATCGCGGCCCTCACCAAGGCGTGCCAGGCCGGAAGCGTGGCGGAGCTCGAGGGGTTCGGCGAGAAGACACAGGAGAAAATCCTGGCCGGGATCAAAAACCGCGAGGCTTATGGCCGGCGTCACCTCTGGTGGGAGGCGTGGGAGATTGCCGAACCGATGGTGGCCGGACTTCGTGCCTTGCCGGGCGTCATCCACGCGGAGGCGGCGGGCAGCTTGCGTCGCGGACTCGAGACGGTGGGCGATTTGGATTTTATCGTGGCGGCAAAAAAAATTGAGCCGGTCGTCGAGTGGTTCACGACCCTGCCGCAGGTGAAGGAAGTCACCGCCAAGGGTGAGACGAAGGCCAGCGTGCGGTTTGAAAGCGGGCTGCAGGCGGACCTGCGCATCGTGCCGGAGGAGCAGTTTGCCTTTGCGCTGCACCATTTCACCGGCTCGAAGGACCATAATGTGCAGATGCGCCAGCGGGCGCTGGCACGAGGATTGAGTCTGAGCGAATGGGGGCTGGTGCCGGAGGCGGACAGAGAATTGACGACGGAGGACGGAGGCCGGAAGACAGTGAAAGCGGTGGTGGCAGAGAGGACGCTAAGTTCCAAGGACCAAGCCCCAACCTCCAAGTCGGGAAAGGATGGGGAGAAGGAAAAAAAGGGAGATGGGCGACAGGGGTCAGTGGTAGGGACGGAGAAGGAACTTTTTAAGGCGCTCGGGTTACACTTTATTCCGCCGGAATTGCGCGAAGGTCTCGGAGAAATTGAGGCGGCGGACCAGGGCGAGTTGCCGCGGCTCATCGAGCTGGCGGATCTGCGCGGGGCGTTTCACAACCACACCACGGCTTCCGATGGACGGAACACTTTGGCAGAGATGGTCGGGGCCGCCGAGGCGCTGGGCTGGGAGTACCTCGGCTTCGCGGATCATTCCAAGTCGAGCTTCCAGGCCAACGGGCTGAGCGAGGAGAGGCTGTTCGCGCAAGTGGACGAAATCCATGCGCTCAATGCCGCGCGGCGGTTCAAGACGCATGTCTTCACCGGGGTGGAGTGCGACATCCTCACGGATGGCCGGCTGGACTATGAAGACGCGGTCCTCGCGAAACTCGATTATGTCGTGGCCTCGGTGCACAACGCCTTCGCGCAGGACGAGGACAAGATGACGGCGCGCATCATCCGGGCCCTCGAGAATCCGCATACGACCATGCTGGGGCATTTGACCGGTCGGCTGCTGCTCCGGCGCGAGAGCTACCACGTGAACGCGGTGAAAGTCATCGACGCCGCGATCGCGAACCGGGTCATCATCGAGCTCAACGCGAGCCCCTGGCGCCTGGACATGGACTGGCGCCACTGGCGGAAGGCCGCGGAACGCGGGCTGCTCTGCTCGATAAATCCCGACGCGCACGAAACCGGCGGACTCGCCCACGTCCGCGCCGGCATCAACGCCGCACGCAAAGGCTGGCTCACGTCGGAAAACGTGCTGAACACGCGTTCGCTGGCGCAGGTGAAGAAGTATTTTGCGGGGCGAAAGAAGTAAGGCAGAGCGCGTTGCCCCTAACGCGCTGAGAGACGCGGCCCGTGGTTAAGCGCCGACGAAGCCGAACCCTTCGACAGGCTCAGGGCAGGCAACGCGTTGGGGACAACGCGTTCAACCTATCGTCCGCCGCGGCCGAAGAGGGCGACGGGGACGGTCGCGAGCAGGATCTTCAGGTCCAGCCAGAGGGACCAGTTGTCGATGTAGGCGAGATCGAGGCGGACCCAGTCGGTGAAGTCGGCGATGTCGTTGCGGCCACTGATCTGCCAAAGGCAGGTGAGGCCGGGTTTGACGCTGAGACGGCGGCGGTGTGTGTCGTCGTCGAAACGCTTGACCTCCTCCACCGGCAGCGGCCGCGGACCGACCAGACTCATTTCGCCGCGCACGACGTTCCAGAGCTGCGGCAGCTCGTCGAGGCTGTGACGTCGGAGGAAACGGCCGACGGGCGTGACGCGGGGGTCGTCGCTGACCTTGAAGACCGGTCCGCGCATTTCGTTGCGATCGGCGAGCCCGGCCTGCTGCTGCTCGGCATCGGCGGTCATCGAGCGAAACTTGAACATGGCGAACGGCCGGCCGTTGAGCCCGGCGCGGGTCTGGCGATAAAGGGCGGGGCCGGGTGAAGTCAGGCGGATGACGAGGGCAATCAAGCCGAGCAGTGGCGCGAAGAGGATCAGCAGCAGTGTGCCGAGCACGTAGTCGATAGCCTGCTTGAGCGCGAGATGGACGGGCGAGGCGGCCTGGGCGCGGAAAAAGAACACCGCCTCGCCGCCAAACTGGTCGATCGTGACGCGGGGGGAAGGGAGGGCGAGCAGCCCGGGCCGCACCACGACCTCCACGCCCTCGTGGGAGCAGGCCAGCAGCACGCGCGAGGCCTGGGCGCGGTCGACGCCCGCGAGGTTGAGGATGACAATGTTGACCGCCTGCTCGTGCAGGAGGCGCACAAATTCCTCGAGGGGACGGACCGAGGGATCAAACTCCCCCGTTTCCTCGATGCCGGCGCGTTCGATCCGGGTCAGCGCCTCACGCAGCCGCCGGTTTTCATCGGCCGTGCCGACCCAGAGGACGCGCCGGCGGAACTGGGCCTGGGCAAAGTCGCGGGTGTCGAGCCACGCGGTCAGCTCGTGGCGGACATAGACGAGGGTGCCGCCGATGGCGCCAACCAGCATGATCACGGAGCGCGCCAGTTGTTCGCGCACGATGAAGAGAAACATGATCAGCCCGACCACCGTGAGGGTGCAGCTGCGCAGGATGATGAAAAATGCGCCGAGCCGGGTGGTCGGACGGGGCGGGGCATAGAATCCCTGACTGTCCAGGATGACCGGCCCAAGCAGGGCGACGATGGGCAGCAACCACAGATAATCACCGAAGGGCTGCAGCTCCGGCAGATCGAACCAGGGGAACCGAGCGCGAAGGTAGTACGCCGCGATCAGTGCCATGGCGAACAGGCAGCCGTCGGCGATTTGCCGGAAACGGCTGCGGGTGCGCTGAGAGTGGGTGATCATGGGCGGAGGCTTACGGATCGCGGCTCAGCCGGAGCCAGGCAATAGAACCACGAAGGGACACGAAGAGACACGAAGCGAAACCCGATCCAAAGTCAGCCGGATTTCCTGCCTTCAGAAACACCGGTCAGAAATTCTTGACGTAGGTCACGCTGTTTTCGTCGACGAACGTGAGATTGTCGGCCTGCACCTCGATGAGGCGGAGGTTGAGGGCACGATCGACGATGTCATTCACCCGGAAAACCTTGTCATTCATCAGCACCTTGCTGTCGGTGCCAGAGGAGCGGATGCCGGCCACCTTGATGGCATCGACAAAGGACTGGATGCGTGGATCCGGCTGGGCCGTGCCGGCCGGGGCGGCGACCGGCACCGAGGGAGGAAGCCGGTTGGAGGGAGGGGTGGGGCGGGGAGCTATCGGCGCGGGCGCCATGGTGGGCACGGCGGTTTTAGGTGGCGGCATTGCCGCCTCCCTGCCGGTCGGCAAGGGGGCCTCGGTTTTGACAGGGGCGGCCTCGGGCGATTTCGGGGGAATGGGAGCGGCCGGGGCCACGACAGGTGCGGCGGTCGTTACGCTGGCCGTATTGGCCGCCGCTGGAGCGGGCGCGGCCTTGGCCAGGGCCAAAGTGGGGGCGGCAGGGCGCACCAGAAAAACAGTTGTGACGACCGCGGCGCAGACAACCACCGCGGCACCTGCAATGATCCAGATCAGCGACTGAGTCGACGGCCCCTGACTACGCCGGACGGCCGGCCCGCCTCCGGTTGGGGGCGTCGTGCCTCCGATTGTGGTCGGTTCCGAGGTGCGCATCCTCTGCGCCTTCTTGAGAGCTTCGGAAATCAGGCTCATGAGGACGGATTTTTTAACACAGAGGACACGGAGGGCTCGGAGAGGGCACGATCATTGAAAATTCGGGTCACGCCATCGACGAGCCTGAGAACATGGAAGTTGATCAAGAGTCCAATTCGATGGCCGGTTTCCCGAATGTAAGATAAGATTTGGGCCTTGTGCACGGGCAGAACGGTTTCGACCGCTTTCAATTCAACCAGCACAGCATTTTCAATGACAAGGTCGGCGCGAAAGGCGATTTCGATGACAGATCCCTTGTAAGTGAGAGGAATTGCCACTTGGCGGCAGCAATTCAAACCGCGGATCGAAAGCTCATGAGCCAGGCAGGCCTCATAAGCTGATTCCAACAAACCGGGGCCTTTCGCGCGATGCACCTCAATTGCCGCACCGATGATTTGCTCGGTAACTTGGTTGATTTCTTTCATGGAGCCTCGGAGCTCTCTGTGCCCTCTGTGTTGAAGATCATGAGATCAGCTTGTCCACATCCTTGAGCGCGCGGCGCACGTCCCAGTAGGTGACCTCGTCCGCCTCGCGGACGTAGGCGGAGAGCAGCGCCTTGTCGCAAAGATTGTTTACCATGCGCGGGATGCCGCCGCTGCCGCGGTGGATGGCGCGCAACGCCCATTTCGTGAACGTCGGCCAGCCATTGCTGCCGGCCAGCGTCATGCGGTGCTGGATGTAATGGATCACGTCGGACTGGGACAGCGGGTGCAGCTCGTAATGCACCAGGATGCGCTGGCGGAGCTGGCGCAAATCGTCGCGGGCCAGCACCTCCTTGAGCTCGGGCTGGCCCATGAGGACGATCTGGAGCAGCTTTTGCTTGTCGGTCTCGAGGTTGGACAGGAGGCGGATCTGCTCCAGCACCTCAACCTTCAGGTTCTGGGCCTCGTCGATGATGAGCACGATGTCGCGGCCGCGCTCGATGCGCTCGAGCAGGACGCGGTTCATCTGGGCGACGAGGTCCACCTGGCTGCGGGCGAGCTTCGTCTCGCCGAGGTCGGTGAGGATCGCCTTGAGCATCTGCGTCTCGCTGACGCGCGGGTTGAGGATGAGGGCGGTGTCGAAGCGCGCCGGGTCGAGTTCGCTGAGGAAACGCCGGCAGAGCGTGGTCTTGCCGCAGCCGACCTCGCCGATCAGCACGATGAACCCCTTTTTCTCCTGCACACCAAACTTCAGGTGCTGGAGGGCATCCTGGTGCGTCGGGCTGAGGTAGAGAAATTTGGGGTCCGGGGTGATGTTGAAAGGCATCTCCTTGAACCCTTAGAAGCGCTGATACATGCGAACCCCGAGCTAGCGGTGCATCCGGGAAAACGCACGCCAAAATCGCCGCAGGACCTTGATGGCCGCCAGTTTGAAATCTCCTTTACTCCCCGGCTGGGAGGCGCGTCTCATGGTCTGTCCCATATCGTGAATTTGCGACGCTTCATTGTTGGCCTGTGTTTCCTGCTCTTCGTGGGGCTCGGCTTGGCGTCGGCGGTGTTCTTCTGGCAGACCCGGGCCGAGTATAACCGCTTCCGGCAGATCGAGGCTGACAACCAGCGCCGCCTGGCCGAGGCTGAGGCGAAACTGCACGATCAGGAGCGCATCTTGGAACGCCTCCGCACTGATCCGGCCTACGTGGAGACCATCATCCGGAAGCAACTGGGCTACGCCAAGCCCGGCGAATTCATCTACCGATTTGAAAATTGAATCGGAATTTCCCGAATTCCAGTGTCAGGCCGGGAACTTTGAAGTTTGGCATGCGACAGTGGGAGCGTTGAACTGGTGCTGATTTTTTCACCAGCCCGCATGTCCCGTCCTCCGCTCATCGACCAATTCACCCGCGCCGGGCAGGCGCAGGTGTTCGCTTTTTTCGACCGACTCGCCCCGGAGGCACAACGCCAACTGCTCGCCGAGGCCGCGGAAATCGATCTGGCCGAGGTGGACCGACTCAATCGCACGCTGGTCCTGGGACGCACCGCGGCCGGGGTGAATCTCGCCGGGCTTGCCCCCGCGCCCTACGAACCGCTCCCAGCCCGTGGCGGCCCGGTGGTGGAGTGGGACCGAGCCAAGGCGGCGGGCGAGGTGGCGTTGCGCGCGGGGAAGGTGGCGGCGTTCACGGTCGCGGGCGGGCAGGGCACCCGTCTCGGCTACGATGGCCCGAAAGGGACGTTTCCCGTCACGCCGGTGAAGCACAAGCCGCTCTTCCAGGTGTTTGCCGAGAAAATCCAGGCGGCGGGCCGGCGTTATGGCCGGCCGCTGCACTGGTTCATCATGACGAGCCACCAGAACCACGCGGCGACGGAGGGATTTTTCGCGGAGAACAAATTCTTCGGGCTCGACCGGGCGCGGGTGCATTTTTTCCGGCAAGGACGCATGCCGGCGGTGGACTTCGAAGGCAGGATCATGCTCGAGTCACCGGAAGTGATCGCACTTTCGCCCGATGGCCACGGCGGATCGCTGCGGGCGCTCGACCGCAGCGGCGCGCTGGACCTGATGAAGCGCGAGGGCATCGACACGCTGAGCTATTTCCAGGTCGATAATCCGCTGGTGCGCTGCATCGATCCCGCGTTTATCGGCTGGCACGTGCTGCGCGGCTCGGAAATGACGAGCAAGATGGTCCCGAAGGCGCATGCCGGGGAAAAAGTCGGGCACTTCTGCACGCAAGGTGGCCAGGTCGTCGTCATCGAGTACTCCGATCTGCCGGCGAGAATGCAGGCCGAAACCGACGCCACGGGCAAACTGCGCTATCTTGCGGGCAGCATTGCGATTCACGTGCTGGACCGGGAGTTTGTGCGAAGGATGTCTTCCGGAACGGATGGTGTGGCGCTGCCCTTCCATCGGGCGGACAAAAAGATCGCGACCATCGATGCAACGGGCAATCCGGTGAAGCCCGCGAAGCCCAATGGGGTGAAGTTTGAGATGTTCGTGTTCGACGCGCTGCCCTTTGCGCGCAACACGGTGGTGATCGAAACCGCGCGGGCCGATGATTTCTCCCCGGTGAAGAATGCGGAGGGGGCCGATTCACCCCAGACCTGCCGCGACGACCAGCTCCGGCAGTTTGCCCGCTGGCTCAAGGCGGGTGGCGTGGCGGTGCAGACCGACCCCACGGGCCTGCCGGGCAAGGTCATCGAGGTGTCGCCGCTCTTTGGCTACGACGAGGATTCGTTTGCGGAGGCGTGGGGCAGGCTGCCGGTGAAGCCGGCGGTGGCGGAGGGGCTGTACTTGGAATAGGAATTTAAACACAGAGGGCGCAGAGGGTACGGAGGAGGGATTCGACAGAAGCAAAAAATGGGCTTTGTCTCCTGCGGGCCCTGTGGCCTCTGTGTTATAACGACTTTCTTCAAAAACCATCGATGAATACGCTCGATTCGATCAAGGCCGCCGCCAAGGCGGGGCAGCTTATGCCCGCTGCGGCCGACAATCTGACTGTGTTTCTGGGCGCCCGGCTGCCCCAGTGGGCTCAGTCGAGCATCGAGGAACTGGTGGCCAAGCAGGCGTGGCCGGAACTCAATGACCGCTTCTACCGCTATCTCGAGTTCGGCACCGGCGGCATGCGCGGGCGCACGATTGGCACGGTCACGGCCGCCCCGGAAACCGGCCGGTTGAGCGCACTCGGCTCGCCGGAGCACGCGGCAATCGGCAGCAACATGCTCAACGACTTCACCCTCATCCGGGCGGTGATGGGCCTTTTTCGCTACACGGCCAAATACCTCGCAGCCAAACGCCAGACGGGGAAGCCGCGCCTCGTGATCGCCCATGATGTGCGGCATTTCTCCCGGCATTTCTGCGAGCTGGCCGCCTCAACCTGGACGCGCCTCGGCGGCGAGGCCTTCATCTTCGACGCCCCCCGGTCCACGCCCCAGCTCAGCTTCAGCGTACGCTGGTTGAAGGCGCACACGGGCGTCGTCATCACGGCTAGCCACAATCCGCCGCACGACAACGGCTTCAAGGCCTACTTCGACGACGGCGCGCAGGTGGTGCCGCCGCACGACAAGGGAATCGTCGCGGAGGTCAACGCCGTGCCGCTCGGCGAACTCGCGGGATTCCTCGAGACCAGCCTTTCGGGTGTGACCACGCTGGGCCGCGATGCGGACGACGCCTATCTCGCAGTGGCGACCAAGGCGGCGATCGATCCGGAGATTTTCAAGCAGGCGAAACTCAAGGTGGTTTTCACCAACATCCACGGCACGGGCGGCATCGTCTCGGTGCCGTTGTTGCTGCATGCGAAATGCGAAGTTCACCAGGTGGAGGCGCAGGTCGCGTTTGACCCGCGCTTTCCGACGGTGAAGTCGCCAAACCCCGAGAATGCCGCTGCCCTGGCGCTGGCCGTCGCACTGGCGGAGGAGCGCGACTGCGACGTGGTGCTCGCGACCGATCCCGACGCCGATCGCATGGGCGTCGCGGTCCGGAACCGGGAAGGAAGGATGGAGCTGCTCACCGGCAACCAGATTGGGGCCCTGCTGGCGGAGTACCGCCTGACGAAGTACAAGGAGCGCGGCTGGATTCCAGCTGGCGGGTCGCCGCGGGTGTGCATCATCAAGACCTTTGTGACCACGCAGCTGCAGGACGCCATTGGCCACGGCCACGGCGTGAAGGTCATCAACACGCTCACGGGCTTCAAGTGGATCGCGGCCAAGATGCGCGGCTATGAAGAAAAGCTGGTCGCGGCGATGGGGTCCGGCTTCGACTATGAGGGCACGCCCTTCGCCGAGCGCGCCAAGCTGCTGATGCAACACAGCACGTTCTATGCGTTCGGCTGCGAGGAGAGCTACGGCTACCTGCCGAACGACTACGTGCGCGACAAGGACGGCAATGCCGCGTGCCTGATGTTCGCCGAGGTGTGCGCGTGGGTCAAAAGCTGCGGGCTCACCGTGCCGGAATACCTCGACGAGGTTTACCTGAAGTACGGTTTCTACCTCGAGGGCGTGATCAATATCTATTACGAGGGCGCGAGCGGCAACGCGAAGATCAAGCGCATCCTCGATAGCTACCGCGCGAACCCGCCGAAAAAATTCGGTGACGTGGCGGTGACGAAGTTCCAGGACTTCGGCCGCGAGAAAATCGCGGATGCCGACGGCGAGGCGATTCCGGCGCAGGATCTGTACATCACCAGCCTGGCGAACGGCTATTCCTTTGCGGCCCGCGGCAGCGGCACGGAGCCGAAGATGAAGTTTTATCTCTTCGCCAACGAGAAGGTTGGCAGCGCGACCGAACTCCCCGCGGTGAAGACCAAGGTGAAGGCGACGCTCGACGGCCTCAGCCAGCTGATCGAGGCGGACGCGCGGGCGCGGGCCGAAGGGTAGAAATACTGCGCGTGCGTTGTGCACGCCTCCTGCTTTACCGGGGCTATGATCTCACGTTTTGCGCGTTGGGTGGTCCCGGTGTTGCTGGTGGGCGGTGTACTCCATGGGGCCGTGCCCAGGCGCAAGGTCATCATCGATCAGGATGCCTTTGGGCCCGGCGGCCCGGATTTGCAGCCGCTCCTGCTGGTGATCCAGTCGCCGGACGTCGAGGTGCTGGGCATCATGGTGGAGAGCGGCGACGGTTGGCAGAAGGAGAGCGTCGCCCACACGCTGCGCATGCTGGAAATCATCGGGCGGCCGGACATCCCGGTCGTGCCCGGGGCGACCTTCCCGCTGGTGAACTCGGCGGAGGCGACGAAACGCTGGGAGGCGAGCTACGGCAAACTCGTCTACAAGGGCGCGTGGACCGAGCAGTGGCCAAAGGAGACCCAGGTCCGCCGGCGGGAAGTGCATGGACCGGACGTGGTGCCCCCGCTGGAGGAAGGCGAGCCGGCCATCCGTCCGGCGGCGGAAACCGCCGCAGGGTTTCTGATCCGCAAGATCCGGGAGTTTCCCGGCGAAGTCTCGATCCTCGCGCTCGGACCGGCGACAAACCTGGCGCTCGCGATACGGCTCGATGATACCTTTGCCGCGCAGGCCGGGGAATTGGTATGCATGGGCGGCAGCTTCCGGCCGTCACCGGCCGACAATGCCTTTGCGCTCGAGTACGTCCATAACCCCCGACTCGAGTTTAACTTCCGCTGGGATCCCGAGGCGGCCAAAATCATGCTGCAGGCCCCATGGCGGAAGATCACGCAGGTACCGATCGATCCGACGACCAGGACCTTCTTTTCCCCCGGCCTGATCAAACGGGCGACGGCGGCGGACACGTCGCTTTGCCGCTATGTGGCGAAATATGCCGAGAGTTTCCCGCTATGGGACGAACTGGCCGTCGCCGTGTGGCTGGACCCGACGATGATTTCGCGGCAGGAAACGCTGGCAGTGGATGTCGACATCGACGGTGGTGCCGCCGGCTATGGCAACACGCTCAGCTGGCCGGCGGGCAAGGGACCGGGCCTCGGGGAGCGCGATGAACAGGTCGTGTTTGAAGCGGACGTGCCGAAGCTCGAGGAACTCATCGTCAAGCTCTTCACTCAATCCACACCGAGAGCGACCACGTCGCCGTAGGACGGCGGGGTGCCGACTTGTTCGTAGTCCCGGCTTTAGCCGGAATTCCGCCTGAAGGCGGGACTACGAGCACGACAGAATGCCTTGGCTACGTCCTCAACTCAGAGCAGCAGCAGCGAAGGGCGCTCGAGCACTTCCTTCAGGGCGGCGAGGTAGGTGGCGCCGGTGGCGCCGTCAACCACGCGGTGGTCGCAGGAGAGGGTGAGATTCATGCGCTGGCCGACGACGATCTGGTCGTTCTTCACCACGGGCTTCTTCACGGTCGCGCCAACGGCGAGGATGGCGGCGTTGGGCGGGTTGATGATGGCGCAGAAACGGTCGATGCCCATCATGCCGAGGTTCGTGACGCAGAAGGTGCCGCCGGTGAATTCCGCGGGGGTGAGTTTCTTGTCCTTCGCGCGCTTCGCGAGGGCCTTGGCCTCGGCGCTGATGGCGAGGAGGGTCTTGGTGTCCGTGTTGCGGATGACGGGCGTGATGAGTCCGTCATCGATGGCGACGGCGAAGGACACGTGGGTGGCGCCGTGGTGGCGGATGGCGCCCTGGCCCGAGTTGTCCCAGGAGCAATTGACGGCGGGGACCCGGTCCAGCGCATCGGCGGCGGCCTTCAGGATGAAGTCGTTGACGGACAATTTCACGCCGTCCTTTTCGAGCGAGGCGTTGAGCTGGGAGCGGAGCTCGAGCAGCGGGCCCGCGTCGATTTCGAGGTCGAGGTAGAAATGGGGGATGGTGCTCTTGGCTTCGACCAGGCGGCGGGCGATGGTCGCGCGCATGTTTGAGACCGCAACCAGCTTTCCTTCGGCGGGGATTGGGCTGGCCGGAGAGGGAGCGGCCGCGCGCGGGGCGGAGGACGAGGCGGTCGGTGCCGGTGCGGCGGTGCCGGCCTTGGCAGCCGCGAGAACATCCTCGCGCACAATGCGGCCGCCAGGACCGCTGCCGGTGATGCCGGACGGATCGATGCCTTTTTCCTCGGCGAGCTTCTTCGCGAGTGGGGAAATTTTCACGCGGCCGCCGGAGACGGAGGCCGGAGGACTGACGACGGAGGACGAAACGGACACAGGTGCTCCGGCTGACGCCTTGGGGGCCTCTGACTTCTGTCCTCCGTCCTCTGCCTTCTGGGCCGGCGCAGCCGCAGCAGCGGCCTTGGGCGCGGCGCCCGGAGCGTCGATCTTTTCACCGGGCTTGCCGATGGCGCAGAGCGCGGTGCCAATTTCCACCTGGGCGCCGGCGGGGGCAAAAATCTTCAGGATCGTGCCGGGGAAAAAGCACTCGAGCTCCATCGTGGCCTTGTCGGTCTCGACCTCGGCGAGCATGTCGCCGGCTTTGACGACATCGCCCTCTTTTTTCAGCCATTTGACCAGCGTGCCCACCGTCATGGTGTCGCTGAGTTTCGGCATATCGATGATGTTGGCCATTGGGATCAGGTGACGGGATTCAGTAGTCGGGAGACAGGGGACGGAATGAGCGGAGGCTTAGGCCAGGGCCTCGATGGCGGCCTTGATGATGCGCTGGGGGTTCGGCAGCTGCTCGGTTTCAACCGGCGGGCTGTAGATAGCCGGCGCATCCACGGTCGCGAGACGGTGGATGGGGGCGTCGAGCTCGTCGAAGGCCTCGCGCTGGATCATGAAGGCGAGTTGGGACCCAACGCTGGCGAAGGGCTTTTGCTCCTCGACGATGAGCACGCGGTGGGTCTTGGCCACGGAGGCGAGGACCGTGTCGATGTCGAGCGGCCGGATGCAGCGGAGATCGACGATCTCGACGGAGACATCGTGCTCCTTTTCCAGGATCTCGGCGGCCTTGAGCGAGTGGATGACGCAGCGGCCGTAGGTGACGATGGTGAGGTCGGTGCCCGTGCGCTTCACGTCGGCGAGACCGAGGGGGATGAGGTACTCGGCCTCGGGGACCTCGCCCTTGTCGCCGTAGAGGATGGTGTTCTCGAGATAGAAGACCGGGTCGTTGTCACGAATGGCGGACTTAAGGAGGCCCTTCGCATCGTAGGGCGTGGAGGGGACGATGACCTTCACGCCGGGATGGTTGGCGAGGACGTTTTCGGGAGTGTGCGAGTGCGTGGCGCCGACATTGGTGCCGCCGTTGGCCGGCCCGCGGATGACGATGGGGCAGTTGATCTGGCCACCGGACATGTAGCGGACGTTGGCGGCGTTGTTGAGGATCTGGTCGAAGGCGACGGAGTAGAAACTCCAGAACATCAGCTCCATCACGGGGCGGATGCCGAGCATCGAGGCGCCGAGGCCCATGCCGATGAAGCCGGCTTCGCTGATCGGGGTGTCGACGATGCGCTTCGGCCCGAATTTCTCGAGGAGGCCCTCGGTGACCTTGTAGGCGCCGTTGAACTGGGCGACTTCCTCGCCGAGGACGACGACGTTGGCGTCGCGCTGGAGTTCCTCGGCGAGCGCGTGGCGGATGGCTTCGCGGTAAGTGATGACAGGCATTGCGGAGAAAATTTTAAGATCTGAAATTTGAGATTTGAAAACCGCGCTACGCGCGGAGCTCAGTCGAAGAAGAGTCGGCCCTGGGATTTGCGCTCGGACGGATTGTCCGCCTCCCAGTAAACATCCTTCTGGATGTCTTCGACGGTGGGGAAGGGGCTGGCCTCGGAAAAGTCGATGGAGACATCGGCCTCGGTGCGGGCCTCGGTGTCAATCTTCTCGACCGCGGCCTCGTCGAGCACGCCTTCGGCGACGAGCTTCTCCTGGAAGACCTGGATCGGATCCTTCGTGCGGCGGTATTCCTCGATCTCGGTCCGCGTGCGATAAGTGTTGTCGGGATCGGCGACGGAATGGCCGCGGTAGCGGTAGGTGCGGATCTCAACGATGGCCGGCTTGGACTCCTCGCGGGCGGCGCGGAGGAATTTATCCATGGTGGCGCGAACCTCGTAAAGATCATGGCCGTCGCACACGCCCCAAGCCATGTGGTAGCCCTCGGCCCGCTTGGCGAGGTCGCCGGCGGACGAGCGTTCCTGGCTGGTACCCATCGAGTAGCCGTTATTCTCGATCACGAAGACGACCGGGAGCTGCCAGAGCGCGGCGAGATTGTAGGACTCATGCACGGCGCCCTGGTTCACGGCACCGTCGCCCATGAAGGTCATCGCGGCGCCTTTGAGGCCCTTGTACTTAATGCCGTAGGCGAGGCCGACGCCGAGGGGCACCTGGCCGCCGACGATGCCGTGGCCGCCCCAGAAATTGCGCGACGGGTCGAAGTAATGCATCGAGCCGCCCTTGCCCTTCGAGCAACCCGTGGCCTTGCCGTAGAGTTCCGCCATGAGGGGCTTCGTATCCATGCCGACGGCGATGGCGTGGCCGTGGTCGCGATAGGCGGTAATGACGTGGTCATCCTTGCCCATGAGCGAACAGCAGCCGACCGCGACCGCCTCCTGGCCGATGTAAAGGTGCAGGAAACCGCCGATCTTCTTGCCGGCCTGATAGGCGCGGAGGCTGCGTTCCTCGAAGCGCCGGATGCGCACCATCTGGCGGTAAAGCTCGATTTTGGCCTCGCGGGACAGGCTGGCGTTGACGGGGGCGCGGCCATGGCCGGCATCCTTGACGCTGGGTTCGCCTTTTTTCTCAGCAGTAGCGCTCGTTTTTTTGCTCACAGGGAATCGTTGGTGTTGAAAGAGAAAGTCTTCGTCGGATGAAGGGGAAATCAAGCGTGGATTCAACTCAGGCTGGAGCAGGGCGGATGCCGGTGGCGGGCCGATCTCAAGCCGGCGTGACCTGCTCGATTTCCACGCGCAGGGGCTGGCCCGGGGCGCAGTCGGCCCGCAGGGCGACGAACTGCTCCCGATAGCGGTCGTAAATCGGCCACAGAGCGGTGCGGTCGGTTTCGGGAATGGGCAGCGAGGTGATGGCGGCGCGGGAGAAAAAGCCAAACCGGCCCTCGGCGATGGCGGGGGGGAGCGCCGGAATCGGACGCCGGGAGCGGAACAGGAACAGCAACCAGTGGGATTCCCCCTCGTAGGCTTTCTCGGCGATCATGGCGAAGAGATGCAGGTCGGCTGTGGTGAGGGCGAAACCGGTCTCCTCCTGCGTCTCGCGCACGGCACATTCAAAGGGGGATTCACCGAGGCCGGTCTCCAGCTTGCCCCCAATGGGGCTCCAGACCCCGAGATTGGGCGGCTTGGCGCGCAGCAGGAGCAGTTGTTCGCCCGCGGTGTTTTCCAGGAAAACGAGGACGGCGATCTTGTGGGCTAGGGGGGAGGACATGGACGATAAGGCGGAGTGAAGGGCTAGAGGAGTAAGTAGTAAGCCGCCAGCGAGGAAGCCTTGAGTTTTGCCGGTGTCGCCTGCCCTGAAACCCGGGTCACTTGCGCCGCCGGTATTTTCGCCCTCTTTGTGCGTGACGCACCGCAGGCGCCGGGCAACGATTTTTCCACCGATTCCGCATGAGATTCCGCCCTGTGCTTTTATTGTCTGTCGCAATGGCCGCCATTCCCTTCGGGCCGCTGCCGGTGCGGGGCGCGACGGTTCCCGACCAGTCGGAAACCAAGATCCGGCTCATGACGGATGCGCTCACGGCGCGGGATCATGGCGATTACGCGACGGCGAAGGGGAAGCTTGAGGCGCTACAGGCGATCGCGCCCAACGATCCGACGGTGCGGCGCATTTTGGTCGAGGTTAATGCCCGGCTGGCTGCTCCACTGACTCCGCCCGCCCCGCCGCCGTCGCCTCCGGTTCGGGTAGCACCCCCGCCGGCACTCGTGGAACCGGCCAGGGTTGCTCCGCCTCCTCAGCCTGAGACGGCTCCGCGACCATCAACCCCGACGGTGCCGGGACAAGTGGTGATGCCGGTCGTGCACGATGAGAAGGCCGACACACCCAATCCGGGCCCACAGGATAAATTGAGTCCCGAAGCGAGGGCAGCGGCGACCGCCGCCGAGGGGCTGCTGCATGCCAACGATACCCAACTCGGGAAGGTGATGGGTTATGTGGAGGCCCAGCAGGCGCTGGCCCGCACGCAGGCCCGGGACAAGGATTACGCTGCCGCGATCGCGACGCTCACGGCAGCCTTGGAAGAGCTCCAACGACCGGTCGAGGATCTCCGTGCGGAACGCCGGGAGTACGCCAGCCAGAAAAGAGAAGTGGAGAGGGCAGAGGAGAGGGCGCGCACCGGAATGCGTTTGCGTCACCGGCGCTGAAACGGGCCGGCGGGGGACTCCCTAGGATTTTAGTTGGAAGTCCCGGCTTCACCAGGATGCGGTAACCGGCTGAAGCCGGGATTATCAACCCAACGCCTCTTGGCGGGTGTGAATTATTCCTCCTGCGCATTTTTCATGAAAGATCCGGCCGGAGTGCGACGTTTCTGATGGGCAACACGCCTACTGCGGACTTTTCCCGCCGCCCATGTCCTTGAAACTATCTGCCCTGCCGGTATTCCCGCGCCCTCGCATCCTCGTGCTCGACTGCGGGGCGCGCCATGTGGCCTGCGGCCTGTTCACCGCGGGGACGGGAGGGCGCTTGGTCTTGCGGCAGCTGGCGTTTGAACCCCACCAACTTGATCCCAGGGCGAACGCAAACTGGAGTGAGATGACCGGCCGGGCGCTGGCTGCCATCGCCCGTCGGGAAAAATTCGGCGGGGCCTGCCGGTTGGCTCTGCCCGGCCATCACACGCTCGTGAAATTTGTCCGGACCCCGCTGATCAAGGGCGCGAGGCAGGCTGGCGTCATCGAGTTTGAGGCCCGGCAGAACATCCCGTGCCCGCTGGAGCAGGTGGCTTGGGACCACCTGCTGGTAGCGGAGGACGGGGCCGACCTGGAGATCATGCTGGCAGCGATTAAAAACGACGTCGCGGGGGCCATGCACGGCGCCACCGGAACGGCAGGGTTCCGCGTTTCACAGATGGTGCCCTCGTCCATCGCGCTCCTGCACGCCTTCCGGTACTGCCACCCGACGGAGCGCCATGGTGTACTGCTGGTCGAGATCGGTGCGCGCTCGACCCATCTGGTGTTCATAGATGGCGACCGTTTTTTCATCCGCACCTTTTCTTTGGGAGGCGATGTCGTCACGCAGGCGGTGGCAGATGAACTGCAGATAGATTTTGCCGCCGCGGAAACCCGGAAAATCCAGGTTCTTGCCGGTTCTTGCACCGCCATCGATCCGACCGTCCTCGCGGCGGTGCGGCGCGCCACGGTGAACTTCGCGGGCCGCCTGCATCTTGAAATCGTGCGTTCCACCATTGGCTGCCTCCGCTATTCGGGTCCGGCCCGGCCCACGACCGTCCATCTAACCGGCGGGGGTGCGATCATCCCGGAGCTTCCGGCGCTGCTGGCGGACAAACTGGCGTTGCGGGTCGTGTGCTTCGATCCGTTGCGCAACATTGCGGTCTTGCCGCCGGCTAGAGTGGGGGCGGCGGCGGCCGCGCCCATGCTGGCGGGACTCGTCGGCCTGGCCACGAGCCTGACCAGCGGCCGATGGCCCGGCCTCAACCTGCTTCCCCCGGCCGTCATCAAGGCCGGAGTTTCCCGGCGCCGCCAGCCCGTGCTCCTGGCTGCGGCCACGATGGCGGTCGTCGCACCGCTGCCAGTCATCTGGCACTATCATCGTGTGACCACTGCCGCCGGCCGGGTATCAGGCGGGGTTGAAAGGCGCCTCGCTCCGCTCCGCGCCCTCGCGGCGCGCAACACCACCAATCTCGCCCGCATCCGGGAAACCAAACAACGGATCGACGACCTGCGCGGGCTCGTGGAGTCCAAGTCGAACTGGATCATCTTCCTCAACGATCTGCAGGGCCGCCTGGCCCAGGCCGAGGATGTGTGGCTGGAAAGACTGCAGATTGCGCAGCCCCTGACGGCCCCGGGCGCACCGCCGGCGGCCGCCCGCCGCTTCATTCTCAGCGGGCGGTTGCTCGACCGGAACAACCCGGTCTCAAAAGTCAGCACGGATTCCTACGGGCGGATCCGGGGACTCCTGCAGCTGCTCAGCCAGTCACCCTTCATTGCCACCGTGGAGAACGAGCATTTCGACAATGCGCAGCCCGGAATCCTGCGTTTCGACTTTACACTCGTGCTGGATTCCCGGCGGACGCTCTAAGGGGCAAGGTTATGGCTGACTTTAAAAAGATCCCGGCTTGGATCCCTGCGGTCCTGCTATTCGGACTGCTGTTCGGCGGAGGCATAAGAGAGCTGCTGGCCGGACGCAAAACGGCCGTGAGGGCGCTGGGCAGGCTGGAGCTCAAGCTTCACGAGCTGGCGCAATGCGAGGCAGCCGTACCTGCGTTGACGGAGGATAATGCGGTGGCGATCGAGCAGGAACTGGTGCGGGCAAGGCAGCTGCTGACCGCCATGCAGGATGAACTCAGAGGCCGGGGCGGGGCTGGCGCCGATTGGCACGCGCATCCCGCGCCTTCGACCCGCACGGATGCGTTCTTCGACCTGGCCTCCTTCGTCGAGCAAGCCCGCGAGCGGGTGGTCCGATCCGGCATCACCCTGAAACCGGACGAGCGTTTCGGCTTCTCCAGCTACACGGCCGAGGGCCCGGCGGCCGATTTGATTCCGTTCATCTTTCGCCAGCGACTCATGGTGGAGCATTTTGTCGACCTGCTGTTGATCGCGCATCCCCATCGCTTGGTTTCCATCCAGCGCGAGCCACCGGCCGGCGCTGCATCCGGACCGCAGGGGGTGGGCGGAAGCCGAGCCCAAGCGGCGTCGGTGGACCGGTTGCCACCGGATTATTTTGTGATCGACCCGCGTTTGTCGGTTCGGTCACCCGGCATGGTTGAAGCCACGGCCTTCCGGATTGTCTTCATCGGCTCCACCGCGAGTTTGCGCACGTTTATAAACCAGCTGGCTAACTTTGAGCGGCCGGCCGTGGTGCGTTGCGTCGAGGTGGAGCCAGCCGCCCTGGGCGACCTGACACCGGTCGGTCCGGTGCTGTCCGCGGCCAGATCGATTGAGCTCTCGGCGGAGGAGCCCCACGCGACGGCTGGCGCCCCGGTGCCGGTGGTGGTTCCGTCGCTCTCGAAATTCAGTGTCACGGTTGAATGCATCGGTCCTGTGCCCGGAGCCGATCCTGCTCCTCCCAAGAAAGCGGTCAGACCCTCTGCCTAGCCATGACCAGCCACAGGATTCTTGACTTGATTCCGCTGAGGTCGGCACTGGTGGCATTGCTGCCGGTCGCGGCCGGGGTGGGCTGGCGCGCCTCGTTCCTTTCGGTGCCCGCGCTTCCCGCCCATAATGCGGTTTCGGTCAATGAGGCCTACCGGCCCGCCGGCTTCGATGCCCCAATGGGGAGGTCAAGGAAATGGGAAGACCCATCACCGCAAAGGCACGGGGCCGAGTGGATCTACGATGTCTTCACGCCGCCGGCGATTTACTATCACGCAGAGCGGGGTGAATTCTCTGTTTATTCCGCACCTCCGGCCGCTGTGACAACCACCCGGGATTTCGGGCTGGAGCTCGTTGGCGTGCGCCGCGAGCCCTTCCGCCTACAGTTGGTGGGCTTCGTCGGCGGGGAGGGGAATTATCTCGGGGCATTTGAAAACATTCTCACGGCCGAGCATTTTCTGGCCCGCGAGGGTCGCCGGGTGCCGGCACTGGGGGTGAGCATCGTGGATTTTAAAGTTCAGCGCATGGTGGTCGATTCGCCCGACAGCATGCCCGTCAGCGATCTGACCGCCGTGGCCGTTGTGCGGGATGAACGGACGGGCGAGATGATCGAGCTGAACAGCCGCGAACGCGGTTATGAGGAAGCCCTGATTGCGACGCTGGTCCCTGGCGATTCGCCCGAGGAGAGGACCGAGCTCCGTCCGGGCGAGGAATACCACCGCCGCGGCATCCGGTATAAACTGCGGGAAGCCCGGCTGATGCCACCGGCGGCTGACGTTGCAAGGGAGTCCGCTGATTCCCCCTTTCCCGAAATCAAAACCCTTGTACCTCGGCCATAATGCCGGGGTGCCATCAAATATGAAAACGGCTCCATGGTTCGAAGCGTCTCTGATCCTGCGGGTTCTGGGTGCAACCGGCATCATCGTATGCGGCGCCAGCCTGATCCGTGCACAGCCGGAAACTTCTGCGACCCAGTCAAATCGCGAGACGACGCGCGGCCAGCTGATCGATGAGGTTGATCGCAGCTGGCGAAAGCCCGGCATTTATGAGGGTTCCCTGCCGGAGCCGGTAGCGGCAGACCGTGCGACCCCACTCGCGCAAAAGCTCAACCACATCATGCTGCCGAGTGTCAGTTTCACCAATGTCGAACTTGGCCGCGTGGTGAGCACGCTCAGTGCGGCCTCCGAGGAATTCGATTCCACCGGCAGCGGGGTGAAAGGGGTGAACATCGTGCTGGTTGATCCCGCCGGCAAGCCTCCAACCGTCAATATCACTCTCCGCAACCTGTCATTAAAGCGTGTGCTCGACCTGATTGCCGATTCGGTCGGCTACCAATATGAAGTGCAGGCCGACTCCGTTGTCGTGCGACCCGGCGGCGAAGTATCATCCCTCGATACAGCTTATTTTCCCGTTTCCCGTTCGACGATCATCCGGACGACAGGCCTCGGAGGCATGACAGGCCTCGGTGCGGGAAAGCGCGAGGTCGGCGCCACCGCCGAGGCAATCACTCCCGGGAGCGAGGCCCTGGCCCTGAAGGCCTTTCTGCAACAAGCGGGAGTCAACTTCGAGGCGACGCCCGGGAGCGGCCTCGCCTACGACGGCTCGGGGGTGTTTGCCACCCATACGGCGCGCAACCTTGAGCGCATCCGGAGCATCCTCGCCCGCTACAGCGAGGTGCGCCAGGTTGAGATCGAAGCCAAGTTCATGGAGGTACAGGCCGGCGCGCTCGAGGAACTGGGTGTCAAATGGAACATTGCCCGCCGCGGACTCCCGCTGATCAATCCGGAAACCGGCCGCCCGGTGCTGGACGGCAACGGACGGCAAATTTTCACACCACAGGAAACCTATGACACCGCAGGTACAAACCGCACCCTCTCCCAGGCGTTCAGCGGCGCCCAGTCGGCCAATGCCATCATCATTGACGGTCAGCCGGTGGCCGGCACGCAGGCGCCTCGCCTCCCCGGCAGCGTTTCGCTCGGGGACAGCGCCACGGCGCTGGCCAGCATCACCGAGACGGTGGGGGAGTTCGATGTGAACGCGGTGATCCGCGCGCTCGCGCAAAAGCAGGGCACGGATCTGCTGAGTGCGCCGCGGGTCACGGTGCTTTCCGGCCATCCCGCCACGATCACGGTCGCGCAGGAAATGCGTTACCCGCAGAGTTACGGGGAAATTCAAAGTCAGGTCGGCTCGACGGCGGGCGGTGGCTCGGGCGGCAGCGGCTCCGCGGGCGTGACGATTACCGCGGGCACGCCACAGGAATTTGCGACCCGCAATGTCGGCGTGGAGCTCAAGTGTACGCCGACCGTCGAGGAGGATGGATATAGCATCAGCCTCGATCTGAATCCCAAGGTGACGGAGTTCGAAGGCTTCGTGGAATATGGCGGCCCGAGCCTGGCAATCTCGGCTGGCACATCAGTCACGGTGCCGCCCGGTTTCTACCAGCCGATATTCTCGGTGCGCGAAGTCGCCACCAAGGTGACCATCTGGGACGGAGCGACGCTGGTCATGGGCGGTCTGACGCGCGAGGAGGTGAAAAAGGTCGACGACAAGGTCCCCATCCTCGGCAGCATACCGCTGCTGGGGCGCCTGTTCCACTCGAAGGGGGAGAGCACGCAGAAGCGCAACCTGCTCATTTTTGTGACGGCGACCCTGGTGAATCCCGGCGGCGCGCCGAGGAAGCAGACGCCGCGCACGGTGAACACCACTACGCTGGAAGAAACCCCGGGGAAGTAACGCTGGCAGGTCGGGAGCGTAATTCTTCGCTGGCCCCGGGAGCGGTGAACAGTTTGTTTTGCCCGCATGGCGAAATGGCTTCTCGTGGATGGGTTCAACCTGGTTTACCGCTGCTTTTTCGCGATCCCGGAGCTCACGCGCTCCGACGGCCTGCCGACCAACGCGCTGCACGGCTGGGTGAAATCGCTCTGGATGCTGACCGACCAGGAAAAGCCCGAGGGGACCCTGGTGTTCTTCGACCTGGGCGGCGCGCAGGACCGCCTCGCGCTGCATCCCGAGTACAAGGCGCAGCGGGAGGAGATGCCCGAGGCGATGGTGAAGCAGCTCCCGTACGTGAAGGCGCTCACCCGGGCGATGGGGTTCATCGGGGTTGAGCAGGACGGAGTGGAAAGCGACGACCTGCTGGCTTCCGAAGCCGTGGCCCTGGCGAAGCAGGGGCACGACGTGCTGATCGTCAGCTCGGACAAGGATTTTGCCCAGATCGTGGGCGGGCGGATCACGATCATGCTGCCGCCACCCTCGGCCAATCCGAAGTTGGGTTGGCGCCGCCTGGATGCGGCGGGAGTCACCGAAAAGTTTGGCGTGCCGCCGGCGCAGATCGCGGACTATCTCGCGCTGGTGGGCGACACCTCGGACAACATTCCCGGCATCAGCGGGGTCGGGCCGAAGACGGCGTCAAAGTGGCTGGCGGAATTCGGCGGCCTCGAAGCGGTGCTGGCGCACGCGGGGGAGCTGAAGCCCGAGCGATTCCGCGAGGCGGTGGCCGCCGGGGCCGACACGCTGCGTCGGAACCTGAAGCTCACCACGCTCAACCTCTCGCACCCACCCATCGCCGCGGGAAAGACCGCGCCGCAGGCGGGCGAACTGTTCCACCTGCTCGGCGAACTCGAGATGAGATCGAGCCTCGCCGAAGCGCGGGCCCGCTACAGCGGGCAGGCGGAGCTGTTCTAAATCCGGCGACCGGACCCGACGCCCCGGAAATTCGGCTCACGCGGGCCTTGCCAACCGGAGGACAAGCCGCGATAACGGGCACACAGGATCAAACATGGACAACAAAGAAATGATGCAGCGGATCACTGACAAAGTGGGCCGCGAAAAGGGAATCGAGCTCGTGTTGCAGGCTTATAACACCGAGCTGATCACCACCTGGTTGAGCCGACTTGAGCCGGGCAAGCCGCTCGGCGGACCGAAGCGGCACGATCACTTGGGCGATGCCCTGAAACGGGTCGCAGAGCTTTGCGAGCTGACGGCCGGAATGTGAGGCCATTGGGCCGTCTGAGACCAATCTCCAGCGTCCCGGAGGAGCGGAGATTGTCCGCTTGCGGGATGCCGGCTTAAGCCGACCCCGATTTTTCGGGCTCAAAAATGTAGCCCACGCCGTGCACCGTGCGGAAGGCATCGAGCGAGATGCCGTGCGCCTTGAAGAGATCGCGCACTTTCACGATGTACTGGTCGAGCGAGCGGCTTTTCACGTCGGCGTGCAGGCCCCAGACAGAATGGATCAGCGCCTTGCGGGTGATGACGACGCCCTTGTTGGCGTCGAGATAAGCGAGAATGCCGAGTTCCTTGCGGCCCAGCTTCACCACGGCGCCGTCGGGAAACTGGATCTCGAGCCGGTCAGGCGTGATCGTGGCTCCGCAAAAGGAGAAGGGTGCGTCAACGGTGCGGACATTCTTGGCCAGATTGAAATCGGCCTTGGTCTCGGCCCGGCGCAGCACCGCGCGGATCCGCGCGACTAATTCAGCGTAGCTGAACGGTTTCGTCATGTAGTCGTCACCGCCCATGTCGAGCCCCTTAACCTTGTTGGCCTCGACCCCGTTGCCCGTGAGGAAAATGGTCGGGATGGAGATGTCGTTGGTCTTCAACTCCTCCAGCAGTGCGAAACCGGATTGGTCGGGCAGATTGATGTCGAGCAGAAGCAGGTTGGCGAAATTCCGCTTCAAGAATTTCATGGCGAGCGCCGCGCGATCATAAAGCTGGGCCTGCATGCCCGCTTCCTCCAGGTGGATTCCGATGACTTTGGCCAGCTCGGGCTCGTCCTCCACGACGAGAATCAGGGGTTTGGGTGCGGCGCGCATGGGAAAATAGCGTAAAGGCATCCTCTTTTTACAATTATGAATGTGCCTGTCAAAGGAATCCTCCACAAGGAATCCGGGTGTCGACGGACGGGCGCCCAGCACAGCGCGGGAAACGCCGGCTGGAAATTGCTTGAAGGCCTCCGTTGCGAAGTGTCCCTTGGCCGCGTGCCAGAAAAAACACCACTGCTGATGCTCGGTCTGCCGAAGGGCAGCCTGGAGGAGTCGACGATCAAGCTTTTCGCCAAGGCGGGATGGAAGATCGCGGTCAGCTCGCGTTCCTACAAGCCGTCGATCGACGATGCGGAGCTCGATGGCCGCTTCATTCGGGGCCAAGAGGTGAGCCGGTATGTCGAACACGGCTTCTTTGACTGTGGACTGTGCGGCCAGGACTGGATTCTGGAAAATGAATCCGATGTCGTCGAGGTTTGCGACCTGATCTACAGCCGGGCTTCAAACCAGAAGGCGCGCTGGGTGCTCTGCGTGCCCGAGGCCTCGCCGATCCAGAAAGTCGCCGATCTCAAGGGCAAGCGCGTGGCGACGGAGCTGGTCGGCACGGTGCGCCGGTATTTCACGAAGCAGAAGGTTTCGGTCGATGTCGAATTCTCGTGGGGTGCCACCGAGGTGAAGGTGCCGGACCTGGTCGACGCCATCGTCGACTTGACGGAGACCGGCAGTTCGCTGCGCGCGAACAAGCTGCGGGTCCTGGACACGATCCTCGAGACGAACACCAAGTTCATCGCTAACAAGAAGAGTTGGGCGAATCCCGCCAAGCGCCGGAAGATCGAGACCATTGCCCTGCTGCTGCGCGGCGCGCTCGAAGCGGAGACCAAAGTCGGGCTCAAGATGAACGCCCCGAAAAAATCGCTGCCGGCGATCCTGAAGGCCATCCCAGCGCTGCGCAATCCGACCATTTCGCCGCTAAGCTCGGCCGACTGGATCGCGCTCGAGACGATCATCGACGAGAGTGTCGTCCGTGAGATCATCCCTCAGCTCAAGCGGCTCGGGGCCGAGGGGATCGTGGAATATCCGCTCAACAAAGTGGTCTATTGACGCCCGACCGCCCCGGGCGGACGACCGCTTCCTTCCATCATGGCCACCGTCACGCTCGGCCTCCTCCAGCACGCCTGCTCCGCGGATCCGGCGGCCAATCTTGCGAAGACGCTGGCCCTCGCCGGGCAGGCCGCGAAAAAGGGGGCGAACATCATCTGCACGCAGGAGCTGTTCCGCTCGCAGTATTTCTGCCAGAGCGAGGACCACGACAACTTCCGGCTCGCCGAGCCGGTGCCGGGTCCGACCACGAAGGTATTCCAGCAGTTCGCGAAAAAGCACGGGGTGGTTGTCATCGCATCGCTCTTTGAGAAACGTTCCGCCGGCCTGTACCACAACACGGCGGCCGTGATCGACGCCGACGGGGCCCTCCTCGGCACGTACCGCAAGATGCACATCCCGGACGATCCGCTTTACTACGAGAAATTCTATTTCACTCCGGGGGACACGGGCTTTCGCACCTGGTCGACGAAGTTCGGCTGCATTGGTGTGCTCATTTGCTGGGACCAATGGTACCCGGAAGCCGCGCGGCTCACGGCCCTGCAGGGCGCGGAAATTATTTTTTACCCGACGGCCATCGGCTGGCATCCGAAGGAAAAGGCGCAGCACGGCGCCTCCCAGCACGACGCGTGGGAAACCATCCAGCGCAGCCATGCCGTGGCCAACGGGTGCTACGTGGCGGCGGTCAACCGCATCGGCTTGGAAAAACCGGCGGGTGGGGAGGGGATAGAATTCTGGGGCCAGAGCTTTGTAGCGGGAACGGACGGCGGGATCATGGCGAAGGCGGACAAAAAGCAGGAGGAAATCCTCCTCGTGCCGGTTGATCTGGCGAAGGTGGATGACACGCGCACCCACTGGCCCTTCCTGCGTGACCGCCGGATCGATGCCTACGGCGGCATCAGCCAGCGATTCCTGGATTAGGTGGTGCGGTGACTCGCGATGAAAGCTGGGAGTTGGAAAATGAAGCCCGCAAATAAAACCGGAACACCCGCCGCCCTGGGCTTCCGCATGCCGGCGGAGTGGGAGCCGCAGGCCGCCATCTGGCTGTCGTGGCCTCACCGGCACAAGACCTGGCCCGGAAATTTCCGCCCCATCCCCGCGAAGTTTGCCGAGATCGTGGCGCAGATCAGCCGTTTTCAGAACGTGCGCATCAATGCGGCGAAGCCCCTGCAGGCCCGCGCCCGGTCGCTTATTGCGCGAGCCAAGGCGGATCTCACGCGGGTAAGGTTTTATTCTCATCCGACCAACGATGCCTGGTGTCGCGACCACGGTCCGATTTTTGTGAGGAATGACCGGACGAGTGAAGTGGCCTTGACCGACTGGGAGTACAACGCCTGGGGTGGAAAGTATCCCCCTTATGACCGGGACAACCGGATCCCATCACGGATTGCCAGGGCGCTCGGCCTGCGCCGATTCGCCCCGAAGATGGTGCTCGAAGGCGGCTCGATCGATGTAAATGGCAGCGGACTGCTGCTCACATCCGAGGCCTGCCTGCTCAACCCGAATCGCAACCCGCGGATGACAAAAGTGCAGATCGAGCAGCATCTTCGCGACTATCTCGGCGTGCATACGATTCTCTGGCTGGGCGAGGGGATAGCCGGCGATGACACCGACGGGCATGTCGACGATCTCAGCCGGTTTTTTTCCGCGGACGGGATCCTGACGGTCGTCACGCACAACCGGAGGGACTTGAACTACGGGATCCTGCAGGAAAATCTCGCGCGACTGCACCGGCTGCGGACGCCGGCCGGAGGAAAATTCAAGATTGTTGAGCTGCCCTTGCCGGAGGCCCGATCGATCAAGGGGCATCCGCTGCCGATGAGCTATGCGAACTTCCTCATCATCAACGGCGCGGTGCTCATGCCGGCCTTCCGCCAGGCGAGGCGCGATGCCGAGGCGGCCGAGGTGCTGGGCTCGTGTTTTCCGGGACGCGAGATCATTGCCATCGATTGCCTGGAGCTGGTCTGGGGCTTGGGCACGCTGCATTGCATCTCCCAGCAGCAGCCCGCCTGATTTCCCGGTCGGGCGCGGGCCTAAAATTAGCGCTTGCCGACCGGGTCGCGCCTCGGCGATTCTGACCGTTCGCGGCATGGTTATCGGTCAGGCCGGCGTCGCCGCGACGCTCCCGTCGGCCTTTCTTCACAGTCCAACAGTCAACCCACGGTCCCGCTTTGCGGCGGGATCATCCCGGTGAAATCTGGCGCCTCGGAGCACGTGCCATGTTTGCCGGTCTCCGCATATGAGTTCAGACACCAGTTCAATCATGAACGAGCTGCTCGCGCAGTCGTCCTTCGACAAGTTGAAGGAAGGCGCGATCGTCCCGGGCACCATCACTGAAATCCGCCAGAACGAAGTCGTGGTCGACATCGGTGGCAAGTCCGAGGGCGTCGTTCCCGCCTCGGAATTCATCGATCTCGGCGAGCTCCAGATCGGCTCCCAGATCGAGGTCATGCTCGAGAAGCTCGAGGACAAGAACGGCAACCCCGTCATCTCCTTCGACCTCGCTGAGCAGAAGAAGAATTGGGACAACATCCTCACGAAGTTCCCCGAGGGCTCCATCGCCACCGGCCGCGTCAAGGCCAAGGTCAAGGGCGGCCTCATCGTCAGCATCGGCGTCGACGCCTTCATGCCGGCCTCGCACATCGACGTGCAGCCGCCCAAGAATCTCGACCAGTACGTGGGCCAGACCTACGACTTCAAGGTCCTCAAGATCAACCTCGAGCGCCAGAACGTCGTCCTTTCCCGCCGCGAGCTCATCGAGGAGCAGCGCACGCAGAAGCGCCGCAACCTGCTCGACTCGATCCAGCCCGGCCAGGTCCGGAAGGGCATCGTCAAGAATATCACCGATTTCGGCGCGTTCATCGACCTCGACGGCATGGACGGCCTCCTCCACATCACCGATATGAGCTGGGGCCGCATCTCGCACCCCTCCGAAATGCTCAAGCAGGGTGAAGAGGTTCAGGTCATGATCATCGAGGTGAACCGCGAGAAAGAGCGCGTTTCCCTCGGCCTCAAGCAGACCACCAAGAACCCGTGGGACGAGATCGACCGGAAGTTCCCGGTCGGCGCCAAGGTCCACGGCAAGGTTGTCAACCTCGTGCCGTACGGTGCGTTCGTTGAGATCGAGCCCGGCGTCGAAGGCCTCGTGCACATCACCGAGATGTCCTGGACGAAGCGCATCACCAAGCCCTCCGAGCTGCTCAAGGTCGGCCAGGAGCTCGATGCGGTGGTCCTCGGCATCCAGAAGGAGGAGCAGAAGATCTCCCTCGGTCTCCGCCAGTTGGAGCCGAACCCGTGGGACATGGTCCGCCACAATTACCCGATGGGCGCACGCGTCCGCGGCAAGGTGCGCAACATGACCACCTACGGCGCCTTCATCGAGCTCGAAGAGGGCATCGACGGCATGGTGCACGTCTCCGACATGAGCTGGACCCGCAAGGTCAACCACCCGAGCGAAGTGCTGAAGAAGGGCGACGAGGTCGACGCGATCGTGCTCGACGTCGATCCCAACCAGCAGCGCATCAGCCTCGGCATGAAGCAGCTCGCGACCGACCCATGGAGCGACATCGACAGCCACTTCCGCATCGGCGACGTGGTCACCGGCAGCGTCACCAAGATTACCTCCTTCGGCGCCTTCGTGGAGCTCAAGGACGGCATCGACGGCCTGGTGCACATCTCGCAGATCAGCGAGGAGCGCATCGAGAAGATCAAGGACGTGCTCAAGCCCGGCCAGCAGGTCACGGCGCGCGTGATCAAGATCGACCGCGACGACCGCCGTCTCGGCCTCTCGATCAAGGCCGCCAACTACAACGCCGACCAGCTCGCGGCGGAGACCTCGGCCTACGAGGCGCTCAATCGCGATGGCGCGAACGACATGATGAACCTCGGCGACATTCTCGACGAGGCCTCCAAGAAGGAATAATCCTTCGACGACGTCCGTTTATTTACCAAGGCGCCCGGTGCAAACCGGGCGCCTTTTTTTGGCTCTCGGCGAGGAACGAACGATAATCACGAAAGCGCGAAAGGACGAAGGCGCGGAAAAAGGCAGGTCGCCGGCTTCCGTCTCTCCGCGCTTTCGCACTTCCGCGATTTATCCGGGCGAAAATAAAATTCAGACCTTCACCGCGAAGAGCTCCGGATGCATCATGCCGTCGGCGACCTTGTTCACCGTGCCGGTCATCATGATCGTGAAGCCGTCGCCGATCTCGATGCCGATCTGGCCACCAGGCATGTGCACGGTCACGCTGCGGTCCACGAGGCCGAGCTTGTGGGCCACGGCGGCCGAGGCGCTGGAGCTGCTGCCGGAAGCGAGGGTGTAGCCCGCGCCACGCTCCCAGATTTCGATTTGAATGTTCCTCCGGTCGCGGACTTTCAGGAACTGCACGTTGGTCTTGCGCGGAAAATTCGGGTGCGTCTCCAGCACGGGGCCGTATTTGTGCGCCAGCTCGGGCGTGATCTCGGGCAGGGGAATCACGCAATGCGGATTGCCGATCGTGGCCGCGCAGAAGGCGAACTCGCGGTCGAGGATCTTGATCTTCTCGTTGATGACCTCGCGCGGTGCGCCGGTGACGGGAATCTTGGCGCTGTCGAAACTCACTCTGCCCATGGCGACGGTGATGAGGCGGCCGTTCTCCTTGATGACGGACTGGACGTGGCCGCCGGGGGTCTCGATCGTGAAGGTGGGGTTCTTGACGAGGCCCTGGTCCCAGAGGAAGCGGGAGAAGATGCGCAGGCCGTTGCCGGACTTCTCGGCCTCGGAGCCGTCGGGATTGAAGATGCGCAGGCCGAACTCGCTCTGCTTGGAGGGCAGGGGACCCCAGAGGATGCCATCGGAGCCGACGCCGAAGTTGCGGTGGCAGACGACGCGGATCTGCTCGACCGTGGGGGCGGGCGACCAGGACGGAAAGTCAGCCGGGTTGAGGACGATGTAGTCGTTGCCGAGGGCGTGGTATTTGTGGAAGCGCATGAGACAGGACGATGATTGGGCACGGAACCCCCGGATGACACGGAAATATTTCCCCGCGGATGGCACGAATCGACGCGGATGGGGAGCACAGTGAAATGCCGGCTCCTACATGAAGAGGGGCTACTTAGCCACGGCAGCCACGGCCGGCGTTGCGGTGTAGCCGAAGAGGCGGCGCTTCTTGATCGCGGCGACGACGGAAGCGGGGACCATCGTTTCCCAGGTGGCGTCACCTTCCTTGATGCGGCGGAGGGCGTCGCGAGAGAAGATGTGGAGGATGTTGGTGTCGAACCCCACGATGCAGTCGATGTAGTGGTTTTCGAGGAGGTGATTGTAGAGGTTCCGGAGGTGCTCCACCACGTGGACGTTCTTGGCGTTGATGAGCACGTTGACGCTGGAGGTCCGGGAGCCGTTGCTGGGCGCGTCGACGGCCTGCCCGGTGGTAAGGTAGCGGTCGTAGGCCTCCTGCCGCATCGGGTAGATGTAGAGTTTGACGGCGTTGCGGAAGAGGCGGCCGAACGACTCCAGGATGCCGCCCTCAAGGTTGTCGTAATATTTCTCGTTGAAGATCTCGAGGAGGTTATTGATGCCCATGGCCACGCCGATCATCTCCTTGGTATAGCGGCGGAAGTAGGACGTGAGACGGAAATACTCCGAGTAATTCGAGATGAGGACATTGAACCCGATGTCACCGAGGATATCGACGCGGGCCAGGAAGTCCTGGGCGTCGAGTTCGCCGGCGGCGAGCAGGTTGTTCATCGTGATCTCCATGAGGACGACGACATCCTTGCCCTTGACCGCTGGTTCCTGGACGAACTGCGCGGTGGCGCAGTTGAGCATGTCGACGTTCACATGGGTGACCGGACGGAAACTGCCGCGCTCAACGAGGATGGCCTTCTTATAAAGGACCTCGGAAGGCTGGAGGACCTCGCCGCTCGGGCCGAACATCACGGCGTTCGTGAGGCCGAAATGCACTAGGTGCAGCGACATGAGGCGGTTGTCGACGCTGGGGAACGCCGGGCCGCTGAACTTCAGCATGTCGACCTCGATGCGGTCGGAGCTAAGGCCGTCGAGGAGCGATTCGACGAGTTTCTTGGGGGCGTCACGGTAATAGAGCGCGCCGTAGATGAGATTGGTGCCGACGATGCCGAGCGCCTGCTGCTGCAGGACGTTTTCCTTGTCCCACATGCGCACGTGGATGACGATTTCGCTCGGCGGGCCGCCGGGCTCGGTCTGGAAGCGGATGCCCATCCAGCCGTGGGCCTCGTTGTTGCCCTTGAAACTCTTGGCCGCGACGGTGTCGGCAAAGACGAAGAATGTGGTGCGGTCGCCGCGGGTGGCCGCGAGGCGCTCGATCAGGAGGCCGTACTCGTGCTCCAGCATCAGCGCGAGCCGTTCACGCGAGACATAACGCGGAGCCTTGCCATAGATGGCGTCGCTGAACGCCATGTCGTAGGCGGAAATCGACTTGGCGATGGTGCCCGAGGCGCCGCCGGCCTGGAAGAACACCCGGGCGACCTCCTGGCCGGCGCCGATCTCGGCGAACGTGCCATACTTCGGATCGTCGAGATTGATCGTCAGTGCCTTGCGGTTCGTGGTGAGGAGTTCCTTTTGCTCGCTCATGCGTCGGGAGAGATAATGGACATAGCTAACACCAATCGTGCCAAAAAGGGAAGCATGTGCGTGTGACGATATAACGACGCCTTGTGCGGGAGGTTGAGCGGTGTTTTCCACTGGCTGAACGGGGGAAAGGCACTACGGTGCGACTGCCATGAAGAATTTTTTCGTTTCGATGCTCGGCGCGCTGGCGGCACTGGTGATCTTCGCGCTGGGCGGCGTGGTGCTCTTCCTCGGACTGTTCGGCCTCATCGCGGCGATGGGGAAGGGCGACAAGTCCCCGGCCTTCGAGCGCGGCGCCTATGTGGTCTATGATCTCTCGACCAACATCACGGATGCTCCCCCGCCGGTCGACTTCGGGGCATTCACGGGCGACCGGAGCAAGACGCTCCAGTTGCGCACGGTCACCCGCGCCCTGCGGGCCGCGGCCCATGACAGCCGCGTGGCCGGGGTATTTCTCAAGGGCTCGGTCCTCTCGCTCAATTACGGCTCGGGTTTCGCCGCCCTGAAGGAAGTGCGCGCGGCGTTGGGCGAGGTCCGGGCGGCCGGCAAGCCGATCCACGCCTACCTGACCAATGCGACCACCCGCGACCTGTATCTCGCCTCCACCGCAAGTGACCTTGCGCTCGATCCCTACGGCATGATCATCATGCCCGGACTCGCGTCGGAGCCGGTTTTCTTTGCCGGGGCGTTTGAGAAGTATGGAATCAACGTGCAGGTCACACGGGTCGGCAAGTACAAGTCCTTCGTCGAGCCCTTCACGCGCCAGGACATGAGCGCCGAGAACCGTGAACAGACTCAAAAGCTGCTTGATGACATCTGGGGGAGCTTGCTTGGTGAAATCGCGCAGAGCCGGGGACTAACGGTGGCGGGAGTGCAGACGGTGGTTGATGCCGAGGGGATCATCCGTCCCGACGTGGCCAAGGCGGCCAAGCTGGTCGACCGCACCGCCTATGTTGACGAGGTGATTGCCGATTTGAAGAAACAGACGGGCCGAGCCTCGGGGAAGGAGACATTCAAGCAGGTCTCCCTGGCGGAATATGCGAAAATTGCGCGCGATCCGGTTGGAACGCAGAAGGGTGCGGGCGATGAGACAAACAACGCTTCGGGCAAGGGGAGCATCGCGCTCGTCTATGCCGAGGGTGACATTGTGGACGGAGAAGGCGACCTGAGCGAAGTGGGCGGCGCCAAGTTTGCCCGCGAATTGCGCGAATTGCGCCAGGACAAGGACGTCAAAGCGGTCGTGTTGCGGGTGAACAGCCCCGGTGGAAGCGCGCCGGCCTCCGAAGCCATCCAGCGCGAAATCCGCCTGACACGGGAAGTAAAGCCGGTGGTGGTATCAATGGGCTCCTATGCCGCCTCGGGTGGCTATTGGATCGCGACGTATGGCGACAGGATCTTTGCCGAGCCGACGACAATCACGGGGTCCATCGGCGTGTTTGGCATCCAGTTCGACATGAAGAAACTCGCGAACAATCTCGGCGTGACCTTTGACAGCGTGAAGACCGGGAAATTTGCCGATGCGATCACCATCACGCGGCCCAAAACCGACGAGGAACTGGCGGTCTTTCAGCGCTTGGTCGACTGGATCTATGGTGAGTTTGTCACCAAGGTCGCGGACTCGCGCAAGTTGAAGCGGGAAATTGTCGAGGAAATCGCCCAGGGCCGCGTCTGGTCGGGTGCCGAGGCGCAAAAACTCGGGCTGGTCGATGAGATCGGCGGGCTTGACGCCGCGCTGGCCTACACGGCGAAAAAGGCCGGGCTCGGCAGCAATTACCAGTTGACCGAATATCCCCGCAAAAGGGATCTGTCCGAAATGATCTCCGACCTGCTTGACGACATGAAGAACGCCAGCGGCACCCATGCCCAGGGCGGAGTGGTCGGTCAGATTGTGGAGCGGGTGACGACGGAGCTGCGAGCCTTGAAGTCATTCAACGAACCCTCCGGTCTGTACGCGAAGTTGCCGGTGGATCTGGCGATTCACTGACCCCGCCATGGCCGAAAACCACCGCCTGTCCCGCGATTGTCCCGCGACCGCCATCCCGGCGGGTGATGCGCTCACACTGCCCGCGGGAACCGAAGTCTTCATCGCGCAGACCCTCGGGGGCAACGTGACGGTGCGCACGGATCGCGGCCTGTTCCGGATCGCGCGGGAGCAGGCTGTTGCCATCGAAGGATATGCCCCAAAGGACGCGGACCCATCCCCGGGCTTGGAGCCGGCGAATTTTAGTGAAGTCGCGGTGTGGGACGCATTGAAAACGTGCTTCGATCCGGAAATTCCGGTGAACATCGTCGATCTCGGACTGGTCTACGATCTGGCGATCGAGCCGGCGCCTTCCGGGGGACATGCCATTCAGGTGAAGATGACACTCACAGCACCCGGCTGCGGAATGGGCCCGGTGATTGCCGAGGATGCCCGCCAGAAAATTGCCGCACTGCCGACGGTCGAGTCGGCGAAGGTCCACATCGTGTGGGATCCCGTCTGGACGCCGCAGATGATTTCCCCGGAAGGCCGCAAGAAGCTCGGATTAGAGTAGGGCCGGCTCAGGCCGTCACCGACTCCAGCGAGCAGCCGTCGGTGACGGCCTCAGGGGTTTCGCAATTGGGCCGGGCGATGACGCCGGGGTAGGGTTCGGCGGCGAAAAGCCGCGAAGGCTCGGCCAGGAGATGGCGGTCGCAAAGGGCGAAAAGTTCGGCCTCGGTCTCGGCTCGCCGCATGTCGTGGAGAAAGGCGCCCGAGGAATCCACGCTCTGGCCCACGAAATTGAGGTACTTTTTCATCTTGTTGACGTGGGCCCGTTCGGGAATGCCGGGCAGTTGGGTGGCGCGGAACAGGTGCTCGATGTAGTCGCGCACATCACCCAGTGTGACCGGCGTGACGGGTTGCCCGGCGAATTGCTCGCGACACTGCCGGAAAATCCACGGGTTGCGGATGGCGTGGCGGCCGATCATCACCCCGGCGGCACGCGTCTCGTCGAGGATGACCGCGGCGCGCGCGGCGGAGGTGACATTGCCATTGGCCAGCACAGGGCAGCGGGCCCGCGCGGCGGCCCGCGCGATGAAATCGTAATGCACCTCGCTGCGATACATTTCCTTCACGGTCCGGCCGTGCACGCTCAGGAGATCGACGTGGTGCTCATTCACGAGGTCGATGACCCGGTCAAAATGATCGGTGCTGTCGAAGCCGATGCGCATCTTCACGGTAAACCGCCCGGGCACCGCGGCGCGCAGGGTGGCGAGGATTTCACCAATCCGGTCGGGGTCGCGCAGGAGACCGCCGCCGACATTTTTCTTGTAAACCTTGGGGGCGGGACAGCCCAGGTTGAGATCGATGCCAGCCACGGAATGACGGAGCAATTCGCCGGCGGTGCGCGCGAGATGGGACAGATCCTCGCCAATGAGCTGGGCGAAGACGGGCCGGCCGGTCTCGTTTTCGTCGATGGAGCGGAGAATGTGCTTTTCCGGGCGCGATTGGGCGTGGACCCGGAAAAACTCGGTGAAGAAAAAATCTGGCGCACCGTAGCGCGTGATCACCCGCATGAACGCGAGGTCGGTCACATCCTGCATCGGGGCCAGGGCGGTGAACGGGCCGCCCGGTTGCTGGCCGGCAGGAAGGCGGTGGGGGCTGGCGGGTGGCGGAAGGGCGGAATCCATGGGATTCAGTCCCCGGCGGATTCCCCGCCTTCCTCCGCCTGCTGTTTGAGCACGCGATCGAGGATCTCGCTCATGTCGTCAACCGCCTCATAAACCTTGCGGGCGGCAAAAATCGGTCGCTTCTGCTGCAGGGCGAGCACAATGGAGTCGCTGGGGCGGGCGTCGATCTCGACGATTTTTTTGCCCAGCTCGTTTTCCATCGTCAGCAGGATCCGGGCGAAGAACATGTCGGTGTTGACATCATTGATGACCACGCGATCCAGCCTGGCCCCGAGTCCGAGCAACAGGCTGCCAATCAGGTCGTGGGTCAGCGGTCGTTCGCGCGTCACGCCCTTGAGCGCCATGTGAATGGCATTGCCGACAAACGGGTCGACGTAGATGCGGAAGATCTTCTCGTCGGTGCCGATAAACACGGCGCAGCCGTTGGTGGTGGGCATCACCCCTTTGATCGTGACGGCAACGACGTCGTTCTGCATGGCGCGAAAAGATGCCGGGGGAGGGGAAAAGCGCAAGCTGGGCGATGAAGGCCGGGGAGCGCGTTTGCCAGCCGCGTAATCTTAAAAGCCCAGAAGGCTGATGCCCCACGTCTTCGCCTGGGCAAGAACGGCGGGCTTGCCGAGAATTAAGACCTTACCCGCCTCGAGCGCGGCACAGTGCAGCCCTGCCTCGCGCATGGTTTCAAGCGTGCGCAGGCCAAAGCAGGGGACGTCAAAACGGAAATCCTGCCGGGGCTTCACAGCCTTGACGAAAAGAGCCTGGTCGGCTTTCAGGGCACCTGCGCGCCGGAGCATGGCATCGGTCCCTTCATAGGCTTCGACCGCCAGCACCGTGCCTTTGCGCACGACACAGCCCTGGCCGATGTCGAGCCGGGCGCATTCGCGGGCAACGTGAATGCCATGATCCAAGTATTCCTCCCCGATGGGAAAGCTGCGACCGGTCATGCACCCCGGCGTGGCCAGGCTGTCATCCAGAAAGGACCGGGCATCGAGCAGGCGAACTCCGAGCGCCTCGATCTCGGTGGCGATCGCGCCGAAAATGGTCTCGGCATTCCGGCGTTTGAGCGAGAAAAGGATCGCGGCGGCCTTGAGGTCGGGGTGCAGGCCATGGAAGAGCCGGCGGGGGGTGATCTGTCCGGCCATGAAAGCGTATCCGGCGCCAAAATCCCCGATGGCCTTAAGCATCCGGCCCAATTGACCCACGCGCAGCGTGATCCGCTCGGCCTCAGGAAAGGAGGCGATGAGGTCCGGGGGGGTCTCCTCCTCGAAGGCAATGAGCCGGAGAGAAACGCCGGCCTGACGCATGCCTTGCGCGGCTAGCTGGGGATAAAGTCCCTGCCCGGCAATGAGGACAACCGGCCGGCCAGGGTCGTAACCGGTGGGAAGATAGGCGGAGGCGGGTGCCATGACCTGATCGTTATCGCTTATGAGTCATTGCCAAACCGATTTTAGCCCGGCTCGGCATCATGGACCGCAGGGACCATCGGTGGGCATCCGGTGCAGGCCCGGCCGGACTAGGTCTGCGCACCGTAATATTTCTTGTAGCTGCGGTAGTAGCGATAATTCGAATAGTACTCGATGCGCCGGGGCGAGAGACCGTTGAGGACCACCCCAAGGATTTCATTTCGACCCCGGCGGAGCGCCTTGATGTACATGCGAATGTGCTTCCGGTAGGCACGATTGAATCGGCACACGTAAATGACCTCGTCCGTGCGCTCGGCAATGAGCAAACTGTCCGTGACCGCGCCCAGCGGAGGGGAATCGACCACGATCAGGTCATACTGCCGTTTCAGCCGCTGGAGCAGGTTGGTGAAGGCCTGGCTCTCGAGAATTTGGGTCGGACCCTTGGAGCGACCGCCGGAGCACAGGAGGGAAAGATTATCGCCGATCTTGATGATGCCCAGGGTGGGATCGCTCATGAGATCGCCCTCAAGATTTGCGCCATTCTCATACCACTGGATGACGCCGGCATTGTTCTGCTGCTTGAAATGGCGGTGGAGCATGGGCCGGCGCAGATCGCAATCAATCAGCAGCGTCTTTTTCCCATGGCGGGCAAAACTGCCGGCGAGGTTGCACGAGATGAGCGTCTTGCCTTCGCCCGGGATCGTGCTGGTGACGAGAATCGACTTGGGGAAATCCAGCTTGGAATGAATCTTCACCGCGCTGTAGACGCTGAGGAAGGACTCGACCCCCGGGGCCTGGTTGTTGTTGAGGACGAGGGTGTATTTGTCGTCGTCCTTCAGTCCCGACAGGTCGGGGATGATGCCGAGGAGATTGACGCCGATAAAGTGCTCGACGTCCCAGGCGCTCTTGATGCGGTCGTCGATGAAACTCAGGCCGACCGCCACGCCGATGAAAACCAGGATGCCGATGCCGGCGCAGGTCTTGATGATGCGGCTGAGGTTGGGCGCATAGGGACCGCCGGGCACCGTGGCACTGTCAAGGGGATGAAGCGGAACTTTTTGATTCTCGATGTTGCGGAGGGTGGTCGTCTGGCTTTTTCGGTCGAGCACCTCCATGTACTGCTTCTTGGCCGCGTCGGCCTCCTGCTGCAGGTTGCCGTATTCCGTGTTCAAATCCCGCAGGTGGAGATTCTCCTGCTCGTTGAGCGCATAGTCCTTTTCGAGGGCCACTTCATTGTCGCGGGCCTTGCTCAGGCTGGTTTTAAGATCGGCGATGGCGAGGGCCGTGGCGGCGTTGAGCTGGTCCGTGAGACTGCTGATCGTGTTGGTGATCTTGATCATCTCCGGATGCCGTTCCAGGTAGCGCCCGGCCAGCTCACTTTGGAGATTTTCCGCGGCCGCGAGCTGGCCCCGGAGCACGGGCACGGTCCCATGGCTGGCGATCGCGGAGATCTCATACAGATTCCGGCCGCTGCTCTGATAGGCTTCAACCTGGCTGAATTCATTTTGCAGCCGGAGGACCTCGAGGTGCGCGGACGTGCGGGCCGCATCGATGGCAATCAAGTGCGCCTTGATGGTGTTGGTTGTGACATCGAGGGAAGTGCCCAGTTTGTGCTCCTTCATGTAGGTCTGCAGCTTCTGATCCTTCTCGCCGGACTCCTTGCGCAGTCGTTCGGCCGCCTCATTCAACTGCTTGACGGCATCCTCGTTGATTCCGCTCATCTGCTCGCGCAGGCGGATCATGAATTGGTCAACATAACGATTGGCGACCAAGGCGGCGGCCTTCGCGCCTTGGTGCCGGACGGTGATCTGGATGAGGAGACTGAGGCGGACCGGGTCGATCGCGACGCTGCCGAGGAGTTCGCCGGCCGAGGGCGGCACGGCGCCGGGAACAGGATTTTTCAGGAACGGCTCCTGCAGGATTTTCAACTCCTCGGGCGTGAAGGACGCGGCCACCTTGGCGCGAAGGTTGCCACTGCGCAGAACCTGGATGTGCGTGTTGAGATCGATCTCCGAGGTGATGGTGGGGTCCGCGACCCCCTGGGTGGTGACGACCTTCTCCGGTTTTTCAAACTGGATGGTGGCCGAGGCCATGTACATCGGAGTCTCACGGGACTGGTAGTAGCCCAAGCCGATCGAAACGAGCAAGGCCAGCGGCAAGGCGATCCAGACCCTTTCGCGCAGGATGATGTAGTAGTCGCGCAGCGAGCGCCGCTCTATGATGTTTTCATCCTTGTCGTCGCCCATCCCGGTGGACGAGGGGGGCGGTGGGTTGGAAGATGATTCGGCCATGAGTCGCGGCTAATTTCAAAATATGCGCTGATCTACCTGCACGGTATCGCCGGGCTGCAGCTCCAGCGGAATGGAGGTGCCCTTTTTTCCCTTGATGATGCTTTCCACGTCAAGCGGGCCAATGACGGTGGTTTTCCCGTCAGGCAGTTTGCGCGTGACCTTGACCGCCGCGCCCTTGGCCGAATCGGTGAAGCCGCCGGCCTTGAGCACCAGTTCATCGATCGTCATCACCACTTCGGTGGGCAGCTGGTATTTTCCCGGCGCCTTCACCTCGCCATTGATGAAAACCTCGCGCGGGGCGTAGTCCTCGACATTGATGATGACTTGGGGATTCAGCAGATAGCGCCCGTCATGGTAGGCGTTCTCAATGGCTTTCTGGGCTTCCTGGACGGTGAGGCCGGCCACATGAACCTCACCCACGAGGGTGAGATTGATCGTACCCTTGGAGTTGACGCGAGAAATGCCGCCAAGCTCCTTTTCCTGCACGACCACAATGTTCAATTTGTCATTGGTGGTAAGGGTGTGGGCGAGGGCCTGGGTCGAGGGTTTGGGCGGCGGTGCGCCAGCCTGGGCATGAACGATCACGGTCAGGCCGGCAAAAAACGCCCCGAGTCCAAGCAAGCGGCAGATGGAGCGGATGGTGGGAACGGACATGGGAAAACGGTTAGAAATGGGAACTCAGCGACATCGTGGCGGCCCGGCGGCTGAAGTCGGAGAAATTGACCGTGGACCAGTTTTGCGAGGACACATAGCTTAGCGAGGCTTTCAAGTGGCTATTGATGGTGCGACTAAGGGCTAGGTTCCAACTCCACGCAACATCATGCCGGCCGCCACCCAACGCACCGAGGAAACGGCTGTTGCTCCAACTGGTGCCGAGATCGAAAATCGTCCTCGCGTTCAGGATATATTGGGCATCAAGCGCGGTGGACAGGGTATCGACGGAAGTGTTGGTAGAAGTGGTGGAGACGTCCTTGGACAGCTGTCCGGTGACATTCAATCGTTTGGTGAACTTCCACGCGGTGCTCGCATTGGCGGTCCAGGAGCCATAACTGGCATCGGTCGTGCGGTCGTGGGGGACGCGCAGACCATAGCCCGCGCGCAACGTGCCTTGCAGCTGGCCGAAGAGGCGGCCTGCCAGGCCGGCGGTAAAGGAGTGGTTGAAGGACTTGGAGTTGGCGGAGGTCTTGTCCTCGCTGAAATGATAGCCCGCGATCAGATCCCGGTCGGTCGTGTACACATAGAACAGATCGAGGCCAAAGGCGTAGGACGCCAGGTCAACGACAGTGGTATTGTCCGCATAGTCGCGCAGCGAGTAGCCTGCATTGGCTGAAAGGGAGTAACGCTCAATCACCGGATACTTAAGGTTCATCTCGGCCTGATAAAACCAGGATTCATTGCGCAGATTGGCGGCGGAGTCGGCGCGGCTCTGACGGGCGGCGCTCAGGGTAAGAGTGCCAGTCGTGCGCCCGGTTTGCTTGGCAAACGCAGCGGTAAAGCTGGGATTTTGAAAATCCTCCGCATGAAATTTGCCGAACCGGCTGGTGGCGACGCCCACACTGGCATCCAGCCCGATCAAGCCGGCGCGGCGGGTGTAATTGGCGCCGAGATTCAGGCCGTAAACGTAGTCCCCGCCTCCCGCGGAATTGGCAAAGAGATTGGAGTCGTAGGTGACCGTGGCGGTGCTGTTGATGAAGAGCTGGTTTTTTCCGGCGTCGATGCTGACGAGCGCCCGGACCGGCAGGGCGACAACCCCAAGGGACAAAAGCACCGCGATCCCGGCGTGGAGTGTGCGGAATAGGCCCATGGAGCGCGAAAAAATAAGCGGCCCGTTATTTATGGCGCCAATCGCGCGGGGCTGACGGTGAATTGGACGGGAAGATCGGCCGGCGCAACTTCCACGGGCACGATTTCCTGTTCCGCCCCGGTCTTGCCATCGCCATCAAAAGCCGTGACAGCTTCGGCAGAGGCAGCTTCGGCCGGGGTTTTTTCCACCGGGCCGCTGCCGGTTTTGCGGTCCACGACTTCAAAATAGACGGTCTTCTTGGCCATGCAGGCCATCGACACCTTGTCATCGAGTGGCCCCATCTCGGCGGGAGGGATGGACGCAATCTGAACTATCGGTGCTTCCCCCGCCGCCCCGGCGCGAATGATCGCCTGCTGCCCGGCGCGGAGCGATTGTCCGCCCAGATCGACATTTCCGCCAATTCCTCCGCGCACCGTGCTTTCACCTTCCAGCATCGAAATCTTGGTGAATTTTTCATTGGTCTCAATGATGACTTTCCGGCCGCGGACATTGATCGTAGCGTGGGGCGTCTGATAAACCATGCTGCTGCCGGCCACCATCTTGCTGGCGCAAAGACCCACACTGCCGCGGGACAGGAAAGCTTGGGTTTGGGAAATGGAGGGCTCGACGTCCATGTCTGTGCGATTCGGAGCAAATGGCTCCTGGGCGAATTTCTTCACCTCCAGCCTGGTGTCGGAATCAAAATAAATGCCCGTACCATTCGAATAAACCATGGACGAGGAATTCTTGTCCTTCTGGCTGTCGTCCTCGGCCTTCTTGGTTTCGATGATCGCGCCTTGCGCGGAGTGAACGGTCTTTTTTGCCAAGTCCTCGAGTTTATCGCCGGTGTTTATCTCACCTTGTCCCTGGACATCTGTAACGAAGAGCTTGCTTGCAGGGTTCTTCCGTTGAGACGCGGCCGAGACCGTGACTGCAGCACAGAGCATAAAAGCAAAGGTTTTCCTGAGAAACACCGGCTGAAAACCAGACGGTAAGAGATTTGTTTTCATATGCTTATATCGAGAAAGGCCTGCATTGGTTGCTAATGGCCCAAACCATAGGGGTTTCACCCTAGGAAGGCAAGTGCATTGTGCGATCAACCCTCGGTCACAATATTGATGATTTTCCCTGGGACGTAAATCACGCGTTTCATCATTTTCCCGTCAAGATAAGGAGTCACCTTTGCATGGTTCTTGAGAAGCTCGAGGACCGCATCCTGAGACAGCCCCTTGGCCACGACGAGATCGCCGCGATGCCGGCCGTTGATCTGAATCACGAGCTTCACTTCGCTGGTGGCAAACTTGGCGGCATCAAAAGCCGGCCATGGGGCCCGGAGAATCGATGGAGCTTCGCCCAAGCGGGCCCAGAGTTCCTCCGCCAGATGCGGCGCAAAGGGAGCAAGGAGTTGCAGGAAGGCACGCATGGTGGAGGGATCCACTTGGGGGGCTTTCTGCAGGGCATTGGCAAAAATCATCATCTGGGAAATGGCCGTGTTGAAGCGCAGGTTCTCGATGTCCTCCCCGACTTTCTTGATCGTCTCATGCAGCAATTTTGTCAGCTCGGCGGGCTCCGGAAGGGAGGCTGTAATCTTCGGGTTCACCGCCCCTTCGGCGGTCAGGCATTCCCGCCAGACCTTTTGCAGAAAGCGATGCACGCCCTCGATGCCGCGCGGATTCCAGGGCTTCATGGCTTCGAGCGGACCGAGGAACATCAGGTAAAGGCGCAATGAGTCGGTGCCGTGCGAGGCGATGATGGTGTCGGGACTGACCACGTTGCCGCGGCTCTTCGACATTTTTTCCCCGTCCTCGCCGAGGATAATACCTTGGTGAAAAAGCTTGGTGAACGGCTCGCTTTGCGGGACCACGCCGAGATCGAAAAGCACTTTATGCCAAAAACGCGCATAGAGCAGGTGCAAGACTGCATGCTCGGCGCCGCCAACATAAAGGTCCGGCACACCCCAATAACGCAGCGCCTCGGGTGAGGCGATGGCGGTGCTGTTCCGGGGATCGAGAAAACGCAGATAATACCAGCACGAGCCGGCCCACTGCGGCATGGTGTTGGTTTCGCGCCGGGCCCGCACCCAGACAGTGCCGGCCGGGAGCGGTTGGGAGGAGGGCACGGCTGCGCCGGTCTCAAGATTGAACCAGATTTCCAACCAGGCGGTTTCATTGGCGAGCGGACTCTCGCCGTTGCCGCTCGGCAAATAGGACTGGACGTCCGGCAGCACGAGCGGAAGCGCCGCGTCCGGCAGCGGCAGGGCAAAGTGGGTGACGCCGTTCTCAGCGAATGTGACCGCCTGGGCTGGCAAGTCCTGGCGGAGCGAGGCCGCGCGGCGATAGTCGGACTCGCTCACCCAGACGATGGGAAACGGCTCGCCCCAATAGCGCTGGCGAGAGAACAGCCAGTCACGCAGCTTGTAGTTGATCGTAGCCTTGCCAACGCCGCGAGCGGCGAGGTCGGCGGTGATGCGTCGCTTGGCCTCGGGCCAGTCGAGTCCGGTGTAGGCTCCGGAATGGACCAGTTTGCCATCACCGCTGTAGGGCAGTTTGATGGCTTCACCCGCCGGCGCGATTACCTGCACGATTGGCAGGGCGTATCGGACGGCAAACTCGTGGTCGCGCTCGTCATGGGCGGGCACCGCCATGATGGCGCCGGTGCCATAGCCCATGAGCACATAATCAGCGATCCAGATGGGTACGCGCTGGCCGTTCACCGGGTTGATCGCGAATGAGCCGCTGAAGACACCCGACTTGTCCTTGGCGAGATCCGTGCGTTCCAAGTCGCTCTTGCCTGAAGCCATTTTATGGTAAGCCGCGACGGCGGATTTTTGCTCCGTCGTGGTGAGCGCGTCGACGAGCGGATGCTCGGGCGCGACTACCATGTAGGTGCAGCCGAAGAGGGTGTCGGGTCGCGTCGTGAAAATCTTCAACGAACCCAGTGCCGCATTCTCAAGCTGGAACTGGATTTCAGCCCCTTCGCTGCGGCCGATCCACGCTTCCTGCATGCGCTTGGTGGAGTCGGGCCAGTCGACCCCCTTCAAGTCCGCCAGCAGGCGCTCGGCATAGGCGGTGATGCGCAGCACCCATTGGCGGAGATTTCTCCGCTCGACCGGAAAACCGCCGACTTCGCTCTTGCCGTCAACGATCTCCTCGTTGGCCAGCACGGTGCGCAATTCCGGGCACCACCACACCGGGCGTTCGTCCACATAGGCGAGACCGCGCTTGAACAACTGGAGGAAAATCCACTGGGTCCAGCGGAAGTATTTTGGATCGGTCGTATCGATCTCGCGATCCCAGTCGTAGGAAAAACCGAGGGCTTTGATCTGCCGCTTGAAATTCGCGATGTTGTTCTGCGTGTTGCTGGCCGGGTGGGTGCCGGTTTTCACCGCATGCTGTTCAGCTGGCAGGCCGAAGGCGTCCCAGCCGATCGGATGCAGCACGTTGAAACCCCGCGCCCGCTTGTAGCGGGCCATGATATCGGTCGCCGTGTAGCCCTCGGGATGGCCGATATGCAGACCCGCGCCCGACGGGTACGGGAACATGTCGAGCACGTAGTACTTCGGCTTGGTCGAGCCATTCTCGGCCCGGAACGAATGATTTTCCTCCCAGAAAGATTGCCAGTGGGGCTCAATCTCTTGAAAGTTGTAGTCTTTGCACTTGGTTGCCATCGCGTGAAACCCACCACTGTGAACCTTTCGACAAGCCGGTCAATCTTCGCGCTGGTGCTGCTGTGCGCGGTGACGCCGCTCGGGGCCGCCGTGAGCCGGGGTTTCAACCAGCTGCTCGATGCCGTGGTGCGGATTGATGTGCGGGAGGTCACTTTCGAGGAGGGCGGCAAGCGGTTTTCCGCCGGCATCGGCTCGGGGGTCATTCTGTCCGCAGACGGGCTGATCCTGACTAATGCCCACGTGGCAAGTCCCCGGGCCGTGGAGATCAACATCACGCTGGCGAGCCTGGAGGTGGTGGGTGCAAAGCTCGTCGGTTGGGACCATTGGACCGACCTGGCTTTGCTGCGATTGGACATGGGTGAGGTGAAGCGGCGGGGGCTGCAATTCACCCATGCCGAATTCGGCAACAGCGACAAAGTCTTCGCCGGCCAGACAGTTTATGCCGTTGGTACGCCCTACGGCCTCACGCGCACCGTCACCCGCGGCATCATCTCGAACACCAGCCGGCCCTTCGAGGATCTCCGCGGCATCAACGGCTATGAAACCGGCTCGTTCAACACCTGGTTGCAAACCGACGCCGCCATCAATCCCGGCAACTCCGGCGGACCGCTGGTCACGGAGGATGGCAAGATCGTCGGCATTAATTCCCGCGGCTACAACGGCGCGGACAATCTCGCCTTTGCCATCCCCAGCAGCACCGCGCAGGACATTGTCAGCGGCCTCGTGCGCGAGGGAGGCATCACGCGCAGCTATATCGGTCTCGTGCCAGGTGCCCTGCGCGACCTCGCCGGTTTCTACGCCTTGGCCCTCAACATCGGCGTGCTCATCAACAGCGTCGATCCGGGCTCGCCCGCGGCGCGGGCCGGACTGCGGGTGGGGGACATCCTGCTTTCGATCAATGGCCGGAAGGTCGACGGACGTTTTCCCGAACAGCTTCCCCCGATCCAGAATCTTATCGCCAGCCAGCCCGTCGGTTCCGTGCTCAAGTTGAGCGTCAAGCGCGGCAACGACACGCGTGACTTCAATGTCACCACCGAGAAGCTCGAGAGCCGGGTGGGGGAGGAATGGGCGTTTGAAAAATGGGGCCTCAGCGTGCGCAAGGTGTCGCGCAGCGACGCCCGGGAGCGTCAGCTTCCGGACAATACCGGAGTGCTGGTGATCGGTGTGCAGCCCGGATTTCCGGCCGATGTCGCGGGAATTTCCCGTGACGACATCATCATGAAGATCAAGCAGCAGCCGGTCACTTCCCTGGAGGACATCAAGGCCGTCTATGCGGCCTATGAGGCGAAACCCGAGCCCACCCTGCTGGAGGCCCAGCGCTTCCGCCGCGTTTCGCTCTACATTCTCAAACCATGAATCTTCGCCGTCATCTCTGCTTCTTCCTAGCTCTCGCGGCCGCCCGCCACGCCGACGCCTCCGACATCCCCGCACTCTGGGCCGAGAGGGTCAAATCGACCGTGGCGGTCGAATTTTATGTCGAGACGGAGACCGACCGCCGCCCCGCCCTCTCCTTTGGAACGGTCATCGACAGCAATGGCACCATCATCCTGCCTTCCGCAGCCGTGGATCCGCGCGTCTCTCCCGACCAGTTGAAGGACTTCAAGGTCCATCGTGCCGGCGAGACCTCGAGCGTTCCCGGCCAGTATCTCGGCCAGGATAACTTGACCGGCTGGCACTTTGTCCGGGTTGACCCGAAGCAGCTCACTGGGTTGGTGCCGATCACCGTCTTTGCCGCCAAGGACGGCGCGCCATCACCGGCACCGGCACTGGCGGAAGAGGTTTGGGGCATCGGCCTGCGCAACAAGGACGAGGACTTCACCCCTTACATCATGATGAGCAGGATCGGCCTCATCCAGTCCCTGCCGCAGCGCTCCGCGATTGCGCTGCATGAAGTGGCCGCGCCCGGGCTGCCGGTTTTCAACCAGGAGGGCATGTTTCTTGGGCTGGCGACGAGTTCGTTTGGCCAGAGCTACATGCAGTTCTCGCGGCCTGATCGCGGAGCAACGCCCGTCGTCCTCGTGAACGTGGAGGAAAGCAGCGTCTTTCCCCTGGCGGAGGAAGTGCTGCCGTATTTTGGACGGATCCCCAAGAGTGTGAGCGGGCGTCCGTTGGCCTGGCTCGGTGCCTATGGGCTCGAGCCGATCGACCCGGAAGTGGCTCAGTTCATGAAATTGGAATCACAGGGAGCAGTCGTCATCAGCGAAGTGCTGGAGGGCAGTCCCGCTGAAAAGGCGGGCCTGAAGGATCATGACATCATCGTGGCGCTCGATGGCCAACCCCTGCCGCGATTCAAGCCCGGCAGTGTGGTGGTGGGGTATGTCGACCGGGAGCTGGCGAAAAGGCTGCCGGGGGATCTGCTCGCCGTCAGCGTGCTGCGCGGGACCGATCGGCGTGAAATCAAAGTTGTCCTGGGCGATGAGCCGAAGCTCATTCGCGAGACCAGCCGGAAGTATTTCGACCGCCTGGGTCTCACGGTGCGTGAATTTGTCTACGGCGATGGCGTGGCCCTCCGGGTGAAGAGCGGTGAATCCACCGGCGTGGTGGCGCACTTCGTCAAGGCCAACAGCCCCGTGGCCATCGCCGGCCTGCATGCGGACGACTGGATCAAGGAGATCGACGGCGTCGAGGTGAAAACCTTCGACCTGGCGGTGCAAAAACTGGCCGCGATCGAGGCCGACCGCGACCGGGGCGAATTTGTGATCCTCGCCAGTCGCGGCGGCGAGACTGCGGTGCTGCGGGTGAAGTTGAAGTAAGCGGACTCATCCCGAACCTGGAAATCCTGCACTGTCCTTTCAGCTTTTCTCCATTTCGAATCTGATGTTCACCGGTATTATCCAGGAAACTGGCCGAGTTGTCTCCTTCGGGGCCGGAAGCGAGTCGTGGGATCTCGTCATCGAATCCGAGCAGACGCGGCAGGATGCGACGGTCGGGGACAGCATCGCCATCAACGGATGCTGTCTGACCATCTCCCGCCTCTCGGCCGGTCAATTCCACTTCAATGTGCTGGAGGAGACCCGCCGGCGGACCAACTTCAATGGATTTGTCGCCGGCTCACTCGTGAATCTCGAGAGCAGCCTTCGCTTCGGCGGCAAGATCGGAGGTCACTTTGTCACTGGCCACATCGACACGACCGGTGAGATCATCGCTTTCGAACCGCGGGGCAAGGACCATTACCTGCGGGTCAAGGTGGCTGAAGCCTGGGGTCGTTACATCGTGCACAAAGGCAGCATTGCGATCGACGGCATCTCCTTGACGATCGCCGAGGTCAAGGCGGAGGAATTCGCTGTCTGGCTCATTCCCCATACGATGCTGGCCACCAACCTGCGCTCGCGGCGCGTCGGCGATGCGGTGAATCTTGAGTTCGATCTGCTGGGCAAGCATGTCGAAAAACTGCTGCTGGCCCGCACCCCCTAGTCCAGCATGCAAGCCTCCCTCATTGCTCTGGCCACCGAGCTCAAGCGCCTGAAAGCCGCCGGGGTAAAGTCGGTCTCCGTCTCCGAGGAAAGCCTGGATGCCCTCCGGCGCGTGATCGCGACGCGCAATTCCGTTTCGACAAAATCCGCGACAGACCGGCCAGTTGTGCCTGGTCTCATGGTCCAATCTCCGGCCGCCCCCAAGTTGGTGGCCGCCGCGGCGGCCCCGGGCGTGGTGAAGGCCGATGCCTCCATTCCACCGCCGCCCGTCATTGTACTGCCAAGTGGTGACAAGGCGGCCCGCTGGGCCGCCTTGCGCGAAAGAGTCCTGACGGATGCGACCTGCCGTGCCCACGTGCGCACTGGCAAGCAGGTGGTGTTTGGCGTGGGCCACCTCGATGCGCAGATCATGTTTGTTGGCGAGGCGCCGGGCGCGGAAGAGGAGGTGCAAGGCGAGCCATTCGTGGGCCCGGCGGGGCAGCTCCTGACCAGGATGATTGCCGGCATGGGGCTGCAACGGAGCGAGGTGTATATCGGCAACATCATGAACTGGCGGCCCGAGATTCCGACCGCATCGGGTGGGGCGCAATATGGCAACCGCCCGCCCACGGAGCAGGAGATGTCCTATTGCCTGCCTTTTTTAAGGGCCCAGATCGAAGTCGTGGCGCCGGCCCTGCTCGTGGCGCTTGGGGCCACGGCGGCGCAGGGGTTGCTGGGCTTCGGCAAGTTCCGGGCGCTGGGGGAAGTGCGCGGCCAATGGCATGAGTTTGCCGGCAAACCGCTCATGGTCACCTACCACCCGAGCTACATCCTGCGTAACCCGACCAACCGTTCCAAGCGGCTTATCTGGGAGGACCTGCTCAAGGTCATGGAGCGCGCCGGCCGGCCGATCTCCAGCAAGCAGCGGGATTATTTTTTGGAAAAATAAAACTGCTCGGCGGGGCCGGAGTGATGCCGATGCGGCTGACCGATTGCTGCGATCATTTGGCCGTGATCAGCTTTGTCAGCTCCGCCTTGGTGCGCTGGAACTCGCTGCTTAGCAACGCCAGCAAGGGAGCGACGCCGGTCAGGCCTTCCTTGCGTGACTGGTGCTCCAGCTTTTCCGCCAGCGTCCCCAGGGCGGCGGCGCCGAGATTGGCGGAACTGCCCTTGATGCTGTGTGCCGCCCGGGTGAACTTCGCCGTGTCACTTGTGGCCAGGCCCGTTTCAAGATCGGCGATTCGCAGCGGGGTGTCCTCGATGAAGATCGCCACGATCTCCCGCAGAAACTCGTCATTGTCGCCGGGGTTGAGTGAACGCAGGTTGTCAATGGCCTGCAGATCAATAACGGGCGCGTCGGGCATGATGAGGCGGCAACTATTTCAAGTAATTCAATTTCAGCCAGCAGATTTATCCGCGCGAACCGCACTGTGCATGCGAGGTGCGATCTCTGGAGACAACACATCCATGCGGCCATCTTGCGACCAACGTCAGGCCGGGTCCGTTAGCCTGATGGGCGAGGGACTCCCAGCATCGTATCATTGAATCCGCATATGTTGATATTAAGCTTGCCCGGCATGGATCGGCCAGTTCTAGTGCGCGCACTATTCCTCTTATGGCCAAATCATTTGTCTTCTCATCCGAATCAGTGGGCGAAGGTCACCCGGACAAGGTCGCCGACCTTATCTCCGACAGCGTCCTCGATGCCTGTCTGGCACTGGACCGCACCAGCCGCGTTGCCTGCGAGACGTTCGTCAAATCGAACATCGTCGTCGTCGGTGGTGAAATCACCATCCCGAAGCTCCAGGACAAGAAGACCGGCAAATCCAAGCCGATCGAGGAGGGGATCAACCTCGGCAAGATCATCCGTGATGCGATCCGTCACATCGGCTACACCAACGATGATGATGTCTTTCACGCCGACACGGTTTTCATCAACAACTACCTGACGGCGCAATCTGCCGATATCTCCCAAGGCGTCGACGCCCGGAAGGTGAAGGGAAAAAAGACCGCCGAGCAGGGTGCGGGCGACCAGGGGATCATGTTTGGCTACGCGTGCAACGAAACGCCCGAGCTGATGCCGACCCCGATCATGTTTGCCCACCGCCTGGGCCGGGTGCTCACCAAGATCCGCAAGAGCGGCAAGGTCGGCTGGCTGCGGCCTGATGCAAAATCCCAGGTATCCGTCCGCTATGAGAACGGCAAGCCGGTGGAAGTGGTGAACGTGGTCATTTCCACGCAACACACGGCCGACGTCGCGCATGCGACGATCGAGAAATACCTGATCGAACACGTTATCAAGAAGGTCATCCCGGCCCGGCTGCTGACCAGGAAGACGGAATATTTGATCAACCCGACCGGCCGCTTCGTCATTGGCGGGCCGCAGGGCGATTCCGGCCTCACCGGCCGCAAGATCATTGTCGACACCTACGGCGGCTGGGGCCGTCACGGTGGTGGCGCCTTCTCCGGCAAGGATCCGTCGAAGGTTGACCGCTCGGCCGCCTACATGGGCCGCTGGGTGGCGAAGAACATCGTCGCGGCCGGCCTCGCGACCCATGCCGAGATCCAGTTCGCCTATGCCATCGGGCACCCGCGCCCGGTATCACTGCGCGTCGATACGTTTGGCACGAACAAGCCTGGTATTTCCGACGAGAAGATCACCCAGGCGGTGTCCGAGGTCTTCAGCTTCAAGCCCGCCGAGATCGTTGCGCAACTCAACCTGCTCCGTCCGATTTACCGCCAGACGACCAACTATGGCCACTTCGGCAAAGCCGGCCTCCCGTGGGAAACGACCAACAAGGTTGCCGCCCTCAAGGCCGCGCTGGCCTGAAGCAAAATTTTTTAAATTCAACCAAAACGAAACCTATGAGCACCGCCGCCCAGACCGCCCCGAAGCAGGATTACCACGTTAAGGACATTTCCCTCGCCGAGTGGGGCCGGAAAGAGATCGCCATCGCCGAGCACGAGATGCCCGGCCTCATGTCCGTCCGCAAGAAGTTCGGTCCGTCGCAGCCGCTGGCCGGCGTTCGCATCACCGGCTCGCTGCACATGACGATCCAGACCGCGGTGCTGATCGAGACCCTGAAGGAACTCGGCGCCGATGTGCGCTGGGCCTCCTGCAACATTTTCTCGACGCAGGACCACGCCGCTGCTGCCATTGCGAAATCCGGCGTGCCGGTCTTTGCCTGGAAGGGCGAGACGCTCGAGGAATACTGGGATCTCACGCTCAAGGCCATTGGCTTCCCCGGTGGCAAGGGACCGCAGCTCGTCGTGGACGACGGCGGCGACGTCACGCTCCTCATTCACAAGGGCTGTGAGCTCGAGGAAGGCAGCGACTGGGTCAACACGCCTTCCGGCTCCCACGAGGAGCAGGTGATCAAGGACACGCTCAAGCGCGTCCACAAGGAGGACCCGATCCGCTGGACCACCATCGCGAAGCAATGGCGCGGTGTTTCCGAGGAAACGACCACAGGCGTGCACCGGCTCTACCAGATGCTCGAGAAGGGCAAACTCCGCGTCCCCGCGATCAACGTCAACGACTCGGTCACCAAGTCCAAGTTCGACAACCTCTACGGTTGCCGCGAGTCACTTGCCGACGGCCTCAAGCGCGCCACCGATGTTATGATCGCCGGCAAGGTCGCCTGCGTCTGTGGCTACGGCGACGTCGGCAAGGGCTCCGCGCATTCCCTCAAGGGTTTCGGCGCGCGCGTTGTCGTCACCGAGATCGATCCGATCAACGCGCTGCAGGCCGCGATGGAGGGCTTCGAGGTCAATACCATTGAGTCCACGCTCGGCACCGCCGACATCTACGTCACGACGACCGGTAATAAGGACATCATCACGCTGGAGCACATGGAGAAGATGAAGGACCAGGCCATCGTCTGTAACATCGGCCATTTCGACAACGAGATCCAAGTCGACCGCCTGAACAAGTCCGCGGCCAAGCGCGTCAACGTGAAGCCGCAGTACGACATGTACCCCTTCCCGAAGGGCCCGACGATCTATATGCTGGCGGAAGGCCGCCTCGTGAACCTCGGCTGCGCGACGGGCCATCCCTCGTTCGTGATGTCGAACAGCTTCACCAATCAGACGCTCGCGCAGCTCGACCTCTGGAAGAACAAGGACACTTACAAGGTCGGCGTCTACCGCCTCCCGAAGCATCTCGACGAGGAAGTGGCCCGCCTGCACCTCGACAAGATCGGCGCGAAGCTCACCACGCTGACCAAGTCGCAGGCCGAGTATCTCGGCGTGCCCGTCGGTGGTCCGTACAAGCCCGAGCATTATCGCTATTGATCCGGGCTGCGGCTCTTCCGCCTTTTCCCACAAGGCCCGCCATTCCCTGGCGGGCTTTTTATTTGGCCGCGCCGAAAAGGGACTGAGGCCCTGTTGTCCATGGTCCCCCGGGTGCTTCCAAGGGATGACACAAGCTCGGCGCTGAAGGCTCGCTGCACTCGGGCGGATAGCAGGCTGGGTGCGCTATCTTCCGCTGCAGCCAACGAAAAACCCGGCCAGGAGCGGCCGCGTTTTAAATGGCGGAGGGGAGAGGATTCGAACCTCCGGTAGGGTTACCCCTACGGGACTTTAGCAAAGTCCTGCTTTAGACCACTCAGCCACCCCTCCGAGAAATGGAGCCGACAGAGAAAAGGGCGCCGAAGACGAGCGCAAGGCGGATTTGCTGCATGGGTCAATTGACCCGGTGGCACGATCAGGGTCTCGGCGAGCCCAGATCCTGTGCCTCAGTTTTCCTCGTCAATGTGCCGGGCGAGTTCGTCCCGGCACTCGTTGATGACGCGGAGCCAGATTTCCCTCAGGTCAAAGAGTCGCGGCCAGGCGCTCTCGCGAAAAGCCGGGAGGGCGGGGTGGGCTCCCGCGCCGGCTCCGTCAATGAGGGCCAGCGAGGCATTGAGCTCGCGCAGAGCCCGCTTGAAAAGACTGACGGCCATCGCGTAGTCACCGAGGTCGAGCGCCTGGATCGCCAGGCTGGCCTGCTCCTCGCCGCGGTGGAGCGCGGCCTGGAAGACCAGCGCCACGGGTTGCGGAACCTTGAGCGGATCCGACGCAAGGGCGTTCCATTCGCGCGTGAGTCCGAGGTAAATTGCCTTGGTTGCGATGAAGACCGGGTTCTTGTGCAGCGTGTACGGCTCCAGGTTGTCGTAATCGACCGGTACCTCTTCGGCCGCAGCCGATTCCTCGACCGCGTCGCTGTCATGTTCGGTGCTCCAGTCACCTTCCTCCCAGCCCATCAGGCGGGCCGTCTCATCGATGCGCTCGGGATGGCCCTTGAGCCGGTCATAAAAAACGAGGTAGCGGGCAATGGCCTCGTCCTGCTCCCGCAGATATTTTTCCCAGTCAAATTCGTTCCATGTCAGCTCACCCTGTTCCTCCCACTCGTTCTCCGAGGCACCGTCAGCGTCAAATTCATTCATTGCGGTTGGCGAAAACTGAGGGCGGACATCAGTGAAATGCAAATCAAAACCCGGTGTGAGATCTGACGCACCGCGGGCGTTTTTTGCTGATTGAACCGTCCTTGGTGCTCCCGCTACCTTAACCATTTGGCATGCCAGATGTGCATCATGAGACGGTTTTCTTCAGCGGCCGGGTGCAGGGCGTGGGATTTCGCTATCAATCGCTGCAAGTTTCGAAGGAATTCGACGTTACAGGGTATGTGACCAACTTACCCGATGGACGTGTCCAGCTCGAAGCGGAAGGCGAGGCTGGCGAGGTCGCGGCCTTTGTCGCGGCAATTGAGGAGCGCATGCACGGGTACATTCGCAAACGGGAGCGGCAGTCAGACCGACGGCCGGCCCAGTTTCGCGGGTTTGCCATCCGATGAGCGCCGAGCCTGCCGTTGTCATCCAGGAACTGACGAAGGATTTCGAACTCGGGTTGCGGGGCACCCGGTTGCGCGCGGTCGATCATCTTTCGCTGCGCATCGCCGCCGGGCAGATTTTCGGGCTGTTGGGTCCCAACGGCTCCGGCAAGAGCACCACGGTCAAGCTCGTGCTGGATTTGCTTTCCGCGACGTCGGGCGAGTGCCGGGTGTTTGGCGTGCCGAGCGGATGCATGGAGTCGCGGCGGTCGACCGCCTATCTGCCGGAGTCGCCTTGTTTCCACCGCTATCTCACGGGGCGCGAACTGGTGGGCTTGCATGGCGGACTTTGCGGCCTCCGGGGCGCGCCACTGAAGGCGCGCGTTGATGAGATGCTGTCGTGGGCGGGCCTCGCGGAAGCCGCCAGCCGTCGGGTGGGGACCTATTCCAAGGGCATGCTGCAGCGGATTGGCCTCGCCCAGGCACTGGTGCACGATCCGCGTCTCGTGATCCTCGATGAGCCGACGGCGGGGATGGATCCCGCCGGGGTGGCGGATATCACGGCCCTGATCCTGCGGCTGAAGGCGGAAGGCCGGACCGTGATCATCGTCTCCCATCTGCTGGAGCAGGTTGAGGAAGTCTGCGACCGCGTGGCCATCCTGGATCACGGCCGGCTCGTCCGGGAAGGCACGCCGGCCGAACTGGCCGGTTCTGCGAGCCGGCAGGCGCTCGTGGTTGATCCGCTGAATCCGGAGCAGCTCACCGAGCTGAGCGCCTGGCTGGAGGCCCGGGGCCGCTCACTGTTGAGTGTCGGGCCATTCCGGTCGGGCATGGACAGGAGTTTCCTCCTAACTCCGCCAGCCGGCCATGCGGCGAAATACAAGCCATGAACGCGTGGCAATTTTCCCCAAGGCGGGTCGGGCTCATCGCCCGCGTCACCTTCCTCGAGGCCCGTCGTCAGCGTCTGCTGCCGCTCCTGATGCTGGGTGCCGCCGGCCTGGAGCTGGGTGCGCAGATGCTTGAGGAGTTCAATTTCGGCTTGTCCGAGTTGAAATTTATCGCGGATCTGGGTCAGGGCGTCGCGGCCTTTTTCGGTTCCATCCTCGCCATCGTCGCCAGTGCCCAGCTGTTCTTTCGTGAGATCGACGAGCGGTCTGCGCTGACGCTCCTGGCCAAGCCGGTCCGGCGGTCCGAGTACCTTGCGGGAAAGTTTTTTGGCATTATGGCGGTGATCAGTCTGTTCTGTGTGCTGATGACCGCGCTGATCATCGTCATGCTCTGGTCGCGCGAGACAGCGCTGATGCACGGGCGGCCGGAGCTCTGGGAACGCGGCCGGCACCTGAACTATGCCGCGATCCTGGCGGTGGGCTTTGCGCATTGGCTGGGTCTGGCGGTCCTTGTGGCGTTCACCCTGCTGATTGCGAGTTTTGCCCAGAGCAGCCTCTTCACCGTGGGGGTGAGCTTGGGCGTGCTGGTGATTTGTCAGCTGCAATTCCTCGCGCAAGAAGCTTACGCGAAGGCCGGAACGCTGGGTGGGCGCTGGGTGGCGGGATTCATCGCGCTGCTGTTTCCAAATTTCCAGGTCTTCAACCTCGGCGATGTGACGGGCGTGGAAGGGGAAATCGGAGTCATGCTGCTGGCGCGGGTGACGGGCTATGCCCTGTTTTACGTCGGGGTGGCCGGGATGCTGGCGGTTTTCTGTTTTAAACGACGTGAGATCTAGATTCATCACGCTGGGAGTCGTGCTGGTGGGTCTGGGGATTTCCGGGATCCCTGCCCGCTGGCTCGAGATGCCGTTGTGGAAGGAACTGCACATCCCGCAGCCACAATCGCGAGCGGACTCACGGCCGGGTGGGCTGGTTCAGGGGATCAGCCTGGGATTGTTCGGCGGATTGCGCGCCCTGCTGGCGGATCTGCTCTGGCTGCGCGTAAATCTTTCGTGGGAGCGGCGCCGCGTACCCGACACGCTGGCCTATCTGCATCTGGTGACAGCGGTGGATCCGCGTCCGCTGATTTTCTGGCTCAACGGTGCCCGCATGATGGCTTACGACATGCCCTCGTGGCGGATCGAAAACCTGGCTGGTCGCGACGGCCCGGTCACCGGCTTACGGGAGCGCATTGAGGCCGAGCAGACCCGGCTGGCGCTGGCTTGGCTGGATGAGGCGTTGAAGTCCCATCCGGCTTCGGCGGCGATCTTCATCGAGCGGGCCAATCTTCAGCTTAATTGCCGGCGCGATCCCGCCGCCGCGGCCGCTGACTACCGGCGCGCGGCCGAACAGCCTGATGCGCCTTACTATGCCGCCCGGTTGCACGCCGAGCTCCTGCGCCGCGTCGGTCGAAAAGCGGAGGCGCTCGCCTGGCTGGTGGAACTCCATCCCCGGCTGCCACAGGGTGAGGAAGCGGCCGCGGCCGGCCTTGTGCTGTCACGGATCCGGGAGCTAGAGGAGGAATTGGGCGTACCATCGGAGCAGCGATATCTTCCACGCATTTAACCAACAAGAGGCACAAGATGCCGCGTTGGGAGCGGAGGGATTTCAAGGCGAGCTTCACGTAGAGACGCGGAGAGCAGAACCGCATTAATTGACCGGAATTTCGCTGGGATCATTGCGTCTCCGCGTGAAATCAAGGGCGGCGAGGGATCGGCCTTTGACACCCTCCGGCCGGCCATTTGTTTGATTCATGTCATGACACCGACCCGGTTCCAAATCTGGCTGGATGCGGCGCGGCCGCGGACACTACCCGCGGCGGTGGCGCCGGTGATGGTCGGCTCTGCGCTGGCCTGGCATGATGGCCGGTTTGATCTTGTCGCCGCACTGCTCTGTCTGGCCTTTGCGTTGCTGGTCCAGATCGGCACCAATTTCGCCAACGACTACTATGACTTCGTGAAAGGCGCGGACACGGCCGCGCGGGTGGGACCGCGCCGGGCGGTGGCGGCGGGGTTGGTGGCCCCGGCCGTCATGCGCCGCGTCATGGCGGGCGTGTTTGCGGCGGCGTTCCTGCTGGGACTGACGCTGATTCATTGGGGCGGCCCCTGGCTCATTCTGGTGGGAGTCGCGAGCATCCTCAGCGGGATCGCCTACACGGGCGGCCCCTGGCCGCTGGGCTATAACGGGCTGGGCGATGTGTTCGTGTTTATCTTTTTCGGCCTGGTGGCGGTCGGCACGACTTACTACGTGCAGGCGGGCGGGGTGAGCCGGGCCGCCATCGCGGTGGCGGTGCCGATCGGCCTGCTCGCGGCCAATATCCTCGTCGTGAACAATTATCGTGACGCCGAAACGGACGCGGCGGCGGGCAAGCGCACCCTTGTGGTCCGGTTTGGCCGCCGGTTTGCGCGCGCGCAGTTCGCGGGCTCGCTCGTGGTCGCATTGCTTGTGCCTCTGCTGCTGTTCCTCCGCGGCCATTTGCCGGCCGTGCTCCTGCCAGTGCTGCTCATTCCGCTGGGCTGGCGGCATTGCGGGCGCCTGCGGGATGCACGGGAACCCGCCGAACTCATCGCCTTGCTGGGAGACACGGGGAGGCTCCTCGTGCTCTACGCGCTGTTGCTCGGCGCCGGATTGGCCCTGTAAGGCGCTCCCGTGACTACAGCTGCAACGGCAGGCCGATCTCGATGATCTGGGACGGAGGGATCTGGTAATAATCCCGCACCGGGCTGGCGTTGCGGCCGAGCACGGCATAGAGCCGCTTCTGCCATTCCCACATCCGGGCATTGCCGCCGGTGATGACCATCTCGCGGTTGAAAAAATACGTGGTGGCCTGGGGATTGATGGGCACGCCGCCGGCCCGGATTTTTTCCATGATCGTGCCCACATCGGGCGACTCCATGTAACCGTAACGGCCCACCGCCCGCCAGATGCCTTCGCCGACGACGCGCATCGCGAGTTGCTCGGTCTTATGGATCACGGGCACCTCCTCGGTCAGGATGCTGAGGAGCACGACCGTCTTGTGCAGGCAGCGGTTGGATTTCACATGGTGCAGGAGCGCGATGGGGGTGCCCTGCGGTGAGCCGACCATGAACACCGCACTGCCCGAGACCCGGGTCACATACTGGCTGCGGGCGATGCTCGTGAGCTCGCTTTCGGTGACGTTGTTGCCGTAGACCCGCGCAAAGATCTCGTTGCGCCCGATTTTCCAAGTGTGCATGACGGCGAGCACGGCGGCGCCGATGGCGAGGGGGAACCAGCCGCCCTCGGTGATCTTGCGGGAGTTCGAGAGCAGGAAACCGAGGTCAATGACCAGGAATGCCACGCATGCCGGCGCGACCAGCCAAAGCGGCCAGTGGGTGTTGCGCCGGACCACCAGGTAGTAGGCCAGGGTGGTGATGGCCATCGTGCCCGTCACCGCGATGCCGTAGGCGGAGGCGAGGTGATCGCTGGAGCCAAACAGTGCCACGGTGAGGATGCTCCCGATGGCCAGCAGCGTGTTGACGAATGGCACGTAGATCTGGCCCGAATGCTCCGCGTTGGTGTAGTTGATCTTCAACCGCGGGAAGTAGCCCAGTTGGATGGCCTGCCGGGTCAGGGAATAGGCGCCGGAGATGAGCGCCTGGCTGGCGATGACGGCGGCGACGATGGACAGGCCGGTGAGCGCGGCCCGGGCCAAGCCGAGAGGAGCCATGGCAAAGAAGGGGTTTTCGGTCGACTCGGGATGCGAGAGAATGAAGGCGCCCTGGCCAAAATAATTCAGGACCAGCCCGGGGAAGGCCACGCCATACCACGCCATGGCGATGAACCGCCGGCCGAAATGGCCCATGTCGGCATAGAGCGCCTCGGCGCCGGTGATGGCCAGCACGATGGAGCCGAGCAGGGTGGCGACCACGACCGGGGGATGGTGGAGCAGCGCGAGGCCATAGACGGGGTTGAGCGCCCGCAGCACAGTGGGATTCCTCAGCAGGTGCCAGCCGCCCAGCAAGGCCAGCGCGGCAAACCACAGCAGCATGACCGGGCCGAAGATGCGGCCGATCTGCTTGGTGCCCCGGTGCTGAAACCAAAAGAGCCCGGCGAGGATGGCGCAGGCGATCCACGCCACATAGGGGGTGAAGATCGGGCTGATGGCGTTGAAGCCCTCGGCGGCACCCAACACGGAAATGGCCGGGGTGATGATGCCGTCGCCGTAGAGCAGGGCGGCGCCGATCAGAATCATGATCACGGCCGGGCCGAGGCCTTTTTTGGCCTGTTCGGCGGGCGATTTTTTTTCCTGCTTGCTGTGAATCAACGCGAGCAGCGCGAAGATGCCGCCCTCGCCCTGGTTGTCGGCCCGCATGACGAACCAGATGTATTTCACACTCACGACGAGCACGAGCGACCAGAAGATCAGCGACAGCACGCCGAGCACGCCGGCCTCGCGGTCGACCGGCGGCAGGTGGGCGATGCATTCGCGCATCGTATAGAGCGGGCTCGTGCCGATATCGCCGAAGACCACGCCCAACGCGCCGAGTGACAGGCCGGCCTTGGCGCCGGCGCTGAGGTTCATGGGCGGGCGGGTGCTCATTCGAGTCGGTGATCTTCGCGAAGCAGCCGGTTTGTCCAAGCAGTTTCACACCCAAGCGCAAAACTGCTTGATCCCGCGAGTTATTGCTGCGCGCCAGTCTATTCCGTTTATTTCCTGTTCATATGCCGCCCCTCGACAACGCACTCCAATAGGCTAGCCTCGGCCCAACATGAGCCTCCCGAAATGGCGCGTCGCCAAGACTTACTCGGATATCCTCTACCACAAGGCCGACGGCATCGCGAAGGTCACCATCAACCGGCCCGCGAAGCGCAACGCCTTCCGGCCCGAGACGATCGCGCAGATGTTCGATGCGTTCACGGATGCGCGCGAGGACCAGTCGGTCGGGGTGGTGCTGTTGACCGGCGCCGGACCGCACACCGACGGCAAATACGCCTTCTGCTCGGGTGGCGACCAAGGGGTGCGCGGCCCCATGGGCTATGTGGGCGGCGACGGCGTGCCGCGGCTCAATGTGCTCGACCTGCAAAAGCTCATCCGCTCCATGCCGAAGGTGGTCATCGCCCTGGTGGCGGGTTACGCCATCGGCGGCGGCCACGTGCTGCACCTCGTCTGCGACCTCACGATCTCGGCGAGCAACGGCATCTTCGGCCAGGTGGGCCCGAGGATGGGCAGCTTCGACGGCGGCTTCGGCTCGAGTTATCTCGCGCGCATTGTCGGCCAGAAGAAGGCCCGTGAAATCTGGTACCTCTGCCGGCAATACAACGCGAAGCAGGCGCTCGAGATGGGCTTGGTGAACGCCGTGGTGCCGGTGGCGAAGCTCGAAGCCGAGGGCGTGAAGTGGGCCCGCGAAATCCTGGGCCATAGCCCGCTCGCGATCCGCTGCCTGAAGAGCGCCTTCAACGCCGACGTGGACGGCCAGGCCGGCCTCCAGGAGCTCGCCGGCAACGCCACGCTACTCTACTACATGAGCGAGGAGGCGAAGGAATTTCACTCGGCCCAGCGCGAGAAACGAAAGCCGGCGGCCCGGAAGTTTCCCTGGCTGCCCTGAACCGGAAACATTCAGTCGGATTTTCCGCGGATTGCGCGGTTTAGCACGGATAAGAAAATAGGGATTAAAACCCGATTACCTTGAGCCACGCGATCCGGTGGGTGATTGAAGCGGTAGAACTCTGGAATATCCGCGTCATCCGCGGTTTCCTACAGCAGGAGTCCAGCCGTGGAGTGGGAAGGCCGGCCGGAGCGGGTGTAAACCTTTAGTGCGCCGACTTCGGGTTTTCCGCCGGCCCGACTTCCAGCAGGGCGGTGTCGCCCAGGTTGAGGTTCAGGTATCCGTAAGTGATGTAGCCGTAGCCGCCGGCGCCCCATTTCACGCCCCACGAGTTTTTGAAGATGAAGACGGTGTCCGCGATGGCACCAGTCTTGTTTTCATAACCGACCACCGTCACCGCGTGCCCGGTGCCGGCCTTGGGCGTTTGCTTGCTCACGTAGCCGGTGCGCAGGGTCTGCCAGGCGGGCCACTGCAGGCCGACGGCGACCGGGACGCCGGCGTTGAGCGCCTGGATGAGGTTGGCGATGCGCGTGGCTTGATCCCGTCCGGGCAGGGCCACGATGGAGACGCGGCGATGGTTGCGCGCCTCATCGAGGACGGCCGGCGGGGGATCGGCCGCCATCGTCTTGGCGAAAGAGTAGGGCAGGCTGGCCTGAAGCGGGATGCCGTAGGTCCGCAGCGCCGTCACGACTTCGGACAGCGCGAAGCCTTCGTCGGCATTATCGAGGCTGGAAGAGTCATCGGTCTCGTTGCCGCCGGAGTCGGGGCGCACGCGTGGTGGGCGCTTGAGAATCTTGCACGTGGCCCAGACCAGGTATTCCTCGGAGAACCGCTCGGCCTGGCCGGTGAGCTGGGCATTCTGATATTCAAGGGCGCTGACGATGGCAAAAACGGCGCAACTCGGGCGCGGGCCCTGGTTCTTGACGTTGAGCCCGAGGTCGAAAAATTTCGGGCGGAGGTCCACATTCGGGCGGATTTCCGGCGACTGGCCGAAACTTTGGAGGAGGTTGTCGAAGGGCGTGGGGACCTTTGACCGCTTCGTCTCCGACAGGAGAGACCTGGCCGCGTTTTCCTTTGCCTGTTTTTGCGTCGCCACTGCTTGCGCGGCATCCGCGGTCGCCTCGGCCGCGGGGTTGTAGCCAAAGGCCGCCTGCAACTCCGGGGTCAGGTCACGCAGACGGACCGACACGAGGCCGCCCGAGTGGACGATCATCAGGCTGCGGGCATTGAGTGAGCGGACTTCGACGTGTTGATAGATGATCTTTCCGACCTGCAGGGTTTCAAAGGTGGCGCCCACGTCGAGACGGGCGGCGGCGGCCGCCGCCGCAGTGGCGAAAGAGGCAGTGGCCAGGGAAATAGAAGCGGCGATGACCAGCCAGCCAAGTAGTCCCATGCGCAACAACGCTCCAGCGCTGCCTAAACCTTTTCGGGGCGTGATTCTCATCGAGGTCAGGTTCGCGCGAGAAGAACGCATTCGGCCTCACAGCGCAAAGGCGAACGCACCCGCCCCCGTAGGCCAGGTCTTTGACCTGGCGATCTCAACGAGGTGGCCTCCAGTGTCCGAATTCCTCCCACTGCCGCCGCTTACTTCCCCAGGGATTTCCGAAGGTCGGCGAGCTGGTTGGCGCTGCCGAGGAGCACGTTCCGGCTGGCGATGAACTTCGCGTATTCCTCGATGAAAATCTTGCCCGGCGGGCGGAAGTCGAAGTCACCCGGCTTGTCGCGGAAATATTCGCGGTGCACGCGCGTCCAGACCAGGCGGCCGTCGGTGTCGATGTTGACCTTGGTCACACCGCGCTTGGCGGCGGGGAGGTATTCGTTGACGTCCACGCCCATGGAGCCGGCGATCTTGCCGCCGGCGGCGTTGATGCGCGCGACCTCGTCCTGCGGGACGGAGGAGGAGCCGTGCATCACGAGCGGATAGCCGGGGAGGCGGGCCTTGATCTTGTCGAGCACGTCGAAATGGAGGGACTGCTTGCCCTTGAACTTGAAGGCGCCGTGGCTGGTGCCGATGGCGCAGGCGAGGGAGTCACAGCCGGTCTTCTTGACGAAGTCCTCGGCCTCGAGGGGATCCGTGAGGCACGCGTTGCCTTCCTCGACCTTGATGTCCTCCTCGACACCGCCGAGCATGCCGAGCTCGGCCTCGACGGAGATGCCCTTGGCGTGGGCCTTGTCGACCACGCGTTTGGTGATCGCGACATTCTCGTCGAACGGATCGTGCGAGGCGTCGATCATGACGGAGCTGAAAAACCCGGAGTTGATGCACTCGTAGCAGGTCTCCTCGTCGCCATGGTCAAGATGGACGGCGAATATGGCCTCGGGAAAAATCTCGGCGGCGGAGCGGATGATCGCCTCGAGCATGCGCTTGTCGGTGTATTTCCGCGCGCCCTTGGAAATCTGGATGATGAACGGCGCCTGGGACTCGATGCAGCCCTTGAAGAGGCCCATCGCCTGCTCGGCGTTGTTGATGTTGTAGGCGCCGACGGCGTATTTCCCGTAGGCGTGTTTGAAGAGCTGGGCGGTGGTGACGATCATGGCGGAGGTGGGTTCAGCAGGAAGCGCACCGTAATCGTCGGGACAAAGCACTCACAAGCGGATTTTTCGGCGGGCGCCGGCTAATCCCTAGCTGCCTGGTTGTAGCGGCGGTCTATGACCGCCGATCTTTTCGAGCCGGCGGTCATAGACCGCCGCTACAATATTTCACTGCGCCGCCGCGGCGCGCCGGCCGCCGCGTTGCCGGCCACCGCCTTGGGCACCTTGTGCCGCACCGCCACCCTGGGCGCCCTGATTGTCACCCGCGGTAATCTGCATGATCTGACGTTGAATTTGCTGCTGGGCCTGCTGGGTCTGTTGGAGCTGCTGGAGCGCCTGTAATTGCACGGGTGCCAGCACGGTCTGGGCCTGGGTGATGGCATCCGCGGTGATCTGGGTGCCTCCACCGAATCCACCGCGTCCACCGCCGCCGCCGCCACCGGCCAGGGCGCCGATGGCGCCAAATCCGCCACCGCCCAGTCCATTGCCCTGACCGAAACCACCCCCACCGCCGCCGCCAAAGCCTCCGCCAAATCCACCGCCGCCGCCGGCATTGGGGCCGCCGCGCTGGGATGAAGTGGTGGCAAGGATTTGCACCAATTGTTCGGACTGGTCGCTGGTGAGAGTCGCGCCGCCCAGACTGAGCTGCTGCTGGAGCTGGCTGACCAAATTCCGTTGCGGCATGGTCTGGTTATATTGCTGGAGGGCCGCAAAGCCGCTGTCGCCGATGGCCGCCTTGATGTTGGCATCCGACTGGGCCTGGGCGTCGGCGAGCAGTTTCTGGAATCCGGCCCGATCGGTGCGCGGGTCAATGCCTGCGGCGCGCGCCGCTGCCATCGCGTCCTGCTGGGCGCCTTGGCCGTCGGCGATCAGCGATTTCAGTTTGTCGCCTTGCTCGGGCGAAAGATTGAGGTTCTTGATCAGCGCCGCATAGCGTGCATCAAGGGCGGCCTTTTGCAGCGCCTGCGCCTGCGGGCTCTGCATGATGGCTTGAATGGCGGCCTGCTGGGCGGGTGTCATGTTGGCCCCGCGACCGAAGCCGCCGCGGCCACCGCGCACGCCCGCATTGTTGGGGGTGCCGTCGGCCAAGGTCACCGCATCTGCCGCAACGCCCGCCCCGCTGGCTGCCGCCGCGAGTTGGGCTTCCAGTTCGCGGGCGCGATCCTGCGCCTCCTGCAGACGCTTCAGCAGGCTGGCGCGCTCGCTGGCGCTCAAGGCGGCGGCCCGCAGGCCGATGAGTTCCTGATATTGCTGCCAGGCGAGCCCGCCGGCGCCGAGCGCGGCCAAGGCCAGGACAACGATGAGGTAGTTGCGAGTGGATTTCACGCTGATGATCAAGACGCAGCAGAGAGGAGTAAAGTTACCCGAGCCAGGCCGCGATCGGGCTGATGTAGCGGCGCTCCATGAGCGCCGAATATCTCGGATCGGCAATTTACCGCGGCGGAAACTCGAAGTCGGCCTTGGACTTGGTCTTGGAGAGCACGAGATAGGCGCTGAATGGTGTCATGCGCTTGGACATCAAGCCTTCAATCAGGTTGGTGCGGCCCGTCTCGAGCAGCTGGCGGATCTCCTCCACGGGGATCTCCTTGGCGCAGATCACCCGCTTCGTAGTGAAGACGATGCGGTTGTCCTGGTCCGGCTTGCGCACGTAGTAGGAGTCGGCCGTCTGCAGGATTTCGCCTCCGTGCATCTTGCTCTCGCCGATGACGACCGCCTTGGTGAGGTCGGGTGGCGCCTTGCTCTTGCGGGGGATCGGCTTGCCGTCCTTGTCGAGCTTCGGGGCGCGCGGCGGGAACTCCCACGAGAACTTCGCGCCCTCGCGCTTCAGCATCGCACTGAAAGGGCGGCCCTTCTTCGAGATGAAGTTTTCGATCACGCTGGTCTTGCCTTCCGAAACAAGCTGGATCGCCATTTCACGGGTGATCGGCTTCTGGCACATCAGGCGGCCGATGCGGAAGGTCTGTTTCCAGCCGTCGCCGTCGCGCTCGCGGAGCACGTGGCTCGAACCGACTTCGCACAGGCCCGCGCCCGTTTTTTCGTCGACCCAATACGGCTCGACGGTGCCGAGATCGACCTTGTCGCCGAAATCATACTGCGCGACCCACTTGCCCTTCTCCTCGTCCTTCACGAGGCGGAGCAGGGCGGAGAAGCGGTTGCGGGTTTTCGCGGAGATAAAGCCGTCCAGCGGGCCGATCGCGCGCTTCTCGACGAGTTCGCGCACCTCGGCCTCCTCCATTCTCCGGCCGCCGATAACTTTGTAGACCATGAACTCGCCATCCTGTGACTTGTAGCCGCGCAGCGTTTCGCGCAGCGGCTTGCCGTCGGTGGGCGAGGGGATGTCGGTGACGCGGGCCACGGAGTCGTCTTCCTCGAAGCCTTTCACGCGCTCGATGATGCCCTTCGTCTGGTCGATGACCTCGTCCATGAATTTTGCGCGCGGGAATTTGTTCTGCTCCATCTGGCGGAGCTTGAACTCCCACTCGCCGGTCATCGCGGGCTGGGTGAGGGCATCGGCCTTCACGGCGCCGAGAAACTGGATCAGCTGCTCGGCCTTCGCGGTGGGGACGAGCTCGCGGGCGGGGCGGTCGATGTACTTCTGGTTGATCAGGCCGTCGATGGTGTCGGCGCGCGTGGCGGGCGTGCCGAGTCCGCGCTCCTTCATGGCTTCGGCGAGCTCCTCGTCGTCGACGAGCTTGCCGGCGCCTTCCATGGCGGAGAGCAGGGTGGCCTCCGTGTAGCGCGGCGGCGGCCGCGTGGTCTCGGAGTGGAGCACCGGATTGACGGTCTTCGCCTTGGCCGGGGAGCCGTCCTCGGCGGTGAGGGCCGGCAGCGCCTTGGACTCGGCGGAGTCCTCGTCGACGGTGTTCTTGCCGTAAACCGCGAGCCAGCCCGGGAAGGTGAGCACCTTGCCCTCGGTTTTGAAATCGTGACCGGGCGCGACCGTGCTGGTGCGCGTGGTGACATCGAACTCCGCCGCGGGATAGAACGTCGCGACGAAGCGCCGCGCGATCATGTCGAACAGCTTGGCCTCCATCTCGTCGAGGTTCTTGGCCTCGTGGGCGGTCGGGATGATGGCGAAGTGATCCGAGATCTGCGCATTATTAAAGATACGCTTGTTCGGTTTTACCCAGCCCTCGGAGAGCGCCTTCTTGGCGTGCGCGCCGAGGTCGCCCTCGAGGTTCTTCATCGTCTCGATCACGGTCGGCACGTAATCCTCAGGCAGCGCGCGTGAATCGGTACGCGGATAAGTGATCATCTTGTGCCGCTCGTAGAGCGCCTGGGCGATCTGGAGCGTGCGGCGGGCGGGCAGGCCGAAGCGGTTGTTAGCCTCGCGCTGAAGCGTGGTGAGATCGTAGAGCCGGGGCGCAGCCTGGGTGCTGCCTTTCTTTTCCTCGGTGACCTTCGCCAGGGGCTGCCCGGCGCAGGCGGCGGCGACGGCCTCGGCCAGCGCCTTTTCCCAGATGCGGTCGATGCGGTCGTGCTCGTCGTTCTCGGCCTTCTTGAAATTGGCGCGCTGATAGACGCCCTCGTAGCTGCCCTTCGCGACCTCGAAGGTCGCCGTGACGCGCCAGTAATCGCGCGGCTTGAAATTCCGAATCTCGAGCTCGCGGGCGTAGACGATCGCGAGGGTGGGGGTCTGCACGCGGCCGACCGAGGCGACGTTGCCGGCGCGCGAGCCGAACATGCGCTTCGTCAGGGCGCGGGTGCCGTTGATGCCGATGAGCCAGTCGCTCTCGCTGCGGCACCGGGCGGCGTCTTCAAGGCCCTTCATCTTGGCCCCGTCCCGGAGATTCTTGAAGGCGTCCTGGATGCCGCCGGTGGTCATCGTCTGCATCCACGCGCGCTTCACCCGCAGCTTGCACTTCGTGAGCTGGTATAGATAGGCGAAGATGAGCTCGCCCTCGCGGCCGGCGTCACAGGCGTTGATGACTTGGTCGATGTCCTTGCGGGCGAGGAGTTTTTTCAGGGCGTTGAAACGCTCCTTGGACTGCTCGATGGGCTTGAGTTGGAATTTCTCCGGGATGATAGGCAGCATCTCAAGCCGCCAGAAGCCGTATTTTTTCTTGTCGATGTCCTCCGGCATCACGAGCTCCACGAGGTGGCCGAGGGCGTACGAGATGACGTATTCGTCGTTCTCGTAGTGCTCGCCCTTCTTGGGAATCTTGCCGAGCGAGCGAGCGAGATCAGCCGCTACGGAGGGCTTCTCGGCAATGATGAGTGACTTCATTAAGCTTCGAGCCGTTAGGCGGCACGCCAATGAAGTGCAAGAAATAGTTTTGGGCGGGGTCGCGTGTGTCCTGCACAAATGGACGCATTCGCATTGGGGATTTTATTCCCATACGCGGTGCCGTTTTGATGCGGTAGGGCGTGGACTCCGCTCCGCGCCGGGCCCAAGGACAATGCCACGCCGGAGTCAGCGGCTTCAACAAGAACACAGGGATATTCCCGGCGCGGAGCGGAGTCCGCGCCCTACCGTACGGCATTTTTTAGCAGGACGCCGCCACACTAAGTAACTGTGAGTTCACAAAAAAAGGCCGCCCGGTTTGGGCGGCCTTGGAAAGAGAGGGGCAGCGGGTGACTCAGCTCGCAGCCGCCTTCGGCGTTTCGGCCAGGGCGCTGTCGAGGGACTTGATCAGCGACGCGATCGTCTCGTCCGTCTCGTCGCCCATGTTCGAAATGCGGAAGGTCTTGCCCTTCAGTTTGCCGTAGCCGCCGTCGATCAAGAGCTTGTGCTTCGACTTCAGCGTCTTGTTCAGCGCGGCGAGGTCGATGTTCTGCGTGTTCGCGAAGCAGTTCAGCGTGATGGAACCGTAGCCTTCCTTCGGGAAGAGCTTGAAGCCTTTCGAGAAGATGAAGTCGCGGACCATCTTGTTCAGGCGGAGGTGGCGGGCATAGCGCGCCTCCACGCCCTCGGCCTTGATGTCCTCGAGCTTCGACTTGAGCGCGTAGAACAGCGAGATCACCGGCGTGCTGGGCGTCATGCCGTTCTCGTGGTTCTTCTGGAATTCCACGAAGTCGAAATAATAGCCGCGGGCGTCCATCGTCGCGGCGCGGTCGAGCGCCTTCTTCGAGACGGAGAGCAGCGAGAGGCCGGGGGGCAGCGCGAGCGCCTTCTGCGAGCCGCTGACGAGCACGTCGATGCCGAGCTCGTCCTTCTTGATCGGCATCGCGCTGAACGAGCTGACCGTGTCGACGATCGCGATGACGTCGGGGAACTGGCGGATGACCGCCATCAGCGCCGGCAGGTCGCTCATGCAGCCGCACGAGGTCTCGTTGTGGATGAGCGTGATCGCGTCGTAGGCACCGGTGGCGAGCTCGCGGCGGACGGCCTCGGGGTCGACGGGCTGGCCCCATTCAAACTTGAGCGCAGTGGCCGCCTTGCCGCAGCGGAGCGCGACGTCGTACCACTTGTCCGAGAACGCGCCGTTCATGCAGTTCAGCACCTTCTTTTTGACGACGTTGCGGAGGGAGCCCTCCATCACGCCCCAGGCGCTGCTGGTCGAGAGGTAGACGGGATCCTTGGTGTACATCAGCGCCTGGAGGTCGGGCTGGATGGACTGGTACAGCGCCACGAAGTCGGTGCTGCGGTGCCCGATCATGGGCTGGGCCATGGCGCGCAGCGTTTTTTCCGAGACAGCGATGGGACCGGGGATGAAAAGTTTGTAGCTCATAGGATTGGAACGTGGCCGTGTGAAAACAGTTTACGCGGCGCGGTGCGTCAACCTTCATTCCCAACTATAACATGTCGTCCTGGCTGAAGAAGAAACTCAACTCGCTCGAGCTCTACACCATCGACGTGATCCTGAGCCGGCGGGAGGACGCGGTGTCAGCGGTTTACGGGGCTTTTCTCCAGGCGCTGTCCTGGCTGTTCAGCGGCATCGCGCAGACGCGGTTCTGGCTGTACCGGCACCGGATCCTGCACGACCAGCCGCTCGGCTGCCTCGTGGTGGTGGTGGGCAACCTGACCGTGGGCGGCACGGGCAAAACGCCCGTCGTGGAAAAGTTCGCGCGCGCGCTGCAGGAACGCGGCCGCAAGGTCGCCATCCTCAGCCGCGGCTACAAGAGCAAGGCGCCGCCGTTCTGGAAGAAATGGTGGTTCGCGCTGACGCACAAGGAGGAGCCGCCGCCCCGCATCGTGAGCGACGGCGAGCGCGTGCTGCTCGACAGCGAGCAGGCGGGCGACGAGCCCTACATGCTCGCGCGCAACCTGCCCGGCGTGATCGTGCTGGTGGACAAGAACCGCGTGAAGGCGGGCGCCTTCGCCATCAAGCGATTCGGCTGCGACACGCTCGTGCTCGACGACGGCTTCCAATACCTGCCACTCAAGGGCCGGCTCAACCTGCTGCTCGTCGACAAGACAAATCCCTTTGGCAACGGGCACCTGCTGCCCCGCGGCATCCTGCGCGAGCCGATCAAGCATCTCCGCCGCGCGAGCTACGTGTTCCTCACCAAGTCGAACGGCCAGCGCGATGCCGAGCTCGAGGCGGTCATCCAGAAATACAATCCCGGCGTCGACGTGATCGAGTGCGCCCACCGGCCGCAATACCTGCAGCGCTTTGGGAGCGCGCCGGGCGACCCTGGCGGTCGCGAGCCGCTGGTGTGGCTCAAGGGCCGCCGTGTGGTGGCGTTCAGCGGCATCGCCACCCCGGAAAGCTTTGAGAAATTCCTGCGCGACCTCGGCGCGCTGGTCATGGCGCGCGAGCGCTTCCTCGACCACTACCGGTACACGGAGGAGGACTTGAACGACCTTTCCCAGCTGGCGAAGCGCGAGGGTGCCGAGTGCCTCGTGACTACCGAGAAGGACGCGGTGCGCATCGCGGAGACGCACTCCTGGCCGCTGCCGCTCTATTATCTCCGGCTGGAGATCGATATCATCCGCGGCGCCGCGAATTTCGACGAGGCGGTGGGCCGGATTTGTTTTCCGCAGAGCGACTCGCGGGCGCCGGCGGGGTAGAGGGTCTGTCTTCCATAGCGGGCTGATGACACACCCCGCCCTGCGGGCACCCCTCTCAAGAGGGGAGCTCAGACCTCGGTTAGCATTGCATTAGCTCCCCTCTAAAAAGAGGGGTGCCCGCAGGGCGGGGTGTGTGGTTCGTTGTTGGCCTCCGTTCAGACCGCGCCCCGCCGGCTCAATCGGAATTGCCGGAACGAACTGGGTGAAGCCGGGACAATGAACGAAAGGCATCGTACAACTTCCCCATCTCCTTTTCCCCCTTGCCCGACGCATCCTTTCCCCGGTTAGCTCCCTCGTTCACATGATTATCGATCCCCGTTTCACCCAGCTGGCCCAGGGTCTCGTCGGTTTCTCGACTGAGCTGAAAAAGGGCGAGCGCGTGCTGATCGACGCGTTCGACATTCCCGACGCGATGGTGATCGCCCTCATCCGGGCGGCCCGGGCGCGGGGGGCGCATCCCTATGTGCAGATCCACCGGGCCCGCATCACCCGGGAGATGATCCTCGAGGCCGAGGACGCGCAGTTTGCGCCCCATGCGGAGGTCGAGCTGGCCCGCATGCAGAAGATGGACGCCTACATCGCGCTGCGGGGCTCCGAGAATATCTTTGAGACGTCTGACGTGCCGTCGACCAAGGTGCAGATCGTCTCACGCTTGATGAAGCCGGTGATGGATCACCGCGTGGGGAAGACGAAGTGGGTGGTGCTGCGCTGGCCGACCTCCTCGATGGCGCAGCAGGCCGGGATGAGCACGGAGGCGTTCGAGGATTTTTATTTCCGCGTCTGCACCCTCGACTACGCGCGCATGGTGCCCGGGATGAAGGCGCTGGCGGACCTGATGACGAAGACCGACCGCGTGCAGCTCACCGGCCCCGGCACCGACCTGCGGTTTTCGATCAAGGGCATCGGCGCGCAGCCCTGCGGCGGCCTGCGCAACATTCCGGACGGCGAGGTGTTCTCGTGCCCGGTGAAGGAGTCGGTCGAGGGCGTCGTCCAGTACAACACCCCCAGCGTTTATCTCGGCACCTCGTTCGACCACATCCGCCTCGTCTTCCGGAAGGGGAAGATCGTCGAGGCGTCCTCCAGCAACACGAAGCGCTTGAACGAGATTCTCGATAGCGACCCGGGCGCGCGCTACATCGGCGAGTTCGCGCTGGGCTTCAACCCGCACATCCGGGAGCCGATGCGCGACATCCTCTTCGACGAAAAGATCGCGGGCTCGTTCCACTTCACGCCCGGGCAGGCCTACGAGGGCGTGGGCAACGGCAACAAGTCGCAGGTGCACTGGGACATGGTCTGCATCCAGCGCCCCGAGTACGGCGGCGGCGACGTCCGGTTCGACGACAAGCTTATCCGCAAGGACGGCCTGTTCGTCCCGAAGGCGTTGCACAAGCTGAACCCGGATTACCTGCTCGGGGGGAAGTAAGCCGTTTGCCCACGGAACACACGGAATACAGCGAAAAAAGGATTCCGGTCTTCCGTGTGATCAGTGTATTCCGTGGGTCATGCCTGACTCCGCGTTAGAGTCCTTCATCCAGTCGCTCCCGAAAACGGAGACCCATCTGCACATCGAGGGGGCGCTGCCCTACGAGCTGCTGCATGCGTGGCAGCCGGACAAATATCCAGCGTCCCCGGCCTTCCACGCTCCGGATTATCGCTTTCCCACCTTCGCGAAATTTGACGAAACGCTGCTGGGCCACGCGCTGCCGTGGTTCACTTCGGCGGAGCGCTATTACGAATCGGCGCGGGTGACTTTCGCCAAGCACGTCGTGCAGAATGTGCGCTACGTGGAGACGAGTTTTCATCTGCCCGTCACCCACTTCATCAACGTGCCGGGCCGGGAGATCATCGCGGCGATCCGCGCCGCCGTGCCGCCGGGGCTGGAGGTCCGCATCTTCGCCGGAATGCTCCGGACGGACTACGCCGGGCCGATGCAGGCGGTGATCGACGACCTGGCCAACTGGGATGAACTGGCGGGCGTGGACCTCCACGGCCATGAGCAGGTATCCACCGAGCCATGGACAGCGAAGATCTGGGCGCGCCTCCGTGCGGCCGGCAAGGTGACCAAATGCCATGCGGGCGAATTCGACGGCGCGACGCGGGTGCGCGAGGCGATCGAGCAGCTCGGTGTCACGCGAGTGCAACATGGCGTGCGGGCCATCGAGGATCCGGCCGTGATGGCGCTGGCGCGCGACCGGGGTGTGACCTTTGACACGTGCCCCATCAGCAATCTCAAGCTCCAGGTGTTTCCGTCCCTGAAGGCCCATTCGCTGCGGCGACTCATGCAGGCGGGGATCAACTGCACGGTGAGCACTGATGACCCGCTGGTTTTCGGCAACAGCGTGAATGACGAATATGCCGCCCTGTCGGCGGACGCCGGCTTTACGCGGGCCGAGCTCGCGCAGCTCGCTCGCAACGGCTGGACGGTGGCCGATGTGCCGGTGGAACAGAGACAGAAACAATTGGCGGAAATTGATCGGCTGCTGGCTGCCACAGGGTAGGGCGAGGCGTCCCCACCGACTTGTCCGCCGAAGCCTGGGCGGAGGAGGAGCCGCGGCTCACCGGGACGGTTCGCCCTACCATTTGTTTATTCGTCTCGCACATGCCTGTCCGCCGGGGCGGACAAGCTTGCTGGCGATGGGTAGCCGCGTCACACGTGAGTCGCCTGCGAGCAGGCTCCTCCTTCATGCCGACCTCCTACATTGTCCCGCCCGGCGTCCGCCGCGCGCGGGCCGACAAGATTCTCTCGACCGCGTTTGCGGAGCACAGCCGCGTGGCGTTTCAACGCTCCTTCACCACCGGTCTGGTGCTGCTGCAGGGGAAGCCCATCACCCGGGATCAGCCCGTGTCTGAGGGCGACGTGCTGGAGTTTTCCTTTCCGGAGGCCCGGCCGGCCGGATTGCGGGCGATGCCCATCCCGCTCGAGGTGATTTACGAGGACCGGCACATGCTCGCGATCAACAAGCCGGCGGGCATGGTGGTCCATCCGGGTGCCGGTACCGCCGAGGACACGCTGGTCCACGCGCTGCTCGCTCACTGCAAGGGCAGCCTCAGTGGCGTCGGTGGCGTGGAACGGCCGGGCATTGTCCACCGGCTCGACCGTGAGACTTCCGGCATCATCCTCGCGGCGAAGAACGACATCGCGCACCGCGGGCTGTCGGAGCAATTTTCCGGCCGCACGCTGCAGAAGGAATACCTTGCCCTTGTCGTCGGTGCGCCCGCGCTGCTGAGCGGGAGCATCCGGAAATCGATCGGCCGGAACAAGCAGCAGCGGCACAAGATGGCCGTCGTAGATGAGGAACACGGCGGCCGCGAGGCGCACACCGACTGGGAGGTGGTGGAGCGCTTCGGAGATCTCGCGACCTTGATCCGCTGCACGATTCACACGGGCCGCACGCATCAGATCCGCGTCCACCTGAAGGCGCTCGGGCACATCATCATGGGCGACCCGATCTACGGCTGGAAACCGGACCCGCGCCTGCCGCATCCGCCCGAGCGCGTGATGCTGCATGCGGAGCACATCGTTTTCACCCACCCGGTGTCGGGCAAGACCCTCGATCTCCGCGCCCCGCTGCCGAAGGACTTCGAGGCACAGCTGACCTTGTTGCGCAAGGCCGCGAAGTCGGCAGTCAAGGTGAAGCGGGTAGCCACGGCGACCGCGACCAAGCTGCGCAAAAAGCCAGCGTTGCCGTCGTACCACGAACACGAGTCGAGGAAGTGACGCCGCGGCTGCGGCGGGTAGTTGGGAATTGGGAGTTGGGAATTGGTTCGGAGGGGCGCAGGAGATTCCGCGCAATTTGTCCCTTCACGATCCGTCGCAGGATATTGCCGTGTGAATTCACCCGGCCCGCAAAGGACAAGGGCACCCCGCATGCTCGACCCAACTCCCAACTACCAACTACCAACTACGAATTCCCAATTCCCCCTCACGCATCCCCCAACATCTCCGCCGCCAGCCCCCACCGGAGATTGTACAGTGAATGATGAAACGCCGGGATGTGAGCGTACTCGGCCACGCTCAGCATCGTGATGAGGGCCGCGGGAAAGACGTCGGCGCGGGCGGGAGGCAGGCCGGGAATCGTTTTGCGCTGCTCGAGGGTCAGCGGGGCCAGCTCGTCGAGCAGGTCGGCCAAGGCCTCGGTGGCCACGAGGGCCGGGGCTTCCTCCAGCGCCACCCCATGGCGCGCGGCCTTGATGGCCCGGATGGCGGTCATGCTACCGCCGGTGAAAACGGCGGCCGGGGTCGCGAGGGGACAGCGGAACGCGCTGCGCTTGAGTTCGCCGCAGACATGCAGGGCGAGGGCCGCGGACTCGGATTGAATCAGCGGGGCCGTGACATCGCGGATGAACCGCTCTGTCATGCGGACACAGCCGAGCTGCAAACTGACAGCCTGCTTGATCTGGCGATCCTCGAAGCGCAGGCATTCCAGGCTGCCGCCGCCGAGGTCGAACACGAAGAAGTCGCGGAGGGCGGTGAGCGCGGGGTCGCAGGTCAGGCCGCGGCCGATGAGGTTGGCCTCCTCGTCACCCGACAGGATCCGAATGGTCTGGCCCGTCGCGTCGCGGACGCTTTCGCGGAAGTCGGCGCCGTTCGCCGCATCGCGGACAGCACTGGTGGCGACCAGCACGGTGCGAGTGGGAGCGAAGGGCCGGGCATCGGCGAGCAGGGCGAGGACGGCCTCAAGTCCCCGGGCCATGCCTTCCTCGGCGAGACGCGGTGTCGCCTGGCTGATGCCGGCGCTGATGCGGGCATCGATCGTGCGGTATTTCAGGGCCGTGAGATTGCCGGCCTTAGTGCGCGCGGCGACGAGCAGCTTGATCGTGTTGCTGCCGATATCGATGACGGCGACTGACGGAGGGTTAGCCACGGAGGCACAGAGGACACGGAGAGCCTGAATTCTTCAAGTTTTCCTCCGTGGCTCCCGCGGAAGGTTGGCCACGGAGGCACGGAGGACACGGAGAGGCGGAAAGCTTTAAATCTTCCTCCGTGATCTCTGTGCCTCGGTGGCTACAAAACGAAATCCTTCGGCGCGATCAGCAGGACGAATTCGCCCTTCAGGCTGGTCTTGGCGAGGCGGGCCTCCACGTCGACGGCGGGGCCGACGAGGAAGGTCTCGTAGAGCTTCGTGACTTCCTTGGCCACGCAGATGACACGCGACGGCCCGAGGGTGGCGGTGATTTCTGTCACGGCCTTGTCGATGCGGTGGCAGCTTTCGTAGAGGACCAGCGTGTAGTCGAAGTCGCGGTATTTCTCGAAAAACCCGATGCGGGCGGCGGACTTGGGCGGCAGGAAGCCGACGAAGAGAAAGCCATTGGTCGGCAGGCCGCTGGAGCTGAGCACGGCGACCAGGGCGCTCGGGCCGGGCACCGGCACGACGGGCAGGCCGCGGCGCCGGCAGGCGCGCACGAGGCGGAAGCCGGGGTCGCTCAATCCCGGCGTGCCGGCATCGCTCACGACGGCGATGGATTTGCCCGCCGCGAGCTGTTCCACGAGCCGGTCGGCGGCCTCGGTCTCGTTGTGCTCATGGTAGGAGACCAGTTCGCGGCGCAGCCCGAGGCGGGTCAGCATTGGACCAGTGGTGCGCGTGTCCTCGCAGGCGATGAGGTCGACCGCCCCGAGAATGGCCCGGGCGCGCTCGGTCAGGTCGGCGAGGTTGCCGATGGGCGTGGCCACGATGTAGAGGTGGCCGGGCTGCGGCGTCAGGGACGGGTTGGCGGAGGGATCGGACATGAAAGGTCACAAAAAAATCCGGCGCATGGCCGGATTTTTTGAAAGATGCGGATGGGAGTTTACCGTCCCAGTCCAGGAGCGCCGGTCATGCCGGGGATCTGGTTTTCCCACTGGGCGGGACGGCTCCACGGAATCGCGGTGCCCTGCGGGGTGGCGGCGCAGCCCGCCAGGATCAGGCCGGAAACGACGAGAAGAAAACCGAGCAGGGGTTTTTTGAGCGATTTCATGTCAGCGAGTAATACGGTTAAAACGGAGTTGCGCAAGAGCCTTGGGCAAGGAGTGGGAGTCGGAATGGGTGCCCGGTGTTCCGGTGGCGATGGCGGTTTAAATATGAATTTTGGCCGCAAAAAGGCGCAGAAGGCGCAAAAAAAGCGATCCCATCATTTCATCTCCTCTGTTCATGGACCGGCCTTTTGCGATTTCTGCGCCTTTTTGCGGCCAAAATCCGAATGGAGTGGGTTGCTTGAAAATACCCTAGAGTCCGTAGGTCGATTCGAACCAGGGGGTCTTGGCGGCCTTGGTCACGGTGCCGTTGGCGGCGAGGTGCTCGAGGATCTTGAAAGCCAGCTCGGGATCGCCGCCGGCCTTCGCGGCGAGGCCCTCGGCGGTGAACGCCTGGCCGGGTGCGGCCTTGAGCGCGGCGGTGAGCTTGAGCTTCAGCGTGATGACGCCGGTGGCGGCCTTCTTGCCGGCTTCGACGCCGGGCTGGTGGTAGGCGTTGATGCCGATGAGCGAGGCGTAGAGGCCGACGACGCGCTCGTAGAGGGCGATGAGCATGCCGAGTGACTTTGGCGAGAGCTCCGCGATCGTGATGGTGATCGAGTGGCGGTCCTTCTCGCTCAGCGCGTCGCGTGTACCGAGGTAGAAGCCCTGCAGGTAGTCGCCCGCGGTCGTGCCGGGCTCGACCTCGAGGGACGGGCCGTTGCGGTCCTTGAGCACCTCGATGAACGTGACGAAGAAGTTCTTCACGCCCTCGCGCAGCTGCTGGACGTAGGCGTGCTGGTCGGTCGAGCCCTTGTTGCCGTAGACGGCGATGCCCTGGTTGACGACGTTGCCCTTGAGGTCGAGCTCCTTGCCGAGCGACTCCATCACGAGCTGCTGGAGGTAGCGCGAGAAGAGGAGCAGGCGGTCCTTGTAGGGCAGCACGACCATGTCCTTGGTGCCGCGGCCGTCGGTGGCCCAGAACCACATCGCGGCGAGCAGGGCGGCGGGGTTGTCCTTGAGCGAAGCCTTGCGCGTGACCTTGTCCATCGCGGCGGCGCCGGCGAGCATCTGGTCGATCTTGATGCCCTGGAGCGCGGCGGGCAGCAGGCCCACGGCGCAGAGTTCGGAGGTGCGGCCGCCAATCCAGTCCCACATCGGGAAACGCGCGAGCCAGTTTTCCTTGATCGCAGTCTGGTCGAGCTTGGAGCCGGCGCCCGTGACGGCGACGAAATGCCTCGGGTAGTCGAGCCCGGCGGCCTTGAAGGCGGCGGCGGCCTCGAGCATGCCGTTGCGCGTCTCGGCGGTGCCGCCGGACTTGGAGATGACGACCACGAGGGTTTGCTTCAGGCGGCTGCCGATTTCCTTGAGGACGTAGTCGATGCCGTCGGGATCGGTGTTGTCGAAGAAGTGCACGCGCAGCTTGTCGCGGCCGGTCTTGAGCTTCCCGAGGGCATGGCTGACGAACTGCGGCCCGAGGGCGGAGCCGCCGATGCCGATGACGAGCAACTCGCGGAATTTCCCGGCGGGCCCGGCGATCTCGCCGCGATGCACCTTCGTCGTGAATTCCTTGATCGCGGTCAGAGTGCTCGTGATCTCATCGGCAATCTCCTTAGTCGGCGCGAGCTGCGGCGCGCGCAGCCAGTAGTGGCCGACCATGCGCTGCTCGTCGGGATTGGCGATGGCGCCCTTCTCGAGCGCGGCCATGTCGGCGAACGCCTGCTTGAACCGCGGCTCCATCGATTCGAGGAAGTCGTCCGGGAACGGCATCCGGCTGATGTCGAGCGCCAGGCCGAGCGAGGCGTTCTGGTAGTAGTGGGATTTGAAGCGGGACCAGGTCATGGGAGGATTTTTAACCACAAAACACTGGGCGCGAGCTTACCGCAACCAATACCGATTGGCCGCAAAAATGCGCAAAAAGCGCAAAAGGGGATTTGGACCCCGGGCTACCTGGAACGCGCTCCGGGCCGGATTTTTTTTGCGTCTTTTGCGCCTTTTTGCGGCCAATAAATCCCAATCCGGCTGCAGATAGCCCGTGTGGCTAGGACTTCGTCGGCGCGACGGTCGTGCTGCCGGCCGCGGCGTTCTCGTCGAGCTCGAGGCGCAGGTAGTCGTAGACCACGCCGGTGGTGAGGTCGCCGGCGGGGACGGTGAGGGTCATTTCGTTTTCTCCGGACTTCAGCAGCGCGGCGTCGAATTTCTGGGTGTATTCCCGCCACATGCCCTTGTTGGTGTTGTAGCGGAGGGCGTTGGTGGCGACAGTGCGGATGGTGCCGACGCTCTGGCCATTGACGGCCACAGCGAGACCGCCACCGCCGTCGGCTCCGGCCAGCGCCACGCGCAGGGTGGCGAGGCCTTTGTCGGCCTGGGCACGGTTGAACTTGATTGTCCACGTGGTGGCCCGGCCCCGGCCGTAGATCTTCCAAGGGCCGGTCTGATCGGTTTGGGGGTAGGTCGCCTGGGACTCGCCCTTCACCCAGCCGAAGCGCTGGTTGGCGGGATCCTTCGCGTCGGGATTGAGCCACGCCGTGGTTTCCGAGTGCGGCACCTGCTGGAAGAACCAGTCCTTGTGGTAATCGCTTTTGCCGATGGTGTAGGTGATGTCGTTCGGGAAGAGGAGCGGATAACGCAGGCCCCAGCCCCAGAGCCAGTAGTTCTCGCGGTCGCCCTTGAAGAACTTGCCGCCGGTGCGGTCCGGGTAGCCGATGTCCCAGACCTGCTTGCCGTAGCGCACGGGTTTCCACGCGAGCTGGCCGAGGTCGAGCGCCTTGCCAGCCTCGACGGTGATGTCGGTCTGCGCGAACTCGCCGAGCACGCCCTCGGCGAACGCGTGCAGTGTGTAGGTGCCGGGGCGGACATTGGGGAGGGAGAACCGGCCGTCATCGCTGCCCTCGGCCCAGAACTGGTAGTAATTCGCGTCGTGGTCCCACGTGACGAGGGTGCCGTTGCCCGAGCGCTGGGCAAAGCCCCCGGCTGGGCCGTTGAAATCCGGGTGCGTCAGGCCAACCCACAAGTGCGGCAGCTTGGTCGTGGCCGCCTGCGGGTCGTTGAGCTTGAGCTGGCCGGCGACGGTGGCCCGCCCGGCTTTCTGCGGGTAGTCCACGCCCTGGACCCAGGCGTAGGGCCATTGCGTCTTGACGGTCTTGGCCTGGAGGAGGGCGTCGTTGAACAATGCGTTCGCATTGGCCGTCCATGAAGCCGGGATGGTCGGGTTGCCCGCGGTGGCCGCCAGCGTGTCGAGCTCGGCCGGGGTGGGCGTCGCGGCGGTTTGCAGCGCGTTGCAGTAAACGAAGATCGGGCCGATGACTTTGTTCCACACCTGCCCGGCGGGAATGTTGCAGGCGGCGCCGCCGGCGTAGTGGCCGGACGTCCAGTAATCGAGCATCGTGGCGCCCATGTGGCAGACCAGGTCGATCCGGGTGGGACCGCCGCCGAGGTATTCGTTGGAGGGGTTGATGAACCAGATGCCGACGTGATCCTTGATGCTGGACCAGCCGTAGGCGGGCAATTTGTACATCTCCGCGCAGTAGCTGTATTTGTGCTCGACCGAGTTTTTGTAGATGCCGGTGTTCAGGATGCGCTGCTCCTTGGCGTGGATGACGACGCCGGCGCGCGTGTCCGCGTTGGCGCACATGGGCATGTTCCGGTCGGCGTCGACCGAGAGCCAGTCGAAGTTCGACGTGAGCTGGTTGATAAAACGGCTCTCACCCTCGCCTGCAGCGGGATAATTGGCCCCGTGCGAGTAAATGCCATAGGTGTAGAAACCGCTGACGCCGCGCTCGAGGGTGTAGCGCAGTTCGATGTCCATGCGGCCGGTCACGCCCTTCACGGCGACCTCGGCGCGTGCACCGCCATTGGTCGCAGGATCGATGGTGAGGACCTGCGTGACGGTGCCGGTCGCCAGCTGCTCCCAGCTCTCGGAGTTGCGGGTGAGCGTCTCCTGGCCCTGATAAACGAGCGAGGTCATCTTGCCGTTTTTCTTCTGCACCGTCGCCTTGACGATGCCGTTGTCCATCACCCAGGCGTCGGTGCTCTCGGTGACGGTCACGGGGGAGTTGACGACGGGTTTGGAGACGGTCGGCGCCACATCGGCGGCTTGGAGTGTCGCCAGGGTGAGGGTGGTGGAGACGGAAGCAGCCAGCAGGAGGCGGCGCAGGCGGACGGTCAGAGGAGTGCTCATGGGGGAATGGGAATCTAAGGAGAGGGTGGATCGATGGTAGGGCGGTGCTTGTCGCCACCCGAGGGCGTCCGCGAGGAACGCCCCTACGAGATGAAGGCTCAGTTGGCGAAGGCGACGGGCTTGCCTGCGAACTTTTGGTTCTCGTCGAGCTCAAGCCGGAGGTAATCGTAGACGACGCCGGAGGTGAGGTCGCCGGCGGGGACAGTGAGCTGGATTTCGTTTTCGCCCGCCTTCAGGAGCGAGGCGTCGAAGGGCTGCTGATATTCTCGCCAGACGCCGGCGTTGGTGTTGTAGCGCAGGCCATTCGTGGAAATGAACCGGATATTGCCGACCGTCTGGTTGTTGACCCCGACCGCCAGCCCGCCACCGCCGCCGGGGCCGGCGTTGCCGTCGGAGCCGGCCAGCGCCACGCGCAGCGTCGCCGAGCCCTTGGGTGCGGCGGCGAGGTTGAACTTGATCGTCCAGGTAGTCGCGCGCCCGCTGCCGTAAACTTTCCAAGGGCCGGCCTCGTCGGTATGCGGATATTGCGCGACCGACTCCGTCTTGATCCAGCCGAAGCGCTGGTTCGCGGGATCCTTGGCCGCGGGATTCAGCCACGCGAGCGTCTCGCTGCGGGGCGTCTGCTGGAAGAACCAGTCCTTGCGGTAGTCGCTCTTGCCGATCGTGTAGGTGATGTCGTTCGGGAAGAGGAGCGGGTAACGCAGGTTCCAGCCCCAGAGCCAGTAGTTGGCGCCGTCGCCCTTGAAGAACTTGCCGCCGGTGCGGTCGGGAAAGCCGATATCCCAGACCTGCTTGCCGTAACGGACGGGCTTCCAGTCGAGCTTGCCGAGATCGAGCGCCTTGCCGGCCTCGACGGTGATGTCGGTCTGCGCGAATTCTCCGAGCACCCCGTCCGCAAACGCATGGAGCGTGTACTTGCCGGGACGCACCTGCGTGAGGGTGAACTTGCCGTCGTCGCTGCCGTCGTTCCAGAACTGGTAGTAATTTCCGTCGTGCGGCCAGGTGACGATCCCGTTGTTGCCGGCGCGCGGGCTGCCGCCCGGGTAATCCGGGTGGGCGAGGCCGACCGTCAGATGCGGCAGCTTCGTTGAGGCCGCCTGCGGGTCGACCAGCACAAGCTGGCCGGTGACGGTGGCGCGCTGCTCGCGGTGCGGATAGTCGACGCCGTTGACCCAGTTGTAGGGCCAGAGGGCTTTCTCCTTCTTCGCCTGGTCCAGCGCATCGTGATAGAGGGCCATGGCGTTGGCCTGCCATGCGGACGGGACCGTCGGGTTGCCGGCGGTGGCCTCCAGCGTGGCGAGCTCCGCGGGCGACGCGACCTTGGGCGTGGCGAGGGCGTTGCAGTAAACAAAGATCGGGCCGATGACCTTGTTCCAAGCCTCACCGGCGGGGATGCTGCAGCTCGCTCCGCCGGCGTAATGCCCGCCGGTCCAGTAATCGAGGATGATGGGATCGGGGTTGTCGTTGGCGTCGAGGTGCGCGACCAGCTCCATCTTGGAGGCGCCGCCGCTTAGGAATTCCGTGGTCGGGTTGATGAACCAGACGCCGACATGGTCCTTGGTGCTGGACCAGCCGTAGGCGGGGATTTTGTACTGGACCGCGTTGTAGCTGTATTTGTGTTCGACGGTGTTCTTGTAGTAGCCGGTGCTGAGAATGCGCTGCTCCTTGGCGTGAATGACGACGCCCGCGCCCCAGTCCTCCGGGGTGCAGTCGAGCATGTTGCGGTCGGCGTCCACCGAGATCCAGTTGAACGTGTGGTTCAGCTTCGTGATGTAGCGGCTCTCACCGGCCCCCATGGCGCCGTACGATGCGGGATGGGAGAACACACCGTAGACGTAGATACCGCTCGTGCCGCGGGCGAGGGCGTAGCGGAACTCCATGTCGAAGCCCTTGCCGCCGCTCAGGCCCTTGACGGAAATCTCCGCGCGCTCGCCGCCGTTGGTGGCGGGATCGATCGTGATGGTGTTGGCCAGCTGCGGCGCGTTCGCCGGATTCTGCTCCCAATAGCCGCCACCGCCCATCGTGTTGATGCCCCGGTAAACCAGCGCGCTCATGCGGCCCGTGCCCTTGTCGACCGTCGCCTTGACGATGCCGTTGTCGAGCGTCCAGGAGCGGCCGTTGTCCACGACATTCACGGGCGCGCTGGAGGTGGTTTTGTCTACCACCGGGGCGGAGTCCGCGGCGCGGAGCAAAGAAGCCGTGGCAATCATGGCAAAGGCGACGAGACGGCGTAGGCGGAAAGCAGGCATGGGGAGGGTTTTCAACATGGCGGGGTGGAGTCGTTTTAGACCGGGAATCTACCGTGCAGCAAGACGCGTCATCGGGGATTTCGGACTGTGGGAAGTGGTTTCACACAGAGGCACGGGGGACACGGAGGATTCGCGATGATAAACCTCAGTGTCCCCCGTGCCTCTGTGTGAAATTCCGGGTTCCGAGGCCCGAGGGCGTCCGCGAGGAACGCCCCTACGAGATGAAGGCTCAGTTGGCGAAGGCCACGGCCTTGACCTCGAATTTCTGGTTCTCGTCGAGCTCGAGGCGCAGGTAATCGTAGACCACGCCGCTCGTGAGTTCGCCGGCGGGGACGGTGAGCGAGATTTCGTTTTCACCGACCTTTAGCAGGGCAGCGTCGAACTTCACGGGCAGTTCCTGCCAGACACCCTTGTTGGTGTTGTAGCGGAGCGCGTTGGTGCTCGCCGGACGGATGGTCCCGGCGTCGGTGCCGTTGACGCCGATGGCGAGCTGCTGGGTGTCGGCGCCGGCGAGGGCGATGCGGAGGGCGGCCGTGCCCGTCGCCGGCTTGTCCAGGTTGAACTTGATCGTCCAGGTGGTCGCGCGGCCGCGGCCGTAGATCTTCCAGGGACCGGCCTGGTTGGTTTGAGGATACTCCGTCAACGACTCGGCCTTCACCCAGCCGAAGCGCTGGTTGGCGGGATCCTTCGCGTCGGGATTCATCCAGGCCGTGGTCTCGCTGTGCGGCGTCTGCTGGAAGAACCAGTCCTTGTGGTAATCGCTTTTGCCAATCGTGTACGTGATGTCGTTCGGAAAGAGCAGCGGGTAGCGCAGGCCCCAGCCCCAGAGCCAGTAGTTGTCGCCGTCGCCCTTGAAGAACTTGCCGCCGGTGCGGTCGGGAAAGCCGATTTCCCAGACCTGCTTGCCGTAACGCACGGGCTTCCAGTCGAGCTTGCCGAGATCGAGCACCTTGCCGGCCTCGACGGTGATGTCGGTCTGCGCGAATTCCCCGAGGACGCCGTCGGCGAACGCGTGGAGCGTATACTTGCCGGGACGCACTTGGGTGAGGGTGAATTTTCCGTCCTCTGTGCCATCGTTCCAGAACTGGTAGTGCTTGGCGTCGTGCACCCAGTCGATGGTGCGGGGGCCGCCGAAGCCGCCGCGTGCCGGACCGCCAACGGCATTCGCCGTCGTACCCGCTGGAGTGGCGGCGGGAGCAGCCGCAGGAGCCGGATTGCCCCGGCCTTCGATGACGTAGTCGGGCGAGGCGAGGCCAACGGTGAGGTGGGGCAGTTTTTCGCTGGCGGCCTGCGGGTCGTTAAGCACGAGCTGGCCGGTCACGCTGGCGCGTTCATTCTTGTGCGGGTAGTCGACGCCGTTGACCCAGTCGTAGGGCCATTTCGCCTTTTCCTTTTTCGCCTGCTCAAGCGCTTCCTTCCATAGGGCCGTCTGGTTGTCCTTCCAGGCGGATGGCACCGTCGGGTTGCCGGCGGTGGCGGCCAGCGTGGCGAGGTCGGCCGGGGAGGGCGTCTTGAAGGTGGACAGCGAGTTCACGTAGATGAACATCGGTCCGACGACCTTGCTCCAGCTTTCGCCGGCGGAAATGCTGGCCGTCGCACCGCCGCCGTAATGGGTGCCGCGCCAGTAGTTCAGGATGATGGGGTCAGGGTTTTCATTGTCGCCGAAGTGACAGACCAGTTCCTGCTTAGTGGCACCGCCGCTGAGATATTCGATGGTCGGGTTGATGAACCAGACGCCGACATGGTCCTTGGTGCTCGACCAGCCGTAGGCGGGAATTTTGTACTGGATGGCGTTGTAGCTGTACTTGTGCTCCACGGAATTCTTGTAGACGCCCTTGCTCATGATCCGCTGCTCCTTGGCGTGGACGACCACGCCGGTGCCCCAGTCGGTCGGCGCGGCCTCGAGCATGTTGCGGTCGGCGTCGACCGAGATCCAGTCGAAGGTCTGGTTGAGCTTGGTGATATAGCGGCTCTCCGGCACGTTGAGCGGTCCGTAGTCCGCCGGGTGGGAAAAAATCGCATAAGCGTAGATGCCGCTTTCGCCGCGGCCCATTGCATAGCGGATCTCCAGGTCGAGGTTCATCGTTCCGCCCTGGGCGCCGCCGGGTGAGCCGGGGGTCAGGCCGGCCTTGCCGCCGGTGACGCCCTTGATCGAGATCTCGGCGCGGGCGCCGCCGTTTTTCGCCGGGTCGATGGTGATGGATTGAGTGAGGCCGCCCACCTTCTCGGCGGCGGACGGGTCCTGCTCCCAGTAGCCTGCCTGGCCCTGGTCGTGCCCCATCGTGTCGATGCCCTGGTGGACCAGTGACGCCATCTCGCCGGTGCGCTTGTTGATGCGGGCGGTCGCAATGCCATTGGCGAGCGTGAAGAACTTGTCGTCGTCGGTGACGGTCACGGGCGCATTGGAGGCGGGCTTGGCGACCACGGGAGCGGCCTCGGCGGCGCGGAGGATCGGAGCCGCGGAAATCACGGCAAAGGCAATGAGAAGGCGTAGACTGCTCAATGGTGAGGATGGCATGGGGGTAATTTTCTGATTCGCAGGGTGCGATTTTTGAGACGGGGAAAGCATTTCAAAGCAAGACGAGTCATTCAAGGTTTTGGACCGCGGATTCCACCGGACCAAACGTGCAATGGAATGCCAGGTTAGATGAGCCACCCGGCTAAGCCGGAAAGATGCAATGGGAAACCACGAAGGGGCGCGAAGGGACGCCAAGTTGGAAAGGGAGGGGGAACGTGGGCTGGAGAAACGGCTCTCGCTGCCTGGAGGACAACCGGATCAACGATCCTATGAAGCGCGCAGACCTCGCCCGTGCTCTTGTTTCGAGTGCAGCACGCGGAAGACGACGATGCGTTCGCCGATGATTTGATAGAATATCTTGTAAGGAAAACGTCGGAGCAGCACGCGGCGGAAATTGCGGTGGTAGAGTCGGGCGCGCTCCGGGTCATGCGCCAACTGGCGCATGGCGGCAGTCATTTCATCAAGGAATTCGCCACCGAGTCCCGCCCGTTTCTGATCATACCAATCGCGGGCGACGGCCAAGTCTTGTTCTGCCTCGGGCCGGACGAGCAGGAGCCACCTCATGTGCGCTTCCGCAAACGCGCTTCCACTTCAGACCACGGCGCACCCGCTGAGGGATTGGCGTCGAAAGCAGCCTGGGCCTCATTGAGCAAAGTCTTTTCCCGCTCGGTCGGACCGGCGGCTTCCTCCAGGTGCCAGAGCTGCTCAAGAATCTCCCCGCGGTCCTGCGCCGAAAGTTTCGGCAGTTCAGCGAGAATCTCCGTTTTGCTCATGGCTGGAACGTATGATCTTCCCGGTGTGATTCAAGTCTGAGTGGGGATCGTGTGAATATGATTCTGGCGGCCTGACCCCGCACGGTTCGCCCGGGTCGTGTGCTCAGGGTGATCGAGTTTTAATCCTAACTCCCTTATCCGTCCTAATCCGTACAATCCGCGGAAAATCCGAATGAATTGGCTCAGGCGAGTTGCTTTTCGGCCAACGGTATTTCCCTTTGGCGCCAACCTTCCTTCTTCAACTATGAACCATCCTGCGCTCTTCACGCCCGTAAAACTCGGGGCTCTCTCGCTGCCGAATCGCATTGTCATGTCCGCGCTCACGCGCTGCCGCGCTGACGCCGACCATGTGCCGACCGATATCATGGTCGAATACTATGCGCAGCGGGCCTCCGCCGGCCTCATCCTCACGGAGGCGACGATGGTCATCGCGGGAAATTCCGCCTTCGGCGCGCGCGAGCCGGGGATCCATTCCGCGGCGCAGGTCGCCGCCTGGAAAAAGGTCACCGACGCGGTGCACGCCAAGGGCGGCCGGATTCTCTGCCAGCTCTGGCACGGCGGTCGTGCGTGTCACTCCCTGCTGAACAACGGCGCGCAGCCCGTCGCCCCGAGTCCGCTGCGCATCACGAACGACGAGACGCACACGCCGCAGGGCAAGAAACCCTACGAGATCCCGCGCGAGCTGCGGGACGATGAGCTACCCGGCATCGTCGCCGGCTTCCGCCACGCCGCGGAAAACGCCCGGGCCGCCGGCTTCGACGGCGTCGAGATTCACGGCGCCAACGGTTATCTCCTCGATCAGTTTCTCCGCGACGGCAGCAACCAGCGCTCCGGGCCCTACGGCGGCGCGATCGCGAATCGCGCGCGACTGTTGCTCGAGGTCGTCGACGCGGCGGTGTCGGTCTGGGGCGCCGGCCGGGTCGGCGTGCGGATTTCGCCGCTCAACAGCTACAACGACATGAAGGACAGCGACCCGGTGGCGCTCACGAGCTATGTTGCGACCGAGCTCGACCGCCGCGGCATCGCGTTTCTCGATTTGATGCGTGCGGACTTCTTCGGCCTGCAAAAGGGGGACGTCGTGACACCGGCCCGCCGGGCCTTCAAGGGCGCGCTCCTCTGCGGCATGGGCTACACGCCCGCCGAGGCGGAGCAGGCCGTCGCCAGCGGCACAATGGCGGCGATCGTGTTCGGGCATCATTACGTCAGCAACCCCGACCTCGTCGCCCGCGTGTCGGCCGGCGCGGCCCTGGTCGAGCCCGACGCCAAGACCTTCTACAGCCCCGGCCCGCGCGGCTATACGGATTATCCCGCCATGGCCTGAGTTGCTGTTCGATCAGCGGGCCGCGCTGCGCGTGTGGGCCTGTCTAAGGTCGGCAAGTCGCAGCGAAAATATCAATATCCGCAACCTGACCCCCTACGGTTCGCCTCATAAGAAGTAATTGGTCATGGCGTGACTGTGAAACGACCTCCGCCAACGAGACCGTGATCTGCGTAAGCGTTACAGAAGCCTTGCACAAAGGCCAATTGGTCATCGCCCTTATACCCCTCGTTGTAACTGGCGCTCCAACCAGCTCGCTCAAGAGTTCGCCTGCCACTGAGTACAGCTTGCTCCGTATGCCCCACCAATTCTGGACGCTCATTGGCTCCCAGTTTGATCCCGAAGGCATAACCAGCATTATATGCACCAGTCGCGATGGCGGAGTCAGGAGTGGAATTTGATCCCGCCTTG
>CAIUWA010000023.1 GCA_903902745.1 uncultured Opitutia bacterium | reverse complement strand
GATGAGGCGGATGTGCAGCTATTCCTGGGCTTGATCAACCAGCGGATGGAGGCCGGCCTCGGCTTTGCCGGCTCGATGATCGCTGGCTACACGGCGGTGCTGTCGTCGCCGGGTTACGTTTTTATCGCGGAAAAACCCGGCCGACTGGACGATTACGCGCTGGCCACGCGCCTTTCGCTTTTCCTGTGGAATTCCGAACCGGATGCGACCCTGCGCGAGCTCGCGGCCCTCGGGGAGTTGCATCGGCCCGAAGTGCTGCGGAAGCAGGCAGACCGGCTGCTGGCCGACTCCCGGTCCGACCGGTTCGTCGAGGCGTTTCTCGATTACTGGCTGGAGCTCAGGAAGGTGAACGACACGTCGCCCTCCACCACGCTCTACAGCGATTACTATATCGACGATTCGCTCCTGGAGGCCGCGACCGCGGAATCCCAGATGTATTTCTCCGAGCTGCTCAGCCGGAACCTCCCGGCGCGGAACATCGTGGCCTCGGATCATACCTTCCTGAACGACCGCCTCGCCGCCCATTACGGCATTCCCGGCGTCGAGGGTGTGGCCATGCGGCGCGTGACGCTGCCAGCGGACAACCCAAGGGGCGGCTTCATGACGCAGGCCATCGTGCTGAAGGTCACCGCCAACGGCACCACGACCTCGCCGGTCTTGCGCGGCAAATGGGTCCGCGAGCGCATTATGGGTCTCGACCTGCCGCCCCCGCCGCCATCGGTGCCCGCCGTGGAGCCTGATATCCGCGGCGCCGTCACGATCCGCCAGCAACTCGACAAGCACCGCGCGGACAAGACCTGCGCGGCCTGCCACAGCAAGATCGACCCGCCAGGCTTCGCGCTGGAGAGCTTCGACGTGATGGGCGCGTGGCGCGACCGTTACCGCGCGACGGCGGAGGACGGCATCGTGGAGCCGGGCTTCGGCAAGAACGGCTGGCCGTTTGTCTTTCATTACGCGCTGCCAGTCGACTCCAGCGGGCAGCTGGCCGACGGCCACGCCTTCAAGGATGTGCGGGACTTCAAACGCCTGCTGCTCGCGGATGAAACCCAGATCGCGCGCAATCTCGCGCGACAGCTGGCAGTTTACGCCACGGGGGCGCCGGTGCGCTTCAGCGACCGCGCGGCAATCGAGCAAATTCTGCAAGGCGCAAAAGCGCAGCAATACGGAGTCCGCAGCATCGTGGATCAGCTCATCCAGAGTGATCTTTTCCTGAACAAATAACATTTCCATCTGCCCGACCATTTTCGGCCGCCGCGACGCATCGCCATGAATTCAAAACCTTCCACCCCTCCTGCCCAAGCCCCCTTCATCGCGACGCGCCGGCCCATTTCGCGCCGCCGCTTCCTGCAAGGCACGGGCATCGTCATGGCGCTTCCGCTGCTTGATTCCATGCTGCCAAGTTTTGCGCGGGCGGCGACGGTCTCATCGCCGCTGGCGCCGGGCGCGAAGCCGCGCCGGATGTTCGCCGTGTGCAACAACCTCGGCCTGCTGGCGCGGGATTTTTTCCCGCAGGGCAGCGGGCGCGACTACGTGGCTTCGCCTTATCTCCAGCCGCTGCAGGCGCACCGCAATGACTTCACCGTCTTCAGCGGCGTGTCGCACCCCTCGGTCGACAGCGGTCATCCGGCGGATGTCTGCTTCCTCACGGCCGCGCCGCATCCGGGCAGTGGCTCGTTCCACAACACCATTTCACTGGACCAGCACATTGCGGAGCACATCGGGACGCTGACGCGCTTCCCCGCACTCACGCTCTCGGTCAACACCCGCAGCCGCAGCCTCTCGTGCACTGGCACTGGGGTGGCCATCCCGCCGGAGGACAAGGCGGCGGAGGTGTTCAAGCAGCTTTTCCTGCAGGGCACGCAGGCGGAGGTCGACGCGCAGGTCCTCAAGCTGGACACCGGGCGCAGCATCCTCGACGCCGTCGCCCAGCAGGCGAAAAACTTGCAGCGCAATGTCGGCGCGAACGACCGCGACCGGCTCGACCAGTATTTCACCAGCGTGCGCGACCTGGAGCACCGGCTGCAGGCCTCGCAGGGCTGGGAGACCAAGCCGAAGCCGGTCGTCCATGTCCCCGTGCCGGTCGATCCCACGAGCCCGGCCGCTTACATGGCGAAGGTGAAGCTGATGTACGACCTGGCGCGGCTCGCGTTCCAGACGGATTCAACCCGCTCGATCTCGCTCATGCTCGACAGCGCGGCCACCCCCGCGGTCGAGGGCATCACGGACGTCGCGATCACGGAGGGTTATCACAACCTGTCGCACCACGGGAAGTCGCCCGAGAAGCTGGCCCAGCTCAAGGCGCTGGACCTCGCGCACATGAAGCTCCTCGCGAACCTCTACGCCGACCTCAAGGCGGTACAGGAGGACGGCGAGTCGCTGATGGACCGCACCATGGTGCTGTACGGGTCGAACCTCGGCGATGCGAATGCGCACGTTTGCACGAACATGCCGGTGATCTTTGCCGGCGGCGGCTTCCGCCACGGCCAGCACCTCGGCTTCGACCGCGAGCGGAATTATCCGCTGCCGAATCTCTTCGTCTCGATGCTGCAGCGCATGGGCATCGAGCAGGACAAGTTCGCTTCCTCGACCGGCACCATGCGCGGCTTGGAGATGAGCTGAGGTGGTTTGTACGCCGGCCAGACAGCGCATGAACATCAACCGCACTCCCACCTTTCGCCGGCCTTTCTGGTACCTCGTTGCCCTGCTGGGCGTAGCTGGGCCCGTGGCTTTCGTGTCCGCCGCCTCCGATGCCCCCGCAGCCGCGGTGCTCACGGTCGATCAAAAAACCGCGCTGGAGTTGCTGGATGGCGTGATGGCTCGTTTCGAGGTGCTCCTCGCGAAGGACGACGATGCCAGCCACAAAACCGCCACCAAGGCGCGCTTCGATGAGCTCAAGGAACGGTGCACCGCACTGCACAAGGAATATGACCAGGCGCGCTACGACGAGCTGCGGGTCGATTTGAATCTCGAGTATCAGCGGCTGGCCAGCTGGATGGCCCCGGCGAAGACCCCTCCGGCGGCGGCGACTACACGCCAAAAGTGAGCGGAAAGCTCCCGGCATCCGGTAGGGCGGTGACTCCGCTCACCGCCGGGAACGAGGACGGGCCCCTCAAGCGTGGTTGGCTTAGTATGGACTCGGCGGACATGCCCGGCGCGGAGCGGAGTCCGCGCCCTACCGGTTCGCATAGGCGCTGAAATCGATCCGGCCCAAGCCAGGGTTTGACGGGCTGTCTTTTGATGGTAGCAAAGTCGCACCCCAATGACCCCGGAGAAAAACCCAGAGCAGGGCCGGCGTGGATTTCTGAAGCAGGTTGCCTTGGCGGCGGTTTCTGCCCCGCTGGGTGCGAACCTCGTCGCCGCCGCGGCGGATGTCGCGGCGCCGAATCAGCCACCGGACAACGCCGCCGGCCCGGCCCCGGCCGTCGGGTATGCGTCGCTGGGACCGGATGAGGCGGGCTTCGTGGAGGCGATGGTCAATGTCATGTGCCCGGCAGACCCGCTGACGCCAAATGGCGTGGACTGCGGCCTGGCGATCTTCATCGACCGGCAGCTGGCGGGCGATTTCGGCCGTGGGGCGCGGCTTTACCGGCAGGGCCCGTGGGCTCCCGGGCGGCCTGAGCTGGGCTATCAACTGCCGCTCACGCCCGAGCAGTATTTCAAAGCCGGCCTCGCGGCTGCCGGCGACGTCTGTCGCACGACCCGGGGCAAGCGCTTCGAGGAACTTTCACCCGAGGAGGCCGACGTCTTTTTGCAGGAGCTCGCGGCGGACAAATTCACCGGCGGCCATTTTTCGCTCGGAGAGTGGTTCAACGGGCTGGTTTATCCGCTGTTCGAGCAGGCCTGTTTTTCGGATCCGCTCTACGGCGGAAACACCAACAAGGTTTTCTGGAAGATGCTCGGATATCCCGGACTCCCGGCCACGCATGCGAACGACATGGTGGAATTTCGCGGCAAGCCCTACCCGGGTGCGCGCGATCCGAAGTCGATTGCCGATTTCAGCTGACCGCAGATCCCGATGGCAACCCGACTCAAGAAACGCACGGTGGTCATTGTCGGCGGCGGCCTGACGGCCGGCCTGATTTCCCGCCAGCTGACCGCGCAGGGGATCGAAGTGCTGGTGCTGGAGCGGGGTGGAAACTCGAGCAACGGCGCGGCGGAAAAACTTCCGAACCAGCGGGACGAGCTGCGCTGGGATGTCCGGCAGGGACTGGTGCAGGACTGGGCGGTGCAAACCTACAGCCTCCGTCATTCGCGGAAGGAGGCCTCGCTGCCGGTGCGCCGGATGGAGGCGTTCCTCCCGGGCGAAGGCCGGGGTGGGGCGGCGAATCACTGGACCGGCATCACCTGGCGCTGGGCCGAGTATGATCCCGCGCTCCGCACGCGGCTGGAGTCGCGCTACGGGAAGACGGCGATCCCGGCGGAGGTCACGGTCCAGGACTGGGGCGTCAGTTACGCGGAGCTGGAAAAGTATCACGACCTGTTCGAAAAACTCTTCGGCATCTCCGGCAAGGCCGGGAACATCCAGGGCCGGATCCAGCCGGGCGGGAATCCCTTCGAGGCGCCGCGGCAGAACGAATACCCGCAGCCGGCGCTCGAACTCACCGAGGCGGGGATCATTTTCAAGCAGACGGCGGAAAAACTCGGCTACAAGCCATTCCCGATGGCGGCGGGGAATTCATCCGGGACCTACACCAATCCGGACGGGATGAAGCTGGGGGCGTGTCAATATTGCGGGCACTGCGACCGTTTCCTGTGCGAGGCGAAGGCCAAGAGCACACCCGAGCTGCTGCTCTATCCCGTGCTCCTAGAGCGGCCCCAGTTCGAAATCCGGTTGAACTGCCATGTCCTTGGTGTCGATTACGACCGCGACGGCAAGCGGGTGACCGGCGTCCGCTACCTGGACCTTCTGACCGGCGAGGAATACGAGCAGCCCGCGGACGTGGTGGTGCTCGGCGCGTTCACGATGACGAATGCCAAGCTCCTGCTGATGGCGGGCATTGGCGAAAAATACGACCCGGTCACGGGGAAGGGCGTGGTCGGCCGGAATTTTTGCTACCAGAGCAGCTCGCTGGTGAACCTGTTTTTCCCGGACCGCTGGATCAATCCCTTCCTCGCCTCCGGTTGCTCGGGAGTGAACATCGACGAGTTCAACGCGGACCACTTCGACCACAGCGGTCTGGACTTTCTCGGGGGTGGGGCGATCACCGCCAATCTCAAGGGCGGCCTGCCAATCCGGGGCCGGCGGGTGCCGCCCGGCACGCCGCGCTGGGGAACCAAATGGAAGCAGGCGAATGCGGACTGGTATGCGCACAGCTTTGCGCTCACGGCCCAGGCCACGTGCTACCCGCACCGGGAAAATTTCCTGGATCTCGATCCCAGCTACACGGATGCCTACGGACAGCCCCTCGTGCGAATGACCTTTGACTGGCAACAAAATGAAGTGCGCATGTCCGAGTACGTGACCAGGAAAATGGAGGCCGTGGCGCAAGCGGCCGGTGCGAAGATTGTCGGCCCGGCCGTGCCGCGGCGTGGCCCGTTCGACACCCGGGTCTCCCAGTCGACCCATGTCGTGGGCGGCACCGTCATGGGGGCCGATCCCCGCACCAGCGTGGTGTCGCCTCACCTGCAGCATTGGGATGCCTCCAACCTCTTCGTCGTCGGGGCCTCGGTGCTGCCGCACAACTCGGGCTACAACCCCACGGGGCCGATCGCCGCGCTGGCGCTGCGGCTGGGTGACGACCTGGTACGCTATGTTGGGAAGCCCGACATGCTTTAGGCCATGTTTCCAATGATGAATAAAAGGGCTGTGCGGGTTGGAGTTGTGCTTGGCCTGTTTGTCCTTGGCGCCGTGGGCCGACTGCACGCGCAGGATGCGGACAAGGGAAAGCAGCTCTACGCCATGTGCGTGGTCTGCCATGCCGTCACCAAGGTCAACGGCACGGGCCCGGGTCTCGCCGGGGTCATGGGCCGGAAGTCGGGGACGGCCGCGGGATTCCGCTACAGCCGCGCGATGAAGTCGGCGAACCTTGTCTGGGATGAAAAAATCCTTGATGCCTACCTGACCGACCCGCAGAAGGTCGCGCCGGGCAGCGTGATGCCGCTCTCCGGCGTCAAGGATCCGAAGGACCGCCTGGATATCATCGCGTATCTGAAAACGCTTTGAGCCGCTCGGCCAACTTTGGGTGGCACCACGAAGTGCAAGAACACCCTGAATGAAAGTGCCCGGCTCAGCGCACCTCAGGACTCGGGGGTGCAATCGCGCTTCCTGGAGCGCATTGCTCAACGCGCGAGGGTGTTTCACGGAACTTGTCTTGGGCTCAATCGTTCACGTGTGGCGCCAGTGCCTGGAGCAACCCGCCTGCAAAGGGGGCGCAAGCCCCGCGGTCATTGGCGGGTAAATCAAGGTTCAAGCGTCACCTTGACGGAGGTAAGGCCACTGACGACCTTATCAAGGCCGCTCTGAAAATCTTTCAGCGGCAGGCGATGGGTCACAATCTGGTCCATGGGCAGCAGCTTTTGCTCGATCATGCGGATCGCCACGGGGTAGCAGTATGGCCCGAGATGGGCGCCGTGGATGTTGAGCTCCTTGCTGTCGCCGATGATGGTCCAGTCAACGGTGACCTTTTCACGCATGACGCTGAACTCAACGAAGGTGCCGAGCTTGCGAATCATGTTCAGGCCCTGCTCGACCGCCGCCGGTGCGCCGGTCGCCTCGATGTAGACGTCGCAGCCGTAGCCCTCGGTCAGGTCGCGCACCTTCTGGATGGCGTTCTCCTTTCCGGGATTGATGCCGATGTCCGCTCCACAGCTCCTGGCCACTTCCAGCCGGTCGTCGTTCAGGTCGAGCGCAATGATGCAGGCGGGCCCCTTCATCTTTGCGGCGGCCACCATGCCCAAGCCGAGCGGGCCGCAGCCGGCGATGACCACCGTGTCCTGATACTGGATTTCCCCGCGCTCGACCGCGTGGATGGAGCAGGCGAGAGGCTCGATGAAGACGGCGTGGTGCAGCGGAATGGATTTTGGCACCTTGTAGTTCAGCGCCCCCGCGGGAAAGAGCATGTATTCGGCCCAGGAGCCGAACGTCTTCCGCCGGAACCCGTAGATGTCGTGCACCGCGCACATCCAGTACTGGCCGCGCCGGCAGTACCGGCACTCGCCGCAGGGCACGATCTGCTCGCTGACCGCATGATCGCCGATGGCCAGGCCATACAATTCGCCGGCGCCTTCGCCCAGCGCGACCACTTCGCCGACAAATTCATGGCCCGGGGTGACGGGCGGCTGGCAATAGCCCTCCCGATCCTTGTCCCCCCAGAACATGGGGGCGCCCGTGTAACACTTGATGTCGCTCGCGCAGATGCCGGTGCTCTTCACCTTGATGACCACCTCGCCCGGACCGGCGCGGGGCACGGGACGTTCTTCGAGGCGGTAGTCGCCCGGGCCGTGGGCCATGACCACGGCCATCGATCGGGGGAGGGTGATGGTTTCGTCTTTCATGAATGATTTTGATGCGGAGCGACCAACCGGCAGCAGACGGGATCAGGAGCCGAAATGGATGAGAAAATTCAGCAGAGCCAGAACAGCAAATGCTATGACCAGGGCGAGGCCGAAGCCGATCACATCCTCGCGGCTCCATTTGAAAAACTCGAGCTGGGAACCCGGCAGGAGCAGGCAGTCGCGGGTGCTTTTGGGATCGGCGTAGGCGGACAGGACGGCCTTCTCATCCTCGGCGCGATTCGTCCGCACCTTCGTCCGCATCCGGGCAAAAAAGCGCCCGATGGAATCCGACTCGTCGGGTGCGGTCAGCAGCGAGACGACGATCAGCACGAGGAACGGCAGCAGGATCTTGTAGGTGTAGCGCAGCGTCTCGTTGAGCGCGTGGGGATTGGCCGACAGGTCGGTGACGTGGTCGAGGAGCCAGCTTTCGAGGTAGAACGTGCCCGCGCCCCGTTTCACGCCGTTCACTTCCGTGATGCCCTGCTCCCAGTAGATCGACTTCGGGGCGATGATGACCGTGCGGGTGACCGTCTCGCCCACGTGTAGCGCCGCCGGGGCCGGCCCGGCACCGTGCCAGTCCGCGACCTGTCGCGCACGTTCCTCCACGTCGCGGGGCGTCGCCACCAGTGTCTGCGGGATCACCCGCTGCTGGGTGGTGCGCAGGAGCGCGGGATTCGTCCGCATCCCCGGGAAGACGGTCGGCAGGGCCAGCGGCAGCGCGACAAACATTGTGGCGGCAATCAGGATGGAAGCCCAAGCCCCCTGGCGCGTCGCCCGGCGCCATTTGATGCCGCACCAGAACGAGGCGGCGATGATCGCGTTGAACTCCCACATGAACTTCAGCATGTCGAGGATCGAGCCGAACGCCGTGCTGAGCAGCGCCGCCGCCAGCAGCACCAGGGCGCCGGCAATCCGGCCGACCAGCACGTAGTGCCGCTCGGTGCGCCCGGGGCGCAGCGGGCCGTAGACATTCTTCGTGAAAAGGCTTGAGGAGGAGATCATCAGCGTGCTTGCCGTGGACTGCAGCGCCGCGAGGAGACAGGCGATCATCAGGCCGACCAGCCCGAAACCAAGGCCGCCCAGCAGGTCCCGCGTCGCATGGCCCCATACGAGGTCGGAATCCTGGATCTCCCGGCCGTAAAGCGCGAAGCAGAGCATGCCGAGGAAACCCCACATCACCGAGCAGTAGCGCTTCATCATCGTGCCGGTGGTGAAGCCGATGCTCGCCGTCAGCTCGTCGCGCGCCGAGGCGTTGGCCGTGAGCTGGTTCGACTGCGTCGCGACGTTCAGTGTGGTCATCACGGACAGGGCGATGACGAAGTACCAGGTGAAATCCGCGTTCTCCGCTGATCCCATCAGCGAGAAGAATCGTCCTGGCAGCTCCTGGTGCAGCGTATGGCCCGCTGCCAGGAGGCCGGTCTGGCCATGCAGGGCGTTGAGCTTGGCGATGGCGAAGGGCACCAGCAGGATCGACAGGATCAGGATCAGCGTGCCCTGAACGGTGTCCGTCCACACCGCGGCCTCCAGCCCGCCGGCAATGCCATAGACGAACACGATGAGGACGATGAACCACACCAGGGCGGACTCGTTGATGGAGGAAAACTCCCGGTGCGGCCGGCGCAGGCGGAGGGATTGCAGCTCGTCTGCCTCGGCCGGGCTAAGCGTGCCGGTCGGGCCCTGCTGGGACAGGGCCTCGAGGCGGAGTGCCTGGTTGTACTCGAGGTGCTCGGCGGGGGTCAGGGCGGCCACCGGCTTCAGTGTGATGCCGATCACGGTGGAGCTCACGGCCTTCAGGCCGAGTCCGATGACGATCACGAGGTAGGCGCTCGCCAGCAGCGAATAGGCGATGGCCATCCGCTGGGAACGGTAGCGCTCGTGGAAGAAGTCGCCGAGGGTGAGGGTTCGCATTCGCCGGTACCACGGTGCGGTGAACCAGAAGAGCGGCGTAGCCCACAGCCCCACCAACTGGCTCCAGATCCCACCGGCGCCGTCCCGATATGCGGTGGTGACCGCGCCCACGGCGGTATCGGAGCTGGTGGCCTGACCGAAGGAGGAAAAGATCTGGAGGAACTTGCCAAAGCGCCGGCCGCCCAGGAAAAAATCCTCCTGGTTCTTGATGCGCAACATGGCCACCAAGCCGATGACGATCATGAGCACCGCGTAAACGGCGATGACGATCAGATCGATGGTCGGGAGGCCAAACATAGGGCTAAATCCGGGCTTCGCAACGGCGGCAGGTAAGCATCACGGTCCGATTTTTGGGTTGTCGTAGGTGCGGGCGAGCCAGGACTTCGGAACCGGGACCACGCAGATGTTCAACGAGCGGTTGTCCTCGGAGAGCATCGCCGTCTGAATTTCAATCTTCGTGCTGTCCGCGCTGAACGTCGGGTGGGTGTGATCCTGGGCGGTGGTTTTCTGGCCGAGATCGGCGATGATCGCCATCTCACCCGAGTGACGGTCGATGAGCCAGAGGCGATAGCGAAAATCATCACAGACCGCCCAACGGCCATCCGCGGAGCCGTTGACGTGCCAGTCGGAGCGGCCGGGGTCGCCGACCGGCACCTGGCCGACGAT
>CAIUWA010000022.1 GCA_903902745.1 uncultured Opitutia bacterium | reverse complement strand
GTCCTCCAGTTCGATTACGCCGGCTTCGCCGTCAACCTGCTCGACACCCCCGGCCACAAGGATTTCTCCGAGGATACCTACCGCGTGCTCACCGCCGTGGATGCCGTCGTGATGGTCATCGACGCCGCCAAGGGCGTCGAGGCCCAGACCCGCAAGCTCTTCGAGATCTGTCGCCGCCGCGGCGTGCCGATCTTCACGTTCATGAACAAGTGCGACCGGCCCACTCGCAGCCCGATCGAACTCCTCGACGAGCTCGAGAACGTGCTCGGGCTCCAGTCGTCACCCGTCATCTGGCCGCTCGGCAACGGCCCGTCGTTCAAGGGCGTGTTCGACCGCCGCTCCCGCGAGGTCCACCTCTTCGAGCGCGTCCCCGGCGGCAAGTTCCAGGCCCCCGTCAATGTCTCCTCCCTCGACGACGCCATCGTCCGCGAAAAACTCGACGACTACACCTTCGGCGAGGTAAAGGACCAGCTCGCGATGCTCGACGGCGCCGGCCACCCCTTCGACCTCGCCGCCATCCGCGCCGGCCAGCAGACCCCCGTCTACTTCGGCAGCGCCGTAAACAACTTCGGCATCCAGTTGCTCCTCGATGGCTTCCTCCACGATTCAGTCCCGCCCCAACCGCATCGCAACGCTGCGGTTAAGTCCCAAGTAGCAAGTAACAAGTCCCAAGAAAATTTCAGCAACAGCGGCGAAGCCGCAGACTCCCTTGTTACTTCACCCTTGTTACTTGATACTTCGATCGTGCCCGTAGGGTACGAGCGGTTTTCCGCTTTCGTCTTCAAGATCCAGGCCAACATGGATCCGAAGCACCGCGACCGTATCGCGTTCGTCCGCATCTGCTCGGGCAAGTTCACGCGCGACATGATGGTCACGCACCAGCGCACCGGCAAAACCGTTCGCCTCTCCTCGTCCCACAAGCTCTTCGGCCAGGAACGCGAGACCGTCGACGAGGCCTGGCCGGGCGACGTCATCGGCCTCGTCGGCCACAGCGAGTTCGGCATCGGCGACACGCTCACCGAGGACAAGTCGATCGTCTATGACGAGATCCCGCGCTTTCCGCCAGAGGTCTTCACCTACATTTCCAACCCGACCTCCGCCGACGCCAAAAAATACCGCGCCGGACTCGAGCAGCTCCTCCAGGAAGGTGTCGTCCAGTCCTTCACCGCGCGCAACGCCCCGCCCGGCGCGACGCTCCTCGCCGCCGTCGGCCCTCTGCAGTTCGAAGTCGTGCAATGGCGCCTGCAGGCCGAGTATAGCGCCGAGTCGCGGCTCACACCCACGCCGTGGACCTTGCTGAAGTGGTTGGATCCCCATCCGTCGCTGAAGAACCCGTCGTCCCTCATCGTCGCCACCGGCGTCAGCTTCGGCACCGACAAGTTCGACCAACCCGTCGTGCTGTTTCCGAACGAGTGGACGATGCGATATTTCGTGGAGAAAAACCCCGAGCTAAAGCTCCACGACCTACCCCTCGAACAAACGAGCTGATCCGGCAGTCCCGACCCTCGGATCGTCCTCGGCCTGCCTCCTTTGCAACGGATCGGGATCGGAAATTTTACAGGATGGGATCCGAGAGACGGAAGAGGCGGTGGTCTCAGGGATCTGAAACCATTCCTTTTCATCGTCTAGACTTCACGGTCGTCGAACAAATACATCTGAACATCGACTTCGCTGGGAGCTAAAATCCGTCTATCTGCGGCGCAAGCGCGTCCGCACTCGCTCGCAAAGGCGGTCTTGATCGCGTCGAGACTGTCGAAATGCAATGTGCCAACCAAATAGGCGTCTTTCCAACCGACCGGAGAAATGATCGGCGATGTGCTAACTTCATATTTTCGCAGACCGGGCAGCAACTTCGCCAATGGAATATGCACCTCGAAGTAGTGCTTATCGAAGGCTTTTCGATCCTGTGGAGTCCGGTAGATTACGATCATTCGAGCCATGACATTTTTCCTCTGGGTGCGGTTATTTGCCCAACGTCAAAAGTGAGCCATACGGTTGCTTGGCGCGGGGACTGCGAAAGCAGTCACCGTGACAAGCAATCGCATTGGCTCTACTGCCTTGTTGGGCCTCTCCATTCTCAGGTGCCGACCCGTAGCTGCGGGACGCTAAAGTTTGTGAGATATGGGGATGGATTGAGCCAAGAGCCAGACAGCCCACTCACTGCCTGAGTAAGTAACATGAACAAGAGGAGCAGCCCTCCCGAGGGTGCGTCGGCGATTGCCCAATGGAGATTCGGATTAGCGCTTCGCACAGCATCACTCACAAAGCTCAATGGGCTATTGTCGAAATGCAGGAATCCACGTCCCAGAAGGAAGACACCTTCAATCGCAGGGCTAGCTACTGCAATCCGCTGGTCGACGGTCGGGGGCATCGTCGGATAGGATATTCCCAGCTCAGCGTGAATGCCGGCGAACCAACCGTGAACCGTCTGCATCGAAGCCGGACCTTCGTAAGCCACGACGTAGGACAGAATGCTTGGGGGCTGATATCCGCTACTGAACGAAGTGATGATGTTCCGGCTGAGGCCCTTCAATCTACGGCCGGTCTCAACGCTTTGCTTCAGAGCCGCAGCATCGAGTAACGATTTCACTTCGATCGTCGCGACTACCGATTCGGCGAGGAAACCGCTAATGCCACCTCCGAAATCCAGCTTCGGGTAATCGCGCTTGTAGATCACAATATCGATCTGATTTCTCGGTTCGTTGGGACGCGAATTCGCGTCGATGATCTCTCCCGTGCCGATCGCTACGCGCTCGCTCAAGTGATCTTGAAGGAACTTCCGAATGAACGCTTCTCTGGGTGTGCCTTTGTGAAGCGTGTGACCAGTATTCGCGGGGATACGCGAGATCGCGAGGAGCGACTGTTCAACAGCGTCGATGTGACTTTTCAACATATGCTTATTGCCCAACGTTAACGATGTGCCATGGCGGGCCGCAGGCCCGACATTGGCACTGGCATCTGGTTCGCCTCTTTCTTCATCTCCATCCGTAGATTCGTGTGACGGTCTTCTTTCCGGGATCATACTCGACCGTGCGGCACTGGCCTCCGGGATTTCCCTTCCGGTTTGGATCGATTGGAAACGCACGGACGTCCCAAAGGTCGAAAAGGAGTCGCGATGTTTCGGGGTAGTCGTAGCGCAGCTCGATAAAATACAACTCCGGATTCAGTCCTTCTTTCTTTACTGCGGCCAACACAGCCGGACCGGCATCGCGAAATGGAGGCGGAAGAACTTCGATATGATCGAAGCGATAATAAACGTGGAGCGGTGGCTGGGCATCCGCTTGGGCGTTCTTCTCGGCAGGCGCCGCGATTGCGCCAACTGCGAAAACAAGTGAGAGAAAGTATGCGTAGCGTCTCATGTTTTCCGGCGAACAGTGTTATTAAGCGGAATTCCGAATGCGGAATATGACGGGTGGCCGGGACTGCGGAAAGATGGGGAAGGGAATCATAGCAGAGGGGTAACTGCTGCTAGAGAAATTGATTAGGATAAGAACTCGGGCCGGGCGAGCCGTTTCATCCATCCACCTGCAGCATGTTTTATCCGCGCAAAGCCGCATTCGAAAGCCGCATTCGGTCGTCCAAATTAGGTCACGCGAAGGCGCGAAGCCGAGCCTAGGAAAATGGATCCAGCCTTCGCGATCTTCGCGCCTTCGCGTGAGCCCTGCCTTGTCCGGCCGTAGTTCCGGGTGTGCTCTGCTCCATCGGACATGGACCGGGGCTCGGGTAGCATTCGCCTTTCTGCTCGCACCGGAGGCTTAATTTTTCCTCTTTGGCCAATGCGTTTTCTGCGCCTTTCCTCCGCCGCCCTTCTTCTTTGCACGCTTGTCGCGGTGCTGCCCGCCGCCTTCGGGGCGGCCGCCACCCCCACCCGTGCCAAGCCCACGCGGCCGGCCGCGGCCGTCGCCGGGGGGTACAAGGGCGCCATCATCATGGACGCCGCCACGGGCACCGTGCTCTTCGAGGACAATGCCGACCTCATCTCCGCGCCCGCGAGCATGACCAAGCTCATGACGTTCGCCGTGCTCGACGATGTCATGCACACCGGCTCCGTCACCCTCCAGACTCCCGTCCGCATCACCGTGGAGGACTCCAAGATCGGCGGCTCCCAGGTTTACCTCGATCCCCGGGAAACGTTTCCCGTCGAGGAGCTGATCTACGCGATGATGGTCGAGTCCGCCAACGATGCCGCCCACGCCCTCGCGCGCGCCGCCACCGGATCCGTTGAGGTGTTTGTCGAGCACATGAACGCCAAGGCCCGCGAGCTGGGTATGACCCACACGACCTTCCGCTCGCCGCACGGCCTGCCGACAGCCAACCGCAAGATGGCGGAGGGCGACCTCACCAGCCCGCGCGACTTCGCCCTGCTCAGCCGCTACCTGCTGCTCAAGACCGACGTCCTGAAATACACCTCGGTGCACCAGCGCCCGTTCGGCAGTCCGCCACGCGCCAAGCCGTTCAACATGGTCAACCATGACAATCTGCTCGGCAAGGTCACGGGCGTCGACGGACTCAAGACCGGCTTCACCAACAGCGCCGGCTTCTGCCTCGCCGCCACCGCCCAGCGCAACGGGCGGCGCATCATCGTGGTCACGATGGGCGGCGAGACCTCGATCAGCCGCGACCGCAAGGTGATCGAACTGCTCGAGCGCGGCTTCGCCCTGCTGCCTCCCGGCGGCCCGGCCTTCGCCACTTCCACCCCCACGCCCAAGGCGGGGGACACGCCTGTCACCCTCGTCCCCACCCTCTCACCCGATAAAACCACCCCCAAGCCCGCCGCACCCGCCGATGAGCCGCTGATGAAAATCACGGTGCCGGGAAAGAAGTAAGGCCGCAGCACCGGAGTTTTACCGCGGATTTCGCGGATAAATACCGGATAATAAATCGGTCACCAAAACTCCGATCCATCCGCGCCCATCCGCGTAATCCGCGGGAAAAGATCGGGATCGAAATACCCGTCTAGCGTTCGAGCAGCACGACCAGTCCCGCCAGTACCATAAACAGGCCGCCCAGCAAGCCGGCTTCGTAGCGCTCGAAGTTTTTCACCCGCAGCCGGTCCATGCCGCGCAGCGCCAGCCAGGTGAACAGCAGCATCGCTCCCAGCGCGGCCACGGCGAGGATCACGCTGAGCGTGAAAAATCCGGGCCAGCCAAACTTCACGCCTGACAAATATACCGGCAGGAACCCTTCGCACGGCGAAAGCGTGAGCATCATGAACAAGCCGCCCACCGCCGCCCGGTCATCGGCCTTGGCCGACACCAGCGGGCTGTCCTTCAACTCATGTTCCCAGTGGCTGTGGTCTTCCTCATGCCCGCAGTGCTCGTCCGCATGATGATGCCCGCCCGGCGCGTAATGGTGGCAGATGCCGCCGCCGCGCCACTGCCGCCAGAAATAAAACAGGCCCAGCGCCGCCAGCAGCCCGGCGGCGATCCACGGGAAGGCCGCGCCCACCCGGGCATCGAGCCTGAAACCAAACCACGCGATGGCCACGCCCAGCAGGCTCGTGAGCAGCACATGCCCCATGCCCGCGAGCGTCACCACGCCGAGGGTCTTCGTCCGAGTCCAGCCGCGCGCCCGCGCCACCAGCACGAACGGCAGCCAGTGCGTCGGAATCGCCGCGTGGAAAAACGCCACGGTGAAGCCGGTCGCGGCAACGGAGGCTAGGACGGTTTGGTTCATGGCGACAGGCGGAACAGGCATCAACGGTGGGCACCGTGGAGCTGTCGAACGCCAAATCTAGCAAATGCGTCAAGGGCCGCGCCGTCCTCTGCTCTCATTGGTAGGGACGGGCGGCCCGCCCGTCCGGGCAAACGAGCGATACAACCGAAGCCAGATGATAGGACCGCCGAACGGACGGGCAGGCTGCCCGTCCCTATCTACCGACACCTCCACAAAAATCGTTCTCGTTCTCGTTCCTCGTTCTCGTTCTCCTTCCCTCTTCCATGTCCGCCGCTCCCGACGTCTCCGCCGTCAAAACCTACCTGCTCGGCCTGCAGGACGGCATCTGCGCCGCCCTCGAGGCCGAGGATGGCGGCGGCCGTTTCCGGGAGGACGCCTGGACCCGTCCCGAGGGCGGCGGCGGGCGCACGCGCATCCTCACTGATGGTGCGGTGTTCGAGAAAGCCGGCGTGGCCTTCTCCCACGTGCAAGGGACGAAGCTGCCGCCCTCCGCCACCGCCCACCGCCCCGAACTCGCCGGCCAGCCCTGGGAGGCTCTCGGCGTCTCCCTCGTCCTCCACCCGCGCAACCCCTACGTCCCCACCGCCCACGCCAACGTCCGCTTCTTTATCTCCGGCAGTTCCGCCCCCTCGTCCCCTGCTACTCCCCCTGTCCCCCGTCCCCCGTCCCCTGTTACCCCGACCTGGTGGTTCGGCGGCGGTTTCGATCTCACGCCCTATTACGGCTTCGAGGAGGACGCCGCGCACTGGCACCGCACCGCCCGCGCCGCCGTCGCACCCTTCGGCGTGACGCTCCATGCGCGCATGAAAAAAGCCTGCGACGAATATTTCTTCCTGAAGCACCGCGGTGAACCGCGGGGCGTCGGCGGACTTTTCTACGACGACTTCAACGAGCTCGGCTTCGACCAAAGCTTCGCGCTCACCCGCAGCGTCGGCGACGCCTTCCTCCCCGCCTACCGTCCCATTGTTGCCGAGCGCAAGGCCACGCCGCACGGCGACCGCGAGCGCCAGTTCCAGCTCTACCGCCGCGGCCGCTATGTGGAGTTCAACCTCGTCTGGGACCGCGGCACCCTCTTCGGCCTGCAAAGCGGCGGCCGCACCGAGTCGATCCTCATGAGCCTCCCGCCCCTCGTGCGCTGGGACTACGACTGGAAACCCGAGCCGGGCTCACCCGAGGCAAAACTCTACGACGTCTTCCTCAAACCCCGCGATTGGCTTATCTGAGTTTGAGCCACCGAGACCCGGAGACCACCAAGGAAATCCTTTTGAACTGTCTTACTCCGTGCCCTCTGTGTCTCTGTGGCTACCATTAAAATGACTTCTCGCGAACGCTTCCTCGCCGCCTGCGCCTGCACCCCGCTGGACCGGCCGCCGCTCTGGATCATGCGCCAGGCCGGGCGCTACCTGCCCGAGTATCGGGCGCTCAAGGCGAAGTCCTCCTTCCTCGAGATGGTGCGGACCCCCGCGCTCGCCGCCGAGGTCACGCTCCAGCCGCTGCGGCGCTTCGCGTTCGATGCGGCCATCCTGTTCTCCGACATCCTCGTCATCCCCGAGGCGCTCGGCCAGGGCTACCATTTCAAGGAGGAGGGCGGCATCGCGATGGACTTCCGCCTCGAAACTCGCTCGCAGGTTGACGCCCTGGCCCCGGCCGATGCCGTGCCCGCGCGCCTCGCGTATGTCGCCGACACGCTCGCGCTGCTGAAAAAGGAACTCGCCGGTAAGACCGCGCTGCTCGGCTTCGGCGGGTCGCCGTGGACGCTCGCCACCTACATGCTGGAGGGCGGCAGCTCGGACGACTTCGAGCGCAGCAAGGCGCTGTTTTATACGGATCGCACCCTCTTCGATGCGTTACTGGAGAAACTTACCGCCGCGCTCATTGTCTATTTCCAGATGCAGATCCGCGCCGGCGCCGATGCCATCCAGATCTTTGACTCGTGGGGCGGCATCATCGCAGGCGCGGACTATGAGGCCGCGTCCCTGCAATGGATCCGGCGGATCATCGCCGCCCTCCCCCGGGACTTTCCCGTCATCCTTTACGCCAAGGGCACCGCGTCTCACCTCACCGACCAGGCGTTCAGCGGCGCAAAAGTGCTCAGCGTCGATTGGACCAGCGACCTCGCCATCGTCCGCCGCAACCTGCCGGCCAATGTCGCGGTACAGGGCAACCTCGACCCGGTGCTGCTCAACACCACCCCCGCCATCGTCCGGCGCGAAACCGGCCGGCTCCTTGAATCCATGCGCGGGACTGCCGGCCATATTTTCAACCTGGGCCACGGCATCCAGCCCCAGGCGAAGCTCGAGTGCGTCGAGGCCCTGGTTGAGACCGTGACCGGCTGGAAATAAGAGCGGAGGATGCCCCGAGAATCGCAAGAAATGAGCAGCCGGCGCCGCGATTTCCTGTGAAGCTTTGCCTCTTAAGTGAGTAACCCGAATGCCAAGTCCATCGCCGTCCTCGGCGGCGGCATCACCGGCCTAGCCGCCGCCCATCGCTTGACCGTGCTCGGCCACCGCGTGCAGCTGTTTGAGCAGGGTCCACGGTTGGGCGGCTCCATCCAAACGGAAACCGCCGACGGCTGGCTCGTCGAATCCGGCCCCAACTCCTTCCAGGAAAGCGCGCCCGAGATCTCCGCGTTGCTGCGCGAGCTCGGACTGCAGCGGGAAATTCTCGAGGCGAGTCCCGCGGCCAAGAACCGCTACCTGGTCCGCAAGGGGCGGGTCCTGCCGGTGCCCTCCTCGCCCGCGGCATTTTTCCGGACACCCTTGTTCTCCCCCGGGGCAAAACTGCGGTTGCTGGCGGAGATTTTTGCATCACGCCGGAATCGCATCGGCGACCTCGGGCTGGCCGCGTTCGTCCGCGCCCACTTTGGACAGGAGCTGCTCGACTATGCCGTACAGCCCCTCGTCAGCGGCATTTACGCGGGCGACCCGGAGAAACTTTCCACCCGCCATGCCTTCCCCAAGCTCTGGGAGTTGGAGCGGACGCACGGCTCGCTGCTGCGCGGCCAGATGGCCGCCGCCCGCGCCCGCCGGAAACAGGGACTGTCGCCACTGTCCCGGATCATTTCCTTCCCCCGCGGCCTGCAAACCCTGCCCGAGGCCCTGGCCGCACGCCTGCCCGCCGGGACCGTCGCCCTCAAGGCCCGCGTCGACGGCCTCGTGCCCGGCTCCCGCTGGGCTGTTATCTGGCATGATGGCCAGAGGGCCCAGTCGGATTCATTCGACGCCGTCGTTTCCGCGCTGCCCGCCGCCCCGCTGGCGCGGCTCACAGTCGGCGCATTCGGCGAAGACTCCCTCGCCAGTCTCGCCTCCATCGAGTCACCGCCGGTGTCATCCCTATTTCTTGGATTCCGCCGCGAACAGGTGACCCATCCGCTTGATGGTTTCGGCGTGCTCATCCCCGCGCTGGAAAAACGCGCGATGCTGGGCGTGCTTTTTTCCTCCACGCCTTTCCCCGGCCGTGCGCCCACGGGCCATGTCGCCCTCACCGTCATGATCGGCGGCTCACTCCAGCCCGAGCTCGCGGCCCAACCGCCCGAGAAACTCTGGGCGGCGGTCCGCGGAGATCTCCGCGAGCTGCTCGGCGTGACGGGCGAGCCGGTGTTCCGACGCCATGCGTTCTGGCCGCACGCCATCCCGCAGTACCATCTCGGCCACGAGCGGCACCTTGCCACGATGACCGCGTGCGAAAACCTGAATCCCGGCCTCTTCATCGGCGGCAACGCGCGCGACGGCATCGCGCTGCCGAACTGCCTGCTCAGCGGCGAGCGACTCGCGCAGCGCGCCGCGGAGCACGTTAGCGCGCCACGCTCGTAGTCCCGCCTTCCGGCGGCGCGGACGAAATAGGTGGGGACGCGCGGCCCTACCATTTGCAGCAAAATCACGGCGCCAATCGGCTTGGCCCCGCACGTGATTCGCCGGTTTTTTCACTCGTCACCCAGCCACTCGCACCCGCCACTTCGCCGCCCCTCACCCTCGCCCCGCCGCGCCGCGGGCGCGGCGGCGTGGTCTCCCTTGACTCACTGTGGGTGCGGCATAGCCTCGCCCACTTTTCTCAGGCATGGCGCAAGACTTCAAAGACACCCTGCAGCTCCCGAAGACCGATTTTCCGATGCGCGCCGGGCTCGCGCAACGTGAGCCGTCACGGGTCGCCCACTGGGAGAAGATGGGCCTGTACGACGCCATCCAGCGGAAACGCGCCGCCGCCCCGGCCTTCGTATTGCATGATGGACCGCCCTTCACGAATGGCGACGTCCACATCGGCACCGCGCTGAACAAGATCCTCAAGGACCTCATCAACCGCTACAAGTCGATGCGCGGCTTCCGCACGCCGTACGTCCCCGGCTGGGACTGCCACGGCCTGCCGATCGAGCAGAAGGTCTCCCAGGAACTGCGGGCGAAAAACCAGGCCGTGACCACCGCCGAGCTTCGCGCGAAGTGCGACGCGTTTTCCGAATCCTGGATCGCGACCCAAACCCGGCAGTTCAAGCGCTTGGGCGTGCTCGCCGACTGGCAGCACGAGTACAAGACCAAGGCGCCCAACTACGAGGCCGACATCGTCCGGACCTTCGCCGCCTTCATCGAGAAGGGTCTCGTTTACCGCAGCAAGAAGCCCGTTTACTGGTCCATACCATTCGAGACCGCGCTCGCCGAGGCGGAAATCGAATACAAGGACCACACCTCCATCGCGATCTGGGTGAAGTTCGCCGTGCCGGCAGACGAGGCGAAAAAATTCGGCCTGCCCGCCGACAAGCCGCTCTTCATCGTCATCTGGACGACCACGCCGTGGACGATCCCCGCCAATCTCGCGATCGCGCTGCATCCCGACATCGAGTACGTCGTCGCCGATACCGGCGCGGAGCGCATCATCGTCGCCCAGGCCCTGCTCGCCGCGGTGGCCACCGCGGCGAAGCTCGATCCCGCCCCGGCGGTCGTGCAGACTGTAACGGGCAAGGCGCTCGAGAAACTCGCCGCCCGCCATCCCTTCATCGACCGCGCCGCGCCCGTCGTACTCGCCGACTACGTGACCACCGACAGTGGCACCGGTGCCGTCCACACCGCGCCCGGCCATGGCGCGGAGGACTACGTCACCGGTCTGAAGTACAAGCTCGAGATCTACTGCCCCGTCGGGGACGACGGCCGCTACCTCGACGATGGCAAGATTCCCGCCGACCTCGTTGGCATCACCACGCTGGAGACCGTTGAAGACCTGGAGGCCAAGCGCCCCTCGCCCGCCAACCTCGCGGTTCTGAAGAAACTGGCCGCCGCGGGCGCACTGCTGGCAAAGGCCAAATATCCCCACAGCTACCCGCATTGCTGGCGCTCGAAGACGCCGATCATTTTCCGCGCCGTCGACCAATGGTTCGTGGCGCTCGACCAGCACAATACCCGTGCCACGGCCCTCGCCGAGATCACCAAGATAGCGGCGAACCAGGGCTGGATTCCCGCCTGGGGCGAAGCCCGCATCCGCGGCGCCGTCGAGTCGCGCCCCGACTGGTGCGTCAGCCGCCAGCGCTCGTGGGGCGTGCCGATCCCCGCTTTCTACGACGATAAAAAGCAGGCCTACCTCGACGCCGGGGTCGTCCGCGCCGTCGCCGAAAAATTTGCCAGTCTGGGCACTAATTTCTGGTACGACGCCACCCCGGAGAAAATCCTCGAGGGCGTGAAGCTGCCGGCCGGCTGGCCCGCGCCCTCCGCCCTCACCTGCGGCCGCGACACGCTCGACGTCTGGATCGACTCCGGTTCCTCGCACGCCGCCGTGCTCCGCCGGCACCAAGGCGGCACGTCGTGCCCTGCCGATCTTTACCTGGAAGGCAGCGACCAACACCGCGGCTGGTTCCAGTCATCGCTGTGGACGAGTGTCATCGCCTTTGGCGCCGCGCCCTACAAGGCCGTGCTCACCCACGGCTTCATCGTCGACCAAGAGCGCAATAAGATTTCCAAGAGCAGCACCTACGAGAAGCCGCAGACCAGCGACGCCTACGTGGCCGAGCACGGCGCGGATGTCATCCGCCTTTGGATCGCCTCGCAGGATTTCCGCGACGACATCCCGATCTCGAAGGAAATCCTCTCGCACGTCACCGAAACCTACCGGCTGACCCGCAACACCCTCCGCTACCAGCTCTCGGTGCTCCACGATTTCGACCCCGCGCAGCATGCCGTACCGGTCGAACAGCTCGACACCCTCGACCACTGGGCCCTGCACCAGACCGCCGTGCTCCTGCAGGAGTGCGGGAAGGCCTACGACGCCTACGAGTTCCACCGGGTCTACCAGCTCTGCAACCAGTTTTGCCGGGTCACGCTCTCGGCCGTCTATCACGACATCCTCAAGGACCGGCTCTATACCCTCGGCACGAACTCGCCGCTGCGCCGTTCGTCGCAGACCGCCATCCACCATATTTTCCAGACGCTCGTGAAGGTGCTCGCCCCGATCCTGACCTTCACGACTGACGAGGCCTGGGCCTTCGCCACCGCCCGGACCGAGTACACGGACGATTCCATCCATCTCCAGGACTGGCCCGTCGCGCCCGCCGCGTGGACCAGCGCCGAGGTCGAGGCGGACATCGCTGCGCTCCTCAAGGTGCGCGCCCAGGTGAACGAGGCAGTCGAGCCGCTGCGCGCCGCCGGCAAGCTTGGCAAGTCGCTCGACGCCGCCGTCACCCTCGCCGGCTCGCCGGATGACGCCGGGTTCCGCGTGCTGGAAAAACACCGGGATTTTCTTCCCGAACTATTCATCGTTTCGCATGTCACTCTGACCGGTCCCGCCGGCAGTGGCGGACCCGTTGTCACCGTCCGTCCGTGCAGCGAGCTCAACGATGTGCGCTGCCCGCGGTGCTGGCGCTGGGTGCCCGCGCTCGAGGCCAGCGGCCACGGCGAAGTGTGCCCCCGCTGCGCCGAGGCGCTGGCCACGGCCTGATCTTTCTTAAATACCCGTCATGCCCACCAAAAAGAAAAAAACCGCCCCCGCGAAAAAGCCCGCCGTGAAAGCGGGCAAAACTGTTTCCAAGAAAATCCTGCCGCCCAAACCGGCGGCCGTTCCCGTGAAGAAAACCAAAACCGATTCCACCACCAGCAAGGCCGCCGCCACCCGCGACGCCCTGCGCAGCCGCATTCTCGGCGCCAAGAAAAAGAAGCTGGCCAAGCCCATCGCCTTCAGCCTCGACGAGGTCCGCGCGATCGCCAAGACCGTCTCCGCCAAGGAGGCCAAGGTCCAGGCCGCCAAGGCCGCGAAGCCCGGCGCCCCCGCCGCCAAGAAGGCCGACCCCCTCGGCAAGCTCGTGCGGCCCGCCAACCCGACCCACGTCAAGGCCGCGTCGCTCGCCGATATCCTGGGGTTCAACCCCAAGAAGGCGAAGTCCGCCGAGGCCGCCGAGGAGAAGGACGTCCCGGAGAAATACAAGCGCTACTACAAGCTGCTCATCGACCTCCGCAAGCACCTCACCGCCGGCATCGAGCTGCACTCCGAGGAGACCCTCAAGCGCTCCTCCAAGGACGACTCGGGCGACCTCTCCGCCTACGGCCAGCACATGGCCGACGCCGGCACCGACACCTTTGACCGCGATTTCGCCCTCAGCCTCGTTTCGAGCGAGCAGGAGGCCCTTTCGGAAATCGATGCGGCCATCAAGCGCGTCCATGACGGCACCTACGGCATCTGCGAGATCACCCAGAAGCCCATCGCGAAGGAGCGCCTGCTCGCCGTGCCGTTCACCCGCTATTCCGCCGGCGCGCAAAAGGAACTCGAGCGCAACCACCACCGTTCCCGCACCCAGGCCGGTCTCTTCGGCGAGTTGGGCGAAGAAGGGGCCAAGATGGAAGACGACCGGGGCGGCGGCGGCGGCGACGAGTAATGGTTGTAGCGGCGCTCTATGAGCGCCGATCTTTTCAAGCCGGCGGTCATCCACCGCCGCTACAACTCTCAAGCACCGTCACCCGCCATGGAATCCACGTCTGCCCCGGCTCCCGTGATGTCTGCCACCCGCTGGCAGCGGATTTTTGCCTATCGCGTGCTGCTGCTGCTTGTGGTGCTGGTCTTCGCGCTCGACCAGCTGACCAAGGCCTGGATTGCCGCGCGCCTGCCCTTTGGCACCTACCCCGGGGCGGGCGGCATCGTGATGATCCCGAATTTTTTCTACCTGATCCATGTCGGCAACACCGGCGCCGCGTGGAGCCTCCTGACCGGGAAAAGCACGCTGCTCGCCCTTCTCGCCCTGGGCACGCTCGGGGCGATCTTCCTCTGGCGCCGCGCGCTGGGCCTGCGCCTGCCCATCGTCCAGGTGAGCTTCGGCCTGCTGTGCGGCGGCATCCTCGGCAACCTCGTGGACCGGCTGCGGCACGGCCATGTGATCGACTTCATCGACCTGCACTTCGGCAATTACATCTACCCGACGTTCAACATCGCCGACTCCGGCATCTGCGTGGGCGTGGTGATCTTCCTGTTCTGGTCGCTGCGGCAACCCGATTGAAACAAATCCCAAACGCCAAAGCGCCAAATTCCAAAGAAGCTCCAAGAGGAGCTCGATCGAACTTTGCGATTTGTCCCTTTGGCGTTTGGGATTTGCGTGGAATAAGCGCTCCGCGCTTATTCCACGTTCGCGATTTGCTCCCGCACGCGCTCCAGCTCGTTTTTCAGCTCAATGACGGCCCGGGAAATCACCAGGTCGTTCGCCTTGCTGCCGATGGTGTGCACCTCGCGGCCGATTTCCTGGAGGATGAACTCGGACTTGCGGCCGATCTCGCCGCCCGACTTTAGCAGCGCGGTGAACTGCTCCAGGTGGCTGCGCAGGCGCGTCAGCTCCTCGGTGATGTCGCAGCGGTCGGCGAACAGCGCGATCTCCTTGAGCACGCGCTCGTCGTTGAGGTCGACCTCCAGCCCGGCGTCGCGCAGGCGCTTCAGGAATTGCTCGCGATAGTGGGCCGGCACGTGCGGCGCCCGCTCGGCGACGGCGGCAATGTGTTTGGCCAGCAGCCCGAGCCGTGTGAGAAAATCCACCAGCAGCGCCTCGCCCTCCCGGGCGCGCATCGCCGCAAAGCCGCGCAACGCCTCGCCGAGCGCGCGCTCGATGACCGGCCGCGCCTCGTCGGCGTGGGGTCGCTCGGAGCCCTTGCGCTGGGCATTGGCAATCTGCCAGAGCAGCTCCGGCGTGGGCTGGAAATCGACGCCCTCCTTCTTCGCAAACGCCGCCAGCCGGTCCACCGCCTCGGACGCCGCCTGCTCGTCCCAAGTCAGGTCCGCTGCGCCCTTCGCGCCCGTGAGCTCAAGGTCCACGTGCACCTTGCCGCGCACCGCGACCTTGCGCACCAGCTCGCCGATCATCGGCTCCAGCGCCTCCCACTCCTCCGGCAGCGAGACGGTCAGGTCGAGGGTCTTGCGGTTCACCGAGCTCACCTGCGCGGTGAGCGTGTAGGTGCCGAGCGACGCCGTCGCCCGGCCGTAGCCGGTCATGCTGTTCATGCGAGAAAGTAACAGGTATCAAGTAACAAGTGGCAAGAACGGGCGCTAGGCCGCGTCATTCGTGTCATCTTTACCTGCAATCGAGGCAAAGATCAGTTTCAGCTCATCTGCTTCCGCGACAAGGCGCGTCCGCTCCGAGCCAACATCCGGCTCAGGCCCCAAGTCCACGAGGCGCAGCCAGAGTCCGGATTCACGTGATTCTTTCCTGCATACCTTGATCCGGTAGAAAAAGTCTTTCCGGCTCAGTCCCTCCTGAGCTTCCAGATAATTGGCCGCCACGGATCCGGATGAACGGACAAGCTGGCGGAAATCTTCGTAGTTCGAAATCGACCGGGGCAGGCGATTCACAAACGCGCGCACCGCCTGAGCAAACCGAAATGTCCGCCCAACCAAATCTCGCTCCTTTTCAGCCATCGCCCTGGTGGTTGATCCTTGGCCCTTGTTACTTCGCCTTGCTCAGCAACGCCTGCACCTGGTTGACATCTTTATCACCACGGCCCGACAGATTGATAATTAGGACCTGGTCCTTCCGCATCGCCTTCGCCCGCTTGAAGCCGTGAACCAGGGCATGCGTGCTTTCGAGAGCCGGAATGATGCCCTCGAGCCGTGAGCACAGCTGGAACGCCTCCATGACTTCGTCATCCGTCGCATAGGCGTAATCGATCCGCTTCCGGTCGCGGTAAAACGCATGCTCCGGCCCGATCGCCGCGTAATCAAGGCCCGCGCTCACCGAGTGCGTCAGCTCAATCTGCCCGTCGGCATTCTGGAGGATGTAGGTCTTGCAGCCCTGCAGGACGCCCAGCTTGCCGCCCTCGAAGCGCGCCGCATGGTCGCCGCGCGTGATGCCGCGGCCACCCGCCTCGACACCGATAAGCTTCACCGCGGTATCCTCGAGGAACTCAAAGAAAAAACCGATCGCATTGGAGCCGCCGCCGACGCAGGCGACCATCTCGTCCGGCAGCCGGCCCTCGCGGGCGAGGATCTGCTCCTTCGTTTCCTGGCCGATCTCCCGGTGAAAATCGCGCACCATCATCGGATACGGGTGCGACCCGAGCGCCGAGCCCAGGATATAGTGCGTGCTGCGGACGTTGGTCACCCAGTCGCGCATCGCCTCGTTGATGGCCTCCTTGAGCGTTTTCTGGCCGGCCTCGACGCTGCGCACCTCCGCGCCCATGAGTCGCATCCGGAAGACATTCAGCGCCTGCCGCTCCATGTCGACCGCCCCCATGTAAATCACGCACTCGAAGCCGAACTTCGCGCACACCGCCGCCGTCGCCACACCGTGCTGGCCCGCGCCGGTCTCGGCGATCACGCGCTTCTTCCCCATGCGCCGCGCCAGCAGGGCCTGGCCGAGCGCGTTGTTGATCTTGTGCGCGCCCGTGTGCAGCAGGTCCTCGCGCTTGAGATAGATCTTGGCGCCGCCGCAGTGCTGCGTCAGCCGCTCGGCGAAATAAAGCTCGGTCGGTCGGCCGGCGAATTCCTTGAGGTGATGCTTCAGCTCGGCCTGGAACTTCGGATCCTTGCGCGCCACCTCGTAGGCCGCACCCAGCTCCTGCAGGGCGGTCATGAGCGTCTCCGGCACAAATACGCCGCCATAGCGGCCGAAATGGCCGCCCGCGTCGGGCAGTGAGAAGCGGTCAAGCTGGTCGGCAGGCGCTGCGGGCATAAGGGCGCAACGTGGCCGTTCACCCGCCGCGAATCAACGGCGAACTTCAATTTGGTTGATCGCCCCCGGGTTCAGTCCGAGGTTTTGTGGCTCAACCACGCGAGTCCGGTCCCGGTTACTCGCCGGCCCCGCCCGCACCCAACCCCACGAAGGTCTGCCCCCGCCATGAAATCCCCCCGGTTTGGAATTTTCGCCACGCTCCTCGGAGCCTCGCTCGTCATCGGTCCGCTGGCGGCCCTGGCCCAACCCCCCCCGGCGGCAGCGCCCGCCGCCGCCGCCCGCCCGGCCCAGAATCCTTTCCCCGTGCCCGGGAACAAGCATGCCGGCTTCAAGGATGGCCTGCCCACTTTCTGGATCATCGGCGACTCGACCGCCAAGAACGGCCGCGACGACGGCAGCGAAGGGGGACGCTGGGGCTGGGGACACGAAATCGACCGCTATTTCGATCTCAGCAGGATGAACGTGGAGAACCAGGCGCTGGGCGGCACGAGCAGCCGCGATTTCATCACCCGGGGCCATTGGGAGCACGTCCTCGCCCAAATCCAGCCGGGCGATTTTCTCATGATCCAGTTCGGGGCCAACGACGGCGGCGGGAAGATCGACGACCAGCGGGCGCGGAAATCCATCGATGGCAACACGGACGAGGCCCAGCATGTGAAGTTGCCCAACGGCAAGGAGGAGGATGTGCACACCTACGGCTGGTATATCCGCAAGTACATCCAGGACGCGCAGGCGAAGGGCGCCACGGCGATCGTCTGCTCGCTGATCCCGCGCGATGACTGGCGTGACGGAAAAATCATTCCCGCGCAGGACGACTCCTATGTGCTCTGGGCCGGCCAGGCGGCGCAGCAGGCCGGGGCGGCCTACATCAACATGAACCACATCATCAACGACCAGTTGAATGTGATCGGCGAGAAAATCACCAAGGGAACCTTGTACCGCACCGACGACCACACGCATACGACCTTGCTGGGGGCACAGCTTAATGCCCTGTGTGTGATCAAGGGGATCAAGGGCCTGGCTCCCGGGCTCAAGCTGGCCACCTTCCTGTCCGTCACCGCCGAGCCGGTGGATCCGGCGCCGGCAGCGAACGTCGTGGCGGGAAAATAAATTCAGCGGCCATCAGCTGACTCGCCCCTGCAAACCGCCCGGAATCGGGTAGCAGCCGAGGCTTCGGCACCTTACACCCGCCGGACTGTCACCAGCGTGAAATCGTCGCGCTGATCCGTGCTCCCGGTGAAGCGACGCACGGTTTCAAGAATGCCGTCGTTCATTTCGTGTGCCGGGCGGCTGTGCAGGGTGCGCACTGCATCGGCGAGGCGGGCGCCGGAGAATTCCTTGTCCTCCTCGTTCGGCGCCTCGGTGATGCCATCCGTGTAGAGCACGCACACGTCACCGCGGGCGAATGACTCCGTGCGGTCCGCGATGGTCGCGGCAAAAAGCTCGTCCGGAACCATGCCGAGCGGCATCCCCTCGGAGCCGACATACTCGGTAAGGTAAACGCCGCTCACCTGGTCGCGCCGGGCGAACAGCGGCAGTTCATGGCCGGCCCGGGCGAAGGTCATGGTGTTGGCCGCCGTGTCGATCACGGCGTAGAGCATCGTCACGAAGAGCCCCGCATCGATCTCGGCCGCCAGCACGCGGTTGAGTTCCGTGAGTACGCGCGCCGGCGAGGCGTAACGCGGCGCGATCTGGCGGAGGTTGGTGCGGCAGATGGCCATGAGCAGGGACGCCGGGATGCCCTTGCCTGACACGTCCGCCACCACCACGGCGAGGCGCGTGTCCGAGAGCGCGATGAGGTCGTAGAGGTCGCCGCCCACCTTCTGGGCCGCCGTGTAGCGCGCGTCGAGGTCGAGGCCGCGCACGTCCGGAACGGCGCGCGGCAGCAGCATCTGCTGGATGCCGCTGGCGAGCGAGAGGTCGAGATCCAGCTGCTTGCGCTCGAGTTGCAGGTGCAGGAACTCGGCGTTGTGCAGCGCCAGCGCGGCCTGCTCCGCGAGGGATTGCATCAGGCCGAAATCCGTGGCGGAAAACGGCAGGTCGTCGACGGGATTAGTCAGCGCCAGCACCCCGAAAAAGTGGTCGCGGAACACCAGCGGGACAGCGATCACGGAGCGCACGGCCAGCGCGGGGTCGTCGTGCTTCACGATGCGCGGGTCGGCCGCGGCATCGGGCAGCAGTTCACCGATGCCCGTCTGCGCCACGCGGCCGACGATTCCATCGCCCACGGGAAACTCCTCGGACTTCAGCACCTGCTCGATGAACTTCGCCCGGGTGGTGAGCTTGTCCTTGCCGGCATCATTGAGTGGCCGGTGCGGGGGAAACAGGCCCTCGACGGCCACCCCTCGCATGGTGTTCTTGTCGGTTTTCTCGAAGATGCAGGCGCTCAGTGCGCCGGAACACAGGATGGAGGCATGGACGATGCGCTGAAGCAGCGCCTGGCGAGTGAGCCCCTCACCCAGCGCCTCGACCATGTGATGCATGAAATCGACGATGCGCTCCCGCTCCTGCTGGGTCTTCTGTCGCTCCTCCTCCGCCCGGTCCAGAGCCCGGGTCAGGCGGGCCACCATCGCGAGCAGGGCGCACACGGCGGCGAGCAGAAGAAAGATCAGAAGAGCCATGGAAGGGGTTTTGTGACAGCACAATCGGGGCCGGGCAATCGCGAAGGTGAATTTCGTCAAAGGAGTAACCGCGGAATTGTTTCGCGCAGAGCCGCGGAGGCGCCGAGAAAACTAAAAATCCAGGTAGCAAGGAGCGCCAACCCACCGGAGGGCAAAACCCGAAATTCCTTCCATCCTTTGTGTCTCTGCGCCTCTGCGCGAAACTTTGTCTGGTCGATCGACCAAGACCTAGAGACGGAAGACCAGCCTCCTCCCGTACTGGCCTACCGCTGCTCGACGCGGTTCTTCAAGAAGGCCAGCACGTCCTGAAACTTGCTGCGGTTGGTCTCATCGACCGTCACGAGGTTTTCATGCGCCTCCAGCACGAGCCGGGCGCTTTCCAGCTCGGAGCGGTCGGGGCAATGCAGAGCCTTGTCACACTTGTCGAAATTCATCGGGAAATCCCCCGCGTCCACCGTGAGCAGGCGGTGCAGCCCAAGGTTGCGGATTAGCTCGAGGTTCCGCTGGCCGACGCGGGCCAGCACCAGGCTGCCGGCCGGCGTCTGCTTGCGCAGTACCAGGGCCGCGCCCGCCAGCACGCCGAGAAAGGTGCTGTCCATGCTCGTGCAATGCTGGAAATCGAGCACGAAGCGCGTCTTGCCCTGCGCCGTCATCTCTCCGATGAAGTCGCGCAGGCACGCGCTGTTCTGGAAGGACGCCCGCCCGTCAATGCGCACGATCACAGGGTCGGAATAGGCGTCGACGAGATAGATGGGCTTGCCGGTTTCAGACATGGGAAATGGGCGGGAACGATGGGAGCGGGCGGCCCGCACACGCGGAACCGGCCCATCGCTCACCTGCCTTCACGTTGTTAGGAATTCAGCTTTTCGCAACTATCTGCCGGAGCACATAGGGCAGGATCCCGCCGTGCTGATAATAGTCGATTTCGATGGGTGTATCGATGCGGCAGCGCACCGGGATGGTTTCCGCCGTGCCGTCCTTGCGGGTGATTTTGAGCGCGAGGTCCTGCTGCGGCTTGAGCGCGGGGCTGAGGCCGACCACATCGTAGGTCTCGTTGCCGTCGAGCTTCAGGGTCTGCGCGGTCGTGCCCTCCTTGAACTGGAGCGGGAGCACGCCCATGCCGACGAGGTTCGAGCGGTGAATGCGCTCAAAGCTCTGCGCGACGACCACCCGGACGCCGAGGAGGTTGGTGCCCTTCGCGGCCCAGTCGCGCGAGGAACCCGTGCCGTATTCCTGCCCCGCGATCACGATCAGCGGGGTCTTGGCCGCGATGTGCTTGGCCGCGGCGTCGAAGATGGACATCTTTTCGCCGGTGGGCTGGTAGAGCGTGTTGCCGCCCTCCTCGCCGCCGAGCATCAGGTTCTTGATGCGGACATTGGCGAACGTGCCGCGGGTCATGATGCGGTCGTTGCCGCGACGGGAGCCGTAGCTGTTGAAGTCCTCGAAGGTCACGCCTTTCTCGACCAGAAACTTCCCGGCCGGCGAGGTCTTCTTGATCGCGCCAGCGGGTGAGATGTGGTCGGTCGTGACCGAGTCACCGAAGATCCCGAGCGCACGGGCGCCCTTGATCTCCGTGATCGTGCCGGGCTGCATCCCGAAATTCGCGAAGAACGGCGGCTCCTGGATGTACGTCGACTTCGCGTCGAACGCATAGACGTTGCCCGTCGAGGACGGGATCTCGTTCCACTTCGGATTCTGCTCGGCAAAGTTGCTGTAAAGCCGGCGGAAAACCTCGGGCTTCAACGCCGCCTGCATCTGGTCGCGGACCTCCTGAAGGGTCGGCCAGAGATCCTTCAGGAAGACGTCCCTGCCGTCCTTGCCCTTGCCCAGCGGCTCCTTGGACAGGTCGATGTCGACGCGGCCGGCGAGCGCAAAGGCGACGACGAGCGGCGGGGACATCAGGAAGTTGGCCTTGATGTTCTGGTGGACGCGGGCCTCGAAGTTGCGGTTGCCCGACAGGACCGAGGCGGCCACGAGGTCGTTCTTGACCACGGCCTCCTCGATCACGGGATGCAGGGGGCCGGAATTGCCGATGCAGGTCGTGCAGCCATAGCCGACGGTCTGGAAGCCGAGCTGGTCGAGATAGGGCGCGAGGCCGGTTTTCTCGAGGTAGTCGGTCACGACGCGCGAGCCGGGGGCGAGCGAGGATTTCACGGTCGGGTTGACGGTGAGGCCCTTCTCCACGGCCTTCTTCGCCAGGAGGCCGGCAGCGAGCATCACGCTGGGATTGGAGGTGTTTGTGCAGCTCGTGATCGCGGCGATCAGCACGCTGCCGTGGCGGATGTCTCCTTCCATGCGGGACGCGGAACCGGACACGCGGTCGGGCGTCGGGCGGTTGTTGGCCATTTCGCGCTCGGAGCCGGGATTGGTCGAGCGGGCGGCCGACTTTTCGCTCGAGACGGGCTGCTGGCTGCCGCCACCCGGGTGGAAGTGTTCATGGCCGTTGGCCGAGATGTGGACGCTCTTGGCGAGCTCCGCGGCGGCTTTGCCAAAGCCGTTTTCCGTAACGGCCTTGGAGAACGCCGTGGTGAACTCCTGCTTCATCTTCGGCAGCTCGATACGATCCTGCGGCCGCTTCGGGCCAGCCACGCTCGGCACGACCGACGACAGGTCAAGGTCGAGGTCGGTGGAATAGTCGATCGACCCCTTCTGCGGGATGCCCCACAGGCCCTGCGCCTTGTAATAGGCCTCATAGAGTGCGACGTGCTTGTCGTCGCGGCCCGTGGCGCGGAGGTAGTTCGAACACTCGGCGTCGATCGGGAAGAAGCCCATCGTCGCACCATATTCGGGTGCCATGTTGGCGATGGTCGCGCGATCAACCACCGGCAGCGCGACGGCGCCGGGACCGTAGAACTCGACAAATTTGCCGACGACCTTCGCCTTGCGCAGCATCTGCGTGACCGTGAGCGCGAGGTCGGTGGCGGTGACGCCTTCGCGCAGCGCGCCGGTGAGATGCACGCCGACCACGTCCGGGGTCAGGAAGTAAACCGGCTGCCCGAGCATACCCGCCTCAGCCTCGATGCCGCCAACGCCCCAGCCCACGATGCCCAGGCCGTTGATCATCGTCGTGTGCGAATCGGTGCCCACGAGCGTGTCGGGATAATAGACGCCGTTTTTGTCCCCGAGGACGCCCTTGGCGAGGAACTCCAGGTTGACCTGGTGCACGATGCCGATGCCGGGTGGCACGACCTTGAAGGTGTCAAACGCCTGCATGCCCCACTTGAGGAACTGGTAGCGCTCGCGGTTGCGCGAGAACTCCAGCTCGAGGTTTTTGCCCAAGGCCGCGGCGTTGCCCGCAAAATCCACCTGCACGGAATGGTCCACCACGAGGTCCACCGGCACGAGCGGCTCGATGATCTTCGGGTTCTTCCCCATGCGCGCCACGGCCGAGCGCATCGCGGCGAGGTCCACGAGCAGCGGCACGCCGGTGAAGTCCTGCAACACGATGCGCGCGACGACGAAGGGAATCTCCTCGGTGCGCGGCGCCTTCGCAGCCCAGCCCGCGAGGTCGCGGATCGCCGGCTCGGCGACTCGCTTGCCGTCGCAGTTGCGCAGCAGCGACTCGAGCACGAGCCGGATCGAGACCGGCAGGCGCGAAACCTTGAAGTTGGGGTTGCTCTGCTCGAGGGCGGGCAGCGAGTAGAACTTATGCGACGCCCCGTTGGCGGAAAACGTCTGCAGCGTGTTGAAGGGATTCGGGAGGGACATGGGAAAAGTGGATCGGGGATGGCGGGTGCGGATTGCAGCCCCCGCTTACTGGGCGAGCGCGGCCTTGACGGCGGCAAAGTTTGGGAGGTCCTTCGGTGTCGGGGTCTGCTCGGCGTATTTCACGACGCCGTCCCGGCCGATGACGAATGCGGCCCGGGCCGCCGCCTCATACATGCCGGCGAAATTCGGCAGGACGACCCCGTAGGCCTTGATCACCGTTTTGTTGAGGTCGCTGACCAGGGTGATGCCGATGTTGTTCTGCTTGGCCCATACCTCCTGCGCCTGCGGGGTGTCCACGCTGATGCCATAAACCTGCGCGCCGAGCTTGGTGTACTCACCGAGTCCTGCAGTCGTGTCGCACATCTCCTGGGTGCAGACGCCGGTAAAGGCGGCGGGAAAAAACAGCAGCACGACCTGGTTTCGGCCCAGGCTGTCACTCAGCTTCACATCCTTCATCCCCTCCGCGGTCTTGGTCTTGAGCGTGAAATCGGGGGCTTTGGTGCCGACGGCGAGAGGCATGATCGAAGTGGTGGTGGTTGGTGCTGGATCCAGGCGGCGCGGGCCACGGGAAGGAGGCGCCACGTTGAGCCCGCCCCCGGGCGGCGGCAAATTGTTTTTCCCCTCAGAAGGGCGGTTTCTATTCTTGCAACGCGCCCCATTAGAAACGCTCTTGCGCGCCCGCTCCCCCGCCCCGTTAACTCCCCGCCTCCGCATGACCCTCCTCGAAGACCTCCAGTGGCGCGGCCTGCTGGCCGACTGCACCGATCTCGCCGCGCTGACCAAGCGCGTCGCCGAGGGCCCGGTCACGCTGTACTGCGGGTTCGATCCCACCGGCGACTCCCTGCACGTGGGGCATCTGATGGGCCAGTTGACGCTGCGCCGCTTCCAGCTGGCAGGACACCGGCCCATCGCGGTCGCCGGCGGCGCCACCGGCATGATCGGGGACCCCTCCGGCAAGTCCGCCGAACGCAATCTGCTCACGCCGGAACAACTGGCGCACAATGTCGCGGCGATCACCGGTCAGCTCAACCAGCTCCTCGACTTCCACGCCGCCGGCAATCCCGCCCGGCTCATGAACAACGCCGACTGGACGGCCCCTGTCAGCTATCTCGATTTCCTCCGCGAGGTGGGGAAGTATTTTTCCCTGAATGTCATGCTCGCCAAGGACTCCGTGAAAAACCGCATGGAGGGCGAGGCCGGCATCAGCTACACCGAGTTCAGCTACCAGCTCCTGCAGGCCTACGATTTTTTCCACCTGCGGCAGACGGTCCAATGTGAACTCCAGATCGGCGGCTCCGACCAGTGGGGCAACATCACCGCCGGCACCGATTTCATCCGCAAGAAGCTGGGCACCTCGGCGTGGGGCTGGACGTTTCCGCTCATCACCAAGGCCGACGGCACCAAGTTCGGCAAGACCGAGGGCGGTGCCGTCTGGCTCGATCCGAAAAAAACCAGTCCCTACCGGTTCTATCAGTTTTTCGTCAACACCGAGGACGGGAAGGTCTCCGAGTACCTACGGAAATTCACCTTCCTCGACCGGCCGCGCATCGAGGAACTCGAGGCGGTGCACGCCGCCAATCCCGGGCCCCGCGAGGCGCACAAGGCCCTGGCGCGCGAAGTCACCCGCCTGGTGCACGGTCAGGCGGCACTCGACGCCACTCTCAAGGCGTCCGAGATTCTTTTCGGCGGTTCGCTCGACGGCGTGACCGAGGATATTTTCAAGGATATCGTGGGCGAGATCCCGACGAAGGGCCTTGAGCGGTCCCGGCTCGTCGGACCGGGCCTCGCCCTCACCGACCTGCTCGTCCACAGCGGCCTCTGCCCTTCCAAAGGCCAGGCCCGCAAGGATCTCGAGGGCGGCGGCATTTATCTCAACAATGTCCGCACCGCGGAAGCCACCCGCGCGGTCACGGCGGGCGATCTCCTCTTCGGCAAATATCTCCTGCTCCGAAAGGGCAAGAGAACCTACGCGGTGATCAACACCGTCTAGCCGCCAGTCAGAACTGGATCGCGCGCGCCCAGAAGCCATCGTCGAGCTCCGGGCAGAACGCTTTCAGCCGGGCCTTGAGAAGCTGCACCTTGGCCGCCAGCACGCCGTCCCGCTTGATGAACTCGCGCGCCTGCAGGTCGTTGAACATAAGGTTGGAAAACAGCTCGGCCTTGTCCTCCCGCGACTCGGCGAGCGAATAGCGCGTGAGAAACCCGGCGGCCGGATGGGTGACATCGGAGGAAGGCCCATGGCCGGCCGCCGTCGCGGCGGCCGGATTGTAGTCGACCCCTGGCGCGTTGAGCGCCTCCCATTCCGTGTCGCGCTCGTAGCCGAACGAGGCGAAGTCGATGATGTGAAAAAACTCATGGTGCATGAGCTTGCGTCGGAACCGCTCGGAGAAGACCCCGCTGCGCACATTGAGGTAGACCGTGAAGTTTTCGGACAGCGCCACGCCGCTGCGGCGCTGGCCGTCGTGCAGCAGCTCGCTGCAGAAGGCGATGCGCTTGAGTCCGGACAACCGCAGCAGCTCCGGCGGATATTTACCAAACTCCTTTCGGAACATGTAGAGGAACAGGTCGATGTCCCCCGTCCCGGCGCCCACCCCCTCAATCTGGCCGTAGTCGGTCATGACGGAGAATTTTTCGGTGCCGGCCACCAGCTCGACCCCGGCCTTTTCCCGATACTCCTTTTTCAGCTGGTCAAACAGCACGCTGCCGCGCGCCGCACCAACGGCGAATATGAAGGCAAGAACCAGGCAACCTCCGCGCACCATTTTCACTCCCTTGGTCACGGCGCCGGGATCCTAACGCCGGATAAACGGGAAGAACCGCCGGCGATAGCCAAGCGCGAGCAGCACCACCCCGCCGAGGCCCATCAGGACAAAGGTGTCCGGCTCCGGCACCGACACAAGATACGCCATGGTGTTCAGGGCGAGGATGCCGTTGGAGTTAAGCGAGGGCGAATAGGGATTCTGATTCGCGTTGGAAATCATATCGACGTCGCTGAAGATGATCAGCGCGCCGGAGCCCGGGGCAAAGGCACCTTTGGCCCAGTAGGCAACGGTCACTTGCCCGGAGGTATTCTGCCCCGCGATGGTGCCGCCCAAAGCGAGGATCGTCGTCGCATTGAACTGGTCGAAATTGCCGAACGTGGCGGTATTGGTGGCGGTGCCGAATGCGCCCGAGAAAAACGGCGCCGTTCCATTCGACGGCGTGCCATCGGCCGTGGAGGAAATGATGCCCAAGGCGGTTCCGATTCCGTTGTGGGACGCGTCATCCTCCAGCAACCACAGATCCATGCCGCTGCGGAACGCGTTGATCACCGTGGTCTGATACGGCGCGCTCTGGGAAATGTTCCACCACGGCTCCATGAAGCCGTTCAGACCGGCCAGACTCGTCGGCGTGACCGTCGCCAGATCGACGACGGAAACCGTGCGGTGGATCGTGCCGGAGGGGCCGAAATAGGCGGGGTTCGTGATCGCTCCGCGGAATCCGCTCATATTGGCCGAGTCGAGCGACCAAGTGTCGGAATTCAGCGTACCGTTCGGGCTGCCCAGGATATACTGCGCAGCGACAGGCGACACGCCACACACCGCAATTGCGAGCACGGCAAAAACCTTGAGGGAAATTGAGAGTGAGCGGATCAAGTTGGAAACTCCTGCGAGCGCGGAAATTCATTCGCTTGGCGCTCACAAGTCAAGATAACGCAATCAACTTGCCTAAACGTCGGAAACCCCAACCGGAGCTCACTTTTCAGGCTGCCGCACCCTGGCGTAGACCTTCAGAAAAACATCGCCTCGCTCAGGGCGTTCTCCGGTGGGAGGAGACTGACGGGCGCAGGCAATTGGGTGCGACCCGTGCCGAAGTCGGCCTCGAAGAACGCCTGCCCCTTCCCGAGGTCACCCTTCCATTTAAAAAATTTCGCCCCGGTATAAACGAACGCGATTTCAAACGAGCCCGGGACGCCCGCCGGCAGCGGCTTGAGGTCGAATTTCGCCCGGTTCTTTCCGCACTGGCCGACGCGGTCACGCAACCACCCCAGCAGAACGCGGCCCTCGGCCGCCAGTGCCGGCACGTGAAGGAGCGAGACCGATTGCAGGCCCTCGCAAATGGCATCCATGGGATAACGGCTGAGAAACTGGCCGAGCGACTGGCGCACGGGCAGGAGCCGGGCATAGACCAGGTCGCGCACGGCTTCGGGTCGTGGCCAGGGATAGGTCAGTGCGTCCGCCGGGGCGATCGCGCTGTCGATGAGTACGCGCCGGGCGCGGGTGAGCAGATAGCGGTAATCCGCGAGCTTGGCGCTCGCGGAAAACCGATGCGGCCAGTAATAAAGCGGCAGGTCCGTCGACAGGCAGATCGACACCTGGCTCTCGAGGAATTCGCGGGCGCTGCGCGGGTAGCTCAGCATCACGAACTCAACGCAGCGCTTGTCGCTCTTCGATTTTCCCAGGTGGCACTCGCCGTAAACCTTGGCGCGCATTTCGGTGACGCCCTCGTCCCGGCTCAGTGGGGCCAGCACGACCACGCGACTCGGGTAGCGCTTGGAAAACCGCATGGCGGTCTGGAACTGGACGGCCGCGTCGTCCGGGGTCGTGTTCAGGCCGAGATGCAGGACAAAGTTGACCTGGGTGGCCTTGGCATCATCGGCCTCCGGCGCCGGGCCGCCGCCCGCGGCCGTGCTGGCCCACATGTCGGCCAGGCTCTTCGAGATCGAGCCAACGGGAACCTCAATCCCAGGGAGGGCGTTGAAAATGGAGGACATCAGTGGGGGAAGTAACAAGTATCAGGTAGCAAGTATCAGGATTTCGATCCCACAGGCGGAGCACGATGCATCAGCATTCCTCATCTAGTTACTTGATCCTTGCCACTTGAAACTTCGCCGGGCGCAGCTCGGCGTCACGGCTGCCGCCACACATGGTTGTTCTTCGCCACGAGGGCGTCGGCGGACAACGGACCCCAGGAGCCCGCGGCATAAGTGTCCATGCCGGTACGGCCGGCTGCGGCCCACGATTGCAGGATCGGCGTGCAGAGCTTCCACGACGCCTCGGTTTCGTCGCCGCGGATGAAGAGCGTGCCGTCGCCAATCATCGCGTCGAGCACGAGGCGCTCATAAGCCTCAGGCGTGTTGGAGCCGAACGTGGTCGCGTAGCGAAAACTCATCTTCACCGGCTGCGTGCGGGTCTCGAGGCCGGGGATCTTCGTGTTCAGGATCAGGCTCAGGCCCTCGTCGGGCTGGATCTGGAAGGAGAGCGTGTTGGACGCGAGGTCGAAGCGGGCGCCCTCCTCGGCGAACAGCGTGCCGGGCGGGCGCTTGAAGTTGACCGCGATCTCCGAGACTCGCCGGGCGAGGCGCTTGCCCGAGCGCAGGTAGAACGGCACGCCCTGCCAGCGCCAGTTGTTGATGGAGAGCCGCAGCGCGGCGTAAGTCTCGGTGGCGGACTGCGGGCTGATGCCCTCTTCCTGCAAGTAACCGGGCACGGCCTTGCCGCCCGTCATGCCGGCGGCGTACTGGGCGCGCGCGACATCGCCGCCGGGGCCGAGCACGAGCGGCTGGATGGCCTTGAGCAGCTTGACCTTCTCGTCGCGGATCGCCTCGGGATCGAGGGAAACGGGCGGCTCCATCGCCGTGAGCGCGAGCAGCTGCATCGTATGGTTCTGGATCATGTCGCGCAGGCAGCCGCTTTGCTCGTAATAGCCGCCGCGCGTGCCGACTCCGACCTCCTCGGCCACGGTGATCTGGACGGATTCAATAAAATTGCGGTTCCAGAGCGGCTCGAAAATCGAATTGGCGAAACGCTGGACCAGCAGATCCTGCACAGTCTCCTTCCCGAGATAGTGGTCGATGCGGTAGACTTGGGGCTCCTCGAGGACGGAGCGGATGGTGGTGTTCAGGGCGTGCGCGGAATCGAGGTCGCGGCCGAAGGGCTTCTCGATGACGACCTTCGCCTGATGCGGTGATCCGCGATATTTGGCGGCCAGGCCACTTGCCCCGAGGTTACGCAGGATGGGGTCAAAGACCGAGGGCGGCGTGGAGATGTAGAACAACGGCTGCACCTCGCGACCGATTTTTTTCTCGATGGCGGCGAGATGGGCGGCTAGCCGGTCGAAGGCGGGTTTTTCATCATAGCCGCCCGCCACATAGCTGGTGTTGGCCGCCAGCCGGCTCCAGACATCCTGGTTCAGCTCGCGCCGGGAGAATTCCTTGATGGCGTCGGCCGCCATCGTGCGGAATTCCTCGTCCGGGATCGGCTTGCGGCCAAAGCCCACGAGGAAAAAGTCGGCCGGGAGCAGGTTGTCGTAACCCAGGTTGTAAACCGCCGGGATGAGCTTGCGCGCCGTGAGGTCGCCCGAGGCGCCGAAAATCACGACCACCGTCGGCGGTGCGCCGCGATGCTTGCTGAGCCCCTGCAGGAACGGATGACGCGGAGAATCGGCCATGGCGGAAAATTCTCAGGGGCGGGTCGCGGCGCAGGCAAGGGAAATGCCGCCGCGCCGGCCGGCGCGGAAACTCCAAATTCCAAGCGCCAACCACCAATGAAACTTCAAACCCCGATACGTCCACGGCGACACCAGCACTGTCAGCTCCCCTTTTTGAAGCTTGGAGGTTGGAGCTTAGCCGGCGCTCCGCGCGGCTACGGTCGCCAGCGTGGCGGGAAGAGCGGGATGTTCGCGAAGTGACGCACCTCGGGTGCACGGCTCACCGCCGCGTTCGCCGCGGGCAGGGCCACCTCGACGATATCAAAACGCACGGTGAGCGGCTTCGTGCGCAGGCCGGCGAGGTAGGCCTCGATCGCGCGGCGCGCCACCGTCTTCTTGCGCGCGTCAACCGCATGGTAGCCGGAGACCAGCGCCCCTGCGGCACGAGTCTTCACCTCGACGAAGACCAGCACCTCGCCGTCGCGCGCGACGAGGTCGAGTTCATCGCGCCGGTCCCGCGGATTGCGCCAGTTGCATGCCACGATGCGGAACCCCTGTTCGCGGCGAAGCCAATCCGCCGCCAGCCGCTCCCCACGCTCGCCGGAGCTCGTCGGACCGAAAATTCGGCGCAATCGGTTAAAGAGCCCGCTCATGTTCGCGCAATTGTCATTGCGGACAGTTGCACGCGCTGACAATCAAGATTCAAAGTTCTCGCCGCCCACCTCCCCATGGCTTCCGCCAACATTGCCAACACCCTTCGCCGCTCGCTGCTGATCAAGTTGATCTCGAAGCCGGCGCCCAGCCGCGAGGATGTCAACTCCGTCATTGAGCTCACTGCCTCCAAGGTCGTCGAGGCGCTGCAGGCCCAGTCGATGACGCTCTACCTGATCGAGGGCAATGACATCGTCTTCAAGCAGGTCTACTATTCCCCCACCCTTTGGGCCAAGGATCCCCCCTTGGAGAAAAAGCTCCAGGAAACCGCGGCGAAGCTGCTGACCCTCAAGCTGCCGCTCGGCACGGGCGTGGTGGGCAAGGTGATTTCCACGGGAGAGGCGGTGTTCTTCCAGAACTCCGACAGCCAGGCCCCTTTCATGTCGACGATGGCCAAGAGCACGGGATTCGAGGTGCGCTCGATGCTCACCGTCCCGCTGAAGGCCGCCACGGTCATCGGCGCCATCCAAGTGCTGAACAAGGAAGAGGCGGCCGGCACCAACGGCGAGTTCGTCGACAAGGATCTCACGCTCCTGCAGGAGGTCGCCGAGTATTCCTCCACGCTCATGCAGCGCATGCTGGACCCCAAGTTCCAGCTCAGCGCCGAGGACACCGCCAAGTTCGTGGCCAAGCTCACCGACCTGCCGCTCGTCAGCAAGATCGAGGAGGTCGAATGCGACGAAAAGCTGATCGAGAGCGTCGGCGAGGCCATCATCCGCCGCGAAGGCGTCTTCCCCTACAAAAAACTCGATGGCAATGCCGTCGCCGTCCTGATGGCCAACCCGCTCGACTACGCGAAGCGCGAGTCGTTTTCCCAGGCCACCGACTTCTCGATCGAGGACGTGCATGTGGCCCCGGCCACCCTGATCGAGCTCCTGATCAAGAAATTCTTCAAGGACTCGAAGACCGGCAGCAACAGCGAGGTCGACATCGGCGCGGTGGCCGAGGTCATCAACACGGCCTATAGCGCGGACCCCGCCGGCGCCGCCATGTCCGCGGCCGATCTGGAGAACGAGGATTCCGCCCCGATCGTCCAGCTCGCCAACCGCATCATCGAGGACGCCTACATCTCCGGGGCCTCCGACATCCACATCGAGCCGATGGAGAAGGAGCTGCTCGTCCGCTACCGCATTGACGGCCTGTGCCAGGAGAAGCTGCGCCTGCCCAAGCAGGTGACCAACTCGCTCGTCACCCGCCTGAAGATCATGTGCAACCTGGACATCTCCGAGCGCCGGCTGCCGCAGGACGGACGCATTGTCTTCCAGAAGTACACCAAGAAGAACATGAACATCGACCTCCGCGTTGCGACCGGACCGATGAAGGACGGCGAGAAGATCGTCATGCGTATTCTCGACAAGAGCAAGAGCACCCTGCCCCTGCCCGCCCTCGGCTTCTCCGACGAAAACCTGGCCAAGTATCGCGAGTGCATCCGCCAGCCCTACGGCATGATCCTGCACTGCGGCCCGACCGGCTCCGGCAAGTCGATGACCCTCTACTCCGCGCTCGGCGAGGTGAACACGCCCGACGTCAACATCCAGACCGCCGAGGACCCGATCGAGTACACGCTCGCCGGCATCAACCAGATGCAGATGAGCCGCCAGATCGGCCTCACCTTTGAGCGGGCCCTGCGCTGCTACCTTCGTATGGATCCCGACATCATCCTCGTCGGTGAGATCCGCGACAAGGAAACCGCCGGCATCGCCGTCGAGGCCGCACTCACCGGCCATTTGCTGGTGTCCACCCTCCACACCAATGACGCGCCCTCGACCGTCGCGCGTATCGGTGAAATGGGCGTGGAGCCCTTCAACATTTCCGCCTCGCTCGTCTGCGTCTGCGCCCAGCGCCTGCTGCGCCGGGTCTGCAAGGCCTGCAAGCAGCCTCACACGCCCAAGGACCGCGAAAAGGAGCTGATCGAAAAGGCGATCGGCTGGAGCGGCGAGATCTTCAAGGCCAATCCCCAGGGCTGCCCCACCTGCAGCGGCACGGGCTACAAGGGCCGCGTCGGCATCCATGAGCTGATGACCAACAGCGAGGAGCTGACCGAGGGCATCAACAAGGAGGTCGAGGTCGCCGCACTCAAGCGCATCGCGATGAAGAACGGCATGAAGACACTCCACCAGGACAGCATCCTCAAGGTGAAGATGGGCCTCACCACCGTCGAGGAAGCGCTCTCGAACGTCCCGCCGGACTTGATCCTGTAAGATCAGTCTCGCTGGGACGGATGATTCAACGGGTAGGGCGCAAACTCCGCTCCGCGCCGGGCCAAAAGTCAGGGTCATTTCGCAGCAAGCGGCTTCGTATCGCGCCAGGAGACATTCCCGGCGCGGAACGGAGTCCGCGCCCTACCCCGAATCGCCCTAGCCCAAGACCGCCGCCACTTCCGTGAAAAGCTGCTCGCGCGTCGCCACATCTTTTTTGCGGTCCGTGCCCAATTCCAGCACCCGTACACCGGTAGCGGGCAACTCCGCCACCAGTGCGGTGAAATGAGCCCAGTCGGTGACCCGCACATGTCCCGCTCCGTAGGCCGCGCACAACTGCGCAAAATCCGCCTCCTGGGGCGTGGCCACGAACTCCTCGAACGGCGGATCGAACTGTGACACCGGGAGGTGCCCAAAGATGCCGCCACCGCGGTTGTTGATCAGCACGATGGTGAGGCTGCCGCGGAGCTTGGGTCGGATCAGAAAGCCATTGGTGTCGTGCAGCAGCGCCAGGTCGCCTGTCAGCAGCACTGCGGGCCGCCCGCCATGGACCACGCCGAGCGCCGTCGAGAGCGTGCCGTCGATGCCGTTGGCTCCACGATTGCAATAGAGCTCGAACTTCCGGTCATTCGGCGGCCAGTAGAACTCGACGTCGCGTGCCGGCATGCTGTTGGCGACGAAGAGCGGTGTCGCCGGCGGCAGGTGCTGCGCCAGCAGCCACGCGGCCCGGCCCTCGAAGAGCTCTGTCATCGTCCCAAGCCGCGCGTCGAGCGCGGAGCGGGCCTTGCGTTCGAACGAGGCCCAGAGCCGCTGGTAACCATTGGGCCCCGCGGCCACCGGCACCTGCGCCGCGAGCAAATCCAGCGAGATCGGACAATGCCGGGTGCGTCCATGCAGCGCGTCGCGGTTGTCCGGGCGATCCGTCATGAGCCAGACGGGGGCATCGGCGTCTTGGACCCATTTCCGCAGCACCTTGCTCGTCGGCCAGCCGCCGAGGCACAGCACGGTTTCCGGACGGAGCCGCTCGGCCGCCGCGGGATTTCGCAGGATCATGTCATAGGTGGTGACCAGATTCGGATTGAGCGATGCCTGATGGCGTAGCGGTGAAAGCGTGTCCGCCAGCACGGGCCAGCCGAGTTTCTGCGCCAGCACCGCCACCGTCCGGGCATAACCGGCGGGATCGGCCCGTTGCTCCGGCCCGGCAATGATGACGCCATGCCCATCCGGCTGCAGGCGGGGAGGTGCGGCCGCGGTCCTCGCCTCCAGCAGTGTGGTATCCTCAAGCTGCACAAAGAACCGCTCCCAATCGATCGAGGCGCCAAGTTTTTCCGCGCCGCCACCGTCGGGGAGCGGCGGCAGCGGATCGCGAAACGGCGCATTGAGATGCACGGGCCCGGTACCGTCGCGCAGCGTGCGTCCGACCGCATGCGCCAGCGTCTGCCGCAGGTAGCGCAGGAGCTTCTCACTCAGCGCCGGCACCGCCAGCTCATGGTAAAAGTTCACATGGCCGCCGAACAGCTTCTGCTGGTCGATGGTCTGCCCCGAGGCACAGGCCTGCATTTCGGGCGGGCGGTCCGCGGTGAGGATGAGCAGCGGTGCCCCGCTCTCCTGTGCCTCAATGACCGCGGGAAAGAAATTCGCGGCCGCTGTGCCGCTGGTGCAGACCAGCACCACCGGCCGGCGATGACGCCGGGCGAGGCCCAGGGCAAAAAAGCCGGCGGAACGCTCATCGAGCACGGAGATCGCCTCGATCCCTGGATGCGCCGCAAACGCAAACGCCAGCGGGGTCGAACGCGAGCCCGGCGCCACCACGGCGTGAGCCAACCCGCAACGATGCAGGGTCTCGGCCAGCACGCTGCACCAAAGCGAATTGACGTTGCGGAAATCGAAGTGCGGCGGGCTCATGGGGCAAGCAGGGCGTGCTGCATGGCTTTAAACTTCAATTCCGTCTCCGCAAACTCGTTCTCCGGCACCGAGCCGGCCACAATGCCCGCACCGGCATAAAGCCGCGCCCTCGGGCCGTCGACCAGCGCCGATCGCAACCCGACAAAAAATTCCCCGCCCCCGCGGGCGTTGAGCCAGCCAAGCGCGCCGGCGTAGAGGCCGCGGGGGAATCCCTCCAGCCCGCGAATCCGTGCGACCGCCGCCGCGTGCGGGGTCCCGCCGACCGCCGGGGTCGGGTGCAGCGCGGCCAGCGCATCGAGCAGTCGCACGAACGCCGGCAGCACCGCCCGGATCGGAGTCTGCAAATGCTGGACGTTCGCGAGGCGGCGAACCTCCGGTGACGCTGGAAATTCCGGCTTCAGACCCAGCTGGGCCAGCCGGCTGGTGATGGCCTCAACGACGAGTTGTTGTTCATGGAGGTCCTTTTCGCTGTGCAAAAGAGCCGCGGCGAGCGCGGCATCCTCGCTGGCACTTGCGCCGCGCCGGATGGAACCGGCGAGCGCCTCGGTCTCCAGCACGCCCCGGCTCACGCGCACGAGCCGCTCGGGGCTGGCGCCGATGAAGCTCTGCCCTCGGCCGTTCGCGAGCGAGAAGGCGTGGCAGCTCGGAAAACGCTGGCGCAGGCCGTTCAGCAGTTGCAACGGATGTAGCGGCCGCTCCGCCGTGAGATCGCGGGCCCGGGCGAGGACGATTTTGCTGAACTCGCCGGCCGCGATGCCTTCGAGGGCCCGGGCCACGGCCGCGCGGTAGTCGCCGGCTTCGTGGGACGTATAGGTCTCATGCGACCCCTGGGACCCATGCATCCCATCCGTGAAAGCACCCTGGCCCTTCCCATACTCAAAGCTCCGGAACTTCGCATGCGCCTGCCACACCCGGGCGGCGAGCGGAGCGAGATCCGTTTCCGGCGCGATCGCCAGGTTGGCCACCGCGGTGGTCACCTGGCCGGCGCGTGCGACCTGCCAGCGCGGTACAAAGACCCGCGCCGCCGGAAATGATTCCCCCAGCTCCACCTCGTCGGCGAAGGTAAAGCTGGTGAAAAAATGCGGGCCGCCAAACGGCGCGTTCACATCACCCACCGCCAGGGTGTTCGCCAGCACATCGTCGATCCATCGCTGGACGTCGGCGAAGCGGCCCGGCCCGCTCGTCTCGAAGGCGAGCGCGGTTTCCGCGCCGGAAATGGCGGTCTCGAGGTCCGGCCGCTCGGCATAGAAATGCCGTTCGTCCGGCTCGAAGATCGACTCGAGCACGGCGAGCGGATCGAGCGCATCGACCTCCAGCGAGATGCTGACCAGCTTCATCCGGCCCGCTCGCACCGCAATGCCCTGGCACTGCCGAAGGAAGGCGTGCAGCGCCTCCGGCGTGGCGTTGGCAGCGAGATCGAGCGGGAGGATGGTCATGGGGATGGAAGCCGGAAGCCGGAGGCCAGACGCCAGAGATCAGAGAGCAGAGGACGGAAAACAGGCTTCAACGGGTTGATATCGTTCTGAAATCCGGCGTCCGGCCTCCCGCGTCCGGCTTCCTATTTCTGCGCCGGTGCCGGCCGCGGAAACAGCACCAGCGCCTCCGCCACCTTCGCGCCCGTCAATTTCGTCCCCCAGGTCAATTCTTCGGACCATACCTTGCCAGGCGTGTAGCCGAGCACGGCGTTGATCTTCTCCGCCGTCGCCGGCATCACCGCCTGGAGCAGCGCGACGCCGAGGCGCAGTGCCTCGGCCATCGTCGCCAGTGAGGTGCGCAGCAACGCCTGGTCCTCGGGAGCGGCCGACTTTCCCAGCTTCCAAGGCGCGCGCTTCTCGATGTAGGCGTTGGTCGCCGTGATGAAGGCGAAGGTCTTGTCCAAGCCGGTATGGAACTGAAACCCCTCACAGAGCGGGATGACTTCCCCGCGGGTTTTTTCCCAGAGCGCCTGAAGCTCCTGCTCGGCCTCGCCGGCAGGCCCGGCCGCCGGCACCATGCCGGCGCCGAAGCGGGTCGTCATGTTCAGCGTGCGGTTGACGAGGTTGCCCAGGTTGTTCGCGAGTTCGCTGTTGTAGCGGACAAGAAACTGCGCGCGGGTGAAATCGCTGTCCTGGCCGACATTCATCTCGCGGATCAGGAAATAGCGCAGCGCATCGACGCCAAACTCGCCGGCATAATCGGCCGGCACGATGAAGTTGCCCGTGCTTTTCGACATCTTCACGCCGTTGACCGTCCACCAGCCGTGCACGAGGATCGACTTCGGCAGCGGCAGGCCGAGGGCCTGCAGCATGATCGGCCAGTAAACCGCATGCGGCGGCACGAGGATGTCCTTGCCGATGACGTGGCAATCCGCCGGCCAACGGCCGCGGTCGGCCACCGCCGAATAGTAGTTCACCAGCGCGTCAAACCAGACGTAAGTGACATAGTTCTCGTCGAACGGCAGCGGGATCCCCCACTCCAGCCGCTCGCGCGGACGGGAAATGCAGAGGTCGTTGAGCGGATCTTTGAGAAACTCGAGCACCTGTTTCTGGCGGTAGCGCGGGAAGATGAAATCCTCGTGCTTCGTCAGGAAATCCACGAGCCAGTCCTGATACTGCCGCAGCTTGAAAAAATAATTCGACTCCGTGATCTCGGTCACCTCGCCAAAAATCTCGGGCCAGGAACCGTCAGCCTGGCGGTCCTTCTCCTGGAGAAACTGCTCCTGCCGTGTGGAATAGAAGCCCTTGTACTCGGCCAAATAGATCTCGCCCTTGTCAAAAAGCTGCTGGAGGAGCTGGCGGACCACGCGCTTGTGGCGCTCGTCGGTCGTGCGGATGAAGTCGTCGTTCGAGATGTTGAGCTGCGGGAGTAGCGCCCGGAACTCGGCGCTCACCTCGTCCGCAAACTGCTGGGGTGCGATGCCGCGGGCCTGCGCGCTCTGCTGCACCTTCTGCCCGTGCTCATCCACGCCCGTGAGAAAATACACGTTGTCGCCCATCAGCCGTCGGAACCGGGCAATGACGTCCGTCAGCACCTTCTCATAGGCGTGGCCGAGGTGCGGCGAACCGTTCACGTAATCGATCGCGGTGGTGATGTAGAACGACTTCATGGCTGGAGCCGGCCAACGAAACCCGCCCCGGGCCAAATGTCGAAAGTTTTGGTGGGGTCCTTTTTGTTCAGGCCGACTGTGGGAGGGGCTTTATGCCCCGATGTCTTGTCTGCCGTGCAACGGTCGGGGCATTAAGCCCCTCCCACAGTTTTGGCCGCCCCACCACGCCGGCGTTTTTCTTAAGTATTCCTTTACCACCAAAGTTTTGACGCGCGCCTGTCCCTGCCGCAGCGTCCGCCCGTCTCCCGCCCAAGAGGGACGCACATGAACTCCCTCACCCGCCTCATCGGCTACTCCGTGCTGCTGCTCATCGTCTTCCTCGGGGCGGCGCTGGTGGCGCAGGGCTGGCTGCACCGGCAGACCCAGCAACTACGGACTGAGGCCATCGACGCCAAGCGGGCGCAGTTTGATGCCATCGCCAAGGCGATGGTCCCGCCCAATGAAAATTGGAGTATCAACGATAATCCCCGGCTCGGTGCGATGATTGGAGGCACGGTGTCCATTCGAGGTGATACCACGCCTCCGCCGCCACAGGATCCTGCGATTCTTTATTTCGACCAAATCCTCGTGGGTCGTCTCCCCTTCCCATCGATAACCGCGCGCGTGACCTTCGCGGCCCCTCCCCTCACCCGCCTGATCGCCCTGCATCAACGCGTGGACGTGGGGCTCGCCTTGCTCGCGGTGACCTTGCTCGTCCTCTGGTTCATCCTCATCGCCCTGGCCTGGAAACGCCCCGTCCGCGAAGCGGCCTCCCACTCGCCGTGGGCCGTCGCGCAGGCCGAGATGAGTGGGCTGACCCAGCTGGCGCGAACCTCGGCCGCGCAAGGCGAGGAACTGGGCCGCGAGCGGGATGTGCGCCGGCGCGCCGAGGAGGATGCCCAGCTCCGGCAACGCCTGCTCGCCCAGTCCCTCGAGGGGAAAATCCGCCTCGGCCATGATCTGCACGACGGGATCATCCAGTCACTCTACGCCGTGGGCCTTACCCTCGAATCGGTCCGCACCCTCGCCCCGACCGATCCGGCCGAGGCCGACCGGCGCCTGGAAAAATGCCTGGCAAGCCTCAACGGCACCATTCGCGACGTGCGGGCGTACATCACAGGACTCGGCCCCGAGAACCTGCGCCGCAGCGGCTTTGCCCAGGCCCTGGACGCGCTGGTCGCCGAGCTGAAGGCGGACCGCGCCGTGAATTTCGAGCTGCGCATCGATGACGAGGCCACGGCCCGGCTCTCGCCCGAGCAGAGCATCGACACGCTTCAAATCGCCCGCGAGGCCATCAGCAACAGCCTCCGCCACGGCCACGCCACCGCCATCACCGTGCGGCTCCAGGAGAGCAACCGCGAAGTGGGACTGTTGATCCAGGACAACGGCTGTGGTTTTGACTCGAGTCTTCCCGCCAGCGGCCACGGCCTGGGCAACATGCGCGCGCGTGCGGAACGTCTGGGCGCCACCGTGCGAGTGGACAGCCGGCCGGGCACCGGCACGCGGATCGTCGTTACCCTGCCCGTCCAATAATTCCCATGAGTGCTTCCGACAAAAAACGCATCCGCATTGTGATGGTCGACGACAGCGAAGTCGTGCGCATGGGCCTGCGCTCACTGCTGGGTGCGGCCCCCTCGCTCGAAGTCGTCGGCGAGGCGGCCAATGTGGCGGGGGCGGTGGAAGTCTGCACCCGCACGCGGCCCGATGTCGTGCTGCTCGACATCCGCCTGCCGGACGGCACGGGCTTCGATGCCTGCCGGCGGATTTTGAAGCAGCTGCCCGACACGCGCGCCCTCATCCTGACCTCGGTCGCGGACGACACCCTGGTGGACGAGGCGATCCGGGCGGGAGTCTTCCGATTGCCCTGCTGGTCCTCCACGGCACTTTCGGCGGGAAGGAGCAAAGCGGACCCGGCCTGTTGTCGCCCCATGAGCAGACGCGGATGATCCAGGCATTCTGGCTGGTTTGCCTGCTGCCGCTGGCGCACATCGTGGCCTTCGCGGTCCTTGCACTCAGCCTCGTCCCCAAGCTGTGGCGGCATCGGGCCTGGTTCCTCGCCTGCTACCGTTCATGGTTGCCCGTCTTCATCATCGGCTGCCTGCAGCTCGTCTATCTCCTGGCCTATGGGCCGCCGGCCAATCCCGGCTATTCGGGCTGGGATGTCGCCCAGTCACTGCCGCTGGGGGATTTTTCCGCGTTGCCTGCCTTCGCCCGCCGGCTGGCCTTCTGGTTTTTCGCCGACGGGGACTTCCTCTTCTGGGGGCTGTTCTTCGCCGGGCTGGCCCTCGCGCGCCGCCTGGTGCACCGACCCGGGGAAAATTCCTCCCTCCGCCTGTGGGATTTTCTGCGCCAATGGAAATGGTTTTTGGCGGCCGGAGGCTTCTGCTTCGCGCTGATCAATGTCTATCGCTACAGTTCTGCCTGGGGCGACAGCAACAAGTTCATGGTGTTCACCAATCTGGGCCTCGCGCTGGTTATCGTCCTCGGCGCCGCCCAATGGACCGGCCGCTGGCGGATCCTGTCCGGAGCGTTCTGGTGGTTTTTCTTCCTCCTCTGCGCGGCGCCACCCGCCTTCGAGTTTTATCGCGAGATCATCAGCCCTTCCCATGGCAAGATCCTGATGTTTCATCACAACGCCCGCGGCGCGGCGGCCTGGCTCAAGGTGAACGTGCCGCCCTCGTCGCTCGTCCTGACCTCCGCCAACAACGACATCCATTTCGTGACGGCACTCGCCGGTCTGCCGACGTTGAACGGCATTTACGGGGATTCAAATCCCTACCGGCGGGATGACCAGCGGGAGGAGATTCGGCGGACCTACGAGGAAGCCGGCTTCGCGAGCCTGGCCAGGCTCAAGGTGCAATATGTCTGTCTCTCGGGCTATGAACGGCTGAAGTATCAGCTCAACCCCAAGTGGGCGGAACTCATCGCCCGTGGCACCGGGGTGATTTTCCAGGTCGGGGTCGGGCCGGAGGATCACGAGTCGGTCTATATTTTCGATGCCGCCAAGCTGGGCTCACTTTGAGCCCTGGCGGATCCACTCGGCCAGCCGCGCCCAGGCGCGCCCACGGTGGCTGAGCCGGTTCTTTTCCGTCTCGGGCAGCTCGGAAAAGGTCCGGGCCAGGCCGGCGGGCACAAACAGCGGATCGTAGCCAAAACCGGCGCCGCCCCTCGGCTCCCGTTCCAACCGGCCGTGGCACAGGCCCTCAAAGACTTGTTCCGCTCCGGCAGGCCCGCGGACCAGCAGCACGCACAGAAAATGCGCGCCACGACTGGCCTCGGGCACGTGGCGCATCACCGCAACGAGCTTGGCGAGATTCGCCGCCGCGTCGCCCTGCGGACCGGCATAGTACGCCGACTCGACTCCGGGCGCGCCTTCGAGGGTGTCGACACACAATCCACTGTCATCGGCCAGCACCCACGCGTCCTCCGGCAGCTTCGCGCGCAAGGCCAGCGCCTTTTTGCGGGCATTGCCGACGAAGGTCCCAGTGTCCTCCACCACCGGGGGCATGCCGCCCGCCGCCGCGGCCGAAACGATGGTCACTCCGATCCCTGAAGATGTGGCGAGAGCCTGAAATTCCTCCGCTTTGTGCGCGTTGCCCGAAGCCAGGTAAATTTTCATGCCGTCCGCTGGTTTCGCCCCGCCCTCCGCTCACCGCACATTGAACACGGTTTCATCCACCATCATCTTCTCCGGATAGACCACGCGGCCGCGCATGAGCTCGTCGTCGCCAAAGGCCTCGTGCCGGATGTCTGCCAGCCGCACCGCCTGGTCGAGCCGCTCCGGGCGCAGGCCGCTGAAAATGCTCCGGGCCTTGTCGTCGGCGAACAGCAGCGGTGCGCGATAAACAAAGAGATAGTCGAGCTGCCGCGCCCGGACCAGTTCGCTGATGAGCTGCGCGCCCCCTTCGAAGTAGACGCCAGAAATCCTTTCCGTCGCGCATTTCTGGCGGAAATCCGCAAAGGCCACACGCTGGGTAGCGGAATTCATCACCCATACTTTCACGCCCAAATCCTGCAGCTTGCGCACATAGCCGAGCCCGCCATGCGCGGTCGTCACCACGATCGTGCGCTCGTGGAATTCGTCGGTGTAGACCCGCGGCAGATTCTGGTCGACGACGGTGCGCAGCAGCCCGTCGAAGACAAAGCGCCAGGGACACCACTCGGTGCCGTCCACGCGCGCCGTCAGCCGGGGGTTGTCCCGCAGCACGGTCATCGCCCCCACCGCGATGCCGGGAAACAGCCGGCGCCAGCGGTGCACGTCGGCCCGCGACCGCTCATTCGTGATCCAGCGCGAGTCACCGCTGCGGCTGGCAATCTTGCCGTCGAGGGTCACCGCCGCCTTGGCCGCGAGCAATGGCTGCTCCGCCGTGATCCAGTGGTTGAAGACCAGGTTGAGATCGTTGCACTCGGTTTCCAGCACGCCCGTCACGACCTCGATCCCGGCGGCGCGCAGCACGTCGAAACCCCGCCCGGCATGGGCCGGGTTGGGATCCGTCGCCCCGACCACCACCCGCTTGATGCCCGACGCGATGATCGCCTCGGTGCAGGCTCCGGTGCGCCCCTCGGTCGAGCACGGCTCCAGGGTCAGATACATCGTGGCATCCGGCCGGGGTGCCTTCCCGCGGGCCAGCAGGGCCAGGCGCTCCGCATGCGGGCCGCCATCCGGTGCCGTGGCGCCCTCCGCCACGATGCGCCCTTCCTCCACGATGAGCGCCCCGACCATGGGGTTCGGATGCGTCGCACCCCAGACACTGCGCGCCAGCTCCAGCGCCCGGCGCATGAAGGGCTCGTGGTCAGAGGGGGACGACATAGGGGTTGTGCACTTTCTCGTAGGCCACCGTGGTGGCGGAGCCGTGTCCGGGATGGACTACCGTCTGGTCTGGCAGCGAATAGATCTGTTCGCGAATCGATTTTTCGAGCGTCCCAAAGTCCCCGCCCGGCAAATCAGTGCGCCCAATGCTGCCGTTAAACAGCGCATCGCCCACGAAGGCCAAGGCTGCGGTGCGAAAATAAAACAACACGTTGCCCGGGCAATGTCCCGGCACATGCCGCACCTCGGCCTCCGTGCCGAGGGCCGCGAGCCGTTCGCCTTGCGTCACCCAGTGGTCCACGTGGACCGGCTGCAGGTTCATCCGCTCGCCCATGAAGCGCTCCATGATTTCCGGCGTCTCGATCATCGCGCGGTCGGCGACATGCGCCCGCACCTTGGCGGATGAGGCGCGCACCACCTGCGCCCCGCCTTGCATGTGGTCCCAGTGCCCGTGCGTCAGCCACAGCTCGGTCAACCGGCATTTCTCCGCCTGGAGGATTGGCTCCACGTCGGCCCAAACCTCCCCGGGGGCATCGATCAGGACAGCCTCACCCCGATCCGGCGCCGTCAGCAAATAAGCGTTGGTCTGGATCATTCCGGCGGGCAGGACGTGCAGGTTCACGCCTGCCAATCCATGCGGTTTGCCCCGCCCCGCAACGCCAAAGCGGGCCAGCCGGGTCGGTTTCTGCGGGGGTAGTTGGTAGTTGGTAGTTGGTAGTTGGTAGTTGGTAGTTGGCGGATCCTTCCCGCGCGGGAGCCAGCTCCACCCTTCATCCCCCCAATTACCAATTCCTAATTACCAACTACCCGGCGCTCCGCGCCGTGTACTGCCGGCTTGCCACTCGCCCTCCGCACTTGCCACTCTCGCCCTCCATCCTATGCCGACGCTAAAGTTCGCCGTTCTTGCCGGAGACTACATTGGGCCCGAGGTCATGACCGAGGCCCTCCGCGTGCTGGAGCACGTCGCCAAGCAGGAGGGGCTCACCCTCGCCTATACCAAGGCCGATGTCGGCGGTGCCGGCATCGACAACCACGGCAAGGCGCTCCCCGACTCCACGCTCAAGATCTGCTCCGAGTCCGATGCCATCCTCTTCGGCTCCGTCGGCGGTCCGAAGTGGGAAAAGCTCCCCACCCTGGAGCAGCCGGAACGCGCCGCCCTGCTGCCCCTGCGCAAGCACTTCACCCTTTTCGCCAATATCCGCCCCGGGCTCCTCTACCGCGAGCTCACCGACGCCTCCCCGCTCAAGAGCGAGCGCATCCCCAACGGCATCGACATCGTCTGCATCCGCGAGCTCACCGGCGGCCTCTACTTCGGCAAGCCCAAGGAGACCACCACGCTCCCCGATGGCGACATCCAAGCCGTGGACACGATGGTTTACCGCAAAAGTGAGATTGAGCGCATCACCGCCGCGGCGATCGACGCCGCGCGGGCGCGCAAGAAGCAGCTTTGCTCCGTCGACAAGGCCAATGTCCTCGAGACCTCCGTCCTGTGGCGCAAGACCGTCACCGCCTATGTCGCGAAGCACGCGCCTGACATCACCCTGAGCCACATGTACGCCGACAACGCCGCGATGCAGCTGACGCGCGACCCGAACCAGTTCGACGTCTTCGTGACCGAAAACATGTTCGGCGACATCCTGTCCGACGAGATGGCCGCGATCTGCGGCTCGCTCGGCATGCTTTCGTCCGCCTCGCTCGGCGCCGGCAAGAATTCCCTCGGCCTCCCCTTCGGCCTCTTCGAGCCCGCCGGCGGCACCGCGCCCGACATCGCCGGCAAGGGCATCGCCAACCCCTGCGCCCAGATCCTCTCCGTCGCCCTCATGCTCCGCTTCAGCTTCGGCCTGGAAAAAATCGCCCGGCGCATCGAGGCCGCGGTGAAGAAAGCCGTGACCGGCGGCACCCGCACGGGGGACATCGCCTTCGGCAAACCCTCCGTCGGCACAAAGGCCATGACCGACGCGATCATCGCCCAGCTCTGATTTCAGCCCGAGAACGGGCTGGAGGTGTTGCCGCCGTCACTCTTCACGGGCGTGTTGGTGATCAGCCCGTGGAGCAACTCCAGGATCCTTTCGGCACTGTACGGCTTGGCGAGGTATGAGTTCACCTGCAGGGCGCCCCGTTCGGCCGGGGTCGTCTTTTTGTCAATGATTCCGGATCCCTTGCCGCTGGAAACTATGACCTTGATGCCCGGCTTCATTCTTTTCAGCACCTTGATCATCTCGACGCCGCCCATGATTGGCATGTCAATGTCGGTCAGCACCACATCGATTTCCGAGAGGTGCCGCGCGAATAGGGCGCAGCCGTCGGCCCCATCAGCGGAGGAGAGGACGCGGTAACCATACTGGGTGAGTATCTTTCCGGTGATTTCGCGGATGCTCGATTCATCCTCGACCACCAGGATGGTTTCGCCATGTCCCCGCGGCAGCTCGCCGGCATTCCCCGCGGACGTGGCGGCCGTCGCCTCCGGCACCGCCGGCAGATATACATGAAACCCGCTCCCCCGCCCCACCTCGCTCTGCACCGTGACAAACCCAACGTGGCTTTTCACGATTCCAAGCAGCGTGGACAGGCCAAGGCCCGTGCCCTTGCCCACCGCCTTCGTGGTGAAGAAGGGGTCGAAAATCTTGTCGATTATCTCCGGCGCGATTCCCGTCCCCGTGTCCGTGACTGACAGGCAGACATAATCCCCGGGCCGGGAATCCGGGCTCATGCTCGCATAGCTCTCATCGATCCGGACATTTTTCGCCGCCATATCCAGGGTACCGCCGTCCGGCATGGCGTCGCGGGCATTGACACACAGATTGAGCAGCACCTGGTGCAGCTGCGTGATGTCCCCCAGGACCGGCCAGAGATCGGCCGGGATCTTTGCCGCGATCGCGATGCTGCGGGGAAAGGTTTGCCGCGTGATGTCCTCCATCTCGCGCATGAGATCCTTCAGGCGGATCACCGTCCGGCGACCCTCCACCCCGCGACCAAACATCAGGAGGTGCTTGACGAGATCGGCCCCCCGCTGGGCGCTGGTTTCGATGGACGTGAGCATTTTCTCGGCCTGCTCGGGGGGAAGATTCATGCGCAACAGGGGCGCGCCCATCAGAATCGGCGCGAGGATGTTGTTCAGGTCATGCGCAATGCCGCCGGCCATCCGGCCGATGCTTTCCATCCGCTGCATCCGCATCACCTGCACCTCCATTTCCTTCTGGCTGGTGATGTCCTCGGCCGTACCCACGATGCGAAAAACCTGCCCCGCCGCATCGCGGATGGGATAACCCCGGTCGCGCACCCACCGCGTTGAACCGTCCGGTCGCAAAATGCGGTGGACTTCATCGTAGGTGACGCCGGCCATGGGCTTTTTGCTGGCCACCAGCATCCGTCCCTGATCCTCGGGATGGATCGCCTCCAGCCAGGTGCGCGGCGACTGGTACAGGCTTTCGCGCGTGCGGCCCCACACCTCCTCGTAACTGGGGCTGACGTAGAGCATTTTCTCCATGGTCGGATCGGTCATCCAGAAGACCTCCCGGATGTTTTCCACCACCTGCCGGAACCGCTCCTCGCTTTCCCGCAGGGCGTTCTCCGCCCGCTTGCGCTCAGTAATGACATCGAAGACTGCCACAAAATGATCGGGTTCAGGCCGGTACACCGAGATCGCGAACCAAATCTTCAACGCTTCGACATAGATCTCGAATTTCTCCGGCTCACCGGTCCTGACGACCCGGGCATATTTTTCCCACAGCTCTGGATCGGAATCCCTGATGCCGGGGATTACCTCGGAGACCTTTCGCCCCATGACGTTTTTCAGGCCGGTCAGGGATTCAAACGCCCGGTTGACAGCGAGGTAGACAAAATCCGTCGGCCGTTCCCCATCGTAGAGCATCCGGCAATAGGCGAAGCCGTTCAGCATGTTCTCAAACAGCGACCGGAACCGTTTTTCACTCTCCTGCAGCGCCACCTCCGCCTGCTTCCGATCGGTGATGTCACGGATGATGGCCACGAGGTAATCGCGATCCAGCCGAACCAGGCTCAGCTTGACCTCCGTCGGGATAGGTTCGCCGTCTTTGCGGCGGTGGCTGGCGATGAGGGTGATGGGGCCGCTGCGCCGCATTCTTTCCTGGTTGGCCTTGAATAGATCGCGCTGCAGCAAAGGATTGAAGTCGAACACGGTCAGCTGCAGGTATTCCGTGCGGGTGTAGCCGGTCGCCTGGCAGGCCTCCTCGTTCATGTCCAGGATCCGGCCGGTCTCGGGGTCGATGACTTCGACGATCTCCCCCGACTGGTCCATGAGTCTGCGAAAGAGTGTAAGGGCCTCCTCGGCGCGCTTGCGCGCGGTGATGTCCGTCCGGATGGCAACATACTGGTAGGGTTTGCCCTCGGCGTTGAGGAAAGGCATGATGGTGGCATCCACCCAGTAGAAGCTGCCGTCCTTGGCCCGGTTCTTGATCTCGCCCTTCCAAATCTCGCCCCGGCCGATCGTCGCCCACAGGCCCCGCATGAATTCCTTGGGGTGGTGGCCGGAATTGACGATGCGGTGGTCCTGGCCCAACAGCTCGTCGCGCCGATACTTGGAGACCGTGCAGAATTTATCATTCACATAGGTTATTCTCCCCTGCGGATCGGTGGTGGCCACGATCGAGTGCTGGTCCATTGCCGCCTTGAGATTGTTGATCTCCATGCGTGAGGTATTCAACAGATCCATCGTCCACTTGCGTTCAGCGATGTTCTGGACCACCGACCGGATCCCAATGATGCCACCACCCGCCGATTTGATCATGCGGTCCTCAATGAGGGCGAGGAACGTGGTTCCATCTTTGCGCCGGAGCATGAACTCAAAGGAGGGTGGCGGCGGTTCGCCACTCAATTTGGCATGGACTGCCTCGCGCGATACTTCCTCCTGCGCGGAAATTTTCCAGACAAACTGTCCCAACAGTTCATCCGCGGTGTAGCCCAGCATCTTCAATTCGGTCTGATTGATGTGGACCAGACGGCCCGTGGCATCCACCTCGTGATATCCCATCGGGGCGTTGTCGAACAGGTCCTTGAACCTCTCCCGGCTCTGGTGCAGCGCCCCATTCAGCAACCCACCATGCTCCATTCGCTGGGAACGGCGGTGCACGCGGCCCTTTCGCCGCAACCCCCGCATTAATCATGGCCAGCATTCTTCTAATCGACGACGACGAATCCGTCCGTGCCATGCTGCGCGACACGCTGGCCCATTTCGGGCACACCGTGATTGAGGCCCGCAACGGCAAGGAAGGGCTGGAATTGTTCGACCATGTGCAAGCTGACCTGCTGATCACGGACATCGTGATGCCCGAGAAGGATGGGCTTGAGGTGCTGATGGAGGTCAGGAGAAGGCATTCCCGCGTGAATATCATTGCGATGTCGGGTGGCGGGCGGGTCAGCGCGGCGGCGGATTATCTCCAGACAGCCAAACTCATGGGTGTGACGAAGGTGCTCACGAAGCCGTTTTCCAGCGAAACGTTGATGGCCGCGGTCAACGCACTGCTGCCGGACACCGGAGCAAAGGCGGGCTCAACTCAGCCGGACTCCAGCAATTCCTGAGTGTCGCAACCGGAGGGAAAAGGCTGACATGGTAGCGGCGGTCGACGAACCGCCGTCCTGAAAATCGGCCCGCATAGGGCGGCGCGACAACAGCCTCGCTCCCTCGGCAGTTATACCGGTTTCATGGCCGACTCAGAGCTGCGCGAAGACCGGCCGCGGAAAGGATTAATTTCGGGCGCCGGGCAGTCAACGGGTGCGGGGCCGGGGGATGAACCCTGCAGCGGGAACCCACCGGGCGTTGGAATCTGAATCCTTGCCACGAATGTTCCCGTTGTGCTTATCTTGTCATCAAGCGATTCCCGCAGATGTAAAACAGACAGCCGGCGCGCCCCCGTCGCCTCCCTGAGCCGGTGATGTTTTATTGATGCAGGTGTCGTTTTCAGGCCAGTAGCCCCTTCGATTGCAGATACTGGAGAGACCTTGCGGTTGATCTGGCGCCAGCTCCCCCAGCGGGAGGTTTAATGAGCGCGGATTATAAAAGTCAAAAGCAGGTGCCGGATTGTTTGTCCGATGCGATTGTAATTAGCACACCGGAGGGCGGAGTCTTGTTTCAAAGCAATCGGGCCGTCGGTTTCAAGCCGGGTGCGCAGGCGGCCGGTCACGGGAGGCTCCGTGAGTGAGCCGGTCAAAGTGCGGCCTCCGATGGCGCGATCCCAGGCGAACTTGGACTTGGCTAAGTTCGGACTGCGCGAACTGCGTCCCAGGTGGCAAGGATATGCCCTGGCCGCATTCGTGACGGGGGCAATGCTGCTGTTGAGGCGAGACCTGACGCCTTGGATTGGACATCGGTCCATGCTGGTGTTGTTTCTCATTCCGGTCATCGTGACCGCCTACGTTGGTGGATGCGGCCCGGGCTTAGTTGCCACGACCGTGGCGGCGGTGGGCACGAGTTACATGACGCTGACGCCAACGGATTACTTTTCCATCACCCGGCCGATCGATCTCGCCCAGTGGATGGCCCTGATCACAGCGGGCGTGATAATCAGTTTTGAGCAGGAGCTGACGGATGCCGACCGCCTCGGCCTGCTCGGACGTGAGCATTGCGCTGTAGCCGGTCATCAGGATGATCGGCAGACCGGGCCGGATTTGCAGGAGCCGGCTGGCCAGCAAGAGGCCGGTCATGCCCGGCATGGTCTGGTCGGTAAGCACGAGCGCAAAGCGCCCCGGGTCGGCCTGGATCAAGGCCAGCGCCGTCGCGGGCTGCGTCGTGAACTCGACCTCGTAGCCGAGCGCGGCCAGCGCCTCACGTCCCAGCCGGCAGAGCAATTCCTCGTCATCCACAAACAGCAGCCGTTCGCCCCGGCCGCGGGGCACCAGTCCATCCGTCAGGGCGGCCGCCTCCGCCTCACCTTCGTGCGCGGGAAAATAAAGCCGGAACGTCGTGCCTTCGCCGGGCCGGCTGTCGACGGTGACGGCGCCGTCGTGGGAAGTCATAATGCCATGCACCACCGCCAGCCCCAGGCCGGTGCCTTCGCCGGGCGCCTTGGTCGTGAAAAACGGCTCGAAGATCCGCTGCAATGTCGCCTGGTCCATGCCGCAGCCGGTATCGTTGACCGAAAGGCACGCATAGGCGCCCGGCCGGAGCCGGGGCTGCGTGGCCGCCAGCGCCGGATCGACCAAGCACTTCTCCAGCTTCACCTGCAGCCGGCCGGTGCGGTCCTTCATCGCGTGCCAGGCATTGGTTCCCAGATTCATCACGATCTGGTGGACTTGGATCGCGTCCGCGAGCACCACGGGCACATCCGCCGCGAGCCACAGGTCGAACTCGATCGTCGAGGGGATGGTGGCGCGCAGCAGCTTGAGCGTTTCGGCCACGACCGGCCGCAGCTGGATAGGCCGGCGTTCGTGCATCTGCTGACGGCTGAAGGTGAGGATCTGCCCCACCAGTTCCGTCGCGCGGTTCGCCGCCTGCAGCACTGCCCCAAGGTGCTCCTGCACGGTTGGATTTCCCTCCAGCAACAGCCGGCTGAGCTCGGTATAGCCGACGATCGCGGTGAGAATGTTGTTGAAGTCGTGGGCGATTCCGCCTGCCAGCGTGCCGATGGCCTCCATCTTCTGCGCCTGGTGAAATTGCTCCTCGAGGGTCCGATATTCCGTGATGTCCTGGGCCGTGCCGACCACGCGTCCGATCGCGCCCGTCCGGTCCCGGATGGGAAAGGCCCGGTCGCGAATCCAGCGCACGATGCCGTCGGGCCGGGAAATGCGGTACGTTTCGTCGTAATCGCCGCGCGTCTGCTTGGTGACGGCCGCCAATCGCACGCGGTCCCGGTCTTCCGGATGAACGCTCTCGATCCAGCCCAGCGGCTCGGCATAAACGCTCGCGCACCCGCCATGATCAGGATCATCCACTGCGCGAGGTCGAGCGGCTGGGAGATGGAAAAAAAATGTGCCGGCGACAGCAAAAAATAACTGGTCCCCATCGCCGCCATGGCCGTGGCGACCAACCCGGGCCCAAGGCCGCCGACATAGGCGCTGAGAATGATGGGAATCAGAAACAGCACCAGCACCGGCCGGTCACCAATCCAAAAGGCGAATCCCCGTCTTAGCAGCAGCGTTGCTCCCGTCGCGACCACGGCCAGTACATACGCCTTCCACCATGGGTCTTGTCCGCCCGGTCGCCGCTTGCTCGCATCCGTCTCCGCCGCAGACCGCGTCAAGGAATCCGGCCCGCGGGCCCGATTATCCATTGAGCTTCCCGCGGGCAGCCGTGATGGGCAGGCGCCAGCTGGCTCCCCTGCACTGTTTATGGGCAATTCTCCGACTTCCGATGCGTTAACGATAATCGCATCGGAAGTGCTACCCACTACCTGTTTCTGACTCTTGAAATCCGCGCTCATGAAGTCTCCCGCTGGGGGAGCTGGCGCCAGATCAACCGCAAGGTCTCTCCAGGATCTGCAATCGAAAGGGCTACTGACCTGCAAACGGCAACAGCATTATTAAAAATTCACCGGCTCAGGGAGGCGACGGGGGCGCACCGGCTATTTGTTTTACTTATGCTGGTATCGTTGGATGACAAAATATGCGCAGCGGGAACTTTCATGGCAAGGATTCAGATTCCAGCGTCATGCGGGTCATCACTGCAGGTTTTGACCCCGGGCGTCGCACCCGCCGGACTGCCAGGCGCCCGAAATAAATCCTTTCCGCCTCCCGGCCCTCCCCTTTTGCTGACCCCTTCCCGTCTTCCATCGCCCGCCTTGATTCCGCCTCCCCTCTCCTGTCTCCTGTCCCCTGCCTCCTGACTACCGCCCACGCCCGCATGACCTCAGCCGAGATCCGCCAGTCCTTCCTCGATTTCTTCGCCGCCCGCGGCCACACGGTCGTGCCGTCGGCGTCGCTCCTGCCGGATTCGCCCGGACTGCTCTTCACCAACGCCGGGATGAACCCGTTCGTGCCGATCTTCCTCGGCGACCGGCAGGCTGACGTCTCCAAATGGGCCGGAGCCAAGCCCGGCAAGGACACCCGCGCGGCGGACACGCAGAAATGCATCCGCGCCGGCGGCAAGCACAACGACCTCGAGGACGTCGGCTTCGACACCTACCACCACACGATGTTCGAGATGCTGGGCAACTGGTCCTTCGGAGATTATTTCAAGAAGGACTCACTCGAGTGGGGTTGGGAATTGATCACCAAGGTTTGGGGCATCCCGCCCAAGCGACTCTTCGCCACGGTCTACTCGCCGGACAAGTCCAAGGGCGACCCGGCGGACTTCGACCAGGAGGCCTACGACATCTGGGCCGGCATCTTCCAGCAGGCCGGCCTTGATCCCAAGGTTCACATCGTTTACGGCAACAAGAAGGACAATTTCTGGATGATGGGCGACACCGGCCCCTGCGGCCCGTGCTCCGAGATCCACATCAACCTGCTCCCGGACAACGACGAGGCCGCCGGCCGGAAGCTCGTGAACTCCAGCTCGCCGCGCTGCATCGAGATCTGGAACCACGTCTTCATCCAGTTCAACGCGAACGCCGACGGCACCTTCTCTCCCCTCGCGGCCAAGCACGTCGACACCGGCATGGGCTTCGAGCGCGTCGCCGGCATTTACGCCACGACCAAGGGCTTCACGGATTTCACCGCCGAGCCCTCGAACTACGAGGCCGACGTCTTCGCCCCGCTCTTCGCCAGGATCACCGCCCTCTCCGGCAAGACCTACACGCGCACCGTCCCGACCAAGCGCGAAGGACTGACCGAGCAGGAGAACACCGACATCGCGTTCCGCGTCCTCGCCGACCACGCCCGTTGCGTAAGCTGCGCCATCGCCGACGGCATCCTCCCCGGCAACGAAGGCCGCAACTACGTCATCCGCCGCATCCTCCGCCGCGGGATTCTCTACGGCAAAAAGCTCGGCCTGCTGGCTGGCTTCTTCGAGCAGCTCGTTGAGCCTGTAGTGGAATCGCTCGGCCAGGTCTTTCCCGAATTAAAACAGCAGCAGAGCATGATTCAGCGAGTGATTCGTAGTGAAGAACAGTCATTTGGTCGGACGCTGGATAAGGGCCTGCAAATCTTTGAAAGTCGGGTTGCAATACCAGAACGGTCTAATGCGCTGCTAAAGGATAGACTTCTTACCCGACGTACACTGTTCACGCCGCAAACTACCAAAAACCTTCGCAACATGGATAAGTTGAGCGAAGAGAAGCTCGAATCACTTGTTGCACATAAGCCAACGACCAAAGACGCCGTATTTCAGATTATTGGGCGAAACGGAAAACTTACATATGAGGAGAATCAGGAGCTACTCAGTGACCTGACTCGGCACATCGCCATTCACCTCGAAGATTTCCCTGGTTATGTGCCGGGCCGCCTAGCTTTTGAACTCTATGATAGTTATGGTTTCCCGCTTGATATGACTCAACTCCTCGCAGCCGAACGAGGAATGGTTGTTGATGTTGCCGGCTTCGAATCCGAGATGGAAAAGCAACGCGAGCGCGGTCGTGCATCAACCAAGAAGGAGATTCTTATCGCTGCTACTGCTGATGGAAAATCAGATCCTTCAGCCGTGCTTGAAGTCTCCAAGCCAACAAACTTCCTCGGCTACACGCAGACCAATGCTCATGCGCAACTTCTTGAAGTCATCAAGACCGACAAGGCCGCCTTCCTCGTCTTCGACCAGACTCCCTTCTATGCGGAGATGGGCGGCCAGGCCGGCGACGCCGGCACCACGCTGATCAGCGGCCAGCTCTTCCACATCACGGACACGGTGAAGGACAAGGCCGGTCGTCATCTGCACCGCCTCGCGGCGGAAGTATCAAGTGACAAGGCACAAGTACCAAGTGTGGGAGCGAAGGCGGAACTTTCCGTCGATCTCGTCCGCCGCCGGGCTATCTCGCGGCATCACTCCGCGACGCACTTGCTCCACTGGGCGCTGCGCAAAGTACTCGGAACGCATGTGCGTCAAGCGGGCACGCATAAGACTCCTGACCGTCTGCGTTTCGACTTCTCGCACTTTGAAGCGGTCACCCACGCGCAGCTTCTCGAGATAGAACGGCTCGTGAACGAACGGGTCATCGACAATGCCGAGGTCGAATCCTACGAGACGGAGTTTGATAAAAAGCCCGAGGGCACCCTCGCCTTCTTCGGTGACAAATACGGCAAGATCGTCCGCGTCGTCGACATCGGCGGCTTCAGCCGCGAGCTCTGCGGCGGCACGCATGTCGCCACCACCGGTGAGATCGGCTTCATCAAGATCGCCGCCGAGATGGCCATCGCCGCCGGCACGCGCCGCATCGAGGCCGTCGCCGGCCAGGCCGCGTATGACTTCATCGCCCAGCGCGAGGCCGCGCTCGCCGCCGTCGGCGCGCACCTCTCCGCCGGACCGCTCGATGTCGTCAAGAAGCTCGAGCAGCTGCTCGCCCACCAGAAGGAGACGGAAAAGCAGTTGAAGTCCTTCCAGCAAAAAGCCGCCGCCGGCCTCGCCGATGATTTGGCCACGAAGGCCGCGGTGCGCGACGGCCTGAAGTTCGTTTCCGCCGTGGTTGTAACGGACGGCCAGGATTCCCTCCGCTCACTCGGCTCGCAGGTGCTCGCCAAGCTTGGCGAGGGCGTCGTCACGCTCGGCGCCGTGCTGGGTGACCGGGTCGGCTTGGTCGCGTTCTGCTCACCGGCCGCGGTCAAGGCCGGCCACCAGGCCGGCAAGCTCGTCAACGAACTTTCGCTGAAACTCGGCGGCAAGGGCGGCGGCAAGCCCGACTTCGCCATGGGCGGCGGCAAGGACGTGGCCAAGCTCGCCGAAGTGCTGAAGGCCTGAGAGTCGATCCACGGAATAGCTCACGCGAAGCCGCGAAGGACGCGAAGGCGGAGGATTGGGGATCGATCCCTAAATACCTTCGCGACTTTCGCGTGAAACCCTCCGAAGATCGAGGAATTGAATCCCTCAGCGCCATTCTGTGCTTTTACGGCAACCCTCCGTGAAATTCAGCGTCTTCCCCATCGTGACCGGCACAAACCCCACGGCGCATGGTCGGAATGTTCCCATGTTGCCGCGCACTATTTCACTTTGCCTGTGCTCCGCCCTTGTGGCCGAATCCCCGCCATGTTTGCGCTGACGCCCCGCCGCCTGATCGGCCTCGGTTTGATCCTGGCCGCCGCCCTCGCCGGGTGCAGCACGGGCGCGACGACGGCCCGTCAGACCCCGGTCGCCACGGCCACGCCGACCAAGCGGTCCCAACTCCGCCAGGCCCTGGCGCACGCCGACCGCCTCACCATCCAGACCTCGGCCGCGCAGGGCGCCGCCCCCGTGGTGCGGGAGCTGGTCAACGCCTCCAACATCATCGATTTCCTCGACAACATGGAGTTCGACGAGGCTTACGGGCCGGTGCGTTGCGACTGTCCCAGCGATGGCGTCTTCACCTTTTATGCCGGCGAGAAACTGCTGGCCACGCTCAGCCTCCACCGTCTGGGCTACCTGCGCTGGAGTGACGGGCCGTGGGGCGGCAGCGATGCCGTCATCTCTCCCGACTCCGCCCAGTGGCTGCAGGATTGGGCCAAGGAAGCGGGTTGCGATGTGACCGTCCCGCTGCAGGCCTTGGCCGCGCGCGAAGCCCAGCAGATCACCGAGGCGAAGCGGCGTTTCCTGGCCGGGTTCATCCCGGAGGCGCGGGAGATTTTCAACTCGGCCGACGCCGTCGTCTACAACGGGCACCAGCTGCGCCGGATCGCCACCCCGCTCGCCGGGCTTTACTCCGACCCGGCGGCGCTGGCCGAGGCCGGCCTGCGTGCCCTCGGCGAAACTCCCCAACGCTGGCTGGAGGACGACTGGGCGGTGGGCGTGGTGCAAACCGCCCTGATGGAACTGGATCCCGCCATCGTGCGCACGGCGATGGACCGCCTGCTGGGCCAGGACAAGGCACTGCTCGGTGCCGCCCGTTTTTTCTTCCGCACCGGTTTTTATGCCAAGCTGCCGGCGGAGGAGCGCAGCGCCCGGGCCCTCCCCCTGGCTGATCTGGTGCTGCGCGCCGGCCGGGATTCCGACAAGCATGCCATGCTGGAATGCCTCGCGCTGATCCCGGGCGAGCCCGTGGCCAATTTTTTCCGCGCTATCGCCCGAGGCGAGAAAACCTATGCCTATGCCCCGCCCTGCGATGAGCTGACGATGGACACCGAGGAACCGGGCCTCCGCTATGCCGCGGCCCTGCTGCTGGCCAAGCGCGCCGATGGCGGCACGGCCGAAATTCTCGCCGCGCTCACCCGGCTCAAGCCGTTTGGCCCGGACCAGGCCGCGCTGGAGATCGCCACCGCCCTGGGCGATGGCACCGCCCCGCTGAAGCCCGCGCACTTCAAATATCATTCGCGCCTGCTCGGCCTGGCGGCGCTTGCCGCACTGGAATGGCGCCCGGGCTCCGGCACCACGCTCGATGTGCTGGCCGCCGCCTGCGCCCATTTCCAGGAGGACGTCGCCACGCGCGCGGAAAAAATCGCGCAGCGCTACTCGCTGCAACGCTCCGACGAGGGTGGCGGGGACAACGAGCTGGCAATCGACTACGACCCCCTGCTCGCCGCGTCGCATCCCCGCCTCGCGGTGCAGGAGTATTCGGCCCTCCTTCCCAAGGTGAGCGGCCTGACCCAGGGACATCTTTATGCGCTCCGGGCGCAGGCCTATTCCAACCTGGGCAATTTTGCCGCCGCCGAGGCCGATTACCTGAACGCGGAAAAATCCCCCTACGTCGACGGCACCGACGTGCGCACCCGCCTCGCGTGGGTGCAGTGGTATCTCGGCGAATTCGGCCCGGCCGAGCAAACGATCGAGGCCGGCCTGCAGGCGGCCCCGAACGCTGAGCTGGTTCTCCTGCGGGGCATCATGCACTACGGGCTGGATGATTTCCGGAGCAGCACCGAGGCCGATCTCATCGCGGCCCGCGTGCTCGATCCCAAGGAGGGCTATGCCGCCCTCTTCCAGCATCTGGTGGTGATGTTGGGCGGCCGGCCCGAGCAATCCCAGCTCAAGGCCTATCTCACCGCCTCGCCGGACCTGGCCGACTGGCCGAGACAGATCGTCGGCTTCATGCTCGGTTACATCGACGCCGGACAGCTGCTGGATATCGCCCGGGCGAGCGAACCCGGCGAGGTGGCCTGGCATACCTGCGAGGCGAACTTTTATATTTCCCAGGTGGCCCGCGCCGCCGGCCACGGTGACGAGGAGCGGAAATACCTCGAGCAATGCGCCGCCACCAACCAACCGAATGTCGCGGAGTTCTGGGTGGCGAAATTCCGGCTCGATCAGCTCCGCCCCGCGCGCGGTCCCTCTCCCCTCCGCCCCCGCCCGGCCAATCCGGGCGCCATCTGATTGCCGGTTTCCGTCATGGATCTTCGTCTCCTCATCGAAGAGATCGCCAGCCAGGCTGAGGAGTTCCTCGCCGGCACCAGCGACCGCGCTAAGGCCCGAGCGGGCATCGCCGAGCTGCTCGCGGCCGACTATTCCGGCCTGGACCCGGCCAGCCGGAAAAATGCGACAGAGGGAGTGATGGCGATCCTGGAAGACGAGGATTTTTTTGGCGTCCAGTTTGCCAGCGGCGCCTTCGACGATGAGAGCGAAGGCGAAGACGAAGCCTAGGTCATGGAGGACCTATTGTATCCATCGGCCCAATAAGTCCCAAAGTTCGGCGCCATCGTGACGACCCCAGTCCAGCCGGCTCCAACCTCTGCCTAACTTGACCCCCGTGCAGGGGCCATGTTGCCTTTCGCCCCATGTCTCCGGCCGCCGCCGAAAGTCCCGCCCTCTGCTGCATTCTCGCGTTCAATCCGGGTAATCAGCTCGCCGTGCGCCTCGTCGGTGGCCAGGCCGGGCTCGCCTTCACCGGGGCCGACCTGGCGATGGCGACCGCCCGGCTGGAATCGGCGTTTCCCCGGCATACCACGCCGGTGGAATATTTCTCTGCCGCCGCCGATGGTCGGTCCTATCGCGTGCTTTTCGTCCAGGTTGCCGGGCCGGCGGTGGAGCCCGAGATTGCCTTTCACGCCCTGGATGACCTCGCGGCCCGGGCCGACGTGACAGCTCCCGCCCTCGCCGGAATTCTGGGAGAGCTGGAACCCTATCTCATTGAGATACCCTATCTCCATCTTGGGGAAAACGATTTCATCTACAAGTTCCGCCCGGAAAAGGAGCGCAACACCTCGATTTACGCGCAGGACCCCACGGCCAGCGCGCTCTACCAGTCGCAGCTCTGCGCCGCGATCAAGGCGCTCGCCCGCCAGCAGGAGCGCTCGGCCGCGGCGCCCGTCACGCTCGACTTCGGTGCCGTGCACCACGTGATCCCGAGCCACTTCGGCTTCTGCCTCGGCGTCAAAAACGCCATCGAGCGCGCCTACGAGACGCTCGCGGAGAATCCCGGCCGACGCGTGTTCATGCTCTCGGAACTCATCCACAATCCGTTTGTGAACGAGGATCTGTTGCGTCGCGGCCTGCGCTATCTCCAGACCGACCGTGGCACGCCTTACGCCACCGACGGGCGCATCGGGGCCCCGGCCTCCACGGTGACTTCAACCGCTCCCGCGGCCCCGGCGAACCAGAGCCCGCTTCTCTGGGACACTCTGAATCCCGACGACATTGTCATCACCCCGGCCTTCGGCGCCACGGACGAGGACAAGGCCCGGCTGGTGCGCAAGGGCATTCCCGTCTGCCAGTATGACGCCACCTGCATGCTCGTGGAAAAAGTCTGGAAGGCGGCGCGGACCTACGGCCGCGAAGGCTACACCGTCATCATCCACGGCAAGCATGAGCATGAGGAAACGAAGGCGACGTTCTCCAACACCCGCCGCCACGCGCAGGCCGTCATCGTCCGCAACCTGGAGGAGACGCATCAACTCGGCGCCATCATCGCCAGCCCGGACCCGGCGGTCCGCGCGCGCTTTTACGAACTCTTTGCCGGGCGGCACACCCCGGGTTTCGACGTAAACCGGCATCTTGAGCGGGTGGCCGTCGTCAACCAGACGACGCTGCTGATGAATGAGACTCTGGCCATCATCGAGCACCTGCGCGCCGTGTATCGCGCCAAGTTCAGCGACGACACGCATCTGGGCGGCAGCAGCCGCCGCGACACCCTGTGCTACGCCACCCAGGTCAACCAGGATGCGCTCAGCCGGGCGCTGGCCGAGCCGCTGGACGCGGCGTTTGTGATCGGCGGCCGGAACTCCTCGAACACCTACCAGCTTTTCCGGCTGTGCGAACAGCGCCTCGGGCCCAAGGCGTTCTTCATCCAGTCCGAACACAGCATCCTCTCCTGCGACACCGTGGAGCACTATGTTTACTCCGGCGGCGGCCAGGGCTACACCGAGTCACGCCCGCTCTGGCCCGCCGGCGCCGATTCGTCCGCCGTCGCTCAAGCTGTGGCGGGCAAGGCGGAGGGCCTACCCGGGCCCAAACGGGTGCTCATCACGGGCGGCGCGTCCTGCCCCGATGGCATCATCCAGCAGGTGATCACGCGGATCAACGGGTTCTTCCCCGCCGGACGGTTGCGCAGCGTCGACGCCGTATTGCGCGATCTGGCCGCGGCCTGATGGCCCGCTGGTCCGCAGGCCGGTCCATGCACTCGCCAAGCTTGGCCGCGGAGAGCGGCTAAAGCCAATTGGGCGTGGGAGGAGCCACGCCCCTGCCCCGTTCCTTGTAGGGGCGCACCTTGTGCGCGCCCGATCGGCCGCGGCTATGGAATTATTGAAACCGCGGTAACAGCCTCGTTCCCTCGGCTGCGACACGCCCTGCCCTCGCTCAGAACCGGTAGTTCACCCCGAAGCGAAAGCCCTGCAGGCTGCTCAGGTCGACCTTCGTCGCGTAGTTGGCGGTGTTGGGCAGGCCGGGTGAACCATTCGAGACGATCGTCTGTGTGAAACTGCCGCTGCTTTGATAGACCGCACCCAGATAGAATCCCGTCCGCGCCGACAGCCAGTATTCCATGCTGGCATTGGCGTAGAAGCCCGGCAGCAGCCGGTTTTCCGTGTCCGAGACCGTCGAGACGATCTCCGAGCCCGTGTCCGGCACGAAATCCTGCACCACCGAATAAGTCGTCCCCGCATAAACCAGCGCCGCCCCGGCACTGAAGGAGGCACGCAGGCTGGCTGTCACCGGGATGACAATCGACGGGCCTGCGCGAAAGGTAAAGTAGGCTCCCTTGAGATGGTAACGGTTCGTCACGCTGGTCGTATCGACCGTGGTCGTGGTGGTACGGGTATCCGGCTCGCTGCCCAGAAGCGTGGAGTTATCGACACTGACGGTTTGTCCGCTGCCATCGGCGTTGAGGACCGGGTTGCCAGAGGCATCGATCAGCGGCACCGAGGCGGTCGAGGGAGAGTTATATGGCGGGACAGGGGCCGGGGCGCCGCCGAGCGAATAGGCATCGGTCACCGTGGTGATGGTGGCCCGCTCTTTGTTCGTCATCGAGGAGTGAATGTCGTTCAGGCTGAGTCCGGTCGCCAGGCTCCAGTCAAAGCGGGCGGCAATTCTGCCCAAGTCCCGGGTGAGGGTGACCTCGGCCCCATAGGTGGAGGCCGGGTTTTTCTCGCGCTGTCCGGCATCGATGACGTTGGCGGTGTAGCTGTGCATCGCAATGGTGCCATCGGGCAGGATTTGCTTCGCCTCGCCAAAGCCCCAGCTGTTCGTCTTGCCGTCGGGCGTGATGGGCACGTTCACGCTGCCACCGTTGCCGTCATCCACCGAGACTCCGCGGGGATCGACCCGGACAGCGCCATCATGATAGATGCGGTTCTCACCCGTCCCAGTCACCCCGGCGAGATGCTGGGATGGATCCGTGATCATCGCGGTGCCGCTGAAGGAAGACTTCGCTCCGCTCAGCGAGCGCATGCCATAGGAAAGGGTGAACTTCGGCTCGTAAATATATACATCCGTGTCGAAGAACAGGTTCGAAGGCGGCTCCGGGGCTGAGTCCTCCTCGGCATAGACAGCGGTGGCAGTGAGCAGGCACAGCACAAGGAAACGTTTATTCATCATGTAGGGTCGGGCAAAGACAGCGGGAAGAGCCGCAAGGTTCAAGAAAAGTCTTGGGAATCAGGGGCGGGGGCAAGCTCTAGTCAGCGCCCCACCGGCAAGGACCAGAACACGGTCAGGGTCTCCGTGCCGGGATTTTTGCCGTTCAGGCCGCCATTGGAGATGTGCCCCGCGGCCAGGCCGATCCGCCGCTGGCGGCCGGCCGCGATGGAAAACTCCGCCGTGCTGACAAACTCGACCGTGGAGCCGAGGTCACGGCCGCGGTTGCGCTCATAATACCCCGGGCCAAAGCCCAGGGTCAGGCGGCAACGGGCCGCCAGATCGAGGTTGAGAAGCAGGCCGGCACCCAGCAATCGCGACCCGTCGGTCGCCCAGCTCGCCAACAGCCGGGGCTGCACCGGGCCCTTGGCGGCAAAGCGGTAGTCGGCGGAGAAATTGAGGGTCCGGTCTTTATCCAGGACCCCGAGCATTCCCGTTCCGAGGCTGATGTGCGCCGTCTCCTGGGCGGAAAGCATCACCGGGAAGGAGACCAGCAGGAGACCGGGCAGCAGCCGGCGCGCAAGGGATGTCATCAAGGGAAACGCGCGAGGCAGTTGATTCGCCCGCGTCGGGTCAAGTGCAGACCCCTCCGGCCGCCGCCGGTGCCCATCCAGCCGACTTATTCGTTGAACTCGTCGAATTTCTTCGCGGCCTCGTCCTGGGCCTTCTGCGCCGCCGCCACTTGCGGGTCGAGCGCGCCCTCGCGCTCGCGCAGCTTCTTGTCGCGCTTGGCGATGTCGTCCGCGCGCTGCTCCAGCTCGGTTTCCTTCTCCTGCTGCTGCATCATCTTCTCGAAAAGCTTGGACTCGTTCTCCTCCATGAAACGCTCGCGCTCGGTGATCGCCGCTTTCTGCTCCTTGAGCGACGCCTCCTGCTGGTCGAGCGCGGCCTTGAGCTGTTCCAGGGCGGCCTGCTCCTCCTTGGAAACGACCGCCTTTGCCGCGGGGGCCTTCTTCTTCGTGGCCGCCATCAGCTGCTCGCGGGCAATGAGCAGGGCCTCCATCTCCGCCAGGTCGCGGTCGCGCTCAATTTGCTTCATCTCCATTTCCTCAACCGCCCGCTCCCGCTCCACCAGCCGCATCTCGAGGGCGCGCAGGGAGCGTTCGAGCCCCTCGACCTGCTCCGCGTTCAGCAGTTTGCTTTCTCCGCCCCAGGGCGTACGCGTGACGGAGACGATCTGGGCGATCTGCTTGCGCGCCTCGGCCGAGGCCGCCGAAAGTTCCAGGGCGGAGGTCGGACGCCGGCGGGGCAAGGCCAGCGCGGGACCGGTGTGAGTGGGCCGGACGGGAAACTTGATCGGGCTCGGGGGACCTGGCGCGTCCGGCATGACGGATTATTTCTTGAAGAGCTTGGAAAAGAAGCCGGATTTCTTCTCGCCCGTCGCGCCGCGTACCGTGCCGAGGAGGGGCTTCAGCAGTTCCGTGACCTTGGCCTCGCGGGCAGGGTTGCCGAGCACGACGAGATGCCGGGTGAGCGAACCGCCGGTGGCCAGGTCCAGTTTCAGCGCCTCCAGCTCCGCCTTGAACCACTCCCCCGCGGCCGCCGCGCGCTCGGCCGGCACGGGAGCGGACGCGGCCTGCGCCAGCGCCTCGAACAAATGCAGGCCCTTCGCCCCGGGACGAAACGGCAGGCATTCGGCCAGCGTGTGCTCGTCGATGTGCGACAGGGAATTGAGCAGCCGGCGGAAATCGCCGCCGACAATCACGTTCTGCGACATGTCCTGCGCGAAGACCGCGAATTCGCCCAGCGTGGTGAGCTTTTCCAGCTTGCAGAATTCGCGCGTGTCCGGCCCGAGCGCCGTGAGCGCGATGGGAAACGCCTCGGAAATCTCCAGCCGCGCCATGTTCTTGAGCAGCTGGTTGTCCTTCTTCTCCGCCGCCTCGGCCTGCGCGACCATGTCGCCGAACGGATTGTCGAACGCCAGCGTGTCCTTGAGCATGCCGATCAGCTGGTCGGCTTTCGCCGCCGGCTGGCCCTTGAGGATGAGCAGCGCCAGCATTTCATCATACGGCAGGTCGATGTACTTCGCCGGCGTCTCCTCCTTCCCTTTCACCGGCCAGTCGGGGCCGTCGAGATTTTGCGCCAGGCTGCTGAGCGCGGTGTTGACCATGATGGAGGAGGCGAAGGCGGTGCGCACTTCGTCCCATTCCTTGGCAGTGTATTTGACGGGCATGGCGGCGGTGGTGAGGACGTTGGTTTGGCGGTGAAGGGAAACGGCGGAAAAAACGGCGCCCCGATGCCGATCAAAGCTGGGCGCCCTGACGGATGATCTCGGTGGCGAGCTTGCGATAGTCGCTGACCACGCTGTCCTGCGCCGACTCCTCGGTGGCGTCACCCACGAGGATGACGGGCAGGCCGAGCGTGACCGCGCGGCGCACGACCATGGCGTCGCGGATCTGCGTGTCGAAGATCTTGGCGTTCTGGCCGACGCGCTTGGCCGAGCGAAATTGATTCAGGCGGAGCTGCATGCGCATCTTGGGCACCTCGATGTCGACGCCGGTCTTGATCGAGTTGAAGATCAAGCCCTGCACCTGCGCGGGCACGCCCATCGACGACTTGCGGAAACTGGCGGACAGCTGGTGGAAGTTGCCGAGCTTCTCCACCAGCAGGGTGAAGCCGATCAGGCTCAGCGCGTCGGGGTTCGACGGCACATAGATTTCGTTGGCCGAAAAGACGCCGCACTGCGAGGCGCGCAAAATATTCGGCGGGCAGTCAAAGAGGATGAAGTCGTAGCTCGCGTCGACCGCGGCGAGCTGCTCGGCAAAGATGACATAGGCCGGCCGCTTGGGTCGCCGGTGTATTCGTTTTCCAGGTCGACAAGGTTGAACGTCGTCGGCGCGAGATCGAGGCCGGGCAGGAGCTTCTCGCCGGCTTTGCCCTCGACGACGTCCTTGATGATAATGTCCTTCAGCTGCACCTTGCCGGGATCGAAGATCGAGTAGATCGCGCCGTCGCCGGTCGCATTGATCTTGTTCCAGCGGTCGAGCCGGAGCAGCCAGATGCTGGCGTTGGACTGCGTGTCAAAATCGCAGAGCAGGACACGCTTGCCCTGCTTGGCGAGACAAGCGGCCGTGTTGACGATGAGCGAGGTCTTGCCGACGCCACCCTTATAGTTGATGAAAGCGATCTTGCGTGCCATCCAGTGAAAAACGTTAAGAAGCGTTGCCTGAGCTGTTTGAAGATGGCACCCCGGCCCCGACGCGCGAGCCAAAAAAAAGCGGCCGGGGCTTTCATGATTTTTTTCATTCCCGCGCAAAATCCACCGGGCGAGCGCCTACCGTGACCCAAGGACAGAGTTCACCGGGATGTAACCGTTCTGTCATCAGCCTGTCATCCGGCGGGCTGAACCTGTGGAGCCAATGCCTCCAACCATTCTCAGCGTGGATGACGAACGCGATGTCACCGACTTGGTGCACTTTCACCTCACCAAGGCCGGCTATCGCGTGATGACCGCTTCCTGCGGCCGCGAGGCGCTCGAAACCATCCGGCTGGTACCCCCCGACCTCATCCTGCTCGACCTGATGCTGCCCGATGTCGACGGTTTTGCGGTTTGCGAAATCCTGCGGCGCCAGGCCGCGACGGCCACGATTCCCATCGTCATCCTGACGGCTTGGGCCACCACGGACGCCCAGAGCCTGGGCCTCGAACTCGGCGCGCTCGACTACCTGACCAAACCCTTCAGTCCAAGGGAACTCGTGTCCCGGGTGCGGCGCCTGCTCGACCTGCGGCCGCTGGCCCCTACCATTGGCGGGTGAACAAACTCGCCCTTCGCGACCAAATCCTTCTCCGGCTCCGCGCGGAACTCGCCACGCAGACCGCGGCCGCCCATCTCGCGCGGGACGAGGCCATCAGCGAGGAAAGCAAGCCCGAGAACCAATACGACACACACAGCCTGGAGGCCGGCTATCTCGCCGAAGGCCAGGCCCGCCTCGCGGCGGAAATCCAGGGCAGTATAGAATTTTACCACACGCTGGTGCCGGCCGCGTTTCAACCGGGGGATCCGATCGCCATTGGCGCCCTGGTCGAGGTGCAGGCCAATGGACACAGCACCTGGTATTTCCTCGGGCCACGTGCCGGTGGACTGGAAATTTCCGTGGATGGCCACGCCGTGCTTGTGCTCACACCGCAATCCCCGCTGGGCCGCGAACTCCTCGGCCGGCGCGAGGGGGACTCGGTCAGCGTGCCCGGCCGCGGCGCACCCGCCAAGCTACGCATCACCCTCGTGCAGTGATCGCTGTAGCGGCGGTCTACTTGTCCGCCCTGGCTCCAGCGACGGCGGATGACCGCCGGGCTTGAATGTCGGCGCTCATGGAGCGCCGCTACCGCAAGCGCAGCCTCGTTACCTCAGCTGCTACAGTTCGGCGGCGATGATGCTGGTGGATTCCGCCCTTGTTTGGGGGTTGTCCGCTATCGTCACCCACCTAGATTCAGGCGATGACCGTCATAAACCCAGCGCCCCGCATGAAGAAGGGATGGGCGCGATTTCTCATTTTGTCCCTGCTCCTTGCCGCCGGACTGCACGCTGCGGCCCTGCCGCCCGAACTCGCGACGGTGCTGCAGGATTTTCGCGCCGACGGCCCCAAGGGCTGGAGCTTTACCCAGACCACCGAGGCCGGCACCGAGAGCCTCGTTGAGCATTTCGATCCCACCGAGCCCGATTTCGACCGCTGGACTCTCCTGCGCAAGGACGGGCGGGCGCCGACCGCCGGCGAACTTCAGACTTACCATGAGGGCAAAACCCGGCGCTCCTCCGGCACCACGGCCCCGCGACTGCAGGATCAACTTGACCTCGCTTCCGCCACGCTTGTCCGCACGGAGCAGGAACGATCGGTCTGGCGGTTTCAGATGGCCCCCGGCGGCTTTGATGACCGGACGGCTCGCTTCATGACGGTGACCGTGACCTTCCACCAGCCCTCGCGCACCATTGAACTGGTGGAAATCGCCAGCACCGGCTCGTTCTCCCCGGTCCTCGGCGTGAAGATCGCCGGAACCAAAACCCGGATGGAATACAGCCTGCCCACCACCGATCACCCCAGCCTGCTGCTCCATGTGTCGCTGGAGGTGCGCGGCCGGGCTTTCTGGTTCAAATCGCTCGATCAGGACATGACCGTGACCTACTCAGATCACCGCTCGGCGTTCAAAAAATGAACGGCGGCATCAACCGGGGCAGATCTGACAGAGCTGTTACAGGCGAAAGCTCGACACTTGGTCGAGGCGTTCAACTCGATGCTCACGACGATCCAGCAGCGCGATGCCGAGCTGGTGGTGGCCAAGAACAACGCGGAAAAGGCCCGCGAGCGGCTGGCGGAAATCAACGCCATGCTCGAGGAGGCCAACCGCACCCTTGAGGCCAAGGTCGCCGAGCGCACCGTCGAGCTGCACAAGGCGATGACCGCCGCCCGCGACGCCAATCAGGCCAAGAGCTCCTTCCTCGCCAAGATGAGCCACGAGCTCCGCACGCCGATGAACGCCATCATCGGCTACGCCGAGATGCTCATCGAGGATGCCACCGACCGCGCGGACGCCGGCGCCATCGCCGACCTGCGCAAGATCCTCAGCGCCGCCCGCCACCTGCTCGGCCTCATCAACGACGTTCTCGACTTGTCCAAGATCGAGGCGGGCAAGATGGACCTCTACATCGAGTCGTTCGACGTCTGCACGCTCGTACACGATGTCATCCCGACGGCGCAGCCGCTCATCGACCGCAACAAGAACCAGCTGAAGGTGGATTGCCCCGAGAACTTCGGCACCATGCGGGCCGATGCCACCAAGCTGCGCCAGATCCTCCTCAACTTGCTGAGCAATGCGTCCAAGTTCACCGAGGAGGGCGTGGTTTCCCTCGAGGTCACGCGCGACCAAACCGGCCCGCGCGAGATGATCGTCATGCGGGTGAGCGACAGCGGCATCGGCATGACCCCGGAGCAAATGGGCCGGCTGTTCCAAGTCTTCAGCCAGGCCGACAAGTCCACCTCGGCCAAGTTCGGCGGCACCGGCCTCGGTCTCGCCATCTCCCGCCAGTTTGCCCGCCTGATGGGCGGTGACATCACCGTGACGAGCAAGATGGGGGAAGGTTCCGCCTTCACCATCCGCATCCCCTCGGAAGTCGCCCCGGTCAAGGCCACTCCCGATGGGGAGACAGCTGCTCCCGCCAAGGAGACCTCCACGCCTGCGGCCGTCGCGGCCGCACCGGTCCCCACCCCGGCGTCCCCGCCGCGCCGCGGCCGCGTGTTGATTGTGGAGCAGGATGAAGTGGTCACCACCATGCTGCAGGATCTGCTCGGGCGCGAAGGTTACCTCGCCACCGTCGCCCGGAACAGCGAGGAGGCCGTCGCCCGCGCCCGCGAAATCAGCCCGCATGTCGTGATCCTCGACATCCAGCTGCCCGGCGCCGACGGCGGGAACCTGCTCACCCAGCTCAAGACCCATCCCCTCCTCGCGAATGTGCCCTTCGTCATGCTGACGCTGAGCGACAACGCCAAGGGCGGCCTGGCCTTCGGCGCCGCGGATTGCGTGACCAAGCCCATCGATGGCCCCCGGCTGCTCGCCATCCTCGCGAAATACAGCGCGGCCCGCAGCGAAAATTCCATCATGGTCGTGGAGGATGACGCCCCGACCCGGAACATGATCGTGCGCCTCCTGGAACGCGAGGGCTGGCCCGCCCTGCAGGCCGACAACGGCAAAGTCGCCCTCGCCCTCCTCGAACAGCACACGCCCTCCGTCATTTTGCTCGATCTTCTCATGCCCGAGCTCGATGGCTTTGCCGTGCTCCGCGCCATGCGCGCCCACGCCGTGTGGCGGGACATCCCCGTGGTCGTCCTCACCTCCCTGGATCTCACGGCGGAAGTGCGGGGCTTCCTCGAGCAGCAGGCCGAGCGCGTGCTGCAAAAGGGCAGTTACTCGCGCGACGAACTGCTCCGGGAGGTGCGGGACTCCGTCGAGGAATTCATGCGTCGCACGGGGCGCAGCAACCCGCCGTTCCACTCCCGGCCCACGGCTCCCGCCTCCATTCTCTCCTGATTCCCTCTCCCATGGCTAAAATATTGCTCGTTGAAGATAACGAAATGAACCGTGACATGCTCGGCCGCCGCCTGGAAAAGCGCGGCTACCAGGTCGCCATCGCGGCGGACGGCCCGACCGGCCTCGCCCTGGCCCGCAGCGGGAGCCCCGACCTGATCCTCATGGACATGAGCCTGCCGGGCATCGACGGCTGGGAAGCCAGCCGCCAGTTGAAGGCCGATCCCGCGACCGCCGCCATTCCCATCATCGCCCTGACCGCGCATGCGATGGCGGAAGACCGCGAGAAGGCCCTCGCCGCGGGCTGCAATGAATATGAGACCAAGCCCGTGGAATTGACCAGTCTGCTCGCCAAGATCGAGCTTCTGCTGCCCAAGAAACCCGGCGCATGAGTGGAGAATTGTCCAAGTCAGCCGCCCCCGAGGCCAGCGCCCCGGAGCATACCCGACCTCTCTGGCCGCTGCCAGCGGGCATCGATGAGGAGGCGCTCAAGCGCCTGCGCCACGATCTGCGCACTCCGCTCAACCAGATCATCGGCTACACCGAGATGCTCATCGAGACCGCGGCTGCGGGCAGTTCGACCACGCTCGCCGAGGATTTACAGCACCTTCATGCCTCCGGCAGCCAGATCCTCACCCTGCTGAACGAGGGCCTCGCGCAATGGAAGGTCGAGGCGGGCATTGTAATAATATTTCCTCCCGGTACGCCGGGTTTTCCGGTGCAGGCCGGCAGCAACCTCTGAATTCCCCATCATGAAAAGCCGTCGTAAATCAGGTGCGAAAGGTGTTGCCCGTCGGAAAGTCGGAAACGGGAAGCTGAGTCGTCAGGTCGCTGGCGCGCAGCGCCAGGCCAAGGCCGCGCGGTCCCGGGCCCAGACGGCCAAGGCCAATTTGAAGCGCGCGCGCAAGGCTTTCAAAAAGGCGAGGAAGCTGGCCAAGGTGGCGCGCAAGAAACTCAAGGCGCTAAAAGGCGCGCTCATGCCGGCCCATTATCCGGCGCCCAAGCCGGCGGCCGGTGCCGCCAGGAAGTCCGGAAGCCGGAAGCCGGCCGCCCGGAAATCCGCGGTGAAGCCAAAGGCAAAATCCCCGCGCAAGATTCGTCCCTCAAAGGCCACGGTCACGCCCACACTTGAGTCGATGCCCCGCGAGGCGGCCCTGTGGACCGAGCCGGTGGCGCCCACGGAAACTCCGGCCTCCGCACCCTTCGATCAGGATCCCGGCGCCGCGCCGTCCTTGTCTTTCCCGCCGCCGGAACCGCCGGTGGCGTAAGCCGGAACGAGGCAAAAGCAGGGCGGGTCAAAGATCCGCCCTACCCCATCCGTCCTCACGGCGCCTTCTGGACCGGATAATCCTTCCACAGCCATTCCAGCGCCTCCGGCAGGATCTGTGCGCGGGCGTTGCTCACGCCGTGGCCGGCATTGAGGCAGAAGAGATATTGGTAGTGATAGCCTTTCGCCTTCAGCACGGCCGCCATGCGGTTGTTGGCTTCGACCCAGTCGTGCATGCCGTCGCGCATGACATTCGGGTTGAGCAAATCCTTGTCGCCGACCGCCATCCACAGGCGGATGGGTTTCCTCGGGCTCTGGGGAATCAGCTTCTCATGGAAATCCCACGCCCCGTCGGGCGTCGCGGGATCAAATGGCCACTGCTGGTTCACATACGTGCCGGAAAAGGTCAGCACGCGGTGATAGAGCTCCGGGTGATACCACGCCATGATGAGCGCGGCCGAGCCGCCGGAGCTCGTGCCCATCGTCGCGCGGCCCTCGGGATCCTTCGTCAGCTTCACGCCGTAGTTTTTCTCCACGAGCGGGAGCACCTCGGCCTCGATGAACTCCGCGTACTTGCCGGACATCGTGTCGTATTCGCGGCCGCGCTCGTGTCCCTGCGCATCGCCACCGCCGTGCGCCACCATGATGGCGATCATCGCCGGGACCCGATGCTGGGCGATCAGGTTGTCGAGGACGTGGCCGAAGCTCAGGTCCGGCCGACCCAAGGCCGGGCCGTCGTGCAGCACGATGAAGGGCGCCGCGGTGCCGGGCACGTATTGCGCGGGGACGTAGACCGTGACGGTCCGCTTAAAGTCGATCGGGTGGGTTTCCACGATGACCGTCTTGGGATTGCTCGGGTCGACCGTGCCGAAGGGGACGTCGCGGGCGATGCCCGGGTTGTAGAATTTGCCGTCCTTCGAATCCATGCTGAACTGCTCCACCTTCCCCTGCGGGACGCCCTCGACGACCTTGAACTCGGGGGCCTGCACATAATCCGGGCCGACGAGGAAATCCCCATCAACGGTCGGCGGCGGATTCGCGCCGGGCTTGCCATCGAGACGCGTGAACCTCGGTGAGCCGGGCGCATCGAACGCGCGGGTCGGCGGTGTCGGCCGTGCCGGCGCCGGCGGCTGGGACGCCGGCTGCGCTTCTGCGCCGATTGCGCCGGGGGCTAAAGTAAACGGGGTGATGCAGCCAATGATCAGGGCCAGGCCAAGCGGGGTCGTCTTTTTCATAGGGGTAGGAAAGACACAACCGTGTCAGTGCCTTCCCCCCTGAATCAACAGGAAAGCCCCCGGAGTTCCGCTGGGGCGAGCAGCGTTGCCCCCCGGTGGGCTGACACCGTTGACCTACCGAATGGCCGGACATCCGGCATTCCCTGACGAAAGGCAAAGCAAACGCCCAATAGCCTGCCCCAAGTCCATGTGGTATCGTACCTGCGTGAAAGCAGACCGATTTACCAAGCCCCGCAGTCCGCGAGCGGCTGGTAGCCTTCAGCTCGTTTTCACTTTTTGGGAAAACGAGGCCAGATGAGAAAATGCCCATCTATGCTTCGGCTCTGCACCCTCGCGGCTTCGGCAGTGATTTTATTTTTCGCCCCGTCGGGTTCGGCCCAGATTCTCGGCACGGCGGGGAGCTACGGGGTCTTGGGCGCCTCGACCGTGACCAACACGGGCGGCACCGTCATCACGGGCGATCTGGGTGTCTCCCCTGGCTCGGCCATCACGGGCTTTTCCGTGATCGATGGCGGCCCGGGATCGTTCACCGGGGCACTCAATCAGGCAAACGCCGCCTCGGCCCTGGCCCGCGCCAATGCCACTTCGGCCTTCGTGTCCCTCGCGGCCTTGAGTTTTACCTCCCAGCTCACCGGCCTCGACCTCGGCGGCCTGACCCTCACCCCAGGGGTTTATTTCTTCAGCTCGGCGGCCCAGTTGACGGGCACGCTCACCCTTGACGCCCAAGGCGACAGCAATGCGCGCTTTGTCTTTCAAATCGGCAGCACGCTCACAACGGCGAGCAGCTCGCTGGTCAACCTCATCAACCTTAGTACCAGCCCGGACTGCGGCCCGGACAACGGCATTTTCTGGCAGGTCGGCAGCTCGGCGACCATCGGGACCAACACCGCGTTCGCCGGCAATCTCCTCGCCCTCACGAGCATCACCCTGGCCACCGGCGCCTCGATCGACCACGGCCGGGCCCTCGCCCTCAATGGTGCTGTCACCCTCGACAATAACCGGATTGATGCCAGCGACGCCGACGGCGGCTTTTGCGCTCCCGGTTCGGTTGTGATCTCCCCGGTTCCCGAGGCGAGCACCTATGGAATCGTCGGATCATGCATGCTGTTGTTCGCCGCGTGGCGCCGCAGAATCTCCCGGCAACAGGTCGGATGAACTAATTTCCCGTGCGCTGTCGGCCGGTCAGCTCATCTTCCGCACGCGGATAAACCACCTGGGCTTCATCCGGCCGAAATCCGTCCGCCGGTTCGTGCGCAGCGCCATCTTGGGATCGAGGACATAAGCGCCGGACGCGTCGCGGACAAACACGACCCAATGCCAGGCCGGACCCTTCCTCTCGCAATGCCACTTGATCGCGAGCAAGGCACAGTCCGGCAATCGCTCCCAAGACTTGAAAGTCGCCTGCTTCCCGGCCGGCAGGTGAAACAGTTCCAGAAGCCGGCGGATATGCCGGGTGCCGCTCCACAGACGCGCGTCGGTGACCGCGATACCCAGCTTGGCCGCAGCCCGCCGCACGGTCGCATAGCTTTTCCCCGAGAGCGCAGCGACACTGGCGACGCCGCAACCGGTGCGGTCGTGCTGAACCACAGGGCTCATTCGCGGCTAAAAATTAACTATCCGCCGTCCACTTGAAGATCGTTGTGCTCAGCGCGGGGAGGTTGAGGACGATGCTCTGGCTGAAGCCGTCGGCGGGGACGTCCTCGGTCTGCCGGCCACCGTCGTTGCCCGCGCCCGTGCCGCCGTAGAACTGGCTATTGGTGTTCATGACTTCCCGCCAAAGGCCGCGACGCGGCACGCCCAGACGGTAGCCCTCGCGGAGGACCGGCGTGAAATGGCCGACCACCGCGAAAAGGGTCTGCTCAAAGGGGTCCATGCGCAGGTAGGCGAGCACGCTCGCGTCGGCGTCCTGGCACGAGAGCCACCGGAAGCCCTGCGGGTTGAAATCGTTCCGGCTGAGCACCGGCTCGCTCGTGTAGAGTTTGTTCAGGTCGCGCACGAGCAGCCGCACGCCTTCGTGGTCGAGGTACTGGCAGAGGTGCCAGTCGAGGCTGGTGGTGTAGTTCCACTCGGCGGACTGCGCGAACTCGCCGCCCATGAAGAGCAGCTTCTTGCCCGGCCAGCCCCACATGTGCCCGTAGAGCGCGCGCAGGTTCGCCGATTTTTCCGGGATGTGCCACGCGCCCATCTTGTAGAGCAGCGACGCCTTCCCGTGCACCACCTCGTCATGCGAGAAGACGGTGACGAAATTCTCCGCGTACTGGTACAGCATGCCGAACGTAAGGTCGTTCTGGTGCCACTTGCGGTGAATCGGCTCCTTCTGGAAATAGCGCAGCGTGTCGTGCATCCAGCCCATGTTCCACTTGTAGTCGAAGCCGAGCCCGCCGTCCTTCACCGGCCGGCTCACGCCCGCAAACGACGTGCTCTCCTCCGCGATCATCAGCACGCCCGGATAATACTGGTGCACCAGGTCGTTCGTCTCGCGCAGGAATGCGATGGCCCCGAGGTTCTCCCGGCCGCCGTGCTTGTTCGCCACCCACTGCCCTTCCTTGCGCGAGTAGTCGAGGTAGAGCATCGAGGCCACGGCGTCGACGCGCAGGCCGTCGAGGTGGTAGCGGTCGCACCAGGCGAGCGCGTTCGCGATGAGGAAGCAGCGGACCTCGTTGCGGCCGTAGTTGAAGATCAGCGTGCCCCAGTCCATGTGCGCGCCCTGCCGCGGGTCGGCGTGCTCGTAGAGGTGCGTGCCGTCGAACTCCGCCAGCGCAAAGCTGTCGCGCGGGAAATGCGCCGGCACCCAGTCGAGGATGATCCCGATGCCGCGCTGGTGCAGGTGGTCCACGAGGAACGCAAAGTCGTCCGGCGTGCCGAAGCGGTGCGTCGGCGCGTAGAAACCCGTGACCTGGTAACCCCACGAGCCGTCGAACGGATGCTCGGCCAGCGGCATCACCTCGACGTGCGTGAAGCCCATTTCCACGACATAGTCGGCCAGCACCGGCGCGAGTTCGCGGTAGTTGAGCGGGCGGTTGGCGTCCTCCAGCTTTCGCCGCCAGGAACCGAGATGGATTTCATAAACCGACACCGGCCGGTCGAGCTGGCCCGCGGCGGCCGTGCGCTGCTTCATCCAGGCATCATCCTTCCACTGGTAGCGGCGCGGATTGAATACGATCGAGGCGTTGTTGGGCGGCGCCTCAAAATAAGTGCCGTAGGGATCGGTCTTGAGATGGATGTTGCCGCGCTGGTCGCGCAGTTCGAACTTGTACACTTCGCCCTCCTTCAGCCCCGGCACAAACAATTCCCACACGCCCGAGGCGCCGAGCGAACGCATCAGGTGATAGCGGCCGTCCCAGCGGTTGAAGTTGCCGACCACCGACACGCGCGCCGCGCCCGGCGCCCAGACGGCGAAGGCCACGCCCGGCACGCCGTCGACCGTGCGCAGGTGCGCGCCGAGCTTCTCGTAGATGCGGTGCTCCGTGCCCTCATTGAAAAGATAGAGGTCCTGCGCCCCGAGCGTCGGGAGGAAGGCGTAGGGATCAAAAAACTGCCGGATCTCACCGTTGCCGAGCGTCGCACGGAGCTGGTAGCGGAAAACCGCCGGCTGCCGCGCGATGAACACCTCGAAGAATCCCTCCGGGGCGAGGCGCGTCATGACATACGACTCGCCGTTCGCCAGGTTCACCACGGCGCATTTCACCGCGTCGTGCACGAGGGCGCGGACGACCACGCCCTTGCTCTTCAGGCGCACGTGCGGGTGCATGCCGAGGTGGTCGTGGGGGGTGGCGTGCTTCGCGGCGAGAAACGAAGTCAGTTCGGCCTTGGCAAGAATCACAGAAGAGAAGGTGTCCGCCGGATCGGGCACAGTCTAGCGCGATTTCGATCCTATCCGGAGATTTGGCCGCAAAAAGGCGCAAAAGAGTCCGGGGCTCCATCTCGAATGTCCCGTGCGCTTATAAGCGCGATGGAGACTCCCGTCGCAGCCCACGAATTTTTGCGCCTTTTTGCGGCTAAAAAATCCGCCTCACCCCGTGTTCTTCAATCCACCGGAGATGCCGTTGATCGTCAGCTCGATCACCCGCCGCGTCGCCTCGGCCTCCTCGGCACTCATCTTTTTCTCCCCGGCGCGCAGCCGCCGGATCATCTCCACCTGGAGGTAGTTGAGCGGGTCGATGTAGGGGTTGCGGAGCTGGACGGATTTCAACAGCACCGGCTCGCGCCCCAGCAATTGCCGCTGCCCCGTCACCGCGAGGATCGCCGCCTCTGTGCGCGCGAACTCCGCCTGCAGCAGCCCGAAGATCCGCCGGCGGATCTTCTCGTCCTCCACCAGGTCCGCGTAAAGCGCGGCGATGGTCATGTCGGCCTTGCGCATCGTGAGCTGGGCGTTGTCGATCAGGGTCTGGAAAAACGGCCAGCCGGCATGCATCGCGCGCAGCAGCTTCCGGCCCTTCGGACCCTGTTTCAGGACGGCATCAAGCGCGCTGCCCAGCCCGAACCAGCCGGGAAAGACAAAGCGGCCTTGCATCCACGAGAACACCCATGGGATGGCGCGCAGGTCCTCGACGGTCTGCGCGGCGCGGCGGTAGGTCGGACGCGAGCCGAACTTCAGGTTGCTGATCTCGTCGATCGGGGTCGCCTGCTTCCAGAACACGAGGAATTCCGGGTCGTCGTGGACCAGCGCCTTGTAGGCGGCAAACCCCGCCGCGCTCATCGCTTCCATCGCCGCGATCCAGTCGGTGGGAACATTCGCCGGCTGCTGCGCGGCGTGCGTGCCGAGCATCACGCCGTAGGCCATCTGCTCGAGGATGCGGTGCGCGAGGTCGGTGTCATGGTAGCGGGTCGAGAGCACCTCGCCCTGCTCGGTCACGCGGATGGCGCCGTCGCGCAGCCCGACCGGCTGGGCCAGGATGGCCTTGGCCGCCGGGCCGCCACCGCGCGCGATGCTGCCGCCGCGGCCGTGGAAGAGCGAGACCTTCACCTGGTGCCCGCGGCAGACGAGGGCGATCGCCTCCTGCGCCTTGTAGAGCGCCCAGTTGGCCGTGAGATAGCCGCAGTCCTTGTTGCTGTCCGAGTAACCCAGCATCACGTGCTGCCAGCGGTCGTGGCGGTCCAGCTGCGGCCCGTAATCCGGATGGACGAACAGGGCCGCGAGAATTTCCGGCGCACGCTCGAGGTCGTCGAGGGTCTCGAACAGCGGCGCGATGGGCAGCCGCGCGCGCGTGAGCTTCATCAGCAACTGCACCTCGAGGACGTCCGACACGCCGTCGGTCATGCTGATGATGTAGATGCCGAGCGCCTCCGGCCCGCACTTGGCCACGACATTGCCGACCAGCAGGAGCGGTTCGAGGACATGCCGGGTGGCGGCGGAAAATTTCGCGGCGCCGTCCAAACCAAGCGGGCGCGCCTCCTTGAGAGCGGCGCCGAGCAGCGAGATTTTCTCCGTCTCGGGCAGGCGCGGGTAATCCTCGCGGCCCAGCACCTCGGCAACGGCCAGCTCGTGCTGGGCCGAATGCTGCCGCAGGTCGAGCCGCGCGGTGTGCAGGCCAAAGACCTCCAGCTGCAAACCCACCGCCTCCAGCTCGCCACCGGCCAGCGCCGCACCGCGGCCGGCCCGCAGGCTGTCTCCGATCACCTGCAGGGTCTCGCGCACGGTGCCCCGGTTCAGGCAGGTTTCATTGCCGATGGTCGGCGCCGACAGCGTCGCACCATCCTTCACCTCGGCCACGGCCTGCGCCAGCCGTTCGCGGAGCACGCCGAGGACCCGGCGGTAGGGCTCGTGCGGATAACGCTGGCCGAGCTGCTCGACATGCTTCGAGAAGTGCAGGTTTTCGCGGAGAAATTTTTCCACGGCGGGCGACACGGTGTCGCGGCGGTCGCTCACCGTCAGCGAACGGGCCAGGTCCCGCGCCCCGAGCCGGACTTTCTCGATGGCGAGGCGGCGGTGCAGCAAAAGCACCTCGGCCGTGATCGCGGCGGTGACGTTGGGATTGCCGTCGCGGTCGCCGCCGATCCAGGAGCCGAAGGTCAGCCAGCGGCGCGGCGCCTTCACTTCGGGATAATGCCGGGCGAGCGCCCGCTTCATGTCCTCCTGCAAGCGTGGCAGGGTGTCGTAGATCGCCGTGTCGAAGTACCACAACCCGGTGCGCGCCTCGTCGGTCACCTCGGGGCGCTCGACGCGGTTGCGGTCGGTGAGCCAGAGCGAAATGATCTCGCGCTCGATGCAGGCCGGATCGGCGAGCATCGGGTCGGCCAACCCCGGCACGGTCCGGTGCCGCAGAATCTCGCCGAGGCGCTTGAGCTTGGTCAGCAGCGTGCGGCGCTTCGACTCGGTCGGGTGCGCGGTGAAAACGAGCTCAATGGCCAGCCGGTCAACGAGGGCCTGCATGGCCGCGGCGTCGACGCCGCGCTGCTTCAGTTCGATCACGGCCGCCTCGATGCTCTCGCGCATCGCGCGGGCCTTTTCATCCCCGCCGAGCAATGCCGCCCGCCGCTGGCGGAGCAGCAGGATGCGGAAATTCTCCTCCGCGAGGTTGACCAGCTCGAAGTATAGGGTGAAGGCCATCGCCTGGTCGAAGGCCTCGCGCGGGGTGAGCGCCGCCACGACCTTGCTCAACTGGACGGCCGCCCCTGCCTCGCCGGCGCGGCTCGCCTTGGCCAGCTTGCGGAGCTGCTCCACGGTCTCGAATGCCACCTGCCCTTCCAGCTGGGTGATGATCCGGCCCAGCGTCCGGCCCAGCTCCCGGATCTCAGCGCCCAGCTTGGGCATGGCCTTGAGTGCGGAGGAGGTACGGGAGGTTTTGGCCATGGTGGCGGGCGAACGATGGGTGGCGGTTTCCACCACGGAAAGCGAAAAGTGGGCCAGTTTGCCACCGTCTTGGAGTTTTCCTCCCGCGCCGCTGATCCAAGGCAGGTTTCACGCGAAGCCGCGAAGCTCGCGAAGTTTTATTGGGATCGAAGCCAAGCCCGACTGACTTCGCGAGCTTCGCGGCTTCGCGTGAAACAAGATTGAAATAGTTCACTCTACCCGGGAGGGCGTCGGGATCGTTTTCGTGTCATTTCGTGCCCTTTTGTGGCAAAAAATCTGTGAGTGGTGGCAACCGCTTCGTTGGGAGCTTGCGCAGGCGCAACGCGGCGCCTTTGCTGCGCAACGTGGTTCGCCGACTTCTCCTCTTTCTTTCCACCTGCACCTTTTGCCTGGCGGCCAGCCGGGCGCCCCTGACCACCTTTGAGGCCGACAGGCAGGTGATCGATGGCCGGACCAATGAAATGACCCTGACGGGCCACCTTCGCCTGGGCGACGGCACCTTTCTGATCACCGCGGACCAGGGCCTCTACAATCAGGCCACGGGTGTCGCGACCGTCTCCGGGCACGTGGTTTTAACGCGGGGCACCGACCGCCTGCTGGCGGCCAAGCTGGTTTATCACCAGCTCGACGGCACGTTCACGGCCGAACGCATCCGCGTCGGCTCCTACCCCATTTATGTCGAGGGCGCTTCGGCCGCCGGCACGGCCAGCGAGGTCGTCGTGGAACATGCCACCGCCACGTATGGCGAGCCCGGCCCGTGGCAACCCACCCTCAGCGCCGCCCGGATCATCTACGCACCCGGCAAAAAGCTCCGCGCCGAGCAGGCCAGCATCGGCATCGGCTCCGCCCTGGGCATCAAGCTGCCGCATTTCGAGCAGGGCCTCCACGAGCCATTCCTTTCCTATGTCTCGCTCCTCGCCGGCTACCGCTCGTCGCTCGGCGCCTACATCCGGACGGGTGTGCATGTGCCCGTGGCACCCGGCTGGAAACTCGGCGGCGACCTCGGGCTCTACTCCTCGCGCGGCGTGATGTTCGGCCCCTCGGGCGACTACTCCTCGCCCGACGATCCCGACCGGCTCAACGGCACCTTCCACTCCGGCTTCATCAACGACCACGGCAACAAGCTGACCGACGTGCTCGGACGGCCTGTCCCGGAGAACCGCGGCTACGTGGAATTGGCCCACCGCCAGCAACTCGACGAGCATCTGACCCTCGCCGCCCAGCTCAACTATTGGAAGGATTCCGAAATTCTCCGCGATTTCCGCCCGGGCGCGTTCTTCAATGTCCAGCAGCCCGACACCTTCGCGGAAGCCACCTACACGGGGAAAAACTACGTGCTGTCGTTTTTCACCCGGCTCCAGCCAAACAGCTTCCAACTCGTGCAACAGCGCCTGCCCGAGCTGAATTTTGACCTGCTGCCGCTCGCCGTCGGCGGCGGCTTTTATGAACAGTTCCATGGTGGCGCCGCCCTCCTCCGCGATGATCCGCCGGCGGGCGGGCCGACGCTGCGCAGCGACCGGCTCGACGCCTACTACGCCCTCACGCGGCCGTTCGCCCCGGCCGAGTGGCTGAGCTTCACCCCCGTCGCCGGTGGGCGGATCACCCACTACGCGAACACCGCCGGTGCGCCCATCAACGGCAACTACACGCGCGCCCTCGGCGAGCTCGGCTTCGACGCCGAGCTGCGCTCCAGCGGGACTTTCGATTACAAGAACGAGCAGTGGAAGATCGACGGCCTGCGCCACCTCTTCACTCCCATCCTGGGCTACCGTTATATTCCCGAGGGCGGCCAGGGCCGCCGCCACATCCCGCTCATCGACCGCGACGTGTTCGCCACCACCCTGCCCCCGCTGGGCCTTGGCGTGACCCGCAACATCGACGACCTGCACGAGCTCAACACCCTGCGCCTCGGCCTCGACAACATCCTGCAGACGCGCGACCCCGTCTACGGCTCGCGCGATCTCCTCGTCTTCAACGCCGCCGCCGACCTGCGCTTCCATCAGGAGCCGGGCGAGCGCGATGTCTCGGAGATTCACACCGAGCTGGCCCTCATGCCCGCGTCGTGGCTGCGGCTGGGCGTCTATGAAAGCTTCGTGCCCCAGACCCCGGCGCTGCGCCAGTTCAATTCCAGCCTCACGCTCCACGACGGCGACGCGTGGTCGGTGCGCTTTGCCAGCCACTACCTCCGCGCCGACACCGAGGAATACGCCCTCGACGCCACGGCGCGGCTCAACGAGGTCTATGAGGCGGTCGGCCGCCTGCACTACGACGCGCGCCGCCGGCGCTTCGTCGAGCAGGCCTTCGGGCTGCGCCAGAACCTCGGCAACACCTGGCGCCTCAGCTATACCGTCAGCCTCTACGACGGCCCGCGCCGCGAAGGCCACTTCGGCTTCAACGTGCAGATCGAGGCGATCGGGTTCTGAGGCGCCCGCATGCGCGCAATTTCGGCAGCAGGGCCAACCGGGCTGAGTTCAAGTGCCGCCCCCGCCTCCGGTTTTATCATCGCACCCGCCATTCCTCCCCTGCACTTCGTTGCATGAGCCTCGCCAGCAGCCAGCAGAAAATCTTCCTCCGCCTCGTGGCCGCTCTGCGCCCGCATTGGCGCCGCGACCAGAACCTGCCCGGGCGCATTCAGGAGTTGTTCGCCGCCAACCGGGCCTTCGGTTCGCGGGATCGCCGCCTCTACCGCGAACTGCTCTATACGACCCTCCGCTATCTGCCGTGGGTCGATCCCTTGCTCGACAGCGATCCCGACCGGGCCGCTCAATCGGTCGCCTGGCTGGCGGCCGACCTGCCCGCGACTCGCGCTTACCGCGCCGAACTCGTCCGGGACTGGCCCCCCTGCCCGGCGTCCGTCGCTGCCAAGGCCGCCCACCTGCAGGCGAACCTCCCCGCCCTTTTGCCCGAGTGGGTCGTGCGTCACTGTCCCGAGGCAGCCCAGCCTGCTGAGCTCGACGCCCTGCATTCCCGCGCCTCGCTCTGGCTGCGCCTGCAAGCCACCGATGCCGCGGCCATCGCCTCGGTGCTCGCCGAGTTCACCGCCGCCGGCTGGGCCTTCCGGCGCTCAGAGCTGCTTCCTAGCGCGGTCGAACTTCTCACCGAGGCCGATGTGACCCGGACCAAGTCCTGGCTTCAGGGTCTGATCGAGGTCCAGGATCTCGGCTCCCAGCTCATCCTGGAGTCGGTTGGCATCGCGCCCGGAGACCGGTGGCTGGATGCCTGCGCCGGCGCCGGCGGAAAGACGCTCCAACTCGCCGGCCTGCTCGGGCCCCGCGGTCACGTTGCTGCCACCGACATCCGGCCGGCAGCCCTGCGTGAACTGGAAATCCGCGCCACCCGGGCCGGCCTGGCCAACATTGCCGTCCTGGCCGGGCCGGCCACGGAGCTCTACGATGGCGTGCTGGTGGACGCCCCCTGCACGGGCTCCGGCACCTGGCGGCGCTCGCCGCATCTCAAGTGGACCACGACTCCCGGCCAGATCACCCACGCGGCCGGAGTCCAGCTCGGACTGCTGGCGCAATCCGCCGCACTCGTTCGCCCCGGCGGCCGGCTCATCTATGCCACCTGCTCGCTCAGCCGCATGGAAAACGAAGATGTCGTCACGGCCTTTCTCACGCAGCACCCCGGATTCAGCCCGGAGCCCTTCGCCCGGACGTTTGGCTTTGCCCCGCACGCCGGCGGATTCGCCATCCTCCCCGCCCGGCACAACACGGACGGGTTCTTCGTGGCCTCGCTTCGCCGAAGGTAGATTCCGGCTTCGTCACCCCAGTCCCCGGAATATTCCACGCGAGGGTGCGAAGCTCGCGAAGACTGGCAGAAATTCCGCCGGCCCTTGATAATTTGCCGGCTTCGCGCCTTCGCGTGAGACCTTCCGCCGGACCGGTTTCATTTTTCCATTGCCGCGTTTAAACGGCGCCCAAGCATTCCGGCATCGTGGTTCCCGACTCCGACTATCGCATCAAGCTCCAGGTCTTTGAAGGCCCGCTCGACCTCCTGCTCTTCCTCATCCGCAAGAACGAGCTGGATATCTACGACATCCCGATCGAGTCGGTCACGCGGCAATACATCGACGCCCTGCATGCGATGCAGCAGCTCGACCTCGACCTCGCCGGCGAGTTTTTCGTGATGGCGGCCACGTTGATGGAGATCAAAAGCCGCATGCTCCTCCCCAAGGGCCTCGCCGCCATCGATCTCAACGCCGACGACGAGGAAATGGATCCGCGCTGGGAACTCGTCCACCAGCTCCTGCAGTACAAGAAATTCAAGGAGGCCTCCGCCGGCCTGCGCGACCTCATCACGCTGCGGCAGGACCTGATGGAGCGCTACGTCTCGTCGCTGTCCGTCGACCCGCTCGAGCGGCCGCTGAAGAGCGTCGACCGCATCGAGCTCTGGCACACCTTCAACCTCGTGCTGCGCCGCCTCGCCGAGAAGCTCATCGTCGGCGAGATCCACGACGAGCAGGTGACCGTCGCCGACCAGATGGAATGGCTGCTGGCGCGCGCGCAGACGGAAAAGTCCTTTGTCTTCTCCCAGCTGTTCACGGAGCGGGTCACCCTGCGCAAGCTGGTGGCCACCTTCCTCGCGGTGCTCGAGCTCACCCGCCTGCGGCGCCTGCAGCTGCGGCAGGACGACAACTTCGCGGACATCGTCTGCACCGTGGTGGACGAAATCCCACTTGAAACGGCGGACAACCCGGACACGTTGTCGGTGTGAGCAGCAAACCCACCAAGCCCAACCGCAAGCGCCAGCCCAAGGGCAAGGCCGGCCTGCTGGGCCTCGCCTTCGACCACGACGACGGCCACAAGCGCGTCACCTCGGGGGACCAGTTCCTGCTCGTCGGCGGCTCGCAGGAACGGCACGAGCACATGACCGAGACCGTGCTCAAGACCTTCGAGGAATTGAAGCGCCGCGACAAGCGACTCGAAACCGTCGACCCGCGCGAGTTGGAGGAGATCCTCCAGAAATCGACGCCACACTGAACGCCGTTTGCGTTTTCTCCCCGCCTGATTTTCCTATTCGCACAAACCTATGTCCGCCAAAATTGCCAACCTGACCACAGACACGTTCAAAAGCGCCATTGCGAGCTCGGCCACGCCGTTGCTCGTTGATTTCTGGGCGCCCTGGTGCGGGCCCTGCAAGGCCATCGCCCCTATCCTCGAGGAACTCGCGGTCGAGCTCGACGGCAAGGTGACCATTGCGAAGCTCAACGTGGACGAAAACGACGCCGTCTCCGCCGAATACGGGGTCCGCGCCATTCCCACGATGCTGCTCTTCAAGGGCGGCCAGCTGGTCGACCAGATCGTCGGCATGATGCCCAAGGCCGCGCTCAAGGACAAGCTGCTGGCCAAAGTCTGAGCACATCCAATCAATCCAGAGGCGCGTTAATCGTAACGCGCCTTTTTTGTGTCCGGACAGAATCCGTTGTAGGCCAAGTCGCTGACCTGGCTGCCACCTCAACGAGGTGGCCTACAGCGCAGTCACCCACCCCACCCTCACGCCCCCGCGCCGACCGGCTTCGCGCCGGAAACAGACTCGGCGATCGTCGGCGCCTGCACCTCCGCCTCGCCGCGCTCGTGGTCGAAGCGCATCGAAACGGTCTTCGACACGCCACGCTCCTCCATCGTGACGCCGTAGATCGCGTCCGCCGCCGCCACCGTCCGCTTGTTGTGCGTGATGATGATGAACTGCGACTCGCTCACAAATTTCTTCAGGAGGTCCGTGAAGCGGCCGATGTTTGATTCGTCCAGCGGCGCGTCGAGCTCGTCGAGCAGACAGAACGGCGACGGCTTCACCATGTAGAGCGCAAAGAGCAGCGCCACGGCGGTGAGCGTCTTCTGGCCGCCGGAGAGCAGCGAGATGCCCTTCAGCTTGGTGCCCGGCGGCTGGGCCACGATCTCGATGCCGCTTTCCAGGATGTCCTCGGCCTGGACCAGCTCCAGTCCGGCGCGGCCGCCGCCAAAGAGGGTCTGGAAGGTGTAGACGAAGTTCTTTTTGATTTGCTCGAACGTTACCTCGAACTGCTTCTGCGAGGTCTGGTTGATCTCATCGATCATCTTGAGCAGGTCGGCCTTGGCACTCGTGAGGTCGCCGCACTGGGTCTGAAGGAAATCGTGCCGCTGCTTGAGATCGGAGTATTCCTCGATGGCCACGAGGTTCACGGCGCCCATGCCATTCAGGCGCAGCCGCAGCGCATCGACCTCCACCTTCACCTCATCCCACTTGGTCGCATCCAGCGCCGCCAGGTCGGCCTCCGTCGCCTCCCCCTTCGGCCCCTTCGCCTTCCGCCTGCGCTTGGGCTCAGCCCCCCCGTCCTCCGTCTTCCGTCCTCCGTCCTCTGGCTTCGCCCCGTCCTCCCCTTCATCCTCATCCAGATCCAGCGCCTTCAGCCCCTCCGGCTCGCTGTCGGCCTGCCAAAGCAGGTTCTTCCAATCGACAGTCCCCAGATCGGTCTGGAACTCGCGCGTGGCCTCCTCGGCGAGGAATTGCGTGCGCTGGCGGCTTTCCGCCAGTTTGACTTCCTGCGTGCTGAGTTCGTCGTGCGCGGCGTCGGACTCCGCGCGCACCCCGGTCTGCGCGGCTTCTAGGCCGGAAATTTCCTTTTCGATCCCCGCCAGCTCGACGCGGATTTTTTCCACCTGCTCCTGGGCGACAACCAGCGTCCCGGCAATCTGGCCGGCCTGCGCCCGCTGGGCGGACGACTCCTGCTCCAGCTCGCCGGTTTGCTCGGTCCAGACCTCAATCTCGTGCTGGCGTTGCGTCAACAGCTCCATGAGCTGCTGGCGCCGCTTCTCCATCTCGCCCAGGCCGCGGTCGAGCACCTCGACCTTTTGGCGGCGCTCGGCCAGCTCGAGGCGGGCCTGCGCGAGCGACTCGCGCTTCACGTCGCGGTCGGTGCGGATCTGCTCCAGCCGGGTCTCCAGCTTGGAAATTTTCTCCCGTTGCGCGGTGGCGGCCGTCTCGGCGGCGGTCAGCCCGGCCTGGGCCTTTTCCCAGCGCGCATGCGCCTCATTGCGGGCCTGTTCCACGGCGACGAGTTCGCCTTCCATGCGGCGGAGCCGGGTCACGACCTCCTCGAGGGCTCGCTGGGCGTTGCGCTGCTCAGCCTGCACGGACGCCAACGTCTGCGTGGCCGCGAGCACGTCGGCCCGGCGCTGTTCCAAAGTCTGCTCCGCCGTCGCCAGCCGGACGCTGATCGCGTCGATCTGCGCCTTCTGCTCGTCGTGCGCCCTCTGCTCGTCGACGAGCGCCTTCGCCGTCTCGCGCAGGTCGATCTCGCGCTGCACGATGCTGTGGGCCTGCTTTTTGGCGCTCTGATATCCGCCGGAGACCAGCCCGCGACGGTCAACCACCTCGCCCTTGGCCGTAGCCACGGCGAGAAACCCGAAGCCGGGGTTCGCCTGCCAGAATTCCAGGAACGCACCGAGGTCGTCGGCGATGTAGCATTCCGCCAGCAGACCGGTCGCGGGATGTTTTTCGTCGACCGCGCCGAGCGCGCTCGCCGCCGGCACGAGCCCCGCCGGCAAATTCGCCACTTGGCCAGCCGGCAGTCCGCAGTCCCCCACCCGCAGCACCGCCGATCCCAGCTGCTCGCCCTCGAGCTGCGCCAGGATGCGCTTCGCGGTGGCGACATCGCTCACGCTGATCGCCTCGGCCGCCGAGCCGAGCAGCGCCTCGACCGCGCGGCCTAATTCGGGCTTCACGTCGAGCCCGTGCATCACCGGCACGGCCTTGCTGCCCGCCAGCGCGGAATCGAGCCGGCCCTGCAGCACCGCCTTCGCGCCTTCACCAAAGCCCTCCCAACGTTCCTGCAACTGCTGGAGCAGCTTGAGCCGGGCACTGCGTTGCGCGAGTTGGCGGTCGGTTTCCGAAAGCTTGCGCTGCGCCTCGCGGAATTCCCGCGTGAGGTCCGTGATCGCCTGCTGGGCGGCAGCGGCCTCCTGGTTGATCCGGGTTTTCTCGCCCACGGCGGCCTCGCTGCGCGCATTGAGTTCCGTGGCCACCTGCGCGGCCGTTACCTGCTGGGCGCGCACGCCCTCCAGCTCCTGCGCCACGAGGTCGTGGCGGTGGGCGCTGGTCTTCTGGTCGACCTCGTAGCCCGAGCAGTCCGTGCGCAGCCGCGCGACGGTGCTCTCAAACTGCAGCAGCTGGAACTTCGCCTGATGGAGCTCCTGCTCCAGCTTGCTGAGTTCACCCTCGGCGATCGCGAGATCGCGGTTGCGCTGCTGGAAAACGGCGTCCGAACTGCCCAGCAGGCCGAGCTGGAGCTGCTTGTCCTGCGCGCCGGTGTCGACCTGAGCGGTGACCTCGCGGAGCTGCATCTCCAGTTCGCCGAGGTTGTCGCGCGAGGAAGTCAGACGGTCCTCCAGGCCAGTACGCTTGATCTGCGCGAGGCTGGCGGCGTTCTCGGCTGCTTCCTTTTGCGAGCGCAGGTCGAAGACCGCCTGCTGCGCGTCCTGCACGCGCTGGTGCAGGCGGCTGCGGTGGGCTTTCCTTTCGTCGAGCGTGCCCTGCTGCGCCTCAAGGCTGGCCCGGCGCGCATCCGCCTGGGCCCGCAGCGCGGCGACCCGGCCCTCGAGCTCGCCGAGCATGCGCGCGAGCTGCCCGTGTTGGAAGCCGCTCGCCGCGAGGCTGAGATGCCGGAGACGGTGGCTGAGGCGCTTGTAGCGCATGGCTTTCGCGGCCTGCCGGCGGAGGCTGCCGATCTGGCGCGCCACTTCGCCGATCACGTCGGACACGCGCGCCAAATTCTGGTCAGTCAGGGCGAGCTTGTTCATCGCCTCGCGGCGCTGGCTCTTGTACTTCGTGATGCCCGCGGCCTCCTCGAACACGGCGCGGCGCTCCTCGGGCTTGGACGAGAGCACCTGGTCAATCTGGCCCTGCGCCATGATCGAGTAGGACGTGCGGCCGATGCCGGTGTCCATGAAGAGCCGGTGGATGTCCTTCAGGCGGCAGGCCTGGCCGTTGAAAAAATACTCGCTCTGCCCGTCGCGCGAGACGCGGCGCATGATCTCGATCTCGTGGAAGTCGCTGCCGAGCTGCTTCTCGCACTCGGTGAGCAGGAGGGAAACCTCGCACAACTGGGCGGCGCGGCGCGTGTCGACACCCTCGAAGATGACATCCTGCATCTTGCCGCCGCGCAGGGCCTTGGCGCTCTGCTCGCCGAGCACCCAGCGGATGGCGTCGGCGATGTTGGACTTGCCGCAACCGTTGGGCCCCACCACCGCGGTGACGCCCGGTTCAAAGCGGAGGGTCGTCGAATCAGCGAAACTTTTAAAACCGTGAAGCTTGAGCGCCTTAAGATACATGCAGGCGTGAAGTGTGAGTGCGCCGCGCGAGCGCGAGCAAACGGAAAAATTTTCCGGATATTTTCCGCCGGACCAAAACCGTTCTTGCACTTTGCCGTCGGCCTTGCTCCGGGACGCCGCAGGTAGGGACGGGGGCCCACCCGTCCGGGCTTGCGGGTAGGGCGAACCGTCCCGGTGAGCCGCTCGACGAGCTCACAGTTCAAGACCGCGGCTCGGCAGGGACGCCTCGCCCTACCCAATTCGGACACCACCAACCAAGCCGCAACTCGGACTGGCCTCACGGACGGGCGAGCCGCCCGTCCCTACCTCGCTGAACCTGCCGTCTGCCGGTCCAGAAACGCGCGATACGGCGGGAAAAACCGGTCGAACGCCTCGATGTGCGGCAGGTGGCCGAGCCCGTCGAGCTCGACGAGTTCCGAATGCGGGATCGCGGCGTGGGCGGCGCGGCCGAGGGCGGGATAGTTTCCGACGCGGTCGCGTTGCTCCACCGGCAGGAGGGCCTTGCCGATCGCGGTGCGGTCGCGCTGGCCGATGATCAACAACGCCGGCACCCGGATCGAGCCAAACTCATGCACCACCGGCTGAGTGTAGATCATGTCGAAGGTCAGGGCCTGGTCCCAGGCCATGCGCGGATAGTCCGGGCTCAGGCTGAATGAGGCGAGCTGCTCCACCCACGGATCGTAGGCATCCCGCCACTTGCCATCATAGTATGACTCCAGCTCGTAGGCGCGGATCGACGCCGGCGTCTTGGCCAGCTCCGCGCGGTAACTCTCGTCGATCGTGGTGTACGGCACGCCGAGGGCCTTCCAGTCCTCCAGGCCGAGCGGATTGAGCAGCGTGAGCGAGGCCGTGGTCGCGGGAAACAGCAGCGCAAAGCGGGCCGCGATCATGCCGCCCATGGAATGCCCGAGCACATGCACCTGGCTGATCCCGAGCGAGGTGACCAGGTCGCGCGTGTTGCGCGCCAGCTGCTGGATGGAGAACTGATAGTGGGCGGGCTTGCTCGATTTGCCGAACCCGACCTGGTCGGGAATGATCACCCGGTAACCGGCGTCGCGCAGGGCCGCCGCCGTCTGTCCAAAGTACGAGCCGGAAAAATTCTTCCCATGGAGGAGCAGCACCGTGCCCCGGGCCGTGCCGGCGGGCGTGACATCCATGTAAACCATTTCCAGCGGCTGCTGCTGGCTTTCGAAGCGATAAACCTTTTCCGGAAAGGGGTACGTATAGCCTTCGAGCCGGATGCCCACCTCGGCCGCGAACGCCGCGGGCGCGAACACAGAAATCAGGGCGAGGAGGAAAAACCGGGGTACGTGAGTCATGGATGCACGGCTAGCGGGACTGCGCGGATGTTCAAACTCGAACTGCGAAATTCCAATCCGGCTTAGCCGCTAAAAGACGCAAAGGGTCAGGAGCTGCGGCAGAGTCTCCATTGCGCCTATAGGCGCGCGGATAATTTGAGTCGGAGCCTTGGGAATTTTTGCGCCTTTTGCGGCTAAAACTCTGCCCGTCCCTACCCCGCAAACCCGCACGTTCCATTTGCGCTGCGTGGATTCACCGCTAGCTGTTCGGCACGCATGTCGACTGCGCCCATCACCGCCACGACCCCGGTCGATGTCGTCTCTCCGGAAACCCGGCGCTACCTGCCCTGGCTCGTCGCTGTCGCGCTGTTCATGGAGAACCTCGATGCGACCATCGTGAACACCGCGGTGCCCACGATCTCCGCAAGCCTCGGGGTGGCGCCGTTGAGCCTGAAGGCCGTCCTCACAAGCTACACGCTCAGCCTCGCGGTATTCATCCCGATCAGCGGCTGGATGGCCGACCGCTATGGCACCCGCCTTGTCTTCAAGCTCGCCGTGACGCTGTTCATGTTCGGTTCGCTGTTCTGCGGGCTCGCACCCAACATTCATCTCCTCGTCGCCGCGCGCATCCTGCAGGGCATGGGCGGCGCCATGATGACCCCCGTCGGCCGGCTGGCCATGGTGCGGGCTTTCCCGCGCTCGGAGATGCTGCGCATGATGAACTACGTCATCATTCCCGCCATGATCGGTCCGCTGCTCGGGCCGTTTACCGGCGGACTCATCGTGCACTTCCTGCCCTGGCGGGTGATTTTTTTCCTCAACCTGCCTCTCGCGCTCCTTGGACTCTGGCTGATCCGCCGCCACATGCCGGACTTCCGCGACGAAAATGCCCCGCGCCTGGACCGCGTTGGCTTCGCGCTCTTCGGCAGCGGGATCGCCCTGCTCTCCTACGTGCTGGAAGTCTTCGGGGAGCATACGCTCGGGGCCGGCCCGATTATCGTCCTGCTCGTCATCGCGCTCGCGCTGCTCGGTGCGTATGGCTGGCATGAACATCACACCGCCGCGCCGGTGCTCGAGCTGGCGTTGTTTCGCATCCGCACGTTCCGCCTCGCGGTCGTGGGCGGCTTCGTCACCCGCCTCGGTTTCGGCGGCATGCCCTTTCTCCTGCCGCTGCTCTACCAGATCGGCCTCGGCTATCCGGCGTGGCAGGCCGGCCTGCTGACCATGCCCCAGGCGCTCGCCGCGATCGGCATGAAGCTGATCAGCGGCCCGGTCATGGCGCGCTTCGGCCACCGCAGCATCCTAATCGGCAACACCGTGCTGCTCGGCTGCACCATGATGGTTTTCACCCAGATCAATCGCGGGGCGCCGATCTGGGTCATCCTCGGGCTCAGCCTCGCCCAGGGCTTTTTCGCGTCGCTGCAGTTTACCGCGATGAACTCCCTCGTCTATGCCGATGTGACCGACCGCGACGCGAGCAAGGCCAGCAGCATCTCCAGCACGGGCCAGCAGCTATCGCTCAGCTTCGGCGTCGCCTTCGGCTCGCTCATCACCGCGTGGTTCCTGGGTCACGTGAACCAGAACGATCCAATCCAGACGATCCCCGCGCTGCACAAAGCCTTCCTCGCGCTGGGCATCACCACGGTCGTCTCCTCGCTCACCTTCTGGGGCCTGCACGCGCACGACGGCGACAACGTGAGCAACCGCCGCCTCACGCCCAAGCCCGCCGCCGCGGTCGCCTGAATACGGATTTTTTCGATCCAGTTTGGCCGCAAAAAGGCGCAAGGGCGAAGGGTTACGACCGTGTCTCCATTGCGCCTATAGGCGCGCGGGTGACTTGAGTCGGAGGCACGGATATTTTGCGCCTTTTCGCGGCCACCAATCCGAAAATACCTGTCTCCTGCCTGTCCGCCATAGCCCTGGTCGCCTCCGGCGCCGCCAAAGGCGGGTAAACCTTGGCGACGGCGGATCTTCCGTCCTCCGTCACTTATGGTCCCACGGCAGCTTCACCTCGAGCCGCCGGTGTTTCCAGACCTCGAAAATCTCGAACATTTTCCCGGGGTTCAGGACGCCCCGCGGATCGAGCGCCCGTTTCACCGCCTGCATGGCGCGCACCTGGGCCGGCGAATGCTGCAGCCGGAGGAATGGGGTCTTGGCAAGGCCGATGCCGTGCTCGCCTGAAATCGCCCCGCCCAGCGCGACGACCGTCTCCATCAGGCTTTTCACGGCCCGCTCCGCCGCGCGGCACTCGGCCGGGATCGCGCGGTGGTACATGATGTTCACGTGCAGGTTGCCGTCGCCGAGGTGGCCGAAGGTCGGGATCGACAGCTTCGACTCGCGCCGGAGCCGGTCGAGGAAGCGGGCGAATTTTTCATAGTTCCGCAGGGGAATCACGATGTCCTCGTTGAGCTTGGAATCGCCGAGTTCGAACATCGCACCTGAACACTTCCGGCGCACGGCCCAAAGCGCCTCAGCCTCGCTCCGGGTGCGGGCGGCCCGATGGGCGAGCGCATGGGTCCGCGCCCATTTTTGGATGATGCGCTTTTGTTCGCCCACCTCGCTCGCCGTGCCGGCCAGTTCGAGCAGCACGACGGGACAGCCGGACTGGCCCGGAAACACCGTGGTGCCGGTCGCGCGCTCGGCGCAGAGTACGGAATACCGATCGAGAAATTCGCAGATCGCCGGCTGCAGCCGCAGCGCGAAGAGGGCCCGCACGGCGCGGAACGCGGCGGACTCCGTCTGGAACGCCGCCAGCAGCGTCCAGCGCGCCGCCGGCAGCGGGATCAGCTTCAGCGTGGCGTCGGTCACAATCCCGAGCATGCCCTCGCTCCCGATCCACAGGTCGCGCAAGTTGAAGCCCGCGGAGAATTTTTTCGTGGGCGTGCCCCACTGCACCAGTTCACCCGTCGGCAGGTGGCCTTTTAGCGCGAGGACGAAGTCGCGGGTGACGCCATATTTTCCGCCGTGCATGCCGCCGGCATTGCAGGCGATGTTGCCGCCGATAGTGCAGTATTCCTTGGAGGAGGGATCCGGCGGATAAAACCAGCCCTTCGCCTCAGCCGCGCGCTGGATGTCGGCGACCTTCGCTCCGGCCTGCACCTGCGCCATTCCGGCCTCGGCATCGATGTGGATGCGGTTCCAGCCGAGCATGTCGACCACCCACCCGCCCCGCCGCGGCGCGGCCGAGCCCGTCAGCGACGTGCCCCGCCCGCGCACTGTCACCGGTACCCGGTGTTTGTTCGCCAGCTCCAGCACGGCCGTCAATTCGTCATGGTTGCGAGGAAACACCACTGCCTCCGGCAGGAACGGCAGCTTGCTGCTGTCAAACGAGGCGGCCGCGCGCACCGCTGCGGCGGTGCGCACGACGCGGTCGCCCAAGCGGCGTTGGAGCAGGCGGGTGGCGACGGGATATTTCATGTGAAACGCGACAGGAGGATAAATTGTTTAATATCGAAGAGGGAGCCTTCAAGGAAAACCCGGTTGGCCTACTTTGCCACTTTGAGAGCCAGTTCTCGGCAACTTTTGAGGTCGGTTTTGCCGGAGCCGAGGAGCGGAATTTGCTCCACAGGATGCACCAGCTTCGGGATCCAGAGGTTGGGCAGGCCCGCGGCGATTAGTTTCTCGCGAAGGGTCTCGGCGCTGACTTCGCGAATGGTGAGGAGCACGAGCGCCTCGCCTTTCGCCGGGTCGGGGATTCCCACCACGGTGATCAACAGGCCGTCCGACTGGTCCCAGTCGAAGACCTCGAGGATTTTCTGCTCCACTGTGCCGTGCGGCACCATTTCGCCGCCGATCTTCGAGAAGCGTGACAGGCGGCCCTCGATGAAGAGGAAGCCGTCATCGTCGAATCGCCCGAGATCTCCCGTCACGAACCAGCCGTCGCGCAGGGCCGAGGCGGTTTTGGCGTGATCGTCGAGATAGCCGGTGAAGATGTTCGCCCCGCGCAGCCAGAGCAGGCCGGTTTCCGTCAGCGGCTTGTCCGCGCCGGTGTCGGGATCGACGATGCGGGCCGTCATGCCCGGCAGGAGGCGGCCCACCGCGCCGGCCCGCTTGCCGGCCTGGTGCTCGGCGGTGTCGGTCACAATCATTGGATCGGGCTGGTTGATATTGCTGACCGGCGCGGTCTCGGTGAGGCCGTAGCCCTGCATGATCTCGAGGTGGAATTGTTTCCTGAATCCCTCGAAAAGGTCGTCCGGCAGCTTCTCCGCGCCGGTGACGACGAGATCGAGCGAGCGCAGGTCGGCCGGGACGGCCTTCTTCAGGAACGGCCGGACAAAAGTCGGCGCGCCGATCAGGACCGTCACCTCCTCGTCGCGGATAGCCCCGGCGATTTTGCGCGTCTCGAGCGGGCTGGGCAGCGTCACCACGGTGCAGCCGCGCAGAATGGGATACCACAGCGTCACGGTGAACCCAAAGCTGTGGAAGACCGGCAGGCAGCCGAGCAGCCGGGCGTTGGCGGGCAGGATGGAGAGCGAGGAAATCTGCGCGCAGTTCGCGAGCAGGTTGCGATGGGTGAGGACGACGCCCTTGGGCTCGCCCGAGCTGCCGCTGGTGAACAGCAGCGCCGCCTCCGTGCGGTCGCCGGTCCGCGGCAGGCCCAGCAGCGCCGGGATCCACTGGTTGGGCAGCACCCAGGCGGCGACGAACCAGCGCAGGATCGCGCGCTTGCCGCCGGCGGCTCCGATTTCCGCGGCGAGGTCGCGGGTGTCGGCCGGCCAGGGAAAATCCGGCACCTTGGCGCGAACCGCATCGGCGGTCAGGACGGTGCTGATCCCCGCCACGCGCAAACTCGCCTCGATCGCCGCGCGGCCAGCGGTGAAGTTCAGATTGACCGGCACCTTGCCAGCGCAGGCCACGGCCAGGTTGGCAATGGCCGCGCCGATCCCGGGCGGCAGGACAATGCCCACGCGCTTTTCCTCCAACGTGGCTCGCAGCCGGCGCGAGAGCGCCGCTGCCGCCGCGAGGAGCTGCGCGGAAGTCAGCTCCCGGCGGTGGCCGCCGCAGTCGATGATCTCGACATGGCCCGGCCGCTTGGCGAGTTCGCGCACCGCCTCACGCGCCAGATGACGGCGCAGCACGGGCCGCTCATCGAAAGCTTCCGCCCCGAGGTCGAGCAGCGCGCGCCGGGCCGTGGGGCCGTCGGCCTGGTCGGGCGCGATCGGCCGGCCGAAGGCGACAAACACCGGCGTCGGCATGAGCCGCGGTGATTTCCAGAGGTACTTGTTGCCTGCAAAGGAAAAGACCGAGCCCCACAGCCCGTCGATGAACGCCGGCACCACGGGCACATTGGCGCGACGCGCCATGACCTCGAAACCCTTGCGGATGGCCATCAGCTGGCCCGTGCGCGAGATGGAGCCCTCGGCAAAAATGCACACGACCTCGCCGTTCTGCAGCGCCTTGATCGCGGTGCGCATCCCGTCGGTCGGGCGCGCCGCCGAGATGGGAATGACGCCGCTGAGCCGGAACACGAAGTCGAAGACCGAATGCGCCTGCAGGCCCTGGTGGCCGACGTAGCGGATCGGCCGCGGACAGGCCAGCTGGAGCACCACGACGTCGACGTAGGAAAGATGATTGGCCACGAGCACCACGCCCCCGGTGGCGGGGAAATTTTCTCTCCCGCGCGAACGTACGCGATACATCAGCCGGGCAATGACCACCACGGCGAGCTCGAGCAAAACGGGGACGTGCGAGCGTCCGGAGAGCGAGGGCCGGGGATTTGCCATGGGCGAGGATATGCCGCGGGGGGTAAGCGGTTTTTTCAAAGCTTTTCGGCGCTCGCAGAGGCAGGGACGGACCGCTGGGATGGTCCGACCGATTCGGCGCGACCGAAGTCGCGCCCTTCATTTCAGACCTCGACCAAGGCGTCGACAGGGCGGCAACTGTCACACAATCGTAAGGCCGCTGGCACACAACCGGCACAGGCCGGCTCCAGTCTGGAATGACTTCCTACATGCGTACCCTTACTCGCTCCCGCCACGTTGTCTTGTTTGCCGCCTTCGCCGTGCTGGCCGGTTTCGCCGGAGCCCAAGTCGCCTCCGGCGCCGGCCTCGACGCCCGCACATTTGTGAATCACGGACTGGTCGGAGTCGGCCGGGTGCCCCACAACTTCAAGGACAAGTTCGGGGAGACCTTCGGCTCGTTCTCCGCCCTCGCCTTCGCTCCCGGCTCCTGGCACCGCGAGGCCGACGGTTCCTACACCGGCACGCTGCTCGGCCAGCCGGACCGCGGCTACAACGCTTCGTACACCACCAACTACACGCCGCGCCTGAACAAGCTCGCCGTGCGCTTCCAGCCGGCGACCGCCGATGACACCGCCCAGAACCAGGTGTCGCTGACGCTCACGGACACCATCAAATACACCGACTCCACCGGCACGCCGCTCACGTCGCTTGACCCCACGGCCTCCGGCAGCGCCGTGCGCGCGGGTTTTCCCGCCCTGCCGCAGGCTTTCAATGGACGGATCTCCCTCGATGCCGAGGGGATTGCGGTCAACGCCGACGGCACGCTCTGGGTCAGCGACGAATACGGGCCCTACCTCTACAAGTTTTCCGCCGAGGGAAAGATGCTCGCCGCCATCCGCCCGCCCGAGGCCATCATTCCCAAGCGCAATGGCGCGGATTCATTCGCCGCCAACAGCCCCGGCAAGGGCCAGCCGGCGCCGTCACCGATCGATCCGGCCACCGGCCGCCAAAACAACCAGGGGATCGAGGGGCTCGGCCTTTCCCCCGACGGGCACACCTTGTTCGCGCTGCTGCAGTCCGCGACGCGGCAGGACGGTGGCGAAGGCAGCTCCAGCCCGCGCGGCAATACCCGCCTGCTCGCCTATGATCTCAGCGGCGCGGTGCCCGTGCTCAAGGGAGAGTACATCCTGCCACTACCCACCCATCCGCAAAAAAACACCGTCCGGGTCGCCGCCCAGAGCGACCTGCTGGTGCTGAGCAACACGCAGATGCTCGTGCTCGCGCGCGACAGCGGTGTCGGCCATGGGACGGAGCTGGCGTCGGTTTACCGCCACGTCCTCGTCTACGATCTCGGCGGCGCCACCAACATCGCGGGCACGGCCTTCGACCAGCCCGGCACGCCGGTCGCGCCCGGCGGCGTGCTCGACGCCTCCGTCAAGCCGGCCACGCGGACGGAGCTGGTGGACCTTAACAACGCCGCCCAGCTCGCGCGCTTCGGGCTGCACAACGGCCCGCCGGACAACGCCAACAACCTTTCCGAAAAATGGGAGGGCATGGCCCTCGTGCCCGCGCTGGATGCGGCCGCGCCCAACGACTGGTTTCTGTTCATCGGGAACGACAATGACTTTCTGACGACGCAGGGCTTTCAGGCGGGCGAGACTTACAACGCGGGCGTGGATAATGACACGATGGTGCTCGTCTACCGGCTGACGTTGCCGGGGCGTTGACCTGTAGGCCAGCCCATTGGGCTGGCAGCCACCTCAGCGAGGTGGCCTACAACATTTCGCGCACGGACGGCTGCCGGCCCTGCCACCTCCAAACTATAATCGCCTGGTTTAAATGGTAGGGCGAGGCGTCCCTGCCGAGCCGCGGCCGCGGGCCGTGAGCTTGTCGAACGGCTCACCCAGAGGGTTCGCCCTACCCAAATCCCATCACCGCCCCAGCAGGTTGTTGAGCAGCGAGCTGCCGGCGGCCTTGAGGAGCGCGGTCCGGAATTCACTCGTGTCGGGATTTCCCAAGGTGCCGGTGATGCGGATGGGGGTCAGGAAAGCGATATAGCCGAGATTGTCCTTCTGGCCGTTGAGCAGGCTGGCGCGATTCATCAGGTCGGCGGTCTTGCCCTGGGCGGAGAGTTGCAGCCGGAGATCGAGCGCCTGCGCCAGCAGCGGAATGCCCTCGGCGTGGCGGATCTGGCCCGTGCCCACGAGCCGCTTCGTCGGGGAGATCAGCGTGAAATCCTGCAGCATGATGTTCAGGTCGTTGTCCCGCCGGACCACGACATTCAACTGGTCGAAGGGTATCTCCTTCCAGTCGTCGGCCACCTCCGTGACGATCTGCGTGCGGTTGGCGTAGTCGGCGATCTTATCGCGGCCCGTGGCCGCGGCCAGCAGGCCACCGAGGGTCGCCACCGTTGACTGGGTCCGCTGAATCTTGTCGGACAGGTCGGCCTGCAGCAGGCGGCAGGTGCCGCCCTTGCTCGATAGCTGGAAGTCACCGCGGGCGCGCTCCACCAGCAGGCTGGAGTTGGGCGCGACGGCGGCGAGCTGGCTGGTGACATTGAACCGTCCCTCGATGGTGGGCGCCTTGCCGGGATTGAGCGCCTTGAAGACCGGAGCCGAGTTGAAGTTGTTCACGGCGAGGTCGGCCTTAAGCGCGTAGGGCTCCTTCGCCTTGGCGTCGAAGGTCAGGCCGCCGTTGAGCTTGAGATCGCTCCCCTCGCCCAGCCCGGCCCGGGCGCCCTCGAGCTTGATCGCCCCCGCGTCGAGTCGGAGCGTGCCGCCGACATCCGTGACCTCGAACGACTGCTGATAGGAAACCTTCTTGAGCGCGAGCGAGACCTCCCCGCTGACGCCGTTCCAGAAAGGGAGCGTGTCGCGGACCACCGCCGGCTGGCCGGTGGCGAGCGACTGGGCGGGCGGCGCGGGCTTCGTCACGAGCGGAACCGCCAGGACCTGCGCGTCCTCCGCGGCGAGGAACGAACTGGAGACGCGGCCGGTCATCGTCAGGCCGCCGGACGCGCGCGTGAGCGTTCCATCCAGCGTGAGGTCGGATTTGCGGCCCTCGCGCTCGAGGACCAACGGGACATTCAGGACAATTTTGCCATCCTGGCCGATGTCGGCCCGCACTCCGGCGGTGATGGCCGGCAGCGCGACGGTCGAAATTTTTGGGTCCACGACCAAGCCCGTGACCGTAAGCGCGAGCTTCGCCTGAACTTCCTTTTTGCTGCCAAGACTCACCGCAAAATCACCGGCGGCACGACCGCCGGTCAAAGCGAGCAGACCGCTGGTCGCGGGTTGCGCCAGCACCGCTGGCAGGCTGCCCGTCCATTGCCCGGTGGCCTTGATCGGTTGATCCGCGCCCACGAGCTGGCCGGCCTTGGCTTCCAGCGTCAGCAGCGTGGCTCCCGCGCTGCGCGCCGTGAATCCGGCCAGTTCGGCCTGCCAGCCCTGGGCGGTGTAGTCCGCCGAAAGCTTGAGTGAAAGATCGACCGCCCGGATGAGAGGTTTGCCCGCCTGTGTCACGCTAAGATTCTCCACGATCAGCGGCAGCGTCGGACGAAGGGCGGCGGTGTTGGCATTGCGCACGCCGACGGCGAAGGAGCCGTGCAGGTCGCCCCCGGCGAGCACCAAGCCCGGCACAAATGGCTGCGCCCAGGCGAGCGGCACGCCTAGGAGATCAACACTGAGCAGATCCTTCGCGGGATCATCGGCGGCGGGCAGATGCGTCCGGACGTTGAAGGCAAACGGCTGCAGCGACTTCACCGCCAGCACCGGCCGCTGGCCGGACAGGTCGAGGGCGAGGCTCGCCACGTGCAATGTTTCACCCTCCTGCATGAGATCGAAATCCAAGGCGGCCTTGATGGTGCCGAACGATTCGAGTTCAGGCCGGACCACGCCGAGCTTGTCCGCACTGAGGACGAAGCGCCCGCTGGCGGAAAAGGCCGCCAGCGCCGTCCCGGCCTCAAACTTCCCCTCCCCCTTCGCGACAAAATCCGGCAACGGGCGCCCCAAGGCAAAGGGCGTGAGGTCATCGTCGGTCAAGTCGAGCATCCAGGCGCCTTGCAGGGGTTTTCCGCCGGCCGTCCGGTTCGCCGCGGGATAGTCGGCCTGCACGGCGAGCAGCTTCTTGCCGGCGGTCTCGACCACGATCGTGTAACTCTCCCCGGCGTTGGCCTGGCCGGCGGTGAGCGCGGCCGAGAGCTTCGTCCCCTGCGGAAACTGCGGGCCGCGGGCCTCGGCCTCGATACGGGCCGACAGGCGCGAAAACGTGCGCGGCGTATCCATCGCGGCAGCGAGTGTGCCGGTCGCGTTCAGTGCGTTCACCGGCGCGGTGGGCGCCAGCACCGTGGTCGCCGAAAAGGCAAACTTGCCCTCGTGGCCGGCCCCGAGCTGTCCGCCGGTGAGCGTGACATGGACGCGGGCCGGCGGCTGGCCGGCGGCCACCGGAAGAATGACTTCACCCTCCAGCTCGACCGCATCGACGGCCAGGTCCACGGGGAGCTTCAGCTGGTTGAAAACGCCCTGAAACACAGCCGTGGCCGCTTGGGCAGGAGCCGCGACCGGGAGCATGGGAGTCGGGAGCGGCGCGGCACCGGCCACGGCGGGAGCGGTGAGATCAACCGTCCAGCCCTTCGCCACCAGTTTCTTAATCTGCACTTTCCCGCCAGCGGCGGAAAGCACGGGCAACTCGACGTCCACTGACGGCAGCGTGAGGGTGGCCCCGGCCTGGGTGACGCGGAATTGTTCGACCTGGACGCGGCCCAGACTGGCGTTCACGCGACCCACGCTGGCCGTGAGACCGGGATGCGACGCGAGTGTCCGGCGCACGGCCCAAGTCTGGAATCCGGAAGTAAAGGCCACGCCCACGGCCAACGCCAGCAACACGAGAACCGCCGCTGCGATGAAAAGGAGGACGCGAACTACTTTCATGTGGGTTACGAGAAGACAGCGAGTGCCGCGCAGGGTTGCGAGCCTGCGGTAAAATGACTTAAGAAAATTACAGGAGCGGCGTCAGGCGGTCATAGTAGCAACAGGGGCAACGAGGCTGGGTTTGGCAGGGCCCCGCTCACCCTCGTTACACCGGCTGCTACAATCCGTCCGGACAACCGGACGGAAATATCACTTGGCCGTCACGAACTCGTCGGACAGACCCATGGCCTTGCGGAGACTGGCGACGGCAACGTTGTAAGTATAGTAGGCTTGGACTTGGTTGGTGCGCGCGGTGGTCAGGTCGACCTGCGCCTGCAGGACGTCGAGCTGGGTCGCGGTACCGGCATTATAACGCGCCGTGGCGAGCCGGACGGCCTCCTCGGCCTGAGCGACGACCTTCTGCGAGGCGTCGGCCAGTTCGGTGGCCTCCTGGAACGACGAAAAGGCGCTCCGTACCTCGACTTCCACCGCCAGCTGCGCCTCGGTGACGGACAGTCGCGCCTGGTCGAGCGCCGAGCGGGCCTGGATCACCCGGCCGCCGGTGGCCCGGCCGTCGAAGATATTCCATTGCGACTGGAGGCCGACGAAGAGGCCGTCGTTCGAGTCGCCAAAGCTGCCGGTCGGACCCTTGCGCAGCTCCCAGCCGCCGACGAGGGAGAGATTCGGATAATAATTGGCGCGGGCCGTGGTGACCGATTCCTCGCGGGCGGCCGCGAGCTGGGTGAGTCGCTGCAGGTCCGGCCGGTTGGCGTGGGCGGCCTCGAAAGCGGACTGCAGGTCGAAACTCGCGGGGGCATAGTCGAGCGAACCGACAAAATCGGGAATCTTGCGGAGATTCTCCGGCGTGTTGGTCGTGAAGCCGAGCGCCTGGCGCAGCCGCTCGATGGCGAGGCGGTAATCGTTGCGCGCGGTGATCAGCGGCACCTGGGCGTTGGCGACGGCGACCTCGGCGCGCAGTTTTTCGAAGGCGGAAACGGTGCCGGCATCATAGCGGTCGGTGGTGGTCTTGAGCTGCTGGCGCAGCAGGTCGAGGTTCTGCTCCTGCACCTTGATTTTTTCCCGGGCCAGCAGCACATCGAAGAACGTGGTGCGCACCCCGAGCAGGGCGTCGTTGATCGCCGCCTTCAGGTCGAGCACGGCGGCTTCGCGGACCAGTTGGGAGCTCTTCACGCCCGAGCGCACGCCGCCGCCGGCGTAGAGCACCTGCGAGGCGGAGACCGTGAGCTGCCAGGTCTGGTCACTGGCGGGAAAGGACGTCGAGAGCGCCTTGTCGTTGAGCTGGTAGGCGGCGCTGGCGCCGACGTTGGGGATCTGCCGCGAGCTGACCTCGACCACCACGCCCTCCTGCTGGCGGATGCGCTCGCGCGCCTGGCGGATGGCAAAGTTGTTCTCGAGCGCGAACCCGATGGCCGTCTTCAGGTCGAGCTGGTCCGGCACGGGCACCGGGGCCGCGGCAGGGGCGGCGCCGGACACGGGGCCGGCGAGAAGAACCGCCAGCAGCGCGAGCGACACGGAAGGGAGGGAAACGGATTTCATAAGGGAATTATTTCGCGAACCCCGTCTGGGGTTCAATGAGAGGAGACGCGGCCGGCTTGGGCACGCGATCGTGGGCGTGATCCTTGGCCAGCAGCACATAAATCGACGGCAGGACAAAGAGCGTGAAGACCGTGCCGATGGTCATGCCGCCGACGAGGACGAGGCCGATGGAGTTACGGGCGGCCGCGCCGGCGCCGGTGACCAGGGTCAGCGGGAAGTGCCCGGCGATCGTGGCCACGCTGGTCATGAGCACGGGCCGAAGCCGCGTCATGGCCGCCTCATGGACGGCCTCGAGCTTGGACTTGCCCTGCTCCTGGAGCTTGTTGGCGAACTCGACGATGAGGATGCCGTTCTTGGCCACGAGGCCGACGAGCGTCACGAGGCCCACTTGGGCGTAGATGTTCATCGTGGTCGTCCAGCCGTCCGTCCAATACGGGATCTGGGAGTTGGGCATCTTCAGCGCGGTGAAGAGCAGCGCGCCGAACATCGCGAGCGGCACGGAGCCGAGGAGGATGACGAGCGGGTCGCGGAACGAGTTGAACTGCACGGCGAGCGCGAGGAAGATGAGGATGACCGCGAGCGAGAAGGCCGGGAGAAACTTGTTGCCCTCGGTGCGGAGCTGGCGCGACTCGCCGGTGTAGTTCACCGTGTAGCCCGGGGGCAGGATTTCGCGGGCGGCGGCCTCGAGGGCCTTGAGGCCGGCGTCGAGCTGGTTGGTACCGCCGGAGATCTTCACGGAATTGAGCTGCTGGAAGCGGTTGAGCGAGCGCGGGATCGTCTTGGTCTTGATGGTCGCGATCGTGCTGAGCGGCAGGAGCTGGCCGTTGGGCCCGGAGATATAGACGTCCCTGAGCTGGTCGGCATTGAGCCGGTCGGTGCGCATCAGCTGCGGGATGACCTTGTAGCTGCGGCCCGAGATATTGAAGCGGTTGACGAAATTGCCGCCCATCGCGGACGCGAGGTCGGCGCCCACCTGCGAGAGGTTCAGGCCCAGCGACGCGACCTTCTCGCGGTCGAGGATGATCTCGGACTGCGGCTGGTCGATCTTGAGGTCGAGCTGGGAGAACCAGATCGCGCCGCTCTTCATGGCCTTGTCCTGGACCTTTTGCGCGAACTCGAGGAGCTGGTCGGCATCGGCCGTCGAGGCGATGACGAATTCGATCGGGAAATTGCTGCCGCCGGGCAGCGCGGAGGGCGTGGTGGCGAACACCTGGAGGCCCGGGATCTTGGAAAGCTTGGCCTGCACCTCCGGCAGGATCTGGGCGACGGTACGTTTGCGCTGGTTCCAGGGCTTCACGACCATGCCGCTGAAGCCGTCCGCGCCGAGGGCGGCACCGCCGGCGGGAGGCAGGAGGATCTGGAAGGTAAGGTCGACCTCGGGGGTGGTCAGGAAGGCCTGCTCAGCGGCCTTGCCGAAGATGCTCTTCTGGTCGGCGGAGCCGTTCGACGGCGCGCTGATGATGCCGAAGATGACACCCTGGTCCTCGGCGGGGGCGAGTTCCGTGGGCGAAAACATGAACATCGGGATCGCGAGCAGGCTGACCACGCCCCAGACCATGTACACGGCCGGGCGGGCCTTGAGCGTGCCGCCCAGGACGCGGCCATAGGACTCGCGGATCCGGTCGAAGCGGTGATTCACCCAACCGGAGAAACCCTTTTCCTCCTCGGCGGCGCTACGCAGGAGCTTGGCCGACATCATCGGCGAGAGCGTCAGCGCGACGATGCCGGAAATCGTGACGGCGCCGGCGAGCGTGAGGGCGAACTCGCGGAACAGCGCCCCGGTGAGGCCGCCTTGCAGGCCGATCGGCGCGTAAACGGCGGCGAGCGTGACCGTCATGGCAATGACCGGCCCGACCAGTTCACGCGCGCCGAGCAGCGCGGCGTCCAGCGGGGTGTGGCCTTCGCGCAGGTGGCGCTCCACGTTTTCGACGACGACGATGGCGTCGTCGACCACCAAGCCGACGGACAACACGATCGCGAGGAGAGTCAGCAGATTGATGGTAAACCCGAAGACCTGCATCAGGAAGATGCCGCCGATCAGCGACACGGGGATGGCAAGGACCGGCACGAGGACAGAGCGGAAGGAGCCAAGGAAAAGGAAGATGACCACGACGACGATCAGCAGCGTGTCGAGGAGCGTGTGGGTGACCTCCTCGATGGCGTTGGCGATGTATTCGGACGCATCGTAGCCGATCTTGGCCTCCAGGCCGGAAGGCAGGTCCTTCTTGATGGCGTCCAGCTCGAGGCGGACGCGCTTCACCACGTCGATGGTGTTGGCGTTGGGCAGCGGGTAGATGCCCATGAAGACGGCGGTCTGGCCGGAGAGATGCACCTCGGTGTCGTAGTCCTCCGAGCCCAGCGCGACCTCGGCGATATCCTCGAGCCGCACGATGGTGTCGTTCTGCTCGCGGATCACAAGGCGCTTGAACTCGTCGACGGAGTGCAGGTCGGTGTTGGCGGTGAGGTTGACCTGGACCAGGGAGCCCTTGGTGGCGCCGACGGCGGCAAGGTAGTTGTTGGCGGCGAGCGCGGCGCGGACCTGGGACGGGCTGACGTTGAGCGCGGCCATGCGCTCGGGCTTGAGCCAGATGCGCATGGCGAAGATGCGGGCGCCGAGGATTTCAGCGCGCTGCACGCCGGTCACCGCGGAAAGGCGCGGCTGCACCACGCGCACAAGATAGTCCGTGATCTCGCTCTGCGAAAGGATGTCCGAGGCGAAGCTCAGGTAGGCTGAGGCGAACTGGCTGTCGGCGGACTGGACACTTATGGCCGGCACCTCGGCCTCGGGCGGGAGGTCGTTGCGGACCTGGTTAACCTTGGCGCTGATTTCGGCCAGCGCCTTGGTCGGCTCGTAATTGAGCTTCAGGCGGGCGGTAATCATCGAGAAGCCCTGGAGGCTCTTCGACTCGATGTAGTCGATGCCGTCGGCGGCGGCGATGGCCTGCTCGAGCGGAGTGGTGACGAAGCCGCGCACCAGCTCGGCGCTGGCGCCGACATAGACGGTGGTGATGTTGACAGTGGCGTTGTCGCTGCGCGGGTACTGGCGGACGTTCAGCGAGCGGTACGCGGACACGCCGGCGATGATGATCACGAGGTTCACCACGATGGCGAGCACCGGGCGACGGATGAAGATGTCAGTAAAGGATTTCATGGTGGTGGGATCCCGCAAGGCGCCGGCGGGCGGCGCGATCACGGCGGCGGCACTCAGGCGTTCTTGGGCTTGGGCGCGAGCTGCGCATCCGGCGCGAGCGTGTTATCGATCGTGACCGGTATGCCGCCACGCAGCTTGAACACCCCGCTGGTGACCACGGTGTCGCCCGCTTTCAGGCCGGAGGCGACCGCGACGAAATCGCCGCGCGCCGTGCCCAGCCGCACGAACTGCTGCCGGAGCACCTTCTCCACCTTGCCGGATTTCTCGTTCTTCTTGTCCTCGATGACAAAAACCGAGTCGCCGTAGGGCGCGTAGAGGACGGATGACGCCGGGATCGCAAGCACCTTGTCCTGCTCGGGCAGAACGACGGTGACACTGGCGAACATCCCGGGATGCAATTTCTCACCCACATTGGCCAGCGTGGCCTGAGCGCGGACATTGCGGGTCGACGGGTCGATGTCGGGGTTAACGGCATTGATCTTGCCCTCAAAGGTCTCGGTGGGTGCAGCATCGCTGGCGACGCGGACGGCGGTACCGGGTTTGAGCACGGACAGCCGCTGCTGGGGAATGGAGAAATTGACGAAGATCGGGTCGAGGGTCTGGAGCGAGATGATGGCATCGCCCTCCTTAAGGTTCTGGCCGAGGTTGATGAGTCGCAGGCCGAGGCGTCCGGCGAAGGGCGCGCGGATGCTCTTCTTGGCGATGACCGTCCGAATGCCGTCGGCTTGGGCCACGGCCTGCTGATACTGCGCGTCGGTGGCGTCGCCTTCCGCCCGGGAGATGGTGTTCTTGGCGATGAGTTCCTTGGAGCGATCGAGGTTGAGCTTGGCGAGCTGGGCGCTGGATTCCGCAGCCCGGAGCTGGGCCTCCTCGCTCGAAATGTCCTGCTGCACAAGGAGGTCGCCCGCCTTCACCATGGCGCCGGCCTCAAAAATAATCTTGGTCACCTTGCCCGGGACCTCGGCGGAAACCGTCACACCCTGCACGGCGGCGAATGAACCGGTGACGCTGATGACGTTTTCCCAGCTGTCTTCCTTCACGAGGGCGGACGTGACGACCTCGACGGGGACAGGGGTGTTCTCAGCGGCGGCGATCATGGTTTTGATCTGAAACACCTTGGTGCCGACGATGAAACCGGCGACCGCGACAATACCGATGAGGGTGAGGATGATTTTCTTGGCCATGCGAGCTGGGTGTTAAGTTGAAGGTGAAACGGAAAGGGAAATGCCGGTCTGGTGGCCGGCGGATCAGGCCGGGGTGGCCGCCAAAAGATCGGACGGGGCCGCGGAGGTTGAGGACAAGGTGGTGGCCTGCCGGACGATCTTGTTCAGCAGGCGCACGAGGGTCTTGCGCTCGGCCTCACTCAGCTCGGTCATGAGCGCGGCCATGATCTTGAAATGGCCAGGCAGGATCGTGCGCATCAAGGCCTCGCCCTTTGGCGTGAGGGCCACGGACATCATGCGGCGGTCCACGGGATCGGGCTCGCGCTTGACGAGACCGTCGCGCTCCAGCGTATCGATCAAGCCGGTCATGGTGGCGCGGGCGACCCCGGCCATGTCGGCGAGTTCCGCCGGCGTGCGCGGTTGCGGGCAGTTCTCGATCTTGTCGAGCAGCAGCATCAGCACCGTGAACCGCCCCTGCGAAATATTGTGCCGGGCGAGATGGTGGTCCGCCACGCGGAAGACTTCGTCACCGGTGCGCAGCAGGTTCAGAAACACCTCGCTGGCTGAGGGATCAAGATCGGGAAATGACTTGGCGGCCTCGAGCAGGCATTCGTAACGGGGAAGATCTTTGAGCAGCAGGAGCGGCATGATTTGATTCCACTGAAAATTGTCGGAGGGCTTATAGTTAGGAGCCTAACTAAAAGCGCAAGTCCTTGGTGAATTTTCTTCCGATTTGTTTCATTTCTTATCCGGCCGTCACTCGAACTTATTCAGCCAGGCATCCACCACCGACCAGGCGATGGACCTGCAGCTCTCCGTCGAGGGGAATGGGGAGCGAAGCGGCAACGAGGCCAGCTTCACCCTGCCCCGGTGGTCGGCCGGCATCGTGAAATTGGCGAACTGAGGCCGCGTAGGGAGGGTCTCCGACCTGCCGCTTTCAGCCCGCCGCGCTGTAGGCCACCTCGCGGAAGTGGCTGCCAGGTCAGCGACCTGGCCCAGAGTTCAGCAGCAATGCCTACAGCGCCCGCGCCGCCGCGATGACAGCTTCGACCGTTATCCCCAGCTCCGTCATCGCCTGCTGAAACGGCGCGCTGAGGCCGAAACGGTCGATGCCGATGATCCGGCCCTCGGGACCGACATATTTGTGCCAGAGGCCGGTCACGCCCGCCTCGATCGCCACGCGCTTCCGGCACGCCGGTGGGAGGATGCTGTCGCGGTATTCCTTCGGCTGGCGGTCGAAAATTTCCATCGAAGGCATCGAAATGACACGAACACCGGCGCCGAGGGTCTTGGCAGCGGCCACAGCGTGCTGCACTTCACTGCCGGTCGCGATGATGACAAGGGTGAGCGGAGCGGTCTCCTGCACGGCGACATAGCCGCCCTTGAGCACACCGGCCCGGCGGATGTGCGGAGGGATGTCATTCAGATTCGGCACGGCCTGGCGCGTGAGCGCGAGCAGCGTCGGGCCGTCGGTGCGCTCAAGCGCCGCGGCAAAGGCGCCGGCCGTCTCCTCGAGATCGGCCGGGCGGATGACTTCAAAGCCCGGAATGAGGCGCAGCGACGAAATGGTCTCGACCGGCTGATGCGTGGGGCCGTCCTCGCCGACGCCCACCGAGTCATGCGTGTAGATATAGATCACCGGCAGCTTCGCCAGCGCCGCGATGCGCATGGACGGGCGCGAGTAGTCCGCAAACACGAGGAAGGTCGCGCACGACGGACGGAAAATCACGTCGTAGGCGAGGCCGTTGCACATGGCGGCCATCGCGTGCTCGCGGATGCCGAAGCGGATGTTGCGGCCCGCGCGGTTGGTTTTGTCGAAATCCTTGTCCGCGTTGATGTAGTTGTAGGTCGAGCCGTGCAGGTCGGCCGAGCCGCTCATCAGCAACGGCAGCGCCGCCGCCACGGACTGCAGCACTTCGCGGCCGGAGCCGCGGGTGCCGGGGTGCTTGGCGTCGGCGGGGAATACCGGGATCTTCTCCATCAACGCAGCTGCACTCGGGCGGACTGGGGCGGAGTCGAGCAAGGCGGCCTTGTCAGGATTCGCCGTGCGCCAGGCTGCGTAGGTCTTCTTCCACTTGCCGTAGGCGCGCGCGAGCCGCTTCTTGTGCGCGGCGAAGTAGGCATAAACCTCATCGCTCACGTAGAAATGTTTGTCCCCGGGCAGCCCCAGACCGATGCGGGCGGCGTCGCCGAACTTCGCCCCACCCTCGCCGTGGCCCTTCGCGGTGCCCTGTACCTCGGGGATGCCCCGGGCGATGATGGTATGCACGATGATGAGCTGCGGCTTTCCGCTCGTCGCCTTCTTCGCCTTGTTGAAGGCCTTCAGGAACGCGGCCAGGTCGTGGCCGTCCTCCACCACCTGCACGTCCCACTCGATGGCCTTGAAGCGCTTCGCCGCATTCTCGCTCTGCGTCTTGTCCGCCATCGCGTCGAGTGTGACGTAGTTCGAGTCGTAAATCAGGATGAGGTTGTCGAGTCCCTGGTGGCCGGCGAACGCCACCGCCTCCATCCCGACGCCCTCCTGCATGCAGCCGTCGCCCGCGAGGCAGACGATGTGCTGGTCGAAGATGGCATGCTCGGGCGTGTTGAAACGCGCCGCGGCCATCTTGCCGGAAATGGCCATGCCCACAGCATTGCCGACACCCTGGCCGAGCGGGCCGGTGGTGGCCTCGACGCCGGGCGTCTCGTGAAACTCCGGATGGCCGGGAGTCTTTGAATGAAGCTGGCGGAAGCCCTTGAGGTCCTCGATCGAGAGAGCGTAGCCCGTCAGGTGCAGCCAGGCATAGAGGAACATCGAGCCGTGACCGGCGGAAAGGACGAAGCGGTCGCGGTTGAGCCAGCGCGGCTCGTCGGGGTTGTGTACCAGCGCGTGGCCGTAGAGCACGGCGCCGATCTCGGCGCAGCCGAGGGGCAGGCCGAGATGGCCGATGCCGGCCTTGTGCACGGCGTCAATCGCAAGGCCGCGGGCCTGATTGGCGGCCTGGGCAAGAATGTCGGTTTGCAGTTTCATGGGCGGAAAAATAAAAACCCCGCGGAACGGCGGGCACAACGGTGCAGAAGCAGATTTTTTGGGCGCAAAAAAAGCGAGCCGGGCAAGGCTCGCTTGGTTGGAGGACGTCCCATCGCGGCGCAGGACGCCTCAGCGGGCGGGCGCGGCGGCGGTCTCGTGCGTGCGGTTCTCGCGCTCCTTGACGGCGACGGCGGCCTTGCCGGTGCGGTCGCGCAGGTAGTAGAGGCGGGCCTTCATGTTCTCGGATTCGCGCTCGACCTCGATCTTCTCGATGTTGGGCGAATTGACCGGAAACACGCGCTCCACGCCCTCGCCGTAGCTGATGCGGCGCACCGTGAAGGACTCCTGGATGCCGTGGCCCTTGCGGGCGATGACGATGCCGGCGTAAATCTGGACGCGTTCCTTGTCGCCCTCGCGAACTTTCGTGTGCACGCGCACCCCGTCGCCGACTTTGAACGGCGTGAGGTCTTTTTTGACCTGGGAGGCGGTGATGTCGTTGATGATCTGGTTCATGGCGGCGGCGGGTTATTTGAGTAAATCGGGTCGGACCTGACGGGTTTTTTCCCTCTGTCGCGCCTGCCGCCACTTCTCGATTTCAGCATGGTTGCCGGAGAGAAGGACCTCCGGAATGGACATGCCGCGAAATTCGGCGGGACGCGTGTATTGAGGAAAGTCGAGCAACTTGCTGGTGAAGGATTCGTGCGTCAATGACTTTTCCTCACCCAAAACCCCGGGGATAAAACGGCTCAGCGCGTCGATCAAAACCGCCGCCGCCAGGGTGCCGTTGGTCAGGACATAGTCGCCGATGCTGATCTCCAAGTCGATGACTTGGTCACGGATGCGCTGGTCAATGCCCTCATAATGGCCGCTGAGCAGCACCAGGTGCTGCTGCCTGGAAAGCTCCTCGGCGAGCGCGGGCGAAAGCGGCACGCCGTCGGGCGTGAGGTAGATCCGGCGGCAGCCCGGCGTCTGGAGTTGCTCAATGGCGGCAAAGACCGGCTCGGGCTTCAGGACCATGCCCGCGCCCCCGCCGAACGGCCGGTCGTCGGCGGTGCGGTGCTTGTCGGTCGTCCAGTTGCGCAGGTCGTGCACCTTCACCCCCAGCAGGCCGCGCTCGAGGCCCTTGCCGAGGATGCTCTCGCTCAGGAAGCCATCGAGCATCCGCGGGAACAGCGTGAGGATGTCGATCTGCAGCGGCATGGGGGGATGGAATTTTAAACTCAGAGATCGCAGAGAATACCGGGAGAAAGTAAAAAACCCCGGAGATAAGTTCCGGGGTTTGGATTCTTGCCGGAAAGATTGAGCTCTCCGCGGCCTCTGCGCTCTCTGTGTTAAAAAACTCAGGCGGCCGGCACGGCGGCGGGAGCGCGACGGTAGCGCTTGATGATCGCGTGCAGGGTGTCGGACGGCTTTGCGCCCTTGCTCAGCCAGTAGTCCACGCGGCCGAGGTCGAGCTTGACCTGCTGGCCCTTGGTACGGGGATCGTAAGTGCCGATCACTTCAACGGGATCGCCATCGCGGCGCGAACGGGCCTCGGCCACGACCACACGGTAGTGCGGCTGGTGCGTGGTGCCGATGCGGGTAAGACGGATTTTGAGAGCCATAACAGGGAATTTTGCGGAGCTATTCTTGCTTGGAAAAACCGAGGACATGACCGTTCCACAATCAGCTTGTCAAGCCCCTACTCCCGCCGCTGTCTCTGACCTCTTATGCTCAAAGCTGGCATCGTCGGTCTGCCCAATGTGGGCAAGTCCACCCTTTTCAACGCGCTCACCCGTTCCCGCAAGGCCGAGGCCGCCAATTATCCGTTCTGCACCATCGATCCGAACGTCGGCGTCGTGGTCGTGCCCGATGAACGGGCCCAGGTGCTGCAGAAAATCGCGAAGACCACTGTCGTCATCCCGGCCGCCATCGAGTTCGTGGACATCGCCGGCCTCGTCGCCGGCGCCAGCAAGGGCGAGGGCCTCGGCAACCAGTTCCTCGGCACCATCCGCGAGGTCGATGCCATCGTGCAGGTCGTCCGCTGCTTCGAGGACTCCGACATCATCCACACCATGGGCGGCGTCGATCCCGTGCGCGACATCGAGGTGATCACGACCGAGCTCGTGCTGTCCGACCTTGAGGCCGTGGCCAAGCGCATCGAGAAGACCCAGAAGAAGGCCAAGTCCGGCGACAAGGAGGCGATCCTCGAGATGGCATTGTTGGAAAAACTTTCGCCCCACCTCAATTCTGGCAAGACCGCCAACACCCTCCCCGCCACGCCCGAGGAAGTTGCGATGATGAAGCTGTTCCAGCTCCTCACCGCCAAGCCCGTGCTCTTTGCCTGCAATGTCGCCGAGAGCGATCTCGCCACCGCCGAGCAGAATCCTTTCGTCCAGAAGGTCGCCGGCTATGTCCGCACCCACCACGATGCGGCCTACGTGCCGATCAGCGCAAAGATCGAATCCGAGCTCATCGACCTCCCGCCCGAGGAGGCGAAGGCGTTCCTCAAGGATCTCGGCGTCGACGACTCCGGCGTCTCCGCGCTGATCAAGGGCACCTACGCCCTGCTCGGCCTGATGACTTACTTCACCGCCGGTGAAAAGGAGGTCCGGGCGTGGACGATCAAGAAGGGTTGGAAGGCCCCGCAAGCCGCCGGCGTCATCCATACCGATTTCGAAAAGGGCTTCATCAAGGCCGAGATCGTTTCCTACGACGACCTCACGCGCCTCGGCAGCGTCGCCGCCGCGCGCGACGCCGGCAAATACCGGCTCGAAGGCAAGGAATACGTCTTCCAGGACGGCGACGTCGCGCTCTTCCGCTTCAACAACTGATCGCCCTGATCTCCAGGCCGGCATCCCGGAGTTCCCGCTTCAACCGCCGGACAAAAGCCACGGCCTGCGGGCCGTCGCCGTGGACACAAACCGTGTCGGCCGCGATCGACACCTCTGTGCCATCGGTCGCACGCACCACTCCCTCGCGCACCATGCGCAGCACCTGGTCAACCGCGGCGGCCTCATCGCTGATGAGCGCGTCGGGCCGGGAGCGAGGCGTGAGCGAGCCGTCGCGCTGATAGGTGCGGTCGGCGAAAACTTCGCCCGCCACGTGCAACCCTCGCGACCGTCCGGCGCGCAAGAGCTCGCTGCCGGCCAGCCCAAAGAGAATCAGCCCAGGGTCTACCGCGTGCACCGCCTCGGCAATGGCTTCCGCCACCGTGGCATCGCGCGCCGCCAGATTGTACAGCGCCCCGTGCGGCTTCACGTGCCGCAAAGGCGCGAGCCCGCGCAGCGCGGCGATCTGCTCGGTCACGAGGGTCCGCACCACCGCAGGTGACAGCGCCAGTTCCCGCCGGCCAAAATTTTCCCGGTCAGCAAAACCCGGGTGCGCGCCGATGGCGACGCCGTGTTTTTGCGCCAGCGCCACCGTCGCCCGCATCGTCGCCTCGTCCCCGGCGTGCGCCCCGCAGGCGATGTTCGCCGAGGTGATCAGCGGCATCAGTTCGGCATCATGCCCGGCGCCCTCGCCGAGGTCGCAGTTGAGATCGATGGAGTTCAATTAAAAATCGCTGAGCTTAACGATCAATCCAAACCAGATTCGCGCAGAGGCACAAAGACGCAGAGCAATCCCGGCTGATAAAGGTTAAAAATCAACTGTACGGATTGCCAAATCTCCCTGCCTTGCGCTGCGCCTTTGTGCCTCTGCGCGAAGCCATGCTTCTATTTGAATTTCTGCGCCAAACCCTCGCGCAGGATGCCAAGATCGCGCTCGCGCGCCAGCCAGAGCCGTTGCGCCTCGGCGAGTGCCACCTCCTGAAATCGCACGGTGCCGCCAGTCTGTAGCTGTGCCACCAGCGGCTGGTCCACCCCGATCGCATGCGCCAGCTTTGGGTAACCGCCGATGGTCTGTGCGTCCGCGAGCAGGATGATCGGCTGGCCGTCCGGCGGCACCTGCACCGTGCCGGGCGCCACCGCCGCAGAAGGCAGTTCCCAGTCCTTGGTGCGCGCCAGCTTCGGCCCATTGAGACGGAGGCCCATCCGATCAAACTTGGACGTCACTTTGAACTCCGCCTTCAGCCACACAGAATCGAACTCCTCCGCTTGTGCCCCGCGGATCACGCGCAGCACGGGTGAGGCCGAATAAGCCGGCAACAGGCTCGGATTGATGTGCCAGTGTCCAATCGATCCAGAACGGATCGCGGTTCCAAGCGGCAGCCGGTCGCCATCGCGCAAAGCCCCACCTTCAAGCCCTCCCAGCTTGGCCGGCAAATAAGTGCTCCGACTCCCCAGCACCGGCGCCACGTCGATCCCGCCCGCCACGGCGATGTATCCGCGACATCCAGTACGGCATGGCCCAAGACCCACCGGTTCGCCCGCGCGCACGCGCACCGGCTGCCATGAGGGGAATGACTCGAATGAGGCTCCGCCCACCGCGATGGTTGTGTCGGCGGAAAAAACCAGCTCCGGGCCAACAAGCGTACATTCCAGCGCCGCCGCATCCTCCGGATTGCCCACCAGCAGGTTCGCCACGCGCAGCGCAAACGCATCGGCCGCTCCGCCCGGCGGCAGCCCCATGGCGCGGTGCCCCGGCCGGCCGGCATCCTGGACGGTCGTGAGCACGCCCGCGCGGATTACAGTCATTTCCATGCGACAAATTCCTTAGCGGTGATCGGCTGGAATTTCACGCGGTCACCCATCCGGAGCAACGTCGGCGGTGTTTCCTGCGCCCGGAACAAGGCCAGTGGCGTACGGCCAATGAGATTCCAGCCACCGGGCGTCGCGAGCGGATAAACCCCGGTCTGCGCCCCGCCGATTCCCACCGCTCCCGCCGGCACCTGCGTCCGCGGAGTGGCGCGGCGCGGCGTGTGGAGCTTGGCCGGAAGCCCGCCGAGATAAGGAAAGCCCGGGACAAAACCAATCGCATGCACGCGGTATTCCGCGCCGCTGTGCAAAGCGACAATCTCAGCCGCGGAAAGATTGGCGTGCGCCGCGACCTCACCGAGATCCGGGCCAAACTCGTCGCCGTAGCAGACCGGAATCTCGACGAGCCGGCCCATCTCGAACGGCGGCCGGCTGGCCGCGCGGCCGGCCCAAGTCCTCAGCTCGGCGCAAAGCTGCTCGTAGCTGCCCACCTGCGCCAAATCATAGAACACCGTGACGCTCGTGAACGCCGGCACGATATCGGTCACCCCCGCCGGCAGGTTATGCTCCAGCGCCGCTGTCAGCGCGCGGACACGCATGATTGTCGCTTCATCCATCTCATGGCCCAAAGCCAGCACCACGGCCGTGTCGCCCAACGGGGAGAGCGTCATGCGCAGGTTGTCACCTGCCCTCGCGTCCGAGGCAAGGCCGGAGGGTTCCTGGAAAAGAGCCCGCGAAGTCAAACCCTCGATTTAGGCGGCCGATGTCAACGACTCGCGGGTCCCGGTCGGATGTTGATGGAAGCGGTTCCGGGGGGGAGCCCGACACGCAGGTCCAATGGCTGGAATCCACCTGCGCAGATCTTGCGCTCCGACAGGAGAGACGGTGTTCAACGCTGATACTTCTGGCGATCCCGGAACTTTCCGGAACACCAAGCCAGTCTTTTGGTCACGAAACGCATCCAAAGTGCGAATAAATCTACAGCCATCTGCATTGCGCGCCGGCTGCTTTTGGCGATCGCTGCCGGCACCTGTGCCGGCGGCTTCCCCACTCATATAAACTCCTGGGCAACAAAGATGCTGGCTGACTCGACCATGGATCCCAACCCTGATCCCCTCGCGACAGGGATGGTGAGACACGTGGGCTTCTCGCTTGAAGCCGCCCAAGGGGCCACGGGTTCTGGGACGCGGGCTGCGGGTGAGCAGAGAATCAATCTTCCGTGCTAAATCTCAAATCGTTGCTTCTTTCACGCCTCGAGCGGTTTCGTCTGCCGGCCGCAGTACTTGCGATGGTCTGCCAAAGAACACCGGCGATTCGCGTCGCCGTGGCTGCCGCCGACTATGTGCTCGAATCGCCGCTCAATGTATTCCTGCGCTCCGCCGCGGCTACGGCTGCTGTCCTGGGTGCGGTCGACTCCCTGGCCGGGGCCTCCGCCTCCACGGCTTATCTGGTGGCTGATATTAACACTCCCGCGACAGCGACGGCCGGCCAGCCGTTTAAAATGAATGTGACCGTGACCGGGCCAAGCGTAACCTTTGCCCAATCGTGGGATATTACGAACACGCTTCCTCCCGGCATAACCGCCCAGGGTGCCACCCTGAGCGGAAACCTCCTGGTCATCAACAATGCGATCCCGACGCAGGGCGTATTAACGATCTCCGGCGTCCCTACCAAGGCGGGCACTTATAATTTCACCGTCGACGCCTGGCAAAATACCAACCGGACCGGAAGCGTCACTCCCGGTTCAACGTCCATCATCGTGATCGGCAACTCGGGCACCGCCCCCGCGATTGTTTCACAGCCGGCCATCAAGACCGTGGATGCCGGTACGATCGTCACGCTGAGTGTGACAGTATCCGGCTCTCCGGCCCCAACTTTTCAGTGGAAAAAAGACGGCGTGCCGATCGCCGGAGCCACGGGTTCCTCGCTCACCTTTTCACCGGTCAAGCTTGGCGACGCGGGGATCTATGCGGTCGTCGTGACCAACAGCCTCGGATCCGCCACGAGCAGCAACGCGCTGCTCACCGTCAATCCGCCCCTTCCTGCGGCACCCGTCATCACGATCCAGCCGCTGAGCCAGACTGTGGCTCCGGGCGGCGCGGTAACGTTTGGGGTCACGGCAACCGGGTCCAATCTCACCTATCAGTGGCAGAAGAACGGTACGGCGATAGCCGGAGCCACGGCGAGCACCCTGACGCTGTCCAATCTGCAGCCCGGCGACGCCGCCTACTACACGGTCGTGGTGACCACATCGGGCAGTCCCGTGACGAGCCGTTATGCGCAGCTGGTGGTGGACACGCCCAACCCCGGGAGAATCGCAAACCTCTCAGTGCGGGCTCCTGCCGGTGTCGGCGGCCAGTCGCTGACAGTCGGCTTTATCGTCAGCGGGGGCGGCAAATCTCTGCTTATCCGCGCCTCGGGTCCGACGCTGGGCGCCTTGGGCGTGCCCGGCACGCTGCCCGACCCGATTTTGCAGGTGCACCAGAAGATCAACGGCCAGGATGTGGTGGTGGCGAGCAATGACAACTGGGGCTTGGATCCCAACGCCGCGGCCATCGCCGCCATCCCCGGTCCCTTTCCCTTCCTTGCCGGCAGCAAGGACGCCGCGCTCCTGCTCAATGTGGACAGCGATCGCACTGCCTTGGTAAACGACGTGAACAGTGTGGTCGGCGTAACCCTGGTGGAGGTTTACGATGTCGGTCCGGGCAATTCGCCCCGGCTGGTCAACGTTTCCACCCTTAATTTTTCCGGGACGGGCGACAGCGTGCTTATCGCGGGGTTCATCATCAGCGGCAATACGCCGAAGACCCTGTTGATCCGCGGGGTCGGCCCCACCCTTGGCAGTGCCCCGTTCAACGTCGGTGGTACCCTCGCCGATCCCGTGATGGAGATTCACACGACAATCAACGGCCAGGATGTAGTGGTGGCGAAAAACGATGACTGGGGGGACGAGCCCAACGCGGCGGCCGCGGCGGCTATCCCAGGGCCCTTTGCTCTCAATGCCGGCAGCAAGGATGCCGCTCTGCTCATCACTTTGCCGGCCGGGGCCTATACCGTCCAAGTCGCCGGCGCGAACCAGACCACGGGCAACGCCCTGATCGAGATCTACGACATCCAGTGACCATGCGACGGTGGGGGATAGCCGGCGTTGAGCCGCCCAAACCGGGTCAGCGACCCGCCCTACCTCAGTAGTTCTTCGGCATGGGCGATCGCCGACTTCGCATTCCGGTCGCCGAGCATGCGGGCGAGTTCGCTCACGCGGGCCTTGCGGTTGGCCTGAATCGGCGCGATTGCCACAACGGTGCGGTCCTTCGATTGATCCTTTGTGACAACGAGATGACACGTCGCCTGCGCCGCCACCTGCGGCAGGTGCGTGACACACAGCACCTGGTGGTTCTGCGCAATCGCCGCCATCTTTTCTCCGACCACGCGGCCGATCTCGCCACCGACGTTGGCGTCAACCTCGTCGAACACCAGCAGCGGCACACCGTCGATGTCGGCCAGCACGGTCTTGAGCGCCAGCATCACGCGGGCGAGTTCGCCGCTGGAGGCAATGCGGTTGAGCGGCAGCGGCGCCTCACCGACGTTGGGGGAAAACAAAAACTCGCAGCCGCAGTCACCTGTCGGCCCCGGCTCCGGCAGCGGCACGATCCTGATCTGGAAGTCCGCCTTCTTGAAGCCGAGCTGCGCAATGCCCTTCGCCGCGACCTTCGCGAGCTCCTTCGCCGCCTTTTCACGCACGGCGCGCAGCGCCTGGGCCTCCTTCTTCACCGCCCGGCCGGCCTCGACAATTTGCTTCTCCATTCGCGCCATCGTCCCGGCCAAATCGCCCTGCACTTCCAAGCGACGGCGCAGCTCGTCGCGCGCGGCGAGCACGGCCGGCAGGTCACCGCCGTGTTTGCGCTTCATTTCGAGCCACGTGTTCATCCGCGTCGTGAGCTGCTCGGCCTGCTCGGGGTCAAATTGCAACTGCTGACTGAGCGCCGCAAACTCCGCTCCCAGGTCATTCAATTCCACCGCCACCGAGGACAGACGGTCGCCCAGCGGCTTGCTGGCGGAGTCGATGCCTTCCAGCTGGCGCGATTCGCGCAGCAGCGCGGCGATGCGGCCCTGCACGCCCTCCTCACCGGTCAGCCCGGCGGCGAGCGCCGAGGAAAGCTCGATCAATTCCTGCGCGCGGTTCATGCGCTGGAAATCGCGCTCGAGCGCTTCCACCGCCTCGTCGGTCAGCTCCAATGCGTCCATCTTCGCGAGCTGGTTCTGGAGAAACTCGACCTGGTCGGGCGCGAGCTTCGTCTCCTGCGCGATGCGGTCCTGCTCGGCGATAAGGTCGCGCCAGGCCCGGTAGCTCGTTTGGTAGCCCGCGAGCGTGTCGCCCGCGCGGCCAAAGAGGTCGAGGAGCTCGAGCTGGCAGTTTTCCTTGAGCAGGCGGCGCGGCTCACCCGGGCCGTGGAAATCGATCCAGTGCTCGCCGAGCCGTTGGAGGGCCGCGAGCGTGGCGAGGCTGCCGTTGACCGTGAGCTTGGGCGCCTTGTCGCGCGGCAAGCTGCGCTTCAAAATCAGGATGCCTTCCTCGCACGGCGGCAGGTCGAGCTCGGCCAGCAACGCGTCGACTTTCTTCGAGTCCTCAAAATACAGCGATGCCTCCACCTCAGTCGCGGGTGCGCCCTGACGAATGATGGTTTTGTCCGCCCGCTCGCCGGCCAGCAGGCTCAGCGCCCCGAGGAGGATGCTCTTGCCCGCCCCGGTCTCGCCCGTGACCGCGGTGAAGCCGGCCTCGAAATCGAGGGCCACCTCCTCGAGCAGGGCGAGGTTCCGGATGCGGAGCGACTGGAGCATGCCGCCATAAGGGCATGAAAACCCGCCGGCTTACAAGCGGCAGATTCGGATCGATGAACCGCGAAGGCCCGCGAAGTTCCGGGCCCTGAAATGCTTCTTCCTGCGCGCCACTTCGTGTCCTTCGCGGTTCAGCGGATTTTATCAAAGCGGCTTGTTTTTTCCACCCGGCTGGTTCTAATGCAAGCAACCACTTGCATTCATGACCCGCCCGGCCAAAGCCCGTCCCCCCGCCCGCCAGCGCCTGCTCGACGCCGCCGCGCGCGTGTTTGCCCGGGACGGGCTCACCGGTGCCACGACCCGCGCCATCGCCCGGGAGGCCGGCGTGAACGAGGTCACGCTCTTCCGTCTTTTCCAGAGCAAGGAGCGCCTGCTCGACGCCGTGGTCGGCCAGAATTTCGGGCTGCCGGCGGCCCAGGCCCGCTCCTTCCTCCCGCGCCCGACTGGCGATCTCCGCACCGACTTGGCCGCCCATGCCCGCAGTTACGACAAGCTCCTCCAAGCCAACCTGCCCTTGATCCGCGCCATGATCGGAGAAATCCACCATCACGGCGACCATGAACGCCAGGTGTTCAAGGCCATCTTCCGTCCGCTCCGCGAGGCGCTGATCGCCCGGTTGGATTCGGCGGTGACAGCCCGGGCGCTGCCACGGGACGTCAATCCCATCATCCTCGCCGACCTCTTCAACGGCATGATCTTCACCGGCGTCCTGCGGCGGGCCTCCGCCCACGTCCAACGCGAGTACCCGGCCGCCGCCTATCGCGCGGCCGCAGTCGATCTCCTTCTGCGCGGTTCCGCCGGCGCCGCCTGACGACGATGAGTGCTCCCCTCAGCGGACTCTATGGGTCCGATCCCAGGTTACTTTCGCCGCTCGCGGCGCGGCTGGCGCGCCGCGGCACCTTGAAATGGGTGATTGCCATCACCGCCGCGTTGGGAGCCATCCTCGAGGTGATCGACACCAGCATCGTCAACGTCGCGATGCCCGACATCCAGGGCAACCTGGGCTCCACACTTTCGGAGGTCGGCTGGATCTCCACCGGTTACGCCTGTGCAAACGTCGTGATGATCCCGCTGACCGCTTGGCTGAGTGACCGTTTCGGTCGCAAGACGTACCTGCTTTTTTCGCTCATCGGTTTCACCGCCTCCTCGGTACTCTGCGGGCTGGCGCCCAATTTGGGATTTTTGATCGCCGCCCGCATCCTGCAGGGCCTCTGCGGCGGCGGCCTGCTGGCCAAGGCGCAGTCGCTGCTGTTCGAAACCTTTCCCAAGAAGGAGCAGCCCGCCGCCCAGGCGCTCTTCGGCATCGGCGTGATCGCCGGCCCCGCCCTCGGCCCTGTGCTCGGCGGCTATCTCACCGACTCGCTCGGCTGGCGCTGGATTTTTTTCATCAACCTGCCGGTGGGCATCCTCGCCGTGATCGCCGCGATCATTTTTCTGCCGCGGGATGAGGAGTCCCAGCTGGAGCACTCGAGCGTCGATTGGGCCGGCATCGGGCTGCTAACGCTCGGGCTCGCCTGTTTCCAGACTATGCTGGAGGAGGGCCAGGGGGAAGACTGGTTCAGCTCGCGCTTCATCATCGGCATGGCGGCCGTGGCGGTGATCGGCACCGCCCTGTTCATCTGGCGCGAGCTTACCACGGAGCATCCGGCGGTCGACCTGCGCGTGCTGCGTCATCGTTCGCTGGCCGCCGGCAGCGTCTATTCCCTCGTGCTCGGCATGGGGCTTTACGGTGTCATGTTTGCCGTGCCCGTCTTCGTGCAGGACTACCTGCATTTCACCGCCACACAGAGCGGCCTGCTCCTCATGCCCGGTGCCTTCGCCTCGGCCGCGACCATGCTCGCGATGGGCCGGATCGGAGGGCGGATCGACGCCCGCCTGCTGATTGGGATGGGCGCGCTGATGACCGCGGGCACCGCCTTCCTGCTGGCCGACATCAATCCCTCCACCAGTACCAGCTCGCTGTTCTGGCCGCTCATCCTGCGCGGCCTGGGCAGCGTGACCATGTTCGTGCCGCTCAGCATCGCCACGCTCGGCTCGCTGCCGAAAAGCGACATCTCCGCCGGCTCGGGCTTCTACAATCTCATGCGCCAGATGGGCAGCAGCATCGGCATCGCGCTGATCACGACGATGCTCGCCCACCGCGAGGCGGTGCACCGTGCGATCCTGGTGGAAAAGGTCTCCCCCATGGGTGGCGGCCCGTCCACCCAGATGCAGACGTTCGGCCCGGCCCTCGCGAGTCGCCTGCAACTTTTTGACTTCAGCTTCATCCTGCACTCGGGCGACCCGGTCCGGGCGCAGCACCAGGCCCTGAAGATGGTCGACAACACGATCAATGCCCAGGCCACGCTGCTCTCGTTTGCCGACGTGTTCGGCTATGTCGCCATCGCCTTTGTGATCACCCTGCCCCTGCTCTTCCTGCTCGGCAAGGGCGGCAACCGCGAGGCCGCGGCCGCCGCCCATTAAAATTAAAATACCATGAACGCCTCGTCCGCCGAAAGTCCCTCCACGTCCAATACCGGCGTGGCCGTAGAGCAACCGCCTGCCCGGAGCGCCCTGCAGGCCTACGGGAAGCCCGCCTTACTCATCATCGTCGTGCTCGCCCTCGCTGTCTGGCTGGGCCGGCTGATGATCCACAACTACCATTTCGTCGAAACCGACGACGCCTACATCGTCGGACATCTGCACCAGATCAGCCCGCAGCTCCAGAACCAGGTAAAGGAGGTGCTCGTGGCGGAAAACCAGGCCGTCAAGGCCGGCGACGTGTTGGTGCGGCTCAACCCGCTTGAGGCCCAGCTCGCCGTGCAGAAAAGCCACGCCGGACTGGAGCAGGCCCGCGCGCAGGAAACCCAGACGCGCGCCGCCGCCGTCCAAGCCGACACCCAGATCGCCGAGGCGAAGGCCCGGGTGCTGCAGGCCAAGGCGCAATTGACGCAAACTGTCGCCCAGCTCGAACTCACCCGGCTTACCCTCAACCGCAACGAGCAGCTCTTCACCAAGGGCGGCGTGATCGCACAATCGGACCTGGACACCGCCCGCAATACCTTCGCCGCGGCCGAGGCCGCGCGCGCGGCCAACGAAGCGAACGTCACCGCCGCCGAATCCAGCCTCGGTTCCGCCGAGGCCGCACAGAAATCGGCGCACGCCCAGATTGCCGCCGCCAGCGCGAGCGTCGCCGTCGCTGAATCCGAGGTGCACGATGCCGAACGGAAGCTCAGCTACACGATTATCACCGCCCCGTCGGCCGGCCGCGTGGGCAACAAGGCCGTCGAGGTGGGCAATTATGTGCTGCCCGGCCAGATTCTCTTTTCCATCGCCGGCACCGACGTCTGGATCGTCGCTAACTTCAAGGAGACCCAGCTAGCCCGGCTGAACCCGGGGCAGGACGTCGAGATCACCATCGATGCAGTGCCGGGCCAGCAGTTGCACGGCAAGATCGAGAGCGTTTCACCCGCCAGCGGCGCCCAATTCGCCCTGCTGCCGCCGGACAACGCCACCGGCAATTTCAACAAGGTCGTGCAGCGCGTGCCGGTCAAAATCTCGCTCGACGCCGAAAGCCTGCGCCTGGCCGGCGACCGCCTCCGCCTCGGCCTATCCGCCGTCGTCAACGTCCGCGTGCGCTGAATTTATAAAATGCCTTGAGGTAGGGCGAACCGTCCCGGTGAGCCGTTCGATAAGCTCAGGGTCCGAGACAGCGGCTCCGCCTTCGCCAAAGCTACGGCGGACAAGTCGGCAGGGACGCCTCGCCCTACCTAATACGGGCCTACACCCTCACCCACGCATGTCCTTGCCGCCATCGACGGTCAGAGTCATGCCGGTCACAAATTTTCCCAAGGGCGACAGGAGATAGACCGTGGCTCCCGCCACGTCTTCCGGCAGACCGATCCGGCCCAGCGGGAATCCCGCAATGACCTTCTCGCGCCCGATTTTATCGACCGGGCCCCGGGACATGTCCGATTCCGTCCAAGCCGGCGCCACGCAGTTCACCCGGATGTTATCCTTCGCGAGTTCCTTCGCCATCGAGCGCATGAACATGATCTGCCCGCCCTTGCTCGTGGCGTAGGCCGAGTAGATCTCGCTGCCCCGCTGGCCGGCGGTCGAGGTGTAGATCACGATGCTGCCTCCCCTGCCCTGCTTCCGCAAATGCGGCACGGCGGCTTTCACCGCGAGGAAAGTGCCCGTCAGGTTGATGTTCATCGTTCGGTTCCAAAACTCGAGAGTCATGGTCTCGATGGCCGCGCCTTCAAAAATTCCCGCCGAAACCACCAGCCCGTCGAGCCCACCCAGCGTTTTTACTGCCTGGTCGACACTGGCGTTGACCTCCGCCTCGTTCACCACGTCGGCGCGAATCGCCAGCGCCCGTCGGCCCATCGCCTCGATCTGCAGCACGACCTCCCGCGCCGCCTTGGCATCGCTGACATAGGTCACGGCGACGTCCGCCCCCGCCTCCGCCGCCATCAACGCGGCCGCCCGGCCCAGCCCACGGCTGCCACCGGCAATTAAGATGCGCTGTCCCTTCAGGTTGATCATAAAGTGTGCGGACGTTTTTCATCTGCGGGTAAGGGAAATGCAAGAGTGCGGGAAACCCTGTCAGATCGCTTTAAGGCCGCGTTTTTACTCGCACACTGTCACCGGGCATTGCGACCGGCTCGACCCTCGTCAGGGAGCACAAAGCCATTGATAATTTCCTTGCGGGAATCCCCTGCCGTCGTGTTTCGTAACCGACCCGATATTTCGGACCTTTAGCTCAGTTGGTTAGAGCGTTTCGTTGACATCGAAAAGGTCACTGGTTCGAGTCCAGTAAGGTCCACCAT
>CAIUWA010000021.1 GCA_903902745.1 uncultured Opitutia bacterium | reverse complement strand
TGGGCGAGCAGGACCACCTTGCCCCGGCGGAATTCCTTCGGGTCGAGTTGCCCGCGCAGTTCCTGCAACCCCTCCAGGGAGCCGTTCGCATTCACCTGCACCGCCTGCAACCAGGTGACTTCCGCGCTGGCCAGCGTGAGCGCACGCAACAGGAGCGTCCGGAACCCGGTGCTGCCCATGAGTGTCGCCAAGGGTAAGCCCAGCTTCTCCACGACGCTATTTTTTCCCGGCGCGGAAGCCATGATACGCTCGGCGTAATTGCGAATCTGTGGAGTGGTCCGGCTCATTCAGTCAACGAACTTTTATGCCGTGGATCGCGCTGCGGAACCAGCACGAAGCCCCGGCGCGGGTTGACCGGCCTCAAGGGGCGCGCCGGCAATTTTTCCCATCGGGCATGCTTCATCAATTGTGCTTTTAAGTCAGTCATCTCGCGGGGGATAGTCCATGGCTGCCACTCTCAATTGGGTTGGCGGGCCACGCATCGTCAAAGGAACGAAGCGTCCGCTTAATCGCAATTAAACAGGGGGCTTCGCCGGTTTGACATGGGGTGAAACCCTACCTGCCTCCTTTGACCCCTCCAGCTCAGGTCAGGCGGACGAAAAGGTGGAGCGTATTGCCAGTGCCCGCCGCGACCCAAGGCGAAGGCCGGGGCCCCCACGCGCAGGGCAGTTCTGCCCGCGTTTGATCCCAGCCGGATGCGCGGGGCCTAGGCCGGTAAAAGTCGAACGTTGACAGTGATTCCGGCGGAGGGCTGCCTCTCTGAATCGGTCGGCCTGAACCCCCTTGGTCCCTCCCGTTACCCCTCAGCCACCGGTCCTTTCGGTCAAGCATTCCCGTCCGCCGCGGAGCCTCCCTATGAAGACATTCCTGATCGCCCTGGTATTGGTCGTTTCCCTGCCCGCCGTTTCCCGCGCCGCCGCGCCGGTGCGCGCGGGCATCGTGGTCCTCGATGCCACCTCGTTCTTGGGCGAGCTGCCCGATGGCGATACCGCCCAAAACGGCCCGCCGCGTGTCGGTGGTGGCGGACGCCGCGGCGCCGCTCCGGCGGCACCGGCGCGGCCGGCCCCGACGTTCACATTCGAAAACTTCGCCATCAACCTGTCCGCGCCCACGCCCTTCTCCGCCAAGGCCGACATCCCGAAGGCCGGCACGTGGTATCTCTATGTGCGGTCGCGCAGCACCACCGACGGCAGCTCGTTCAAGGTCTCCGTGGGCGGCAAGCCCAGCGCCGAAACCTTCGGCGCCGCCCCCGACGGCGCCTTCCAGTCCGGCGGCAGCTTCGCCCTTCCGGCCGGCCCGCTCAAGGTCACGCTCACCGACATCCATCCCGGCAGCGCCTTTGATGTGTGCCTGCTATCCACCAAGCCCGATCTCAAGGAAGCTGACCTCGCCCCGCTGCAATATCCCGAGGACATCGTCCTGCTGAAGGAGTATCCCCTCCCCGTCGTCATCGAGGGCGTCAAGTTCGGCGATCTCAACGGCGACGGCAAAACCGACCTCGTCGTCCTCACGCCGAATTATTCCACCTACGCCTACGACAACAGCGGCAAGGAGCTGTGGCATGTCGACGCCCCCTCGGGCGGCAGTGAGCTGCGCTCCCAGTTCGAGGCGCCGGGCGTCGTCTGGGACTTCGACCAGGACGGCAAGGCCGAGGTCATCGCCTGGCAGATGATCGACGGGAAGGAATGTCTCGTGATGTACGACGGCGCGACCGGCGCGATCAAGCACCAGGTCGAATGGCCGACGCAGCCGATGCCGCATGTGTACAATAATTTCCGCACCGCTATCGCCAAGCTGCACCCGGGGTATCCCGACAGCCTGATCGTCTATTCCGATTCCGGCGGCACCGTCGCGATCAACGCCTACGGCCCCACCCTCAACCTGCTCTGGTCCTACAGCCACCCGCGCCTCAAGGACTACCACGGCCACTACATCTATCCCTTCGACATCAACGGCGACGGCATCGACGAGGTCTACGTCGCCCATGTGATGCTCGACCACAACGGCCACGAGATCTGGAACAACTACGCGCAGTTCCCCGATAACCACGACCACATCGACTCCGCCCGTGTCGTCGACCTGAACGGCGACGGAAAGCTCGAGCTCATCACTGGCCAGTCCGACGTGGGCACCGTCATGTACGATGCGACCACCGGCAAACTCCTCTGGCAGCGCTTCGCCAACCACAACCAAAAGATTGAGGCCGGCCCCTACCGCGCCGACATTCCCGGCCAGGTCGTGGTCGCGAGCTCCCGCTTCTACGTCGGCGGCCTCGGCGCGCTGCTCCGCTGGTACGACCCCAAGGGCAACCGCATCGACATCTGGCCCAACAGCCCCATCCCCGGAAACCCGAACTTCGCCAAGGGTGACTTCCGGGGCGACGGCAAGAACCAGCTTTTCTGGCAGCGCTTCCGCATCGAGTCCGACGGCACCGGCACGATCGCCTTCCCCGACGAGGTCTTCCACATGTTCGACTTCATGGGCACCGGCAACGACCAGCCCATCACCGTCGGCCGCAACGGCATGGTCCGGATCTACGGCTACAAGAACGCCAAGCCGAACCCGACCGCCGAGAAAAAGGACCCGCTCTACCGCGCCCACTCGATCGCGAACCACACGCATTACTGAACCAAGACCACTGAATCGAGCCACACACTTCGGAATCGATCCACACACCCCGGCGCCAGGCGCCACCCCTCTTTCTAGAGGGGAGCTGGATCGAGATTCCCTCCTAGAAAGAGGGGTGCCCAGCGGGCGGGGTGTGTAGGTTTTAAGATCCGCGCGATCCTCACCAAACCGCCCAACCACCCACTCCCCATGACCCCAAAACCTTCCTCCTTCTCACTTCTTGCTTCTTACTTGGCCGCCACCGTCATGCTGGCCGTCTCCACGGCGGCTTACGCCGGCGTGTTTTATCCGGACGGCGCGACCACGCTGCACTTCGCCTTCGAAGGCAGTCCCAACGGCGACCGCCCGATCATCCGGCCGCCGGCATTTTATCACGCCGATGACGGCTTCGGCTTTGTTGAGTCGCCCACCCTCACCGGCACCGCGACTGGCGTCACCGCGCCGAAATATTTTCGTTTCGATGTCAACCTGCCCGCCGGCACCTACGACATCAGCGTCACGCTCGGCGGCACGCCGGTGGAATCGGTCAGCAACATCAAGGCCGAGGGCCAGCCGATGGTGCAGGACATCCATGCCGCCCCCGGGCAGAAGGTCGTGAAAACCTTCACCGTCACCGTCAAGCATGGCGCGGCGGGCAACAAGACCCTCGCCGGCGACGCCTGCCTGAACCTCGAGTTCGAAGGCACGAACCCGTCCATGATGAAGCTCGACATCAAGCCGAGCGCCAAGTGATCCGGGCTAGACAAGAGGAATTAGCCACGGAGGCACGGTGCACACGAAGAAGCCCTTGCTGCGGCCGGCGGGCATTCACCGTCGCTGAAGTTTACCCGCCATTGGCGGCGCCAGAGGCGACCAGGGCTATGGCGGGCAAGTAGACCGCCGCTAAAATCCGTCCTGAACTGGATCGATCCCACAAACTTGGTGTCCTTCGTGCCTCTGTTTCTAAACTCTCCATCAATAAGAAAACAAAATCATGCCCGCCAAAACCAACACCATCCATCTGCACCGCGTCCTGAAGGCCGCGCCCGCGAAAGTCTACCGCGCGTTCCTCGACGCCGACGCCCTGAGCAAGTGGATCCCGCCGCACGGTTTCACCTGCAAGGTCCACCACCTCGAGGCCAAGGTCGGCGGCACCTACCAGATGGCATTCACCAACTTCACGACCGGCACCGCCCACTCCTTTGGCGGCAAATACCTCGAACTCGTGCCCGGCAAACGCCTCCGCTACACCGACAAGTTCGACGATCCAAAAATGTCCGGGAAAATCCAGGTGACGGTCACCCTGAAGAAAGTCTTCTGTGGCACCGAGGTGAACATCGAACAAGCGGGCATCCCCGCCGTGATCCCACCCGCCGCCTGCTACCTCGGCTGGCAGGAATCCCTCGCCCAGCTCGCCACCCTCGTCGAGCCCGAGATTCCGAATTAAGGCCGGGTATAAGTCTGTTCAGGCAAACTGAGCCGCGGCCGGGAATTTCTTCGAAACGGATCAACAACTTGAAAGATTGAGCGCAGCCCAGGCGTTACAGAGGGGTGAATTCGATCATGTCACTCCTCATCAGTCTTATTGCCAATTCTCCCGTCCTTGCTCACTTCTTCCTCATGAATAGCGCTCTCGCCACCGAGATCAGCCGGCTCACCCCGGTGGAAAAGCTCCGGCTCGTGGTAGAGCTTTGGGACGATCTCGCAGCCAGGGAGGAGGGCCTGCCTATCCCCGCGTGGCACGAGCAGATCCTTGCTGAAGACCAGGCCCTCTACCGCGCCAGTCCCGGCGAGGGATCAAGCTGGCCCGAAGCCAAAGCCCGGATCGTTGGCCAGTCGTGAGCTGCCGGCTTGTCGTCGCGTCCCGCGCGGAAGCCGACCTGCGGGAAGGTTTCGTGTGGTATGAAAAACGTTTGCCGGGTCTCGGACACGATTTCATCCGCCGGGTCGAAGCCAAACTCGAGCGGCTGGCACGCTCGCCCCAACATTTCCGGCTGCGCTCCGGGCCGTACCGTCTCGCGGCCGTTGAGCGTTTTCCCTACGCCATCTACTTTATTTGGGATGAAGCCAACGCCGCGGTCGCGGTGCGCCGCGTCCTCCACTTCAAGCAGGACCGGTCAGGGCGTATTTAAGCAAACCCTGCTCCCTATTGATGCTCCCAAGCCGGGCCATAATCCCTGAACTCCAGCAGTAAGCTCCTTCCTGACTTCTGTCCTCCGACCTCTGGTCTCTCGCCCGGTCTTATTTCCCCGCGCGCTGCTCGAGATACTTCCAGTTCTGCGGTTTTCCCGCCGCCAGCCATTCGATCGTCGTGGCGAGGCGCCGCTCGCGGGTCACGGGCTGCTTGGCATCCGCGAGCCAGTCGAGGTAGCCGCGACGATGACTCGGGGCGAAATTCTTGAACGTCGCCGCCGCCTTCGCGTTCGCGGCGAGCGCTTTCTTCAAATCCGCCGGCACCGGCAGCTCCTTCCCGGGCTTTCGCGCGCGCTTGACCTTGGACGCCGGCGAATCCCTTTGCTCGACCGCCGCCCGCACGCAGGCGAGCAGGACCGAGTCCTTGGGCAGGTCGGCGACCGACGTGAGTTTCCCAAATTGCTTCATGCCGGCCCCCGCGGTGTTGGTTTTTGTCAGCCAGCTGCTGACATCAATGTCGCGCCAAAAGAAGAACGAGCAGTGCGCCTTGAAGGCCACGAACCCGCAGAGCAGCCCGTGATAATCAATGAAAGGACAGCCCCACTTGATGGTTTCCACTCCATCAGGGCATCCCTGGTTAATCAATTTACGAAGATGCTTCAAAACGGGCCGGGCAAATGCAGCCGACTCCGTGATATACGAATCAACACGGGGATCCTTGGTTGCCATGGGTGGATGGGATTAACGCCGAACCTAGAACTCAGCCGCCTTCCTGCAAGCAAAGTGGACGCGAGCTGACCAAGGAGGATTGCCACGCCGACCGCGTCCCACGGTTCCAGCTATTTCCTGGCATTCGTCGCGATGACCGTCATCTGGGCGTTCGCCAGGTAGTACTCCACGCCACTCTTGAATCCGTCCAGTTGCTCGGCGCTCAGCAGGGGCGTGGCCGCGCGAAAGATCCCCTCCCAGTCATATTGGGTGCGGCCGTTCTCCACGCTCTTGTGGTGGTCGAGGAGCGCCGTGAGCTGGTCCGCCTGCGGGCCGGCCAGCGCGCCCGAGCCTGAGAAGGTGGACTGCACGATTGAGTTCACGACCTGCCGGGAGCCAAGGTTGCTCACTTCCGAGATCCATTGCGGATAGGCGGTGTCAAAGAGATCGCGATAAGCCCCGTCTTCCCACTTTCGGATTTCCGCTCGCTGAGCGCCGATCTCCGGACTGTTGGGCGCAAGCCGCTGCTCACTGGCGGTCGCGGCCAGATCGAGCATCCGATTCTGGTACTCAGCCTGGATCCCGTCGAACCGCTCAATCTGCGCTGTACTGAGGCCCAGCCGTTTCAGCAGACCGCCGAAAGCCAGCCTCCGGTCATCGACATAGGCTTGGATGGCCGCCTGCCGCAGTGCCGGCACCGCAGCGATGCGTGCACCCAGCGCATCGGGTTGCGCCGCCGGAGCGGGATCGGTTGGCTTCACCACGACGCCCCGCAACTCTTTCCCCGCGGTCTCCTGCAGCAGGCTGCGATACCTAGTGCGCGCGGCGTCGACCCGTTTGGTCAGTTCGTCGAGGTCATGGCGTTGCGCGGCAATTTTTTCCGCCTGCTCGCGGTGGGTCATCCGCAACACTTCGGTTCGCTGAACGAGCCGGAAATGAAGATAGCCGGCCAGAAGCAGACCGATCGCGGTGCCGCCCATCAGGATGAGGAAACGCACTTTCTTCATGGCGAGGCGGAGAGGGACTGCTGGATCTGATACTTGAGCATGCGCGATTCGACCATCGTCTGGAACGCCGCGAGCTGCTCCGGAGAGAGCACCGCGGCCGCGGATGGCAACACCGCCGTCCAGTTTACTTTGGAGGGATCGGTGCCTTTGCCCGACTGGTAAGTCGCATCATTCTCCAAGGCGATTTCGTGGATGCGGGCGGCCTGGTCGGGGGTGATCTGCTCGTTGAGCGGATAAGTCAGGGTCGCGAGGGAATTGATGAACGCCCGCACTGCGGTCGATCGGAGATAGACCTCGAGACGCTTCTTGCCGTCCGGCCCCAGCAGCTCGCTCATGCCCGCGCTCCAGATGGGACCGCTGCGCCGGTAGATCGCCTGCTCGTCCTGGCCAAGGTCCCGGGCGATCTGGCCATCCTGGTTCGCCATGGATTGCTCCACCATGAGGGCTTCAAATTTTTCAATGTCCGCCGGTTGCAATCCGAGTTCCCGATACAAATCCTGAAACTGCATGTGATATCGGGCCTGCTGCGCCACGCGGTAGAGTGCGCGATAGGTGGGATCGGAGAGATAGGGCCGGGTCGGGCTCACAAACGCGTTCGGCGCGGGCGTGGGCGCTGCGGCGGAAGCCGACTTCGCTTCTGCCCGGGCGGACTCAATTAGCCCCATCTGGCGGTCGAGGTTCTCGAGCTGACGGCCCAGGACACGGCTGCGATTCGCAAGCTGGGCGGACTCGCCGCTCTTCCCGTCGCTCAGGGTCATCTGCTGTGCTTCGGTACGCAGGGCCATCATATCATAAGTGAGCAGTCCCACCACGACAAGGGCCGCACCCGTCAGGATCACTTTTGTGCTGGTCATAAATGTAAGTCCGCCGAGCAAGCCGGCGCCGACCGCGCTTTGTGCGGCCACGCCCAGGGCGGTGGTCGCGGCCGCGGCCGCGAGACCCTCGGGCGCCACCATGCTCCCATGCGCCGACAGCGCCGTGGCCAGGCCGGCGCTCGTCGAGATGACGCCGCGCTTGCGCAGAGAGCGCTGCAACTTTTCGAGGGCCCGGCCTATACGCATGCGAACGGCGTTCTCCCTGATGCCCAGCCGCCGGCTGACATCGGAAAGCGTCTCCCCCTTGTAGTAATGGAGCAGGACGATCTCGCGGTCCCCCTGCCGCAGGTCGTCCATTGCCTCATCGAGCACCAGCCTCAGCTGGCCCCAATCCACGGAATCGGAAGGGTCCGTATTCACGACCGCGAGGCTGCCGGCAGCCGTCTCCCGGGCCTGCCGCCGCTTCTCCGCGATCCCGGCGTTGATCGCAGCATTTCGCGTGGCGGTGAAAAGCCAGCCCGCAAGGCTGGGATGTCCGACCAGTTTCGCTGCCCGCATTTCCAAGGTGATGAACACCGTCTGCACAATCTCCCTCGCCCGGTGCGGATCGCCCCCGGTCCGCCGCAAAGCCGCGCCGAACACGAGGTTGACATGCCGCTCCACCAGCTGGCGAAACGCCGCCTCCGACCCACCCTCGCAGTACCGTCGCAGAAGTTCAGCATCATCATCCATTGCCTTTACCCCCATAAACAACGCCGCGGCTATTTTTGCACAAAAAATCTGGCCCCGCATCGTGCCTCGGGAGGCTGTGGGTATTCTTCGGTTCCTCAGTGACCGACCCCTTTTGCAGGTGTTTCAAACCGAGTGGTGACCGGAATTTGGTGCGATCTGGTCAACAAATTGAAAGATCGGGAACAACCCGGGCGTTACAGAGGGGCAAACCAGCCATCAGCAAGCCTGTGCTGGCCAGTCCCACCAAATCTACACCAATGAAATCGGTTCTCCCCGCCCTCGGATCGCCTTTCTCGGGCATTCCAATTCTTGCAACGCAGCGCAAACATGGGGTTGGCGAAAGGCGCCTTGCCAAGCCCACGGCCCCGGCGTCTAGTGCGCGCATGTCAAAGGGACTCGGAACCCTCCGCCATAAGAAAGCCTCAAGTGGAACGCGCACGCGTTCCGCCAAACCGAGGAAGACTGCGATCCGGATCGTGAAACTCGATCTAGATGTCGAGGAACTGGCCTTGCACGCCGCGGTTTCCGCAGCGGTGGCGCGGGATCTCGGCCGATGAAGCAGTGGGAAATCTGGAAATTTCCCTATCCATCCACCGACCGGGCACACTGGTTTGTCATCCTGTCGCAGTCGGCTTGGTGTGATAACGAGCAGAATCCGGTGGTGAACGGTCTGCTTTGCACGACCCTTCGCCCGCCGGGCCGTGAGTTGAAGGCCCATGAGGTGCGGCTGGATGCCGCCGATGGCATGGACTGGGATACCGTGGTGAAATGCTCCCATGTGCACGAACTGCCAAAGATTCGAGCGACGGAGTGCCGCGGTCCGGTCACGTTTCCGCGCCAGCAGAAGATCGCCCGCACCCTGCGCGCCTGCCTGGGTTTGGGTTGAGGGACAAATCGGAGGGGATCAGACAAATCGGACGGGATCAGAGCGCGAATCGATTAATTTGATGCGCACCCTGCCCCACTCAGTTCACCCCTCACGCAGGCCGGGCCGGCGTGATGTTCCACTGGACGATGCGCGGGCGGTGATCGCGGCCGGGGTCGCGGTCGAGGATGCTGTAGGAGGCCGTGCCGATCGCGAAGTGTCGCGCCATGCTCAGGGGCAGGCCGATCCAGCGGACGGCCAGCACGCGGCCGAAGTGCCCGTGTGAGAAAGCCGCCACGCGGCCGGTGAGCGCAGCCCAGCGGGCGATCAGCCGGTCGGCACGCGCCGTGATCTGCGCCGGCGATTCACCCCCGGGGCAGCCGTCCGTGTAGATGTCCCACGCCGGCCGGTGCGCGCGGATCTCGTCCATCCGCTGGCCGTCGTAGTCACCGTAGTCCCACTCGGCGAGATCGGGCTCGACGATCGCCTCGGCGTGCCCCGCCAGCCCGGCCGTGCGGCGCGCCCGGAGGCGCGGGCTCGTGAACACGTGGTCAAAAGTCACGCCGCGCAGCAGCGCACCCAGGGACCGGGCCTCCGCCTCGCCGTGTTCGGTCAGTGGCAAGTCGGTTCGCCCCGTGTGTTGTCCGGTCAGCGACCAGGCCGTTTCGCCGTGCCGCATGAAGTAAAGTTCCATGCCCGCAGTCAGGCGCAACCGCTCCCGCGGGGCCAATTCTTTTCGGTCGAATACCCGGACCCACCAAAGTTTTAGCCACGGAGACTCAAAGGCACGGAGAAAATTTCCGGATGATTGGGATCGATCTCTGAGTCCTCCGTGCCTCTGTGGCTGAAACTGATCGAGACTTTTAAATGGCCGCCAGCATCAGGAGTTGCCGCAGCCGCTGTGGGTCGGTGGCCGAGGTTTTCGCGACAAAGCCGCGCAGGTGGGCGAAATGCACGTCCGGCTCCGCCTTGATTCGGGTGAAGTCGAGGCGCGGATGATCGCGATGACGGGACAACCCGTAACCACCGCTACGACGATCGGGCGCAATGGTGGCAACGACCCGGTCATTCAGGCCCTGCTCCTGAATGTAGCGATCGAGCCCAGCCGAAGGATCCTCCGGCAGGGGATCCGTGCGCGGCAAAAAGATGACCGCGGGGACCTGGCTGTTTTCGGCGGAGAGGGTCAATCCCTCCAGCGACCAGACTTCCGCGTGCTCGCCGATGAAGGTGAGGCGCGCGCGGAGGGTGCGCAGGTATTCCAGCAGATCAGCCCCCACCAGGCGCATGATTTCCCACAACGGCTCGCCGGCCTGGTGGCGGGTCGCGGCGGCGAAGCGGCGCAGGAGGGTGCCATCGATGGGTGAACTCAGTTGGTTGATGACCGGGCGCTCCACGCCCAGCCATTTGGCGGTGGCATTGGGCCCGCGGCAATCGAACCACTCAGCGGGTTCGAGCCAGTCGCAAAACGCCCGCGCGTCCGTGTAGAGCCCGAGGTACTGCAGCACGAGGGAAAGGGCGCAGGTCGGCGCCGCATCATCGGGGAGCTGGTGGTGATCGAAATTGTTGAGCGCGGGCTCGTGGCGGTGGCCCACATCGACCACCGCGATGGCGGGATCGGCCAAGTCGGCATCGGTCGGCTCACGCCGCACAATCGGACTCGGGGCGGAGGCGAGCAGCACGCAACAGGCGAGAAACTCATCTTTGTGGGCACTGCCCGGATGCGTCAGGATCGTGGTGAAAGGCGTCATTCGCCCCCACCCCAACACACGCGCCCGACAAAAGCCATGCGGCAGATACCCGGATTGCCATTCACTTTCTTCGACGCCTTGCTGGGTCAGCGTCGCATGCCCCTCGCCCGAAAACGGATCTTCCGCGTCCCCGCTCCGCCGCCCACGACGATCTACGTGCGGCCGGGCTACAACCGCGTGCTGGCGGAGGAATTCGAGGCGCTCAAGGTCAAGCGCGTCGCCTTGGTCAAGGACAAGGTCGAGGCTCACAGCCAAGGCGACCTGCGCGAGAACTTTGGCTTCAAGGCGGCCAAGGACGCCATCCGCGCCGTGGACCGCAAGATGGCCGCGCTCGATCGCTTTGTCGCCCGCAACACGTTCATCGAGGTCGATCCCGCCACCTGGCTCACCAAGCCGACCGCCACCGTGCAACTCGGGCACGTGATCACCATCGAAAAGCAGGATGTGGCGACGAATCGAAAGCATCGGTTCACGTTCCTCGTGACTACCCACGGCGAGACCGCGAGCGATCCCGACTCGGGGATCGAATGCCTGCCCCACAATTCTCCGCTGGCCACCGCCGTGCTGGGCCTGGCGGCCGGCGCGAGCGCCAAGGTCAGGCTCCCCGCGGGCGAGGCCATACTGACCGTGCGCTCCATCCGCAATCCCACCGCCCCGGAACTCGAGCGCCTGCTCACGGCCATCAAGCCACCGGAAATCGAGGAGGAATTTTAGCCACGGAGACACGGAGGCACAGAGAAGAGTTTCGGATGGCTTGATCTCCGTGCCCTCCGTGCCTCTGTGGCAACTACGTTGGCTTGAAGAGTGGACCGGTGGTAATAATCGTAGGCTAAACCCTACCCCTCCCATGCTCAAAAAAATCTTTCTCGCCCTAGCAGCCGTCGTCGCCGCGATCCTCGTCGTGGGCGCGTTTCAATCCAACTCCTACCGGGTGGAACGTTCGCTCACCATCGCCGCGCCCGCCGCGGACCTGTTTGCACAGGTTAACGACTTCCACAAAACCCAGGCTTGGTCGCCATGGATGAAGCTCGATCCCGCGGCGAAATACACCTTCGAGGGCCCGGCCAGCGGGGTCGGCGCCGTCAACGCGTGGGCGGGCAACAGCGATGTGGGTGAAGGCCGCCAGACTATCATCGAGAGCCGGCCGAACGAACTCATCCGGATGAAACTCGAGTTCTTCAAGCCGATGGCAGGCGAGGCGACCGCCGAATTCCGTTTCAAGCCCGAGGGCCAGGGCACGACCGTCACGTGGAGCATGAGCGGCGCGAAGAACTACCTCTCAAAGGTGATGTGCATGTTCCTGAGCATGGACAAAATGATCGGCGGCCCCTTCGAGCAGGGCCTCGCCAACTTGAAAACACTCACTGAGCCGAAGGGCAGGAAGTAACTGAAGTTTTGCCACAGAGACACGGAGGCACGGAGAAGACTCGGATGATTTGGGATCGATCTCTGTGTCCTCTGTGCCTTTGTGGCTAAAACGCTTGTAGGTCTCTTTCTTCCAATCCCGCCTGGAATGTTTCACGCAGAGGCGCGGAGGACGCAGAGAATCTTTGGATTGGATTCCGAACCATCAAGCCCGGCTTACTCTGCGATCACTGCGCCTCTGCGTGAAACTGCTTAACCGCCGGCCTCACATCTCGCGCCGGTCGACCTGTGGGATCTTTATATCCGGCAGCGGCGTGCAATCCCGGGCCGCGAAGTCCTCAACTTTCCGCAGCACGAGGGTCGGAACCCCGGCGGCTCTCTGCGCCTTCACGTGGTTGAAGTCGGCACCAACGACCTGGTCGAGGTAGAAGGCCGGGCGGCGTTCCTCCTGCATGAAGCCCACTTCGACGTTGTTCAGCTCGATGCCCTTGGCGTGGCGGATGAAAAACCCATAGACGGGCAACACGCCGAACATGGCGGGCTCGGGATAAAGTTTCTCCTGTTCCGGGATCTCGTACGGTTCGCGAGGCGGCACCGGGATTCCCCGGCGGGCGGTGGCAAAGAACGCACTCGCCATGTCCGCCGGCTGCCTCGCGGCGTGATCCAGGGTCAGCCCGCCGCGATACACGAGGCGAAGGTTGCTGAGTTTGATGTCCTCAATGTCGTGGCCCGGAATGCCGGTGATAATGGAAGCAAAGCGGGGGTCGGCGTCGTACACCACGACGTTGCTGATGCTCACACGGCGCAGCGAGCCCATGGGCGTGCGGAGCGGGGCCCGCATCCGACTGCCCAGGCGGAGGAAGATGGGGCTGTTCGCGACGTCGCGCATGGTGATGTTCGAGATGGCAATGTCCTCGATGTGCGAGCCGTCCACGCTCTCGATGGCCAGGCCGCGGCAATGGTCGAACACCGCGTTGGAGATGGTAATGTTTTTGAAATCCCCTTCGCTTTCCGTGCCGATCTTGATGCGCCCCGTCGGCCCCTCGCGGTCGTTCGCCTCCTTGAACGTGCGCTTGTACGTGCCGTCCAGCAGCGAGCCGACCTCGTAGCCGCTCACGAAGACATTGGTGATGGTCACATTCTCGGTGGGGCGCGTGATCCCAAGGGCGTGGCCGGCCTTCAGCACGATGGCATCGTCGTTGGGCGAGTTGACGCTGCAGTTCGAGATCCGGACGTTGCGGCAGTTGTCGACGTCCATGCTGTCGAAGTTCGAGTCGATCTTCAGGTTATCGACCGTCACGTTGTCGACGCCCGTCATCAGGATCCCAAAGTGCCCGCCGAACAGGATGGAAAAGTCGCGCAGGGTCACGTTGCGGCACAGCCGCAGGGCGAGGCTTTTGTTGCCGCCGTCGCCTGCCCCCCGGCCACGGAGCGCCTTGCCGATGATCAGCCCGTCCCCGACGATCGACACATTCTCGATTTCATCGCCCCAGATGAGGCTGTTGTGCCAGTGATTGTGCCCGAACTCATCGTACTGCTCCCACGGGTTGGGCTCGACGGCATCGTAGGCGGTCATGTCGGGCGTGGCTTCGATGACGGTGCCGTGCTCAAACTGCAGGGTGATATTGCTGCGCAGGCGAATCGAACCCGTGAGGTAGGTGCCAGCGGGGAAGAACACGGTTCCGCCGCCCGCCGCGACCGCCGCGTCGATGGCCTTGTTGATGGCGTCCCGGTCAAGCGTCTTGCCGTCGGCCTTGGCGCCGAATGCCTTCACATCGAAAACCGCCGCTTGCGCCGCTAGCGGCGCACTCAGGGCGAGTGCCACCGCGGCGCAACCAACGAGAAAAATATTCCGCATTTTGACTCCTCGGTTGATCGCTCTCACATCTCACGCCGATCAACCGTCGGAATCTTGATGTCCGGCAACGGCGTACAGGCGCGGGCCGTGAAATCCTCGACCTTCTTCAGCCACATGGTCGGAACTCCGACGGCCTTCTGCGCCTTCACGTGCTGGAAATCGGCGCCCTTAACATCGTCGAGGACGAAGGCCGGCCGGCGGTCTTCATTGATGAAGCCCACCTCGACGTTGTTAAGTTCGATGCCCTTGGCGTGGCGGATGAAGAACCCGTAGGCGGGCAGCACGCCGAACATGGAGGGCTCGGGATACTCCGCCTCGCGCTCCGGGACATCGTAGGCTTCACGTGACGGCACCGGCGTCCCCCGGCGGGGCGAGGCAAAGAACGTGCTCGCCATCTCCGCCGGCTGCCGGGCCGCGTGATCCATGGTCAGCCCGCCGCGATACAGGATGCGAATGTCGCTGAGCTTGATGTCCTCCACGTTGTGCCCAGGGATGCCGGTGATGATGCACGGATAGCGGGGATCGGCGTCGTACGCCACGATGTTGCTGATGGTCACGCGGCGCGCCGTGCCGACGGGCGTCACTCCCCCCGCCGTCCGCTGGCGGCTACCCAGCCGGATGAAGATGGGGCTGTTCCAGACATCCCGCATCGTGATGTTCGAGATGGTGATGTCCTCCAGGTTACCCCCATCCACGGATTCGAGGGCGAGGCCGCGACAGCGATCGAACACGATGTTGGTAATGGTGATGTTCTTGAAACCGCCCTCGCCGCCCGTGCCCATCTTGATCCGCCCGGTGGGGCCATCTCGATCCGGCACCGAGGTGATCGTGCGCTTGTACGTGGCGTCGAGCAGCGAGCCGATGTCGTAGCCGCTGACCAGGCAGTTGGTGATGGTCACATTCTCCGTGGCGCGCGGAAACCCGAGGCCCAAGCTGGCCTTCAGGCAGATGCCGTCGTCGTAGGGCGAATTGACGCTGCAGTTGGAGATCCGGACGTTGCGGCAGGAATCGACATCCATGGCATCGCGGTTGGTATCGAGCCTGAGATTGTCGAGGGTGAGGTTGTCGACTCCCAGGAGCCAAACGCAGGAGTGTCCGCCGTTGAGGACGGAGAAGTCGCGCAGGGTCACATTGCGGCACGATTTCAGGGCGATGGCCCTTTCGATGTCGGCACTATTGGCCCGGGCCTGCCGGACAAGTGCATTGGTGCCGCTGATCAGGCCGTCTCCCACGATGGAGATATTCTCGAGCCCTTCGCCAGTAATCAGGGCGCTCAATCCAGAATCATAGGTGGCCGTGTCGGCCGAGGCCACGATGTGGGCCCCACGGTCGAGCTGCAGGGTGACATTGCTGCGCAGGTGGATCGCCCCCGTAAGATAGGTGCCGGCAGGGAAAGACACCGTGCCACCGCCTGCCGCCGCCGCGGCGTCGATGGTCTTGTTGATGGCGTCCCGATCGGGTGTCTTGCCGTCGGCCTTGGCGCCAAACGCCTTCACCTCGAAAACAGCGGCATGCGCCGCGAGCGGCGCGCCCAGCGAAAGCGCCACCGCGGCGCAGCCAATGAGAAACTTGTTCGGCATAATGCCTCCTGGGGGGTTGGGGGTTACTGAAGAGCCAAGGCTTAAGCTCAATGGCGCAAAAATCGACTTCGTTTATTGGGCCGCCGCCACGAGAGGTAATCACCGCCAAGCGCGGCCAGCAGAATCTTGAAAGGGACCGGCTGTGATCAGGCCCCCGAGGGAACTTACCCCGGGACAAAAGAGTCACAGTCGGGCCTGCCTGCATGGCGCTGCCGATGAAACTGACCACCCTCGCCTGTTGCCTGCTGATTCCCGGCGTCGCCGCTGCCCGCGCCGACCCGGCGGACACGGTTATTCTCGCCGCGACAAAGCTGTCGGAGGCCGCCAACTACAGCTGGATTTCCAGCACGGAGCGCGACTCGCGCACGGCCGAGATGCGTGGCAAGACCAATTCCGCCGGCTATTCCCTCGTGACCTTCCTCGGCTACGCGCCGCCGGTGGCGCCCCCGGGTGGGCGCTCCGTGCACAGCGACGTCCCCGGCGACAGCATCCACACGGTGTGGATGGGAGACACCAATTATGTCATCCAGGTCGGCGACGACTGGACCCGTCTCGATGGTCCGTCAGAGACCTCCGCGAAACCGGGCAACGCCAGCCGCAGCGCAAGCCGCGGAGACACCTCCCGCGCAAGCGGGGGCGGCGGCATGTCCGGTAGCGGACTTGACAGTAGCGGGCTCGGAGGAACCGGGGGCGGTCGGCGTGGCGGCGGCGGCGGTCGCGGACGCGGCTCGCGCAGCGGCGGGGGCGGCGGCAGCGATAACTCCGAGATGGGAGCACCCGCGCGGTTTCCGGCGGGGATCAACCTGCCCCACGAGGAGCTAGGGCTCATGATGGTTAATTACACCAACCTGCACCTGGAGGGAGAAATCATCAGCGGTACCCTGACCCAGATCGGCGCGGAACTGTTGATCGTCCCGCCCGGCTCGAAGGACGCGCCGCCCGAGGGCGCAACCGGGACGTTCCGCCTCTGGATCAAGGATGGGATGGTGACCAAATACGAATTGCACCTCTCGGCCAAGACCGCCCCGGGCGGCCGGGCCGTGCGCGGCGGATTTTCCGAAACCACCACCGTCGTGCTCACGGATATCGGCTCGACGCCGTTCAATGTCCCCGAAGCCGCGAAGCGCAAGCTCACTGGCTGAGCGCAGGGCCCGAGGTACCTGAGAAGGTTCAGTAACGGTCTTGTAACCTGCACGGTGAAGGCGTGGCCCGGACTTTAAGGCCGCCGATGACACCGAGGCGCACAGATTAGAGACCCGGGACGGGGGAACTTTGAAGCAACCTGGCCCTTCCTGATTAATAAAGACGCTTTATTCGTGACGCCGCTGCGCCGTGACGCGTTACGGGCGGGGAAGTCCTCCTGGATATCGGGCCCAGCGACCGAGCCGGCCTACGCGGTGGCGAGGCCGGTGATTTTCAAAACGCATGCATGCTCGCATGGCTTTTGCGCGGGCAGCCGGGCGGTGAGACCGCTGGCGTCGTGCCGCCAGTCGATTTTGCCCGGGAAGCCGAGGAGCTCGACGCTGGTGATTTTGCCGGCGACGTTCGGGCTGGTCGTCGCCAGCGGGGCGATGACGATCTTGTTGTCCGGTCCGTTGGCCGCGTCCCCGGCCGGCCAGCCCATGAAGAAGACGTAGAGCGTGCCGCCCTTGGTCGTGAAGCGCACTTCGTCGGCGGTGAAGTCCTGCCGGGTGTTCTCGTTGAACGGCTGGCCTGGCGTCAGCTTGATGTCGGCACCCGGGCCGGTGCCGAAGATTTTCCACGGGCGCGTCGCGTGGATCGCCTCGCTGTTCACCGCCATCCACGCGGTGATGCCCTCGATGATCGCCAGTTCCTTCGCGTCGGGTATGCCATTGTTCGGCAGCGGGAAATTCAGCAGGAGGTTCCCGTTGCGGCTCACGATGTCCACGAGCATGTCGATCACGCGCTTGGTGGTCTTGTAGCGCGCGCGGGTGTCGTAGTGCCAGTTGCCGACGCAGGTGTCCGTCTGCCACGGGCGCGGCCAGATTCCGTCCACCAGGCCCCGTTCCACGTCGAGCACGCACATCCCCGCGGCCGCGTCGGAGCGGCTCTTGCTGTTGTAGATCGCCTCGACCCGGCCGCCGTGGCGGCGCGAACTCGTGTTGTAGAGGTGGGCCACCAGCGCGAGGCCGGCGTCGCCGAACGGGATGCCGCCGTCGGTGTAGAGGAGGTCGGGCTCGTACTGCGTGACGACGTCCAGGATGCGGTTGAAATAATTCTCCCGCCACGACGGCGGCCCCTCGACGCTCATCGCGATCTGACCCTTCGCGGGGGCATTGACGACCCTTTGCACGAACTCCTCCGGCATCGGCCGGTAGTCGTGATAGAGCCCGGCGAACTGCGGATCACTGCCGTCGTAGGGCACGCCGGCAAACGGGCCCGCCTTGTCGCTGCCGTGCGCCGGCCCGTACCAGCAGAAGCTGTTCGAAAGATGCTCGCTCACCCCGAAACGCAGCCCGTGCTTGTCCGCGGCCTGGCGGAAGAGGCCGACGATGTCCTTCCGCGGACCGCTGGCCACCGCGTTCCACTTTGGCTGGTGCTTTGAATTCCACAGGTCGAAGTTGTCGTGGTGCACGGCCATGCTGACGAAATATTTCGCGCCGGCCTTCCGGTAGAGACCGACGAGGTAGTCCGCATCGAACTTGTCGGCCTTCCACGAATCGACGACGCCCGCGAAGCCCGTCTTCGACGGGTGGCCGTAGTGCTCGAGGTGGTGTTTGTATTGCGGCTCGCCCTCGATGTACATCCGCCGGGCATACCAGTCGCCGTACTCGGCGGCGGATTGCGCGCCCCAGTGCGCCCAGATGCCGAACTTGGCGTCGCGAAACCACTCCGGCACGGCGTAGGCGTGCAGGGAGTCGCGGCTCGCGGCGAACGGGCCCGGCGGAATCGGCGGCACGGCGCCCACGGCCGGCGCCGCCTCAGCCGCGGCGAACAGCCGCGACGACCAGAGCGGGGCGGCGAGTCCCGCCCCGGCGACGGCGGCGGAAGTCTTGAGGAACGCACGGCGGTTGAGCGGGGTTTTCATTGGGCGGGGCTAGTTGAGTTTCAGGCCGGTGATCCTGAGGGCGTAGGCGTAGTCGCCGGGCTTTTCGGCGGGAAACTTTACGTGCAGGCCGGCGGCGTCCCGCGTGAAGGCGAGCGCGCCCGCATGGCCGAGCAACTCGACCTTCTCGATTTTTCCCGGGAGGGCCTGGTCGGTGGCCAGCGAGGTGATCACCGCCTCCGCACCGGGCCAGCTCATCACGGTCGCATAGAGCGTGTCGCCGTGCCGGGTGAAGCGGATGTCCTGCGGCGTGTAGCCTTTGCGCGGCAGCCCGCCGCCGCCGACCACGGGGCCGCCCTGATTTTGCCCATTCAGCCGCCCGACGAATCCGGCGGCGCGCGCCTTCACCATCGTTTCCGCCGCCGCGTCGGCCGCAGGGCCTTCGCCGTATTTGATCCATGGGCGCGTGCCGTAGATCGCGTCGCCATTCACCCCGAGCCATTGACCGATCGCCAGCAGCACGTCCTGCTGTTCCTGCGGAATGGTCCCATCCGCGCGCGGGGAGACATTCAGCAGCAGATTGCCGTTTTTGCTCACGTTCTCGATGATCTTCCAGACGAACTGGTCGGCGGGATAGGGCTTCTGCTCCGTCACGTAGCCAAACTTGTTGGTGATGGGATCATCCGGCTGCCAGACCCAGTCGGTCAGCTCCATCGGCGCCCGTCCCTCGCGCTCATAGTCCATGATCTGGCCCGAGACCCACGCAGCCTGCTTGGCGCTGATACCCACTTCCTTGTTCCATTCCCGGGCGCGGTTGAAGTAGTAGGCGGCCACCCGGATCTTGAGCGGATCCCAGTTGTGGTCGGTGTTCATGTCGAACCAGAGCATGTCGGGGCGGTATTTTTCGATGGTCTCGATCCGCTTCGCGACCCAGTCGTGCATGAACTTGGTCCGGGCCGCGTCGCTCCGGTCCGCGACGCTGTAGAAGGCGGCCCACTGCGGGTCGTATTGATCGCTGCCGGGCAGCGGAGGGATGAAAACAAAGTGGAAACTGGAGTGATCGGAGATGCCGGTCTTGAGGCCGGCTTTTGCCACCGCCTTGATGAGGTCGCCGTCGAGGTCGCGATGCGGCCCGTAGTTCTTGGAGTTGTAGGGATTGATCGCGCTGTCCCAATTGGAGAAGCCGTCGTGATGCTCGCCCGGGGCGATGACGTACTTGGCGCCCGCCTGCTTGAAGAGCGCCGCCCAGGCGTCGGGATCCCACTTGGCCGCGGTGAACATCGGGAGGAAATCCTTGTAGCCGAACTTCGTCGGCGGACCGAAATGCTCCGTGTGCCACTTGACGACCTCGGCATTGCCGCCGCCGTCGCCCGCGAGGACGTTGCCGCCATACATGTAGCGGACATACCACTCGCTGGCGTGGGCCGGGACGGAGTAGATGCCCCAGTGCATCATGATGCCGAACTTGCCGTCGCGGAACCACTCGGGGTCGCGGTAGTTTTGATCGATGGACTCCCACGACTCCTTGAAAGGACCGGCGGGAACGGCGGGAATGTCCTTCAGGGCGGCGGCAACCATTTCGGGGGTATCGCGGGGCCGCGGGGCCGTTTGCCCGGCGGGCGGCGCGGTTAGGACGATGGTTTCCTCAATCGGAGCACCGGCGCGGGCGGCCGGCTGGGCGAACACGGCGACGGGGAAAAGCGCCGCCGCGCCGATCGCGAACAGCGCAAGGGGCCTGGGCGACCGTGAGAAGCCCGTCCGGCGAACGAAAGAGGGAGCAGGTGTGGGATAGGGAGTCATAAGTGGAGGGATGAGATGGGAAATTACATTGCCGAAGGTGCGGGCGGGGACCCCGGGAGCAAAGGGCTGCTTTAGGTATTCAGGCGCCGGCTCCGGAAGTGACGGATCCATGTCCTTGAAATCAGCCACGACGTGGCGCGGAGAGGTCGGCCGTGATGATGAAACGGGCGGCCACAAGGTTCAGGATTAGAACCAGGGATTTTGCTTTCACAGGGGGTTCGGGGTTACGCTCGGACCGCTGAGGACTTTTCAACGCGAAGCCGGAAAGGCAAGGACAAGCCCATCCAGTAGCTCAGGCCTCCGACTGGGAGCGGGAGCCAAACCGTCCTTCAAGACCTGAGATTTTTGGCCGGTTATTTTAGGATGACTTTTCGCGGGCTGCCCCCTTGCCTCGCGGCGCCGACTCATTTCAATCGGTGAACCCCCATCATGAAATCCACCCCGCTGGTTGTTCTTGCCACCCTCGCCTTTCTTGCCGCGTCCGCTTTCGGAGCCGCCGGCCCGACTGCCAGCCCGGCCATTCCCACGCCGCTCACGACGGGCCAGGTCATTCCCCTGTGGCCGGAGGGCGTGCCGGGGTGGAAGGACATCGGGCCGGAAACGGTGTCGGGTACAACCTACACCAACATCAGCAACCCGCGGCTGATCGTCTATCCCCCGCCCGCGGGCACGCCGTCCAACGGCACGGCCATCGTGTACTGTCCGGGCGGCGGCTACATTCACGTCAACACTGGGGGCGGCATCCAGGGGCTGTTCAATCCGCTCGGCGTGACCGTCTTCACCCTGCTCTACCGGTGCCAGGAATTTGGCGCACCCGCCCCGCTCCAGGACGTGCTGCGCGCGGTGCGCCTCGTGCGCGCCCACGCGGCGGAATTCGGCCTCAACCCCGCGCACATCGGTGTGCTCGGCGGCTCCGCCGGTTCCCATGTGGCGGCAAGCGCGGGCACACTCTTTGATGATCCGCTCGGCAAAACCGGTTCGCCCCTCGACCGCGTCAGCGCCCGCCCGGACTTTATGATCCTGCTTTTCTCCGTGCTTTCCATGGAAGATCCCAACGCCAGCGCCAACTCACGCAAGGCCCTCCTCGGCGCGAACCCCACGCCGGAAATGATGGCGCACTACTCCATCGAAAAGCAGGTCACGGCAAATACCCCGCCGGCGTTCCTCGTCCACACTCAGGGGGACACGACGGTGAAACTGGAAAACGAACTCCAAGTGTATGCGGCCATGCGCAAAAACAATGTGCCCGTGGAATTGCACCTTTACCCGCTGGGCACCCACGGCTCCGGTCAGGATCCGAACTTCGGACCTACCGCCCTCTGGCCGAAATTGTGCGAGGAGTGGATGCGCTTTAACGGCTGGGTCCCCACCTCGCCGACCTCCCTGATGAAAGTGCAAACCGCGGCCGAAGCGGCCGCCAAAAGCCGCCCGGCCGGCAGCGCTCCCGCGGCAACCGCAAAATAATTTCGGGACGACCCGATCCGAAGCGGGAGTGGCTCACGCGAAGCCGCGAAAAGCGCGAAGGTTTATTTTTTGGAAACGAACCCCATCCCTGATCGACTTCGCGCTCTTCGCGGCTTCGCGTGAAACTTGGTTGATGGCGGGATCCGGGCAAAAAAAGAGCCCGCCGTGTACCCCTACACGGCGGGCATTGCTTTCTTAGTTACCCCTATTATCCCCCGCTAGGCGGGGGAGATGGGAACACCATCGGTGGTAATTTCCGTTTCGCAAATGAAATCGCGGGCCGAATCAGGCCAGTAGATTGTCAGCGACACCGCATCAGTTACCGGAAAGGGGCCGGCCGGGTCTAGGGCGCCGGGAAAACGAGCATTGACAAGGGGGGGGGCGGCTTGGTCTTTCATGCCCCTTTCGTGCGGCGCAGACGCCGCCGAGCCACTGCCCGGTAGCTCAGTGGCAGAGCAGGTGACTGTTAATCACTTGGTCGCTGGTTCGATCCCAGCCCGGGCAGCCATTCGACGCGCGGTAAACCGCTTGCTCATGGCAGGCCATTTTAATGTCGAAATACCAAGGTTTTGAGCACACCTGTGACCCGACGCGTCGAATGCCCTGAGCAAGCGAAGCGCGTCGAAAGGCTTTCAACAGTCCGAGGAAAGATTCCGCCTTTCTGGGACGTTTCAGTCGGTGATGAATTCATCCGAGGGCCTCGGCTTCATCCCAGCCATCCGGCCTCCACCGCCG
>CAIUWA010000020.1 GCA_903902745.1 uncultured Opitutia bacterium | reverse complement strand
CTCACGCGGCTGGTCCTTTGCGTCGGTTACCTGGGCGAAAAAATCGTCGAGCTTTACGGCGATGGTTCCAAGTGGGGGATGCAGATCGAGTATTCCTTCGACGGCCCGAAGTTGCTCGGCACCGGCGGTGCCCTGATCCAGGCACTGCCCAAGCTCGGCGATGCGTTCTACGTCCTTTACGGCGACAGCTACCTGCCTGTCGACTATCTCAGCGTCGGCGACTTTTTCCTGCAGTCCGGCAAGCTCGGCTTGATGACCGTCTACGAGAATCACGAGCGCTACGACACCAGCAACGTCTGGTTCGCCGACAGCGAGATCAAACTCTACGACAAGAAGAACAAGGTCCCGCAGATGCACCACATCGACTATGGCCTCGGGCTTCTCCGGGCCAGTGCCTTGGACGGTTGGCCAAGGCACGCCGTCGTGGACCTGGCCGATGTCTACGGCCGGCTGGTCGCGGAAAAACAGCTCGCCGGCTATGATATCCCCCAACGATTCTACGAGATCGGCTCGCCGGCCGGCCTGAACGAACTCGACGCGCTGCTCCGCACGGGCAAAGTTTCCTAATCCACCCCGGCTCGCCCCCTACTTTGCCCTTCAGGGCCAAACCCCGCCTCGCCTCGCCCCTCTCTTTCCCTTCCACTCTCACTCCTCCCCTCCCATGTCCTACTCCATCCAACATCTGAAGGAAACCGCCGAGATCGTCGCCAAGATCAACCCCGACGACTGCGAAAAATGCGTGAAGGAGCTCGTCGGCGTGCGCACCCGCGGCGGTCGCCTGTTCATCCTCGGCGTCGGCGGCAGCGCCGCCAATGCCTCCCATGCCGTGAATGATTTCCGCAAGATCGCCGGCCTCGAGTGCTACGCCCCCACCGACAACGTCTCCGAGCTCACCGCGCGCACCAATGACGACGGCTGGGCCAGCGTCTTCGTCGAGTGGCTGCGCGGTTCCCGCCTCAACGCCAAGGACGCCGTGCTCATCCTCTCGGTCGGTGGCGGCAACTTGGAAAAAAATGTTTCACCTGGTTTTATTTCCGCCCTCCAGCTCGCCAAGCAGGTCGGCGCCCGGATCATCGGCATCGTGGGCAAGGACGGTGGCTACACCGCCAAGGTCGCCGACGCCTGCGTGATCGTGCCCACGGTCAATCCCAACAACGTCACCCCGCACAGCGAGGCTTTCCAAGCCGTAGTCTGGCACCTCTGGGTCTCGCACCCGGACGTGAAGATCAACCAGACCAAGTGGGAATCCGTCGTCGCGCCCAAGCCGTGACGACCGGTCGTCCGTAGGGCGGGTCTCCGACCCGCTCCATTTTATCACAGGCGCCATCATGCCGCTTCGCCCCGCCGTATTTCTGGATCGCGACGGGACGCTGAACATCCAGGTCATCCGCGACGGGAAGCCCTACCCGCCGCAAACCGTGGCGGAATTTGCGCTGTTCGCCGATGCGCCCGCCGCCTGCCGCGCACTCAAGACCGCAGGCTACGCGCTGGTCGTCGCAACCAACCAGCCCGACGTCGGCCGCGGCGACCAGGCCCAGGCTGTCGTCGAGGCCATGCACACGAAACTCCGGGGCCTCCTCCCGGAAATCGAGCACATCGAGGTCTGCTACGATCCCGGCCGCGGCGAACCCTCCCGCCGTCGCAAGCCCGAGCCCGGCATGCTGCTCGATGCCGCCCGCGATCTCGGCCTGGACCTCGCCCGTTCGTGGATGGTCGGAGATCGCTGGCGCGACATCGACTGCGGCCGGCGCGCCGGGGTGCGCACGGTCTTCATCGATTTTGGCTATGTCGAGAAACTGGACGCCGCCCCCGACTTCACCGTGAAGTCCTTTGGCGAAGCCGCCCGTATTATCCTTGCCCATCCCTGACCCGGAAACCTCAATTCCGGCCTACCATTATGAAGACCCTCAACGACCTTAAGGTTGATATCTATGCCGACGGCGCCGACAAGGCCGGCATCCTCGATCTTTATGCCAAGCCCTACATCAAGGGCCTGACCACCAATCCGAGCCTCATGAAGAAGGCCGGCATCAAGGATTACGAGGCTTTCGCCAAGGACATCCTCCAAACGGTCACCGCCAAGCCGATCTCGCTCGAGGTCTTCTCGGATGAATTTTCCGAGATGCGCCGCCAGGCCGCCAAGATCAAGTCGTGGGGCCAGAATGTTTACGTGAAGATCCCGATCACGAATTCCCGCGGCGAGTCCTCACTCCCGCTCATCAAGGATCTCGGCCAGGAAGGTGTGAAGCTGAACGTCACCGCCATCCTCACGCTGAAGCAGGTCGCTGGCGTCGCCGCTGCGCTCAATCCCGCCGTGCCTTCCGTCGTCTCCGTCTTCGCCGGTCGCATCGCCGACACCGGCGTGGATCCCATGCCCCTCATGCGCGCCTGCCACCCGCTCCTCGACGGGCAGCCCAAGGCCGAGTTGCTGTGGGCCAGCACGCGCGAGGTGATCAATATTTTCCAGGCCGAGGAAACCGGCTGCCGGATCATCACCGTCCCGCATGACATCATCGGCAAGGCCGCGAAGATGCTCGGCATGGATCTCACCGCCCTCTCGCTCGATACGGTCAAGATGTTCCTGAAGGACTCCACGGACGCCGGCTTCAAGCTGTAATTCCGCTGTCGCCTTGGCCGGCAGACTTCCGCACCCTGCGGGAGTCTGCTTTTTTATCGCAGCCCCCCTTCCCTCCTCGCCCGCCGCGTGAACATCCTCTTCGTCAATTACGGCGATTTCACCACCAACAGCCTGAATCACATCAGTGGTTTTGCCAATGTGCTGTGCGGTCGCGGCCATGCCTGCGTCGTCGCCGTGCCGGCCGGCCGCGAGACCCTCTCGGTCATCCCGTCGCCGCTTTTCATTCCCGCCACGTTTGCCGAGCTGCTGGCCCGGCCCGGCCTCTTTCCCGACGGACGTCCGGCCGATGTCATCCACGCCTGGACGCCGCGCGAGGTCGTGCGGAAGTTCGTCCTCGCCTACCAGCGCCTGCTCTCGACCCCGGCCCGTGTGATCGTTCACCTCGAGGACAACGAGGAGTTCCTCATCGAACGGTTCACCGGCAAGTCGCTGGCGGAACTGCGCACCGCCGGCCCCGCCAAGCTGGCCCAGCTCCTGGTGGATGGGCTCCCTCATCCTTGGCGGCACCAGAACCTCCTTCGCGTCGCCGACGGCGTCACGGTCATCGTCGAAAGCCTGCGAGACTTCGTCGCTTCCTACGAGCCCGTGCAGCTCCTTCCGCCCGGGGTTGATTTCACCCAATACCATCCCCAGCCCGCCGATCCCGCACTGCGCAAAAAATTCGGGCTGCGCGACAACGAGAAGGTCATCGTCTTCACCGGCGGCACTACTTTCGCCAACGAGGGGGAGTTGCGGGAGCTTTATCTCGCGGTGGCCCTGCTCAACCAGCGGGGCACTCCCACCCGGCTCGTTCGCACCGGCATTACCACGCCGGGCTTCCTCGCCAGCCTCGGCTTCGATCACACGCCCATCGTCCTCGATCTGGGCTTCGTGCACAAGGCGCTGCTGCCCCAGCTGCTCGCGCTCGCCGACGTGCTGGTGCAACCCGGCCGGGCCGGCCCGTTCAACGACTACCGCCTGCCATCCAAGCTGCCGGAATTTCTCGCCAGCGGCCGCCCGGTCATCCTGCCCGCCACGAACATCGCCGCCCAAATGGTGGACGGCCGCGAGGCGCTCTTCCTCCAGACCGGCACACCGGAGGAGATCGCCACGCTCTGCCAGCGCGTTTTCTCCGATGCCGCGCTCGCCCAGCGCCTCGGCACCGCCGGGGCGGCTTTTGCCCGCCAACATTTCGATCTGACGGTCAATACCGCCACCCTCGAAACTTTCTACACCGCCACCCGGCAGCGGCCGCCGCTCGCCGACTGGTCCGCGCTGCGCCACGGCGCCATCAGCGAAATCTCCCTGCTCTCCGATGTCCTCCGCCAGCAGGTGAAGGCGCTGCCGGCCGGTTCGCCCGCCGCCGAGCTGGGCGGGCAACTCGAGTCCCTCGCCCATCAGCTCGCCCAGCTGGAGCGTGCGGCCGAGGCCTATGACGCTCCGCATGCCGCGCTGGCGGGCCGCTTGGCGGAGACCGAAAGCCTGCTCGCCGTCGCCGATAAAAAAGTTCTCACCCTCGACAAGGGCCTGGAGCTGAGCCGGCAGCATGCCGCCAACATCGAAAAGGGCCTCGAGCTCGGCCGGCAGCATGCCGCCAATCTCGAAAAAATCACGGCCGGCGTGCGCGCCGACCTGAAACGGACGGAGGACCGCCTGGCCATCAACGAAAAGCTGCTCGCCTCGAGCCGCCGCCAATTCACCGCGCTCGACAGCAAGCTCTCCGCGACCCAGCTCCATGTCGCCAATCTCGAGAACCTGCGCAACGCCCTGCAACGCCGCGCGGCCGAGCTTGACGAGCAGGTCACCGCGCACACCCACGCCCTCAAGGCGCGCGAGGCCAAGATCGCGATGATGCAGCGCAGCTTTTCCTGGCAGGCCACGGCACCGCTCCGGTTCCTGCGCCGCCATCTGGTGGATCGCTTCCAGCCCCCGCAGAAGGAGGCCGCCCCCGCTCCCGCAGCCGCGGCACAACCGGGATCCAATGGCACCACCTCCGCGATTCAGTCCCATTCGGTCGCGGGTCATGATCTCAGTCTGCTCTGCAGTGTGGATCATCCGCAAAGCTGGAGCCTGCCGCCGCGGGTCGCGGTCTTGCGCGGATGGTGCCTCGCCGAGGATGGCCGCAAGTTCGCCGCCGTCCGCGCCGTCCTGAACAGCCGTACCGTCGAGGGGGTCTATGGTTTCAAGCGGCTCGATGTCCTCGCCTCCATGCGCGGCAAACCCCAGGCCGAGTACTGCGGCTGGCGGATCGAGATCGAATTCACGGTAGCCGACGAAGTCCTCGAACTCGAGGTGTGCGATGAACAGGGCCACTGGCACCGGTTTTTCCGCACCGACCTCATGATCGGCGAGGGCCGCGGGCCTCTCGATCTCACCCAGTATGAAAAATGGGTCGAGGTGTATGACCAGCATCCCCCGGAGGTTTTGCGGGCCCAGCGTGAGCGCGCGGCGAAGTTTATCTCCCGCCCCGTCATCTCCGTGCTGATGCCGGTCTACAACACGCCGGAACGCTGGCTGCGCCGCGCCATCGAGTCTGTCCGCGAACAGTCCTATCCGCACTGGGAGCTGTGTCTCGCCGACGACGCTTCCACCCAGCCCCACGTCCGGCCGCTGCTCGAGGACTACGCGCGTCAGGACAGCCGGATCAAGGTCACCTTCCGCGAGAAAAACGGCCATATCTCGGCCGCTTCCAATTCCGCGCTCGAGACCGCCACCGGGGAATTCGTGGCGCTGCTCGACCACGACGACGAGCTCACGCCCAACGCGCTGTTCGAAGTCGCCGCGCTGCTGGAGGCGAAGCCCGACACGGATTTCATCTACAGCGACGAGGACAAGATCGACGAGGACGGCCGCCGGCATGAGCCGTACTTCAAGCCCGAGTTTTTGCCCGATCTTTTCCACAGCCAGAACTACACGTCGCACCTCACCGTGTACCGCACCGCCGTGATGCGGGCGGCCGGCGGCTTCCGCGTGGGCTATGAAGGCAGCCAGGACTGGGATCTCGCGCTGCGGGTGAGCGACCGGGTCGACCATGCGCGCATCCGTCACATTCATAAAATCCTCTATCATTGGCGCGCCATCCCCGGCTCCACGGCCCTCATGGTCAGCGAGAAAAGTTATCCGCTCGAGGCCGCGCGCCGGGCGCTGACCGATCACTTTGCCCGGCTCGGGCAGGCGGTGGAGCTCTCCCCGGTCCCGGGCGACCACTGGCGCGTTAAATACCCGCTGCCCGCCAACCCGCCGCTCGTCTCGCTCATCATCCCCACCCGGAATGGGCTCCGCTTTCTCCAGCGCTGCGTCGACAGCATCCTGGAAAAGACCACGTATCCCAACTTCGAGGTGATCGTCGTCGACAATGGTTCCGATGAACCCGCGACTCTCGCCTACCTCAAGAGCCTCGCGGAAGGCACGCACCCGCTGCTGGCCCCGGACCGCGTCCCCGCGGGCACCCGGCGCACGGCGCGCGTCCTCAGCTACGCGGCCCCGTTCAATTATTCCGCGATCAACAACTATGCAGTGAAGCTCGCGGACGGTGAACTCATTGGCCTGCTCAACAACGATCTCGAGGTGATTACTCCCGGCTGGCTGGACGAAATGGCCGCGCAAGCGCTGCGGCCGGCCATCGGCTGTGTCGGGGCGATGCTCTACTATCCGAATGACACCATCCAGCATGCCGGCGCCGTGATCGGCCTGGGCGGCGTCGCGGGCCATGCCTTTCGGGATTTTCCGCGCGGCACCGACGGCAAGTTCAACCGGGCCCGCCTCGTGCAGAATTATTCCGCGGTGACCGCCGCCTGCCTGGTCATGCGCAAGGCCATTTACGGGCAGGTCGGCGGCCTCGACGAAAACGACCTCGCGGTCGCGTTCAACGACATCGATTTCTGCCTGAAGGTGCGCGCCGCCGGCTATCGCAACCTCTGGACGCCCTT
>CAIUWA010000019.1 GCA_903902745.1 uncultured Opitutia bacterium | reverse complement strand
TCGTCTTGAAGGCGGCGGTCTCGATGTGCTTGAGGTCCTCGGCGCCCTTGACGGCGAAGCCGAGCGAGGCGGGGAAGTCCTCCTCGTTGCCGATCTTGACGTCGACGTACTTCGCGATCTCGCGGTTGACCTCCTGCGCCTTCTTCAGGCCGCCGATAGTTTTCCAGAGCGACGGGCGGTAGTTGAGGTCGTAGCTGACGATCGTGCCGTGCTTGTTGGCGGCCTTGACGGCCTCGACGGTGAGCTGCGCGGTCGTCTCGGAGAGCGCGGCGAAGATGCCGCCGGTGTGGAACCAGCGCACGCCCTGTTTGCCGAAGATGTCATCCCAGTCGAAATCGCCGGGCTTGAGCTGCGACGCCGCGGTGTTGCCGCGGTCGGGCACGCCGACGGCGCCCCGGACGCCGAAGCCGCGCTCGGTGAAGTTCAGGCCGTTGCGCACGGTGCGGCCGATGCCGTCATCCTCGCGCCACTTGATGAAGTCGGTGGCGACGCCGCCCTGCATGATGAAGTCCTCGACGAGATGGCCGACCTCGTTGTCGACGAACGCGGTGCAGACGGCGGTGCGCAGGTTGAAGCATTTGCGCAGGCCGCGGGACGTGTTGTACTCGCCGCCGCCCTCCCAAACCTTGAACTCGCGGGCGACGCGCACGCGCGTCTCGCCGGGATCGAGGCGGAGCATGACCTCACCGAGCGAGATCTGGTCGTACTTGCAAGCGGAGGCGGGTTTGATTTTGAGCGGCATGGGATGGGAGTGTTGAAGTGAAAGAGAAAGTGAAAGTGAGGGTGGAAGGCCCGCCTTCGCTCTGGCGAGCTACGGCGAGGCTCGTCCGGCGGCTGCGCCGCAGGCGAGGAATGAGGTAATACTCACTCAGCGACTTTCAGGTCGCTGAGTTTCCAGGCGCGCTTGCGGGCTTCGCCGGCGATTTCGTTGAAGGCGTTGATTTCGGCCTCGCTGAACAGGAGGCCGCCGTTTTTGGCGCAGCGCGCGGCGGCCTGGGCTTCGAGCTGGCCGGGGAGCATGCAGGCTTCGTTACCGTGGCCGAGGATGTCTGCGATGACGGCCTTCACGTTCTCGGCCTGGTTGCGGCCCTTGGCGAACGCGCCGGCGTTCATCGCGTCGGGATGCCACACTTGGAAGAAGAAGGCGCAGGTGTGCTTTTCCTCGGGCTGCTGGTCCCAGCGGCTGCGGAGCGTCGGCAGCGAGCCGCCGATGAAGGCGCCGATGACTTCGTTCATGAGCGATAGGCCGTAGCCCTTGTGCGCGCCGAACGGGAGGAGGTATTTCGCCTGCTGCGGGTCGGTCGTGGGCGTGCCATTAACGTCGACGGCGGCGCCGGGCGGGAGCTGCTTGCCCTCGCGGGCGAGCTGCTGGACACGGCCCATCGCTACGACGGAGGTGGCCCAGTCGATCACGATCGGGTAGCCGATGGCGGAGGTGGTGGGGAAGCCCCAAGAATGCGGGTTGGTGCCGAGCGTGGGGAACCTGCCGCCGAAGGGCACGACCTCGGCGAGCGCGGCGGTGCAGTTCGTATAGGCGATATAGCCGCGCTTGGCGGCGTCCATCACGTAGCCGCCGCCCCAGAGATAATGGAAGGCGTTGTCGACGGAAACCATCCCGACGCCGTAGCGGTCGGCGAGCTTGATGGCGGCCTCGATCGCGGCGTAGCCGGTGGCCTGGCCGAGCTTCTTGTTGGCGTTCCAGACTTGGGCGCCGCGAAAGCGCGTCGGGACTTTTTCAATCTTGGCCTTCGGCACGCAGCCGCCGGCGGCGGAGCCGAAGAGATGGTCGAGATGAAGCGCCTTGAGGGCGTTGTGCGTGCGGATGCCATGGCGGGTCGCCTCGGCGCAAAACCGCGCGCCCGCGGCGGCTTCCTGGCTGGAGTAGCCGCGCTTTTTGTAGGCGGCGCTGACGAGGGTGTTGTGCTGCTCTTCGGGGACGACGTAGAAGATTTCGCTCATGGGAAGGAGTCAGGAGACAGGGGACGGGATGACGGGAGACAGGGGGACGGAAGAAAATCTGGTCAGACGACTTTCTTGACGGGGACCTCGGGGTTGACCTGGGCGAGGGGCTTTTCGCCGTTCATCGCGAGGATGAGGTTTCTGACTGACGTCGTGGCTTGGCGGACAACGCTCTCGTAGGTGCGGGAAGCGATGTGCGGGGTGCAGACCACGTTCGGAAGTTTCAGGAGCGGATGATCGGCGGCCGGGGGCTCCACATCGAGGACATCGGTGCCGTAGCCGCCGACCTGGCCGGACTTGAGCGCTGCGACCATGTCGGCGGTGTTGACGACTTCGCCCCGGGCGCAGTTGAGGATTAACACGCCCTTTTTCATTTTCGGAAATGACTTGGCCCCGATCATGTCGCGGGTCTCGGGCGTGAGATTCGTGTGGAGCGAGATGTAGTCGGAGGCGGCGTAGATCTCGTCGAGCGTGGCGACGCGCTTCACGTTGTGAGCGGCGGCGAATTTCTCGTCCCAATAGACGTCATAGCCGATCACGTTCATGCCGAAGGCGCGGGCACGGATGGCGACTTCCTTGCCGATGCGGCCGAGGCCGATGATGCCGATTGTCTTTTCCAGCAGCTCGTGGCCGGTCTTGCGCTTCCAGCCGCCCGAGCGGGTGGAATCGGTATGGAAGAGGAAATTTTTCTCGAGGGCGAGGAGCAGCAGGAAAGTGTGCTCGGCGACGGTCGTGTGGTTCACACCGGGCGTGAAGAGGAGCGGGATGCCGAACTCGGTGCAGGTCTTCACGTCGATCTTGTCGACGCCGATGCCGTATTTGCTGATGACCTTGAGGCGGGGGCGGGCCTTCTCGAGGACCTGGCGCGTGATGGCGTCGTCGCCGCAGATGTAGGCGTCAATATCGCCGACCAAGGCGAGCGTATCGGCCTCGTTTAGCGGGCCGCGGGCGCGGACGATTTCCCAGCCGGTGGCAGCCAGCAGCTCGTGATGTTCGCCGGGCGTGTCTTGGAAGGACGTGGTGGTAAGAAGGACGCGTTTCATGGCGGAAAAGGAGGGGATTTTCGCCGCCGGAGCGGGGGAGGTGTCAATGCAATAGGTGGTCGAACCGCCCGGCGCAACGCGCGAGAGCGCCGTCGCGCGGCCGGCCTCAAATCACGTAGTCGGCATTCTCGGGCTTCACCACTTCGCGCGGGGCCTTGAGCATGCCGGCGCCGACCGTGGCGTTCGTGCCCTGCTCGATCAGGATGAACGAGCCGGTCAGGCGATTGGTCGCATAGCCGTCGTAGACGATCGGCTTGGCCGTGCGGAGGCGGATCTCGCCGATGTCGTTCAGGCCGAGTTCCGTCGGCGCGGCTTGCGGCTCGAGGGTCGTGATGTTGATGCGATGTTCAATTTCGCTGACGACGGCCTGCACGGTGTTCGACGTTTGCTTGAGAAAATATTTTTTCCCGCGCTGGAGCGGGCGCTGGTGCATCCAGCAGACATTGGCGTGCAGTTCGGTGCTCGAGCCCGGCAGATTCTCGAGCCCGATGATCGTGCTGCCGCGGCTGATATCGATGTCGTGGGCCAACACGAGGGTGACGGACTGGGGGCAAAAGGCTTCCTGGACGGGCCCGTCGTAGGTCCAGATTTCCTGGACCGTGCTGGTGATGCCGGCCGGGAGGGCGAGGACCTTCTGGCCGACGCGCACGATGCCGCCGGCGATCTGGCCGCTAAAGCCGCGGAAATCATGCAGCTTCGGATCATGCGGGTTATTGGGCCGGTTGACCCATTGCACGGGCAGACGGAAGCCATTGAGATTCCAATCGCTGCCGATGTGGACGCTTTCCAGATGGCCGAGCAGCGTCGGGCCGTTGTACCACGGCGTGTGCGGCGAGGCATCGACGACATTGTCGCCGTTGAGCGCGCTGATCGGGATGAACTGCACGTCCTTCATGTCGAGCAGCGGCAGGAATTCCTCGAACTGGTCGCGAATTTCGAGGAAGCGCGCCTCGCTCCAGCCGACGAGGTCCATCTTGTTGACCGCCACGACGAGGTGCGGGATGCGCAGCAGCGAGGAGATGCAGGTGTGGCGGCGGCTCTGCTCGATGACGCCCGCGCGCGCATCGACGAGGACGATGGAGAGATTGGCGCTCGAGGCGCCCGTGACCATGTTGCGCGTGTACTGGACGTGGCCCGGGGTGTCGGCGATGATGAACTTTCGCCGCGGGGTGGCGAAGTAGCGGTAGGCGACGTCGATCGTGATGCCCTGTTCGCGCTCGGCGCGCAGGCCGTCGGTGAGGTTGGCGAGATTGATCTGGCCGCCGCCGGTGATGTCGGCGGAGCGCTCCAGCGCCTCGATCTGGTCCTCCATCAGCGATTTTGAATCGTAGAGCAGGCGGCCGATGAGGGTGGATTTGCCATCGTCGACGCTGCCGCAGGTGTTGAAGCGGAGGATGTCGACCGGGTGGTGCAGGGAAGGAGGCATGGCTGGTTCGCGAAAGATTGAGGGAGCGGATGGCTCAGAAATAACCGGCCTTTTTGCGGTCTTCCATGGCGGCCTCGGAGGACTTGTCATCCGCGCGGGAGCCGCGCTCGGTCACGCGCGCCGCGGCGATTTCGGCGATGATGTCGTCCACGCTGTCGGCCGGGCTTTCGACCAGGCCGGTGCTGATGATGTCGCCGATGGTGCGCACCCGGACGACGAGTTCGCGGACATCCTCGTTCGGCTTGGGTGGGAGGATGTCGCTCACGGGCAGCCACTGGCCCTGGCGTCGGACGCACTGGCGGCGATGGCTGAAATAAATCGTCGGCACCGCGAGTTTTTCACGGCGGATGTATTCCCACACGTCCATCTCCGTCCAGTTGCTGAGCGGGAATACGCGCATGTTTTCGCCGGGATTGATGCGGGCGTTGTAGAGATTCCAGATTTCAGGGCGCTGGTTCTTGGGGTCCCACTGGCCGAAGCTGTCGCGGAAGCTGAAGAAGCGTTCCTTGGCGCGGGCCTTTTCCTCGTCCCGCCGGGCGCCGCCGATGCAGCAGTCGAAGCGGAATTCCTCGATGGCGGCGAGGAGGGTGGGAATTTGGAGGCGGTTGCGGCTGATCTCGCCGGGCGCCGGCACGGCGACGCCCTTCGCGATGGCATCCTCGACGCGGCGGACGATCAGCTTCGCCCCGAGTTCCTTCGCCCGCGCGTCGCGGAACACGTTCAACTCGGGAAAATGGTGGCCCGTATCGACGTTCAGCAGCGGGGTCGGCAGTTCGGAAGGACGGAAGGCTTTTTCCGCGAGGCGGAGCAGGCAGATGGAATCCTTGCCACCGGAAAACAGCAGGGCCGGGCGCTCGAATTCACCGGCGACCTCACGCATCACGTGGATCGCTTCGGTTTCAAGGTGCTGAAGGTGGTCGAGGTGGTAATTGCTCATCGGTTGATGAAAGTTAGAGCGTGGACCGGGCGGAAGGCGGGATTACCGCTTTCGCCGTCCATGCAGGGGGTCTTTACGAACTCACGGCTTTTTTGCCCCATGCCGCGTGCAGGCCGCACTCGCGTTTCTCGTCCGCCTTGGCCGGATCGAAGTAGTCCCACTCGTTCGGAAGATTGTGCTGCTGGAGGTAGGTCTCCATGTCGCCGTCGGTGAAATAGAAAAACGGGCTGACCTTCAGGGCGCCGAAGTTTGCGTCGGGTGACACGATGTCGAGCTCGGCGCGATTGGGGTTTTGCACCTTGCGCAGGGCGGTGATCCAGACGGCGGGCGCCAGCTCCTTCATGCCGCGTTGGAAGGGCTCCAGTTTCATCAGGGCGCTGAAACGCTTCAGGCCTTCCTCGTCCTCGGTGGTGGGAATCGGGCCGTGGAGGGTGTCGCGATGGGCGGCGGTGATGCGCGGCAGGTAGGGCTTCAGGTTCAGCTTGAGCCGCGCCCGGAGGTCCTCAGCGTGCCGGTAGGTGGCCGGCCGGTTGTAGCCATGGTCGACCCACAGCACCGGGATGTCCGGCTGGACCTGCACGCAGAGATGGAGGATGGCCGCCTCGTAGGGGCGAAAATTGGTGGAGACGATCGCCGGGCCTCCGCGTGCCTGGGCGACGGCCCAGCGGGTGATTTCAAGCGGCGACTTGGAGCGCAATTCGGCGTTCGCTTTGGTAATTTGGTCGGAGGTCATGGAAGGGACATTGGCTGGAGCCAGTAGTCGGGGAAGGGATCAGGCTGAGGCGATGGGTTGCGCCGCGGCGAGAGCCGCAGTGGCGGCGGCATGCTCCGGCAGCACGATGCGCGAGCAGAAGTCACCGAAATGCTCACCTTCCTGGCGCTCGTATTTCCAGCGCGTGAGGACGGGGCGCAGTTCGTTGATGAGTTCATCCAACTTGACGCTGGCGCGGTATTCCCGGTTCAGACGGGTGCTGCCTTCGTTGCCGCCCAGGTAGAGATTGTATTTGCCGGGCGCACGTCCGACCAGGCCGATCTCCGCCATGTAGGGACGGGCGCAGCCATTCGGGCAGCCGGTCATGCGGACGACGATGTCCTCGTCACTCAGGCCGAGCTCGCCCAGCAGGGACTCGAGGCGATCGAGCACACCGGGAAACACGCGCTCGCTTTCAGCGAGTGCCAGTCCGCAAGTCGGCAAGGCCGGACACGCCATCGATGACCGACGCACCGCAGCGGCTTGGTTTTCCACCGGGATGCCATGCTCGGCGAGAATGGCGGTGATGGCGTCCCTTTGCCCGGACGAGACATTGGTGAGCAGCAGGTTTTGGGAGGGCGTGAGCCGTACTTCCACGCGATGCTTGGAAACGATGCGGCGGAGCGCCGTCTTGAGCTGGCGCTGCGGGGTGTCCTTGATGCGCCCCGTCTCGACGTAAAGCCCGAGAAACTGACGCCCATCAACCTGGCGGTGCCAGCCGAAGAGATCGCCTTGGCGGTCGAACTTGGCCGCGCGGGCCGGCTCGAACTTGAATCCGGTGCGGAGCTCAACCTCGGAGCGAAACCAGTCCGCTCCGCGATCCTCCAGCACGTACTTTAGCCGGGCATGGCGCCGGTTCGTCCGGTCACCAAAATCGCGATGGACCGTAAGCACGGCGCGGGCGACGCTGACAATCCTGTCCGGGGTGAAGAAACCGATCACATCGGCGGTGCGCGGGAAAGTTTCCTTGTTGCCATGGCTCATGGCGAGGCCGCCACCAGCGAGCAGGTTGTAGCCGAGCAGCTTGGTGGGGTCTGCCGGATCGGTGATGGCGACAAATCCTAGGCAGTTCGTGAAAATATCCGTGTCGTTCAGCGGCGGAATGGCGAAGGCCACCTTGAATTTGCGCGGCAGGTAGGTCTTGCCGTAAAGGGGATCCTCGAAGGCCTGCTTCTCTTCGGGTCTAAGCTTGAGCGGTGCGCCATTGATCCAGATATCATGATACGCGCGGGTCTGTGGCAGGAGGGCATCGGAAACTCGGCGCGAGTCGGCATGTACTTGCTCGATGAGAAGGGTGGTCGCGGGCGTGGCCGGGGCCATCACGTTGCGATTCACGTCACCGCAGGCGGCAATGGTGGTGGAAAGAGCCTCATTGAGACCTTTCATCAAAGGTCCGAGCCCTTTTTTTGCCACCCCGTGCCACTGAAATGCCTGGCGCGAAGTTATGCGCAGTGTCTGGTTGCCATAGCGTTCGGAAACATCATCGAACGCCAGATATTGTTCAGGCGGCACGATGCCACCGGTGATCCTCGCCCGGATCATGAAAATGTACTGCTTTCCGGTCTTTCGCTTGTCGCGATCGTCTTGTTGGTAAATGCCGTGAAACTTGAGAAACTGCTCATCATCCTCCGAAAACCGGTCGACGTCCGGATTGGCCAGAGTTTCACCGATGGTGCCACCCAACGTCGGATCGGAGAGCTTGATTTGCTCGTTTTTGCTGACTTGTGCTGTCGCAGATGTAGCCATACCAAGGTGGAAAAAGGAGGAATAACTGAACATTCCTTTTGACGAACGTCAACCTAAGATTAGTAATCAGGTAAACAAACAATGAATGAGGTGGGAATAGTCTCTTTAGTCGGTGCAGGCCCCGGTGATCCGGAACTGATCACAGTGCGTGGCCGCGACCGTCTGGCGGAGGCTGACATCGTGATTTACGATGATTTGGCGGGAAAAGCTTTGCTCAGTTATTGCCGTGAAGACTGCGAACTCGTTCATGTGGGCAAGCGATGTGGTCAGCACAGCGTGGCGCAGGACGAAATCATCGAGCTCTTGCTCAAACATGCCCGCGTGGGCCGCCGCGTGGTGCGCCTGAAAGGCGGAGATCCTTTTATCTTTGGCCGGGGTGGTGAAGAACTGGCCGCGATGCTTAGGCTTGGGATACCATGCGAAGTGGTGCCGGGCGTCACGGCTGCCGCCGCTGCGGGCGCTGCTGCCGGTGTGCCTCTGACTCATCGGGAACTTTCGTCGGCAGTGGTATTTTTAACCGGTCACGAGAATCCGGCCAAACCCGAGTCAGCCATTGACTGGGCGGCCTATGCGCGGCTGCGCGCGACGCTCTGTCTTTACATGGGAACTCGGCGCTTGGCGGGCATTGCCGAGCAGTTGATTGCCGGCGGCATGCTTGCTGATACTCCCGCGGCCGTGGTCAGTCGCGCAAGCTGGCCCGACCAACGCGTCGAATTCCTGACCCTCGCGGAAATGCTCGGTGCAAACCACCGTGATGTCGCGGCACCCGCGTTGGTGATAATCGGGGAAGTCGCCCGCGTTCCGGCGCAGACGAGGGAATTGGCTGCCTTAGCTGCCGGGATCTAGAGTGGAGTGCACGTGAGTCCGGCGTGGACTCGGTCCACGAGGATGGGGATAAGTCCCGCGTGGGATCCAATCGTACCGGTCATAACGGTTTTGAGCTGGTGGTGACGTTGCTCGGCCGCCGCGCAAATCTGGACAATGTCTCCGCCCGGTCCTGCATGACGACCGGGTGAGAGAAAAAGCAGTGCAACGATAACGGTGCCCCCATTAAATCCCGGCCGATCGAAAGCGCGCTCGAGCAAAGGTTCGTTAAACGAGTATTCGGGTTCAGGCCGACGCTCCATTGAGGCGGCAAGCACACTCCGCACGGTCCCGCCGAGACGGGCCTGCAGTTGGGCCGCGAGATGATCGCGCACACGGGTCACAGCGTGCAGGGGACTGCCATGATCAACGAGAATTACGGCGGGAGGAGCTCCCACCGCAGGCAGGACGGCGCGCACCCGCTCTTCGAGAATTGCCGCCATGCGTCGATCGCCGGATTTGGCTGGATCAATGAGCGGTGCGGCGACGCGCACCTGCAGGAGGGGATATTTGGACTTCAACAGACCAATGCGCTCCGGCAAATAGTGACCCAACGCGCCGCTCGGCCCAAAAAAAAGCGGCACCACCAGGAAATCGCTGATGCCGGCGCGCAGGCGGCGCTCCAGTGCAGGCTCAAGAATTTCCGCCTCCTTTCCGCCGAGTTGGTCGGCGGGGATCGCGCTGGAATGCAACAAGGACACCGGGTCAACGGGGCAGGCCAAGGCGTGGCTCAGCCGGGAGGCAATGTCCCGCAGGTTCAAAGTGGCCGCCGGCTGCAAAGAGCCATTGTCGACCAGCAGGATAGCAGGGAGGGCAAGGCGCGCGGAGATGGGCATTTTTTGACGCAGAAAAGAGGCCCTCCCTGGCCCAAGTTGCGGCGGGCAAATCTCTTTAATCGGGAAAGAAACTTGGTGCGGCTGGACAGAATCGAACTGTCGACACCTGCTTGGAAGGCAGAGGTTTTACCACTAAACTACAGCCGCGGACGGCGAGAAGGAGCTTCGTGCGTGAAAGGGGCCGGTCAAGCTTGTGTTCGCCGCGAGCCAGGGATGAGGCGCTTGGCCGGCCGGTGAATCTAGTGATCTTTTTTACCGGCGCCGCTTGGAAATGGGGTTGCTGCAAAGGGCCGGGCCCCTTTTGCTTCCCTCATGGCTTTTCTAAGTTCTTCAGCTTCGTCGACCTCGACTCGGACAGCGCGGCCTGAGGCTGGTCAGCAAAATCGCCCCAACGTCAAGGCCGCCCAAGCGCTGGCAAAGCAGAAATCACTCGAAAAAAAGTCCAAGGGCTACAAGTTGCCCCTCGGTGAGCTGGCTCTTTTCACCCAGCAGCTGCGTATTGGGGCATCGGCAAGTTCATCGCCACGCCGCGGGGCCGCCGGCTGAAGGATGAAGGCCTCGTCAAGGCGCCGATTTTCGGCAATCTCATCCACAAGATCGCGCTGTCGCGGTTTTGCCGCACCTACGCCACGCTCATTCGCTCCGGGGTGCCGATTCTGCGCACGCTGGAGATTGTGTCCTCGGCGAGCGGCAAGGTTCAGGTCGAGGATGCCTGCGTGGAGATCAGCAAGCACGTCAGCCAGGGCGGACAGGTTTCCGAGGTGCTGGCGGCCAATGCATTTTTCCCACCGATGATGAAACACATGGTGAAGGCCGGCGAAGCCACCGGCAACGTCGACGGCATGATGAACAAGATCGCCGATTTCTACGACGTGGAATGCGAAGCCACCGTGGCCGCGCTCACCTCGTTGATCGAGCCCATGCTCATTGTCTTCCTCGGCGTGGTGGTGGGCGGCATTGTGATGGCGATGTTCTTGCCGATCTTCCAGCTCGGTGCAGTCGCGGGCGGCCTGCAATAGCGCCGCGCGGCCACCGCGCTTGTTGACACCGGTCCGCCAAACCCGGAACGTTCGGCCTCTCCATGCCTTCCGTCCTCATCGTCGACGACCTCCTCTCGATCCACGAGATGTTGGAGGCGGTCATCCAGCCCACGGGCTTTTCGACGTCCTTTACCACGGATGGTGAAAAGGCGCTCGTGCGTTACAAGGCCGAGAAATTTGACCTCGTGCTGGCGGACATCGACATGAAGCCCATGGACGGCATCACGCTCCTCAAGCAGCTCAAGCTCTACGATCCCAATGCGGTGGTGGTGATCATGACGGCCTATGCCAGCACGGAAAGCGCAGTGCAGGCGCTGAAGTTTGGCGCGTTCGATTATCTGCAAAAACCATTCCGGGTTGATGAGCTCATCGCCACCTTGAAGCGGGGGCTCGAATACAAGCAGTTCCAGGCCGAACGCGCCGCCGCTGGCGGGGTGTCCTCGGCCAAGGCCGGGGACATCGAGGCACGCATCATTGGCAAAAGCGCGGCTGTCAAGAAACTGATCCAGCAGGTCAAGAAGCTCGCCACCGTGCGCACGCCCGTGTTGCTGACGGGGGAGAAGGGTTCCGGCAAGACGACCGTGGCCGAGATTTTGCACGCGGGTTCAAATCCGCCCGATGCGCCCCTCGTGCGGATTGATTGTGCCCTGAGCAACGAGGCCAATTTTCGCTCCGGTCTCCTGGGTGAAAACGGCGAAGGCGGCACTTGGGTAAAACAGGCCAAGGGCGGTACCCTTTTGCTCCAGCACATCCAGTGCCTCTCGTTGGCCATGCAAAAGGAGCTCGTCAGTGTGCTGCGCAACAACGCCCAGGGTTTCCGCCTCATCTGTGCCACGAGCGAGGATCTCGAAAATCTCACCGACGAGGGCAAATTCCACGACGAGCTCTTCTACCGGGTGGCCTCCCTGCCGGTGCAATTGCCTCCACTTCGTGACCGCACGGGTGATATTCCTCTGCTCGCGAAGCATTATGCCACGCAGGCGACCAACCCGCATTTTGATGCCGGCTTGGTCGAGTTTTCCGATGACGCCCTGGCTGTGTTTTCGGCCTACCATTGGCCGGGCAATCTCGCGGAGCTCAACCAGGTCGTTTCAAAAATCGCGGCGACGGTCGAAACCCGGATTGTAACTTCGCAGCAACTGCCGATGCGCCTGAAGGAATTAAAGCACTGGCCGACCCTCGCTGAATATCTCGCCGGCCAGGAAAAGCAGTACATTGACCTAGTCCTGCACGCCTCCCACGCGGACAAAGCCATGGCGGCGAAAGTTCTTGGCGTGGACCGGGCGAAACTGGGCTGATTCGCGAGTGGCTCGTTCCGGCCGGGCACAATGCCCGCGGGATTGACCGGGAAGGGAGAGGGCGATGCCCCTCCACCCGTCAACGGAGGCCAGGTTTTTTCATGGGCCGGGAGAGAACCGCCCCCACGCGCTTTCCCGCTTGCCGAGTGTTTCGACGCCCCCAACTCTCGGCGAAATCTACGTTCATGCCCAAACGCACCGACCTTAAGTCCATCCTCATCATCGGCGCCGGGCCCATCGTCATCGGCCAGGCCTGTGAGTTCGACTACTCCGGCACCCAGGCCTGCAAGGCGCTCCGCGAAGAGGGCTACCGCGTGATCCTCGTGAACTCGAACCCGGCCACGATCATGACGGATCCGGAGTTCGCCGACGTCACCTACATCGAGCCGCTCACGCTCGATATCCTGGAGAAAATCATCATCGCCGAGCGTCCGTCCGCGCTCCTGCCCACCCTCGGGGGCCAGACCGCGCTCAATCTCTCGATGGAGCTGCACAAGGCCGGGATCCTCCAGAAATACGGCGTGGAGATGATCGGGGCGAAACCCGAGGCCATCAACAAGGGCGAGGATCGCGAGCTGTTCAAGCAGGCCATGCTCAAGATCGGCCTCGATGTCGCCCGCTCCCGCACGGTGAAATCGATGGATGAGGCCCGCGCCGCCGCTGAGCACCTGGCGATGTACCCGCTGATCATCCGGCCGTCGTTCACACTTGGCGGCTCCGGGGGCGGCATCGCCTACAACCGGGAAGAGTTCGAGCACATCGTCGCCAACGGCCTGGACCTCTCGCCGGTGCACGAGGTGCTCGTGGAGGAGTGCTTGCTGGGCTGGAAGGAATTCGAGATGGAGGTCATGCGCGACCACAAGGACCAGTGCGTGGTCATCTGCTCGATCGAAAACTTCGACCCGATGGGCGTGCACACGGGCGACTCGATCACGATCGCTCCGGCGATGACCCTCACCGACAAGGAATTTCAGGTGATGCGCGATGCGTCGTTTGCCGTCATCCGCGAGGTGGGGGTCGAGACCGGCGGCTCGAACATCCAGTTCTCGGTCGACCCCCAGACCGGCCGCATGGTCGTGATCGAGATGAATCCGCGCGTCAGCCGCAGTTCCGCCCTGGCGTCGAAGGCCACCGGGTTTCCCATTGCGAAAATCGCCGCGAAGCTCGCCGTCGGCTATTCGCTCGATGAATTGCGCAACGACATCACGCGCCTCACCCCGGCGAGCTTCGAGCCGACCATCGACTATGTGGTCACGAAGATTCCGCGCTTCACCTTCGAGAAGTTTCCCGACGCCGATCCCACGCTGACCTCCGCGATGAAATCGGTGGGCGAGGCCATGGCGATCGGCCGCACCTTCAAGGAGTCGATCCAGAAATGCCTGCGCTCGCTGGAGACCGGGGCGCGCGGCTTTGGCGGCGGCGGCCGGCTCGGCGGTGACGAACTGCCGGACCGCGAACAGATCACGGCGAAACTCGCGACCCCCAATGCCGAGCGGATCTTCTACCTCCGTTACGCCTTCCTGGCCGGGCTGTCGGTGGGCGATATCTTTGACCTCTCCAAGATCGACCCGTGGTTCCTGCACCAGCTGCGGGAGATTTTCGAGATGGAGCAGGAACTGAAGCAGTGCACCCTGGCGACGGTTAGTACGGAGCAGTTGCGGCGGGCAAAGCAGTTCGGTTTTTCCGACGCGCAGCTCGCGCACATCTTCAAGAGCGATCTCGCCACGGTGCGCGCCGACCGCAAGCGGCGCGGCATCCACACGACCTACCGGCTGGTGGACACCTGCGCCGCGGAGTTCGAGGCGTTCACCCCTTATTATTATTCGAGCTACGGCGACGAGAACGAGATCATCCCCTCGACGAAGAAAAAAATCATGATCCTGGGCGGCGGGCCCAACCGCATCGGCCAAGGCATCGAGTTTGACTACTGCTGTGTCCACGCGAGCTTCGCCCTCCGCGAGATCGGCTTCGAGACGGTGATGGTCAACTCGAACCCCGAGACCGTCTCCACGGACTACGACACGAGCGACCGCCTTTATTTCGAGCCGCTGACGCTCGAGGATGTCCTGGAGGTTTACCAGCAGGAGAAATGCGACGGCGTCATCGTGCAATTCGGCGGCCAGACGCCGCTGAATCTGGCCACGGCCCTGAAGGCCAATGGGGTGAACATCATCGGCACCTCGCCCGAGAGCATCGAGCTGGCCGAGGACCGGAAGCTGTTCGCCGCCATCCTGGACAAAGTCGGCCTCCGGCAGCCCGCGAACCGGACCGCGATGAACGAGACCGAGGCGCTGACGTTCGCCCACGAGGTCGGTTTCCCCGTGCTGCTGCGTCCGTCATTCGTGCTGGGCGGCCGCGGCATGTTCATTGTCTACAGCGAGGCCGAGTTCAAGGCGGTCATCCGGCAGGCTTTTGAGGTCATGCCGGGCAAGCCCGTCCTCATCGACAAGTTTCTCGAGGACGCGATCGAGCTGGATGTCGACTGCCTCAGCGATGGCACGACCTCGGTCATCGGCGGCATGCTGGAACACATCGAGTTTGCGGGGGTGCACTCCGGCGATGCCGCCATGGTGATGCCACCGCACACGCTCGCCCCGGCGATGCTCGATACCGTGCGCCGGGCCACCCATGCGCTGGCCCGCGAGCTCAAGGTCATCGGCCTGATGAACGTGCAGTTCGCCATCAAGGACAACGAGCTCTACGTGCTGGAGGTAAACCCGCGCGCGTCGCGCACGGTGCCATTCGTGGCCAAGGCGATCGGTGTGCCGCTGGCCAAGCTGGCGGCCAAGGTGATGACCGGGAAAAAACTTGTGGATCTCGGCTTCACCCGGGAGCAGACGCCCAAACACTGGTGCGTGAAGGAGGCGGTGTTTCCTTTTGTCCGTTTCCCCGGGGCGACGATTACGCTGGGGCCCGAGATGCGCTCGACCGGCGAGGTCATGGGCCTTGACGAGGATCTCGGCGTCGCGTTCGCGAAGGCCCAGGCGGCGGCCAAGCCCGGCCTGCCGGTGAAGGGCAACGTCTTCCTCTCCGTGAAGGACGCTGACAAGCCGCGGGCCATCGACCTCGCGCGGCAACTGGCGGCGCTCGGCTTTGAAATCTGTTCATCCAGCGGCACCGCCAAAATCCTGGCGGACCATGGAGTGCCGGCGAAACGCGTCGCCAAGATCAGTGAAGGCCGGCCCAACGCGGTCGATCTGATCAAGAACGGCCAGATCCAGATGGTTATCAACACGCCGGACGGCATGATCCCGCGTCGCGATGAAAACCTGATTCGCGCCGCGGCCTACGCCCACAATGTATGCCTGGTGACCACGATCACCGGCGCCTATGCCGCACTCAAAGGCATCCAGGCGCTGAAGCAAAAGCCCATCGGTGTTCGCCCCATCCAGAGCTATCGGGGCAATGTGAACCTGGTCTGATTCCGGCGGACCGCGTCAGCGGGGTCGCAGGCTCGTTTACGGCCCCGGGAAGCTGATGTCTCCCCGGACGCGCGCGGAGCACGGCTTGGGCGGAAATATTATCCGCCGCCCAAGCGGCCTCGCGCCTTATTTCACTGGTCCGATGCGCTTCGTATCAATCGCGATATCGTCGTAATAGATGTCGAAATCGGCCTTCGTGCTGCCCCAGTAGCGGAACCCAAAGGCGAAATCGTAGAAGCCGCCGGTCAGATCGCTATTCCTGACCTCAACCAGCGGGACGGGCGGAGCGGCGGGAGCAACGGCCGCGGCGGGAGCGGTTTCCCCTTTGGCGGCAGGGTTGCCCTTGCCCGCGGGATTCCTGGGCCGGTTGAGAAAGGAGTTGTTCAAGGTTGCTTCGCGGACCTTCTCGCCATCGATCCAAACCGTCATCGTGTCCGGCTGATCGTTGAATTCCCATTCGAGACAGAACCAGCGTCCGACCGGATAGGCCGGCGGCCCCTTGTCGTTGGCGACATTTTCGCCGCGGATAATGGGCAGGGGGGCGTTTTGCTGGTAGGACACCATGGGGTTTTTTCCGCCGGAAGCCCCGATTTCCAGAAAATCCGAAAGAGGCCATCCGGGCCGCCCGGCGCTCAGCAAGGCATCGTGCCCGGCGGGCATGTCCGGGCTGATGAACATATAGGTGCGGCCAAAGAAGTGTTTGCGGACGGAGTCCGGCAGATGGGTGGCAACGATGGAAGCGAAGGCCCGGCTGGCATCTTTCGCGGTATGGACCCGCAGGGCGGATTTGCCGTGCGCGACTTGGCTTTGCTGCACAGTGATCTCAACGTCGCCGGACTCGGCCAGTTGCCAGACCCTGGGATTCAATGAACCGGAGTCAAAGTTCTCGGAAAACACGGGGGCGCCGGTGTCCGCGCTGGCGGTCTGGGCCGACAGCTGAGGGCTCAGAACAGTCAGCAGTGGACAGGCAATGGCCAGCGCGAGGCTGGAACGGAAGGCGGAACGCAGGCAGGCGGGGAGGGTGTTCATGATGGGCTTCGGGGTGGGGTCGGATGCAACGAAGGCTGCATCCTTCTTGGTACAAAGGGGGAGGGGCAACAGGACGGAGGAAAGCGGGGCTTTTTGAATCGAAGCAGCCTGACGAGTTAAAATCACATTCGTTGCGCCGATGGTTGCCCCGGGGAAAATTAGGGGACGATCTGGCCATTTCCTTCATTTACACCGTGGCGGGGTTTTGTTCTCGTTCTCGTTCCCAACGTTCAAACCCTTGTTTCATGACCACGCCTGCTGCTGCTTCCAACTCCACCCCCGCTGGTGATGACCGCAATCTTGTCGCCGTCGACGAGAACTACATCGCGCCGACCTTCGAGGAAAAGCTGCACCGCTTCTGGAAGGCCAACAGCCAGGTGGTCATCGCCGGCATGGTTGTTCTCGTGATCGCCATTCTCGCGAGGGGTGGCTGGGAGCTTTACCAAGCGAATCGGGAAAAGGATGTTGAAGCCGGCTACGCTGCGGCGAGCACGCCGGAAAAGCTCAATGCTTTCGCCACGACTAACTCCGGCCACGCGCTGGCGGGCCTTGCTCTGCTGCGTTTGGCGGATGATGCCTATACGGCGGGGAAGTTTGCCGAGGCCCAGACGAACTACGACAAGGCTGCGGCCACCCTGATGGCCGGCCCATTGGCCGGGCGCGCCCAACTCGGGGCTGCCATGGCCAAGCTCGGTCTGGGCAAGGCCGCCGAGGGAGAGTCGGCGCTCAAGCAGATCTCGAATGATATCAGCCAGCTCAAGGGCCTGCGCACGGAAGCCACGTATCACCTGGCCAAATTGGCGGCGGAAGCGGGTCGGGCAGCCGATGTGACGAAATTCTCGGACCAGCTGATGCAGATCGACCCGTCCAGCCCATGGACCCAGCGTTCGCTGGTGCTGCGCTCGAACTTGCCGGTGGCCCCGGTGGAAATGAAAAAGGACGCGCCGCCCGCCTCCTTGCCCAAGATTTCGCTCCCGCCGGCCGGCAAATAGACCGGTGGCGGGATAAAATGGTCGGGGCGATAGGATTCGAACCTACGACCTCCTGGTCCCAAACCAGGCGCTCTACCAGACTAAGCTACACCCCGAAAGTCGGACTCAGCGCACGCGCATTGACCAGTACTGTCAATGTATTCCACGGCCCCTCGCCAAACGCGGGTTGCTCCACGCAATGTCAATAATCTCTGCTTGCTTCGCAGGGCCATTCCGATACTTCTGCGCGTCTACTACATTTAACCATGGATACCATTTCTCGTGATAATAACACCTCATACCTGCCTGTGGCCGGCGTGATCGTCGGCTTGGTGGCGCTGGTGCTCTCAGCTGTTGCTTTGGTGAAGGTTTCCTCCGCCAACAAGACCCTCGCTGAGCACGCGGACAAGGTCGCCAAGATCGACGCCATTGAGTCCACCGCGAATACCGCGGCCGGCACGGCCGACCGGGCTGCGAAGAACGTCGATTCACTCGCGCAGCAGACGCAGAAAGCCGTCACGGATATCGGCAACATGATCCTCGAGGCGAACGGCAAGATTGCCAAAATTGAAGAGGGCCAGAAGAAGCCCGCGGCGGCCGCCGGCAAGAGCAGCGGCCCGGTCGTGGCGGGTCCCGGCGAATACATCGTCAAGGCCGGTGACACCAGCGGCACGAAGATCGCCAAGGCGGTAGGCGTTTCGATTGGTGATCTGCAAGCCGTCAATCCGGGCGTCAACTGGAGCCATCTCAGCATCGGCCAGAAGCTAAAGCTGCCGAAGAAATAAGCGCCCGAGCTTTGTCATTTTTTAATGCCTCCTCGCCCCTGCGGCCGGGAGGCATTTTCATTTTCACGGCATGAACCCTTCGTCCCCTGATCCCGCCCGCTGGGAAAATCATGGCCGCCGTTTGCTGGTGAGCACGCGGATCCTCGATCTGCAGAGTGTACGGTTCCGTCATCCGGTGCGCGGCACGGAGCGGGAGTTCGTGGTGGTCGACGCCCCCGACTGGGTGAACGTGATTGCCCTCACGCCGCAGGGGCACCTCGTGCTGGTGCGGCAGTTTCGCTACGGCATCGATACGTTCTCGCTGGAGGTTCCTGGCGGGGTGATCGAGCGCGGCGAGGATCCGGTCGCGGCCGGCGTGCGTGAACTGCGCGAGGAAACGGGCTACGCCGGGGCATCCGCTCGCCTCCTCGGCAGCGTGCATCCGAATCCGGCGATTCAAAGCAACCGCTGCCACTTGGTGCTGGTCGAAGCGGCGGCGCGGGTGGCCGCGCCCGCGTGGGATCATGACGAGGAGATCGCCGTCTCCACGGCGCCGGTGGAGGAGGTGTTTGCGTGGGCACGGTGCGGCCGCATCACGCATGCGCTCGTGCTCAATGCGCTGTGGCTGTTTGAGCCGGTCTGGGCGGAACTGAAGGGGCGGGTCGTTTGACTTCAGGTAACGCTCCGCTTAACTGCCCGTCTAAACCTCATGCCCGCGCCGACTTTTGCCAACCCCCCGGGAACCCTCGGCTCAACCGCGGGGGAATTCCTGCCGGCTCCGCTGGAGGGTGAGATCCGGAGAATCTACGCGCGCAGCCCCCTTTATGGCCAGCGGTTCCCGATCCATCCGGCGCAACTGCAGTGGTCCTGTTATCGCGAGATTCCGGCGCTGTCGAAAAAGGAGATCGTGGAGCGCGGACACCAGGCGTTCTTTGCGGACTACGCGGAAATCGAGCGCGGGTTCCAGACCAAGCATTACGAATATGAGTCGACCGGCGGCACGACGCAGTCGCCGATGACGGTCATCATGGAGCAGGGCTGGTGGAACGCGCAGACGGTGCGGGCCTATCGCGCCTCGCCAATCCTGCGCGAATTCGCCGACCGGTCCCACCGCAAGTGTGTCCTCGCCCCGATTGGTTGTTCGAGCAACCTCTGTCCCTACGAGGACCATCCGTTCCCGCACCGCTATTTCGACGGCACGGTCTACCTCAACCTTTCGAGCGATCCGTTTGTGTTCCCGGAGCCCGAGTGGGACCGCATCGTGCTGGAGCTGCAGGCAACGCAACCTGAGATCCTCGAAGGCGAGCCGGTGTATCTTTCCCTCCTGGCGCGCGCGGTGCAGAAGCGAGGGGTGCGCGTGCCGAGCCTGCGCGCGATCATCCTCACCTACGGCAAGGCCAGCACCCAGCACGGCCGGCGCATTGCCGAGGCTTTTCCTGCGCCGCAGGTGGACCTCTACGGCTCGACCGAGGCGGGTTATCTCTTCGTGGGCGAGGCCTTCAAGGACAACTCGCAGGTGATCGATGCCAATGCGTTCATCGAGCTCGTCCCATGGCGGGACAACCTGCCCGACGTCTACCAGATCTACGTGACCACGCGGGACCGCGAGGCGATGCCGTTGCTGCGCTACCACACGGGTGACATCGTCCAGCAGCGCGCCACCGGCTTCCGCCTGTTGGGCCGTGAAGGCGGGCTTTATTTCCGCCCCGACGGGTCGCTCGTGTCGCCGACGGACATCGATGCGGCGCTGCCGGAAAATTTCGTGTGCTGGCATTACTCCCTGGTGCAGACCGGCGAGACGCGCTGGGATTTTCATTATGTCGCAGACGAGGCCGCCGCCCATCCGGAAGTCGAGACGGCGCTGGCAGGCCTCTTGGGCGCGGGCGCGCGGGTGAGCGCCTTCCGGCGGAAGTTCATTGCCCCGGCGGCGAGCGGGAAGTTCGCCCTGCTCAAGCCGCTCGCGCGGTAACCGCTTCTGAAACGGGTTAGGTTCGCTTATATTCACGCCCCTTGTGCAGTGGCCCGGGCGACGGCCTTTACATGGCGGAAGGCATGGCCTACCAACAACTGCTGCGACGGCCATCCGGCCTGATGCAACCCGATCCCAAACCCCAAGATGAGTCTCGCTGGAAATCTGTTTCGCTCCTCCATTGGGCGGAAATTCGTGATGGCCGTGACCGGGCTGATCCTCGTCGGCTTTGTGATCGGTCATCTGGTCGGCAACCTGCAGATTTTTCAGCACCCCGATCACATCAACGGCTACGCGGCGTTTCTGCACCAGCTGGGCCCGCTGCTGTGGGTGGCCCGCATCATTCTCCTTGTCAGCGTGGGTCTGCATATCTGGGCGGCGACGGTGCTCGCCCTTGAAAATAAACGGGCGCGCACGGGCAATGGGCCGAACAGCGCGAAGCAATGGATCCGGGCCACGCTGGCCTCGCGCCTGGTGCGCTGGACGGGCTACATCGTGTTGGCCTTCGTGCTCTATCACCTGGCGCAATTCACGCTCGGCATCACCGGCACCGCGCAGTTCAAGGAAAACCTGCCGCACTACACCATGGTGGACGAGTACCGCATCGCGGGCTTCCCGGTCGTGAAGGCCGGCGCCGAGGTGCTTGATGTGCACAGCATGGTGATCCTCGGATTCCAAAATCCGGTGATCTCCCTTTTCTACATCATCGCCGTCGGTCTGTTGAGCTTCCACCTGCTGCACGGGGTAGATAGTTTCTTCCAGACGATCGGCTGGCGTTCCGCCAAATGGTCCGGCGCCCTGCACAAGATCGTGCTATTGTTCTGTGTCGCCTACTTTGTGGGCAATTTGATCATCCCTGGCTCCGTCCTTCTCGGGGCGAAGGGCCTGCGCGAGGGGTTCAAGGCTCCGGCCGCTCCCGCGGCGATTCGCCGCTGATTTCCGCCATGGCCAAACTCGAATCCAAAGTCCCCCCCGGTCCGCTGGCCGACAAGTGGCGCAAGCACAAGGCGGACATCAAGCTCGTCAACCCGGCGAACAAGCGGAAGTACGACATCATTGTCGTGGGTGCCGGCCTGGCCGGTGCCTCGGCCGCCGCCACGCTCGCCGAGCTGGGCTACAAGGTGAAGAGCTTCGTGTTTCACGACAGCCCGCGCCGTGCGCATTCCATCGCCGCGCAAGGCGGCATCAATGCGGCCAAGAATTACCAGAACGACGGCGACAGCGTCCACCGGCTCTTCTACGACACGATCAAGGGCGGCGACTACCGTTCGCGCGAGGCGAACGTCCATCGCCTGGCGGAGGTTTCGGTCAACATCATCGACCAATGCGCCGCGCAAGGCGTGCCCTTCGCGCGGGAATACGGCGGCCTGCTGGCCAACCGCTCGTTCGGTGGCGCGCAGGTCAGCCGCACGTTCTACGCGCGCGGTCAGACGGGCCAGCAGCTGCTGCTCGGCGCCTACTCGGCGCTCTCGCGCATGGTCGGCGCCGGCGGTGTGGAGCTTCACACTAACAGCGAGATGCTCGACCTCGTCGTCGTGGACGGTCACGCAAAGGGCATCATCGTCCGTGATCTCATCACGGGTGAAGTCCAGCGACATGCGGCCGACGCCGTCATCCTCGCGACCGGCGGTTACGGGAACGTCTTCAATCTTTCCACCTACGCTCGCGGCTCCAATGCCACCGCCATCTGGCGCGCCTACAAGCGCGGCGCCTGCCTTGCCAATCCCTGCTACACGCAGATTCATCCGACGTGCATTCCTGTCAGCGGCGACTACCAGTCGAAGCTCACGCTCATGTCCGAGTCACTGCGCAACGACGGTCGCATCTGGGCGCCGAAGCGGAAGGAGGACGCGAAGAAGGATCCCAATTCCATCCCGGAGGCCGACCGCGATTATTACCTGGAACGGCTGTACCCGAGCTTCGGCAACCTGGCGCCACGCGACGTCTCGTCCCGTGCCGCCATGCGCATGTGCAATGAGGGCCGCGGCGTTGGCGAAACCGGCCTGGGCGTCTATCTCGATTTTGCCGACGCCATCAAGCGCCTCGGCGAACCCGCCGTGCGCGAGCGCTACGGCAACCTGTTCGACATCTATCACGAGATCACCGCCGAGAACGCCTACCACCAGCCGATGCGCATCTTCCCGGCGGTGCACTACACGATGGGCGGCCTGTGGGTGGACTACAACCTGATGTCCAACATCCCGGGCCTCTTCGTGCTCGGTGAGGCCAACTTCTCCGACCACGGCGCCAACCGCCTCGGGGCGTCCGCGCTCATGCAGGGCCTGGCTGATGGCTACTTCGTGATTCCCTACACGATCGGCGACTATCTGGCCGGCCAGAAGCCAGGCTCGCGCCCGGCGGTGGATGGGGCGGCGTTCAAGCAGGCCGAGGACAACGTCCGCGCGATGACGCAGCGCTTCCTGGGCAACAAGGGCAAGGAGCCGGTCAGCCATTTCCACAAGCGGCTCGGCAAGATCATGTGGGAGCACTGCGGCATGGCGCGCACCAAGGCGGGCTTGGAGGAAGCCCTCCGCCTCATTCCGGCGCTGCGCGAGGAATTCCGGGCGAACGTCAATGTCCCGGGTTCCGGCGACACGCTTAACCAATCGCTGGAGCAGGCCGGTCGCGTGGCCGACTTCATCGAGCTCGGCGAACTGCTCTGCCGTGACGCGCTTACCCGCGAGGAGTCGTGCGGCGGCCACTTCCGCGAGGAATACCAATATCCTGACGGCGAGTGTAAACGCGACGACGAGCACTTCGCGCATGTCGCTGCATGGGAATATCAGGGCGAGGGCCAGGCCCCGCTCCGCAACATCGAGCCGCTCAACTACGAGTTCACCAAGATGTCGGTGCGCTCCTATAAATAATCTCCCGGCCATGGTCGCTGAAAAATTTTCCAAGAAGCTCTTCTCCGTCACGCTCCGGGTCTGGCGCCAAGCCGGCCCGGCCGCGCCCGGCCGGTTCACCGACTACCCGGCGGCGAACGTGAATCCCGACATGTCGTTCCTCGAGTTGCTCGATGTCGTGAACGACGGGCTCACCATCAAGGGGGAGGAGCCGATCGCGTTCGCCCACGACTGCCGGGAGGGCATCTGTGGCACCTGCTCCTGCACGATCAACGGCAAGCCCCACGGCCCCGGCCGCGGCATCGCCACCTGCCAGCTCTACATGCGCAGTTTTCGCGACGGCGACGTGATTGTGGTCGAGCCATTCCGGGCCCGTCCATTTCCCGTGGTCAAGGATCTCGTCACCGACCGGGCGGCCTTCGACAAAATCATGCAGGCCGGCGGATTCATCACCGTGCGGACCGGCGCGGCGCCTGATGCCAACGCGATTCCCGTGCCGAAGCAGGACGCGGACCTGGCCATGGACGCGGCGGCCTGCATCGGTTGCGGCGCATGCGTGGCGGCCTGCAAGAACGCGAGCGCCATGCTGTTCGTGGCGGCCAAGGTTTCCCAACTCGGCCTCTTTCCGCAGGGCCAGCCCGAGCGCGACCAGCGTGTGCTCGGTATGGTGGGCACGATGGACGCGATGGGCTTCGGCAATTGCACCAACCAGTACGAGTGCAGCGCCGCCTGCCCGAAGACGATCACCCACGATTTCATCGCGCGGATGAACCGCGACTACCTGAAGGCCAGCTTCCGCAGCGCCTTCAAGCCGGCCTCCAGCAGCACGGGTGGCGGAGCGGGTTGAGAGAAGACAGGGCGAGCCGTCTTAGCCCGATAACTGGAGGCGGTGGTGAGTTAAGACGCCCCGTTTTTCCGCACAATTTTGCGGTGGAAACCGCAAGCTTCCTCGTCCAGGTGCGGGATCAAAACACCGACAGGGCCCGTGCGCTCTCCAACAGGACCCAGGCGCCGCCCAGGGCGAGCAGGGCGACCAGCGTCTGCCGGCCAAATTTTCGGCCGCGCAGCACGGCGTCGTGGAAATCCGTGTTGAGCAGCTTGCGGTTGCTCTGGGCGACGAAACTCACGAACCGGGGGTCGCGCAGATGGCTGCTCCGGTCGCGCGCCAGTCCAAAGCGGACGGCGGGTCGGTGGCAGAGGTTCTTCAGGGCGCGCAACACAGTCGTACCTTCGTAAGTTTAGGGTCGTTTTATCAAGGGGAAACTCGCTAGCGTCCGGGTTTTAACGACTTTTTCCCGACCCCCATGCATCACTTCCACTACACCGGCCAGAACCTGACCTGCGAATCCGTCGACCTCGCGGGGGTCGCACAACTCTACGGAACTCCGACCTACGTCTACAGCGCCGCGACCATGGCGGACAACTACACCCGCCTGGCCAAGGGGCTCGCCGGGCTCGACGTCCAGATCTGCTTCGCGATGAAGGCGAACTCGAACCTCGCGGTCCTGCGGCACTTTGCGAATCTCGGCGCCGGCTTCGACCTAGTGAGCGGCGGTGAAATCCGCCGGGTGCAGGCTGCCGGGGCCAACGTACAGCGGAGCGTGTTCGCCGGCGTCGGCAAGACCGAGGCGGAGATCAAGCTGGCGCTCGCGGGCGGCATTTTCGCGTTCCATGTCGAAAGCGAACCCGAGCTCGCCCGGATCAACCACGTGGCCGGCAAGCTCGGCGTGAAGGCACCCATTGCCATCCGCATCAACCCGGACGTCGATGCGCACACCCACGCCAAGATCACCACGGGCAAGAGCGACAACAAGTTTGGCATTCCGATGAAGTACGCCGCCGCCGCCTACGAGGCCGCGGCGAAGTACCCGCACCTCCTGCTCCGCGGCGTGCAGATGCACATTGGCTCGCAGCTCACGTCGGTCGCCCCGTTCGTCGAAGCGGTCGAGAAGGTTGCGCCCTTTGCGGCGGAGCTGAAGGCGAAGTATGGCATCACCTATTTCTCGATCGGCGGCGGCATGGGGATCGTATACCGCGACGCCCTCGCCAGCGGCCAGCAGGCCTGGTGGGACGCGCAACCGGCCGACCAGCGCCCGCTCACGCCGGAGACCTACGGCGCCGCGCTCGTCCCGCTGCTCAAGCCGCTCGGCCTCAAGATCCTGCTGGAGCACGGCCGCTTCATGGTAGGCAACGCTGGCGTGCTGCTGGCGCGCGTCGAGCACCTGAAGCGGGGCGCGGGCAAAAATTTCCTCGTGGTCGATGCGGCGATGAACGACCTCGTGCGCCCGGCGATGTACGACAGCTACCACGAGATCGTGCCACTGCACCGCGATACCGCGCGACGTGCGCTCGTGGCCGACGTGGTTGGGCCCATCTGCGAGAGCGGCGACTGCTTTGCGAAGGACCGCTCGATCCAGGAAGTGGGCGAGGGCGAGCTGTTGGCCTTCATGAGCGCCGGCGCGTACGGCTATGTCATGGCGAGCCGCTATAACACGCGCTCCATGCCCGCCGAGGTAATGGTCAAGGGTTCGGCATTCGAACTGGTGAATGCCCGCGAGACCTTTGAACAGGTAATCGCCGGCGAGAAGATTCCGGCATTTTTGAAGTAGGCCGGGTCGCGGATTTTTTTTGGCCACTGATTTCACCGATGAACACAGATATCGTATGCGGTTATCCGTGCTCATCGGTGTGATCAGTGGCTAAAATTCCGGGATCAAAGGCAGATTATTTTCGTGTCATTTTGTGCCTCTTCGTGGCCAAAAGTTTCGGGAAAGCGTTTTTTCCGTGTGTTCCGCGGGCTCAGTGGACTAATACTCCCCCCATGAATTTCTGCGTCGTCGGCGCCGGAGCCTGGGGCACGGCGTTTGCCCTGCACCTTTTGCGACTCGGCCATGGGGTCGTGCTGGTGCCGCGCCGGGCCGCTCAGGCGGAGGCGATGACGACTTCCCGAGAAAACAAGGACTACCTGCCCGGCTTTGCGCTGCCGGCTGAGTTGCGGGTCGGATCCGATCTGGCCTCGGGCGTGGCCGGGGCCGAGGTGGTGCTGGTCGCCAGTCCGTCCCATGCCTTGCGCGAAACGGGGACGCGGCTGAAAACGGCGCTGGGTTCCCGGTCCAGGCTCCGGCTGGTGGTGAGCCTGGCCAAGGGACTTGAACTGGGCACGCATTTGCGGCCTTCGCAGGTTTTGGCGGAAGTGTTGCCCGACCAACTGGTGGGGGCCCTGACCGGCCCAACCAATGCGGCCGAGGTGGCGCGCGGATTGCCGGCGGCGATGGTATTGGCGGCGGTCGGACCCAATCCCCGCGTGAATGAAGTGCAGGCCGCCATGAGCGGACTAACGCTGCGGATCTACACGAGCGATGACTCGGCGGGGGTGGAGTATGGCGGCTGTCTCAAAAATATTTACGCCATCGCCGCCGGGTGCTGCGACGGGCTGCGCCTGGGGGACAATGCGAAGGCGGCCCTGCTCACGCGGGCGCTGGCCGAGATGGTGCGCGTCGGGGCGGCGCTGGGCGCGCGGCCGGAAACCTTTTACGGCCTGAGCGGATTTGGCGACCTGGTGGCCACCTGCCACGGCGGCTGGAGCCGCAACCGCGAGTTCGGCCAGTTGATCGGCGAGGGACGGAGCGCCGCCGAATTGATCGCGCACCGCAAGACGGTGGTCGAGGGTTACAACACCACCGAGTCGTTTGCGGGACTCTGCGCCGAGAAAAACATCGACGCGCCCATCCTGCGAGAAACGCACGCCATCCTGTTCGAGGGCAAGAAGCCCGCGGCCGCGCTCGCCGCCCTGATGACGCGCGAACTGAAGCGCGAGACGGCCCTGCCGTTTGTGCGCGCGTAGCGCTGGGGCAGTCCGTATAGGGGCGTCCGCGAAGAACGCCCCTGGCGCAATCGGCCGGCTCAGTGTCCCGGACCGGCGGCGTGCTCCTGGATGTATTCCTGCTTGAGCCCGAGTTTTTCGGGAGCGTGCAGGACGAGCATCTTCATGCGAACATCGCCAGGGACGTCGCTGGCGGTGGCCTTCGACACGACGACCATAAGGACAATCGCCAGCGGCACGGCCCAGATGGCGGGCTGGTCGCAGAGGGTCCGCAGCAGCGGATGGTGGGACCAATAGGTGTTGAGCGGGGCAAAGCCGCCGAAAATCTTCCCCATCGGGCCCTTGTCGAGCGCGAGCGTGCTGACGTTGGTCAGCGCGGCGGCGACGAGGGAACTGAGGCCGCCGACCAGCATGCCGGTCGCGGCGCCCTTCATCGTCATGCCGCGCCACCAGACGCTCATGAACAGCAGCGGGAAATAGCTGGCGGCCGCGATGGCGAAGGCCTGGCCGACCATGAAGGCGATCTCGAGGTTTTCCACGAAGGCGCCGAGCACGACCGAGATGCCGCCGACGAGGATGGCGCACCACTTGAACATCCGCATGCGCTCCTCCGCGGTGGCGGTCGGCTTGATCATCCGGCCATAGACATCGTGGGCCAGCGCGCCGGTCATCGAGACCAGCAGGCCGCTGAACGTGCTCATGAACGCAGCGAACGCGCCCGCGCAGGTGATGCCGCTGAGGATGGAGCCGAGCACGCCATACTTCGCGCTCAGCAGCGTGGGGAGCTCGAGCACGACCTTGTCGGTGCCCTTCGCGCCGACGCCGGAATAGAGTTCGGGCATGAGGTTACGGCCGATCACGCCGAAGACCGGCGGGAACACGTAGAAGACGCCGATCAGGATCATGACCCACATCGTGGTGCGCTTGGCGGCGGCCCCGTCCGGATTCGTATAGAAGCGCACCAGGATGTGCGGCAGGCCGGCGGTGCCGCAGACCAGTGCCATGATAAGCGAGTAGGTGTAGAGGAGCGAGTAGGGCTTGGTCTGTTCCGCCGTGAGGCCCGCGGCCTTGGCGGCCTTGGTGGTCAGCGGACCGAAGGGTGAAACCCAGGAGGTGTCCGCCGGCGCCTTTTCCACCAGGGGTTTGCGTCCGACTTCCGCGGCCGCTTCGGTGGCGCGGCTGTTGTCGGCTTCCCCGACGATGGCGGCCGGGGCGGCGGCGGGATTAACGTGGTTGGCCTGGAGGTGCGTGCCATAGAAGCCGTAGACCGACAGCAGGACGAAAATGGGCACGCTGATGGCGAACAGCTTGATCCAGTACTGGACCGCCTGCACGAGCGTGATGCCCTTCATGCCGCCGAGGGCGACATTGAGCGTGATGACCGCGCCCACGAGCAGGACGCCGCCCCAGTAGGGCATGCCGGGAAAAATGTAGGCCAGGGTCGTGCCGGCGCCCTTCATCTGCGGCATGGTGTAGAAGAAGCCGATAAACAGCACGAAACACACGGCGATCTTGCGGAAGAGCGGCGAATCATAGCGGCCCTCGGCGAAATCCGGGATCGTGTAGGCGCCGAAGCGGCGCAGCGGCCCCGCGATGAACAGCAGCAGGAAGAGGTAGCCGCAGGCATAGCACACCGGATACCAGAGCGCGTCGTAGCCCGAGGACATCACCATGCCGGCGATGCCCATGAACGAGGCGGCGGAAAGATATTCGCCGGAGATGGCCGAGGCGTTCCAGCCGACGGACACGGAGCGGCCGGCGACGAAGAAGTCGCTGGCAGTCTTCGAGGACTTGGCGGAGCGGAAGCCCATCCAGATCGTCATCGCGACGGTGACAAAGGCGAAGGTGAAGATCCAGGGGTCAACCCCGCCGAGGAATGCGAAGGGGAGTGAAAGCGCGCTCATGGTCACAGTTTCCTCCCCGCTTGCACCGTTTTGACCTCATCGTCCTCCAACGCGATCGAGCGTTTGATGAAGATCCCCGAGATGATCCAGACAAAGGGGAAGAACAGCACGCCCAGGATCAGCCAGGTGAGCGTGAAGCCCGCCACGCGCGTGGCCATGAAGGCGGGGTTGAAATAGTTGATCAGCGGCATCGCGATCAGGGCGATGAGGAAGGCCGCAGCGCAGGAGATGGAGAGGCTGAGTTGACGGCGCATCAGGGAACGCAGGAACGTCTCGCTGTGCACCACGTCTTCATGGGGCGGTTGGGGGGTGGGCATGGCGTTCCAGCTTGGAGCTGGTGAAACGCTGCGCAAGCCCGCGGGGGAAAAATTTATGAAGCCCGTTTGCGTTTCCGCCGGCGGACTCACCCTGCTTCAGGCCGGGTCCCGGCGGCTCTTCTGCGTGGTGATGATCGCCACGGCGGCCACAATGATGGCCGAGGCCACCAAGGTGCGCGGACCGATCGGCTCGCCGAGCAGCAGCCAGCCGAGGAAGACCGCCACGACGGGGTTCACATAGGCGTAGGTGGCCACGCGCGCGGGCGTGCTGTGCTTCATCAGCCAGACGAAGGTCGAGAATCCGACGAGCGAGCCCATGGTAACGAGATACACGAACGCGACCCAGGAGTTCAGCGTGACGGCCGCGGCGTTGAACCGGGTGAAATCGCCCAGCACGAGCGCGGCGAGCAGCAGGGAGCCGCCGCCGCCGAGCATCTGCAGGGCAGAGGCGACAAACGCATCGGCGTCATGCTTGGCGTGGCGCGAGTAGATCGAGCCGATGGCCCAGGAGACGCATGCGACCAGAATTGCGGCGAGTCCGGTGAGGCTGATTCCGCCCTGGGCGGAATTTTCCCATGGAGCGGCCAGCCAGGTGACCCCGGCGAAACCCAGCGCCAGCGCCCCCATCGTGACCACAGTGGGGCGGATGCCACCGGGCCACATCCACTCGGTCAGCACGATAAAAAGCGGACTCACGCCGATGAGCAGGGCGGTGACGCCGGAGGGAATGACCTGCTCGGCCCAGACGACGAGGCCGTTACCCCCAAGCAGGAGGAACGTGCCGATGATCGCGTTGATCCGCCATTGGCGCAGGGTCGGCCAAGGGGCGCCCCGCAGGCGCAGAAAACCCAGCAGCAGCAGACCCGCCAGGGTGAAACGCACCCCCGCCATCAGGAAGGGCGGCATCGTTTCGACCGCCACGCGGATGCCGAGGTAGGTGCTGCCCCAGATGAGATAGATCGCGGCGAAAGCGAGCAGCAGGGCCGAGCGGGAGGGAGCGGGAGCAGGTGGATTCACGCCGGAGATCAATGGAGCTGCTGCTTCGCCAGTTCGCCCAGCTTCCGCACGGCGGACTCAATGGCTTCGCCCCACGGCAGGCCGCAGTTCAGGCGCAGGCAGTTGCGGTAGCGGTCCTTCACGGAGAAGAGCGCGCCTGGCGCGGTGTTGATGTGATGCTTCAGGGCCTCGCGATGCAGGCGCAGCGTGTCGACCCCGGGCGGCAGCTCGACCCAGAGGATGAACCCGCCCTGCGGCCGGCTGAGGCGCGTCCCTTCGGGGAAGTGCCGCAGCACGGCCTGCGAGAAGAGATGGAGCTGGTTCTGGTAGGCCCGGCGAATGGAGCGCAGGTGGTGGTCGTAACCGCCGTTGCGGAGAAAATCGGACACGGTCTTCTGCAGCACCACCGGCGTGCCGAGGGTGTTGGTGAACTTGAGCCGGCGCACGCGCTCGAGATAGCGGCCGGGCGCGCACCAGCCGACGCGCAGGCCGGGGGCGAGGGTCTTGCTGAACGAGCTGCACAGCAGCACGCGGCCGTCGGTGTCCCACGCCTTCAGCGGCTTGGGCCGGCGCTCGCCGAAATGCAGGTCGCCGTAGATGTCGTCCTCGATGGCGGGCACGTCGTAGTCCGCCAGCAGGCGGTAGAGGCGCTCCTTCTTTTCGTCGGGCATGCACGAGCCCAGCGGGTTCTGGTAGCTGGGCATCACGAGGATGGCCTTCACGTCGTTGTGCTCGAGGGCATCGCGCAGGGCATCGAGGCAGATGCCGGTGCGCGGATCGGTGGGCACTTCCAGCGCGCGCAGGTTGAGGCTTTGGATGGTTTCGAGAAAACCGAAGTAGGCGGGGGACTCGAGCGCCACGGTGTCGCCGGGCTTGGTGACGGCGCGGAGGGAAAGGTTGATGGCCTCGGCGCAGCCGATGGTGACGACGAGTTCGTCGTGGGAAAGGGGGGTGCCGGCCTGGAGATAGCGCCGGGCGATTTCCCGCGCGAGGGGATCGTAGGCCCAGTTCATCGCATAGCGGCCGAGGAGCGCGGGATCGTTGCGGCCCACGGCCCCGAGCAGGCGGGCCAGCTTCTTGGTGGGAAACAGGGTGTGGTCGGGCAGCGCCGCGCCGAGCGGAACGTACGCCGGGTCGGTGGCGAAACTCATGATCTCGGCCGTGAGGTCGTTGACGCCGACATAACTCGGCTTGGCCATGGGCCGGGCCATGCGCGGCTCGGGCGCATCGCCGGGCAGTCGGGCCCGCACGTAGTAACCAGACTGGGGCCGGGCCTCGAGCACGCCGCGGTTCTCGAGCAAAGTGTATGCCTGGATGACGGTGGAGATGCTTACGTCGCGCTGCAGGGCCATGCGCCGGACGGACGGCACGCGATGGCCGGGACGGAGCGTGCCCTGGCCGACGAGCGACTGCAGCTCGTCCGCCAAAATGACATAGAGCGGAGTGGGCTTGGGTGCGGCGAGGGTCTGGATCATGGCGGAAAGGGACGAGGCAGGTAAGGAGTGTAGCCGAAACGGGTGTGGCCGGGCAGGACCAGCCCGCTGGGTTTGATACCAGTACAGTTTTAATTAATTCTAACGTGTGACCATAACAATTTTGAGATGATTGGGAAAGGGATCCCGAAGTAGGGCGCGTTATCCTTACCGCGCCGGTTGAATGGGGCTTGGTCCCGAATACGGCGGGATCAGGATATCCTGCCCCATCTGACTTGAACCCGCGTTGACTTTGTTGCGGCCGGGGCCGAAGTGCAGCGGCGAGACATATGCCGATTCGCGAAGAACTCACCCCGGAGGCCCACCGGCGCCTCCTATCTGCCCATGGCGGCGCTGCGGCCGTATTCGCCACCCTGGTTGAAACCTGCGTTCGTCGGTTTCTTGCGCAGAACCGCCGCCCCCCGCTGCCCGAGCCACTGTTGGCGGAATATGTGGGACGGTTGTGGACGGTGGTGAATGAGGCGGGACTGCCCAGTCCGCTGGCGGAGTCCGCATCCGGCGAGCCGGGGGAGATGCCGGCAGACCGCGCGGCCGGACTGGCGGCGAAAGTGTTTCATGGCCTCGGCCTGCCGGAGCGGCACGCCGAGCTGGATACGCCCACGCGCCAGTTGCTGAAAGCCTGCCTGCAGCCGGAATTCCGGCAATGCCGTGAGTCCTACCGGGAAGTGGTCGAAGGCGCCTGCCGCCGGCAGGAACTGGAACGCGCCCGGGGCCGCTTGAGCGGGACGCATTGCGTCGACTGTCCCTACTGGGTCTCGCTGCGGCCCGATCAGCATGATGCCCTGCTGGCCAAGGCGTGGGTATCGGGCCGACCGGAAGATCTGACCAGGAACCGGGAGGTTTTTCTGCCGGAAGATTTCCGGGCGCTGAGGGTTTTCCTCTGGCGACAGATTCGCGCGGGCTGAGCTTGCGGTGCGCCGGGAAGATTGAAAACCTCCACTATCAGCTTGTTTCCAACTTATTGCCGATGCCCTCCTTGATGAAGGTAGTCCTGATCGAAGACGAAACCATGGTTCGTCACATGTTGCGGTCCACCGTGCAAAAGGCGGGCGGCCTCAGCGTGGTGGCGGAATTCGGGGACGGGGCCGAGGCGCTGGCCTACTGCCTGCGCACCAGCCCGGCGATGGTGATCTGCGACCTCGGCCTGCCGGGCATGCACGGCCTCGAAGTCATCCGCGCCCTGCGCGAGAAATTGCCGGACATCCGCATCCTGGTGCTGACCGGCAGCACGGACGGCGAATTGCCGGCGCAATTCATCGCCCTGGGCGTGCAGGGCTACGTGGACAAGACCAAGCCCCTGAATTACCTCGTGCAGGCGGTGCAGGAAGTGGCGGCCGGCGGATTGTATTTTGCGGCCAAGACGAAAATTACGCCCCACAAGACGCCGCCCGCGAGCCCGCCGCCGGTGCAGGCCGGGGCCGACCCATTGTCCGCGCGCGAGATCGAGGTCGCCCAGCTCGTGGCCAGCGGCCAGTCCTCGAAGGAAATCGCCTCCCAGCTCAACCTCAGCGTCCGCACGGTTGAAAAGCACCGGGCGAACATCATGGACAAGATTGGCGTGCGCGATGTGGCGAGCCTCACGCGCTACAGCATCCAGCACGGGCTGGTGAAAATCTGAGGGGCAGAGTTGATCCCGGTAGAGTGCGGTTGGCCCTGTCGGTGGTCTCATTCTTCCGGCGCGAGCAGCTGGAATAAAAGCTCCAAGCACCCTCCGCCAAGTTTACCCGCCTTTGGCGGCGCCAGAGGCGACCAGGGCTCCGATGAAACTTCAAGCCTCCGGAATTTGAGATTTGAGGTTTCATTGGAATTTGGAGCTTCCGCGCCAGCGGCGAGGTTGGGATTGCCCAAGGCTCCGCGGTTAGCACACTCCGGCGCGACATGATCATTTCCGTCGGTTGCACGTTTGCCTACCAGGTGCTGGCGCCCACCGCCAATTTCACGTTCAACATCCTCGCCAACGCGGGTGCCCAGCAGAAGCTGCTCGACGAGAGCGTGGTCTGCGTTCCGGAGGTTCCGGCGGAGCGCATTTCGACCTCGAAGGGCAACCGGGTTTACCGGGTGGAAGTCCCGGCCGGGCCATTCGAGCTGCGTTACGCGGCGACGGTGGAGGTGCTGCGGCCGCTGCCACCGGCCGAGATGAAGGCGGACAATCCCGGCCGCCTTCCGCTGACCGTGCTGACCTACACGCTGCCGAGCCGCTATTGTGAAAGCGACCGCTTCGCCCAGGTCGCGTGGGAGCTTTTCGGGAAGATCGAGAACCGGGCGGAGCAAGTGCGCGAAATCTGCCGCTGGGTCGACGCCAACCTCACCTACGCCCCCGGGGCCACGGATTCGCGCACGTCGGCGTGGGACGTATGGCAGCTCCGCAAGGGCGTGTGTCGCGATTACACGCACCTGGCCATCGCGCTGTGCCGCGCCCTCTCCATTCCCGCGCGCTACGTGGGCGGCTACGCGGCCGGCCTCGAGCCGATGGATTTTCATGCCTGCCTCGAGGTCTACCTGGGCGGTCAGTGGTATCTTTTCGATCCGAGCGATGGCATTTCGCCGGAGCACATCGTAGTCATCGCCCGCGGGCGCGATGCGGCCAACGCCCCGCTCACGACGATCTTCGGCAAGGTAAACGCCGGCCCGGTGAGAGTGACGTGTGCGACGGTTCCGCCCCCCGCAGTCCTGGCCGTGGCTACCGGTTGACGGGGATTGGAATGGCTCCGTGGGATGGAGCGGACGATGCCCCGCCTAAGCCAACGAAGAAGCTGACTGGTGAGTCCGGTCCTGAACGTAAATGACGGAGAGTGCGGCTGGGGGATATTTCGCGCTCATCAGGCTCATGCCGCCGATCCGGCAATCTTGTTCTTGTAATCAAATCATGCCGACCAACAGTGCAGGCCGATGCAACCATTTGGGACAGTGCTTGTCCCAACGGCCAACCCCCACCTGCGAGGCAAAGCATGACTAAGTACCCATCCCCGCGATTGCTGCAATTCAAGGCCGGCCTGCTGGCCGCATCACTGGCGTTGACGCTCCCGCGGCTGGGCCGGGCGGAGGACGCGGTCAGCTACAAATATGAGGACTATCTTGAGGCGGGCGGCCGCATCGTCGTGCAGACGCGAAGCGCCCACGTGGAGCAGGACCTGGGCACGGATTCGCGTCTGAAGGTGGAGGGCGTGATCGATGCGATTGCCGGGGCCACGCCCGACGGCCGGCCGGCGCCCACCGGCAGCGACCAAGTGGTGCTGGTCCAGATGCACGAGCGGCGCAAGGCGTGGAGCGCCGAGTTCTCGCACCAGTTTGCCCGCGTCAACCTTTCGCTCGCCGCCGCCAACAGCCGCGAGAGCGATTATGTCTCCAACGGCTGGTCGCTCAACACGCTCACGGATTTCAACCAGAAGAACACCACGCTGCTCGCGGGGGTCGCCGGCACGGACGATGACGTGAAGGTTTTCTTCCAGTCGCCCAACGCGAAGAAGCGGTCCAACGATGTCATCGTCGGCCTCACTCAGCTGCTGGATCCGCTCACCTCGGTGACCGTCAACCTGACGTGGGGCCGCTCGACCGGCTATCTCGGCGATCCGTACAAGCTGGTGCAGAAATCCATCGAGGTCATCCCCGGTGTCTTCCTGCGCCAAACCTTCGGGGAGAACCGGCCGGACGAACGCGACAAATGGGTCGCGCTGGCCTCGGTGAACCGCGCGTTTCCGCAACTGTATGGGGCGCTGGATGCGAGTTATCGTTTTTATCACGATACGTTCGGCACGAAGGCTCACACGGTCGACCTCGCCTGGCTCCAGCGGATCGGCGGGCACTTCATCCTGAAGCCGGGGCTGCGGTTTCACGACCAGACCGCGGCAGATTTTTATTATTACCGTCTCGACGGGACCAGCATCGTGCCGGTGTCAGGACCGCCGCGGTCACATGGACCGTTTTACTCGTCTGATTACCGGCTGTCCGCCCTGCGCACTTACAACTATTCGCTCAAGGCGATTTGGAACGCGTCGGACCGCCTGCAGGTTGACGCCTCCATTGAAAGCTACCGGATGAGTGGCCGGGATGGCTTCACGCCCCAGAGCGCCTACTGCCGCGCGACCCTCCGGACCTTTGGGTTTAAGTTCTCCTGGTGAAACCAGTCCGGCGCCGAATCCCCAATCCCGAGTTCCCATGGCCCTCGTCGTCTCTGCCCAGCGAACCCCGCCCATCACGGCGCAGGGGACTGTCGCGGAGCCGCCGCGCCGGCTGACTTTTCCCGCGCTGGGCACGAAGTGCGAAGTACAATACGTGGCGCCGGAGGGTGACGTGCAGGCCGCGGCCTTCGAGCGGGCCGCGGTGGCCTGGGTGCAGGCCTTCGAAGCGAAGTATTCCCGGTTCCGTCCGGACAGCCTCGTGAGCCGCATCAACGCGGCGGCCGGGAAATCCTGGATCGAGGTCGACGCCGAAATGGAGCAGCTCCTCAAGCTGTGCGACACGTTGCATTTCATGACGCAGGGCGTGCTCGATCCGACCTCCCTGCCGCTCATCCAGCTCTGGAACTGGAAGGCGCCCCAACCCCGCGTGCCGGCGGTGGCCGAGATCGAAGCAGCGCGCCGGCTGGTGGGTTGGGCCAAGGTGCAGCGCGCGCCGGGCAAGGTTTTCCTGCCCGAGCCAGGCATGGCGCTCGATTTTGGCGGATTCGGCAAGGAATACGCCGTCGATCTCACGGCCCAGATCGCGGTGGACCATGGCATCAACAATGTGCTCGTTGATTTTGGCCACGATCTCCGGGCGCTGGGCGCGCCGCCGGGCCGGCCGGCCTGGCACATCGGGCTCGAGGATCCCCAACACCCGGGCTCGTCCTGGGCGAGTGTGGGGCTCAGCGGCCGGGGCATTGCGTCTTCGGGCGACTATATCCGGTGCTTCAAGATCGATGGGCGCCGCTATGGCCACATCATCGACCCGCGCACCGGGTGGCCGGTCGCGAACGGTTGCATCCAGGCCACGGTCATCACGGGCACGTGCCTCCAGGCCGGGGTGCTCTCGACCACGGCCTTCATGCTGGGGGTGCCGAAGGGCATCGAGTTCATCCAGTCCTGTCCCGGCGCCGAGGGCCTGCTGCTCACGGACAACGCGCGCGGGCAAACCCGCGGATTTTTCCAATATGTCGCCTCATAACGTCTTGAATGTAGCGGCGGTCTATGACCGCCGGGTTCGGAACGGCGGTCATAGGCCGCCGCTACAACTGTTTGTGCTCATGCTGGCGCTGGTGGCGGCGCCCTACGTCCGCGCCGAGGTGAAAACGGGCGAGTCATTCCCCCCGCTGGCCGCCGCCGGTCTCCGCGGTGCCCTGCCCGCGACCGCGGGCAAGATCGTGCTGGTTGATTTCTGGGCCTCGTGGTGCGCGCCATGCAAGGCGTCGTTTCCTGCGTATGCCAAGGTTCACGGCGATTATGCGGCGCGCGGCCTGGTCATCGTGGCCGTGAGCATCGACGAAAAGGCCCCGGACTACGACCGGTTCGTCAAGAAGCTGGCCCCGCCCTTTGCCACGTTGCTCGACGCGGACCAGAAGCTCGTCCGCCAGGTCGTGGTGCCCACCATGCCCACGAGTTATCTGATCGGCCGTGACGGCCGGGTGCGGTTCGTGCACGCCGGCTGGCACGACGACACCGAGCGCGAACTGCGCAAGGAAATCGAAATCCTGCTGGCCGAAAAAAACTGATCTCATGAAAAATCACCGTCGTCCGTTCCGGAATGTTCCGAGGCTCTTCCTCCTGCTGCTGGGTGCGCTGGCGGTGGCCGGCCTCGGCGGTTGCACGAGCGCCAGCCTCGTCCGCGTGCAGCCCTGGGAGAGGGGCACGCTGGCCGACTACCTCATGCGTCCCGACCGCGACCCGCTCGCCACGGCGGCGGCCGAGCATGTCTATTTTTCGCGGGAGTCCGCCACGGGCGGCCGGGGCGTCGGCGGCAGTGGCTGCGGCTGCAATTGAGCAGGAAACCTGCATTGGATTTAACCACGAAAGACAGGAAGCACACGAAATAATCGGAATCGGTCCGTCCAGAGCGGTCCGGAGTGGTGGGTGCGGAAAGAGTTAGAGTGAGAAAATTTCCATCAGGGTTTCTTTTCGTGTATTTCGTGTGTTTCGTGGTGACCTCCGATTGCTTGACCCCCCATGCGCATCCTTGTGATTGAAGACGAACCCCAGCTCGCCGGGCACATCAGCCGCGCGCTGGAGCGCCGCGGACATATCCTCAGCACGCAGCACGATGGCGCGGAGGGGTTGCGGGCCGCACTGCAGGAGCCACCCGATCTCGTGGTCCTCGACCTCAATCTGCCTGGACTCGACGGCCTCTCGGTGCTCGCCCGGCTCCGGCAGGTCAACGGCTCGACCCGCGTGCTCATCCTGACCGCGCGCGGCGAGGTGGAACACCGGGTGAAAGGGCTGCAGGCCGGCGGGGACGACTATCTGGCCAAGCCCTTTGCCATGGACGAGCTCGTGGCCCGCGTCGAGGCGCTGGGCCGCCGCGCGACGACCCCGGTCCCGGCCGACCTGCTCAAGGTCGGCGACCTGCTGGTGGACGTGCGCCACCGTCGGGTCACGCGGGCCGGCCGGACGATCGCGCTCTCGCCCCGCGAATTCGACGTGCTGCAGGTGATGATGCAGGAGCCGGGGCGGCCGTTTTCCCGGACGGAACTTTGCGAGCGGGTCTGGCAGCGCGACCATGAGTACGACACGCGCACGGTCGAAATCTTCATCACCCGCCTGCGCAAGAAAGTGGACTCGGGTTTTGCCGTGCCGTTGATTCATACTTTCCGCGGCGTCGGCTATGCGGTAAGTTCCGCCGAAGGCTCCCCCCGCCCCGCATGAACCCCAGCGCCCAGCACCCTCGTTCCCAAGGCCGAGCTCCCGCCACAATCCGCAGCATGATCTTTTTGATCCTGCTGCTCACACCCGGCATGCTGAAAGCGCAGGCAGTGATCGAAGGACACGTGCCGCTGCCGAAGACGCGCACGGCCCCCGTGGTGAACAAGCGGTATGAAATTGTCACGCAGGGCGGGGTGCTCTCGACGAACCCGCCGCTGGCCGTGGTCTATCTGGAGGGGGTCTTTCCCGCGCCGGCGACACCGCCGGTGGCGCAGCTCATCCAGAAGGACCTGACCTTTGTGCCGTCGCTCCTGCCGGTACAGGTCGGCACCAAGGTGGAGTTTCCCAACCTCGACGACACCTATCACAACATCTTTTCCTACTCGCTGCCGAAGCGCTTCGACCTCGGCCGTTACCGGGCCAACGAAACGCCGGTGCCCTCGCAGGTCTTCGACGTGCCGGGGCTCATCACGCTGCGCTGCGACATCCATGAGCACATGCGCGCGCTGATCCTGGTGCTCGCCACGCCGTATTTTGTGATGACCGACACCGACGGGCACTTCCGGCTGGCTGGGCTGCCGGCGGGGCGGTATGTCCTCAAGGCGTGGGTGGACAGCAAGACCACGCTGGAGCGCCCGGTCGAGCTGACGGTGGATGGGGTGCTCCGGGTGGATTTCCCGTGACCGCCCTCTCCGGACCGAAGCCCTCGCGCGTCACCGGCTTCCGCCTGAAGCTGCTGGTCGCGATGATGCTGGTGGTTTCGGTCATCACCGCGCTGGCGCTCTTTTTCGCGCAACGCAACCTGGCGGCCAGCGTGGAGCAGGACCTCCAGCGCCAGTTCCAGGCCGAGCTGGATGCGCTGCACCATGTGCAGGAGATCCGCCACGCCGCGATGGTGGAGCGCTGCCGGGCGCTCGTGCGCCGGCCGCGCATCCATGCGGCGCTGGAGGAGGACCATGCGCTCGACCTGCTTTATCCGAGCGCGGACGACGAGTTGCGCGATGTGATGGAGAGCGAGGAGCTGCAGTCGCCGGAGCAGGCGGCGCATGGGCTGCACGCGCGGTTCTATCGCTTTCTCGACCGGAAGGGCGCGGTGATTCCACCCTCCGGCGCGCGAAACGTGGGCCGGTTACAATCGGAGGAGGAAAGACAGCTCGCGACCCGGGTCGTGCCCGACCAGCCGCAGCTCGGCTATCTCCCGGGCGGCGCCGCACCGGGACTCTCGGAGGTCATCGCGATGCCGATCATCTCCACGGAAAATGGCGAAGTCATCGCCGCGCTCGTGCTCGGATTCAAGCCGGTGGAACTGGGCGGCCTGCGCCCGGGCTCGGGCATCCGGAGCGGCATCTGGCTGGACGGCCGGCTGTATTTGTCTTCCCGGGATGAGGCCGCCGAGGCGGCGCTCGCCGCGGAAATGACCCGCGTCCTTGCCACCCCGGGTGGCGCCGAGAGCAGCGTGCACCTGCCGGTGGGCGGGGTGCCGCACCTGCTGTTCTACAAGCGGCTGAACCCCGGCTCGCTCTTCCCGCCGGCGTACGAGGTCTGCGTCTATCCGCTCACGGAGCTGCTCGCCCGCCAGCGGCAGTTGCGCTGGCAGGTGGTCGGCCTCGGCGGGCTGCTGCTGCTCGGCGGGCTGGGCGCCAGCCACGTGCTCGCGGGGCGGCTGTCGCAGCCGGTGGAAAAGCTGGCGGTGGACTCGGAGGAAAACCGCGCCCAGCGCGAGCGCGCCGAGGCGGCGCTGGAACTGACCAGCGCGGAGCTGCAGCGCTCCGCGCGTTTTTCCGCCGACGCCTCGCACCAGCTCAAGACCCCGGTGACCGTGCTCCGCGCCGGCCTCGAGGAATTGCTGGCGCGGGAGAACCTCACGCCCGCGGAGTGCGACCAGCTCTCCGCGCTCATCCACCAGACTTACCGGCTCTCGAGTGTCATCGAGGATTTGCTGCTGCTTTCCCGCCTGGACGCCGGCCGGCTCAAGCTCGATTTCCACCCGGTGAACCTCACGCAGCTCATCGAGGCTTCGCTCGATGACCTCGGCGCGCTGCCGGACGGGCTCAACCTCGGGGTGGAAACAAATTTCCCCCCGGCGCTCCACATCGCGGGCGAAAAACGCTACACCTCGCTCATCCTGCAAAACCTCCTGGAGAACGCGCGCAAGTACAACCGGCCCGGTGGCCGCATCCGTCTTACGGCCCGGGAGGACGGTGACCGCGTGCGTCTGGTGATCGGCAACACAGGTGCGCCGATCCCGCCCGCGGCGCAGGCGAATATTTTCGAACGCTTTCACCGAGGGGCGATGGGGGAGAATGTCCCCGGCTACGGCCTGGGCCTGAACCTCGCCCGCGAACTGGCCCGGCTTCACCAAGGTGACCTGCGCCTCGTGCGTTCGGACGAAGCAGGGACGGAATTTGAAGTCAGCTTCCGCCTGGCCCGCGCACCATCCACCGCCGGCGAATCCGCATGAAACTCCGGCGCATCACAATTATCTGTTTCGTTGCGGCTGTGGCCACGGCCGCCGGCTGGGCGGCGGATGACTGGCTCGACCGGGTGGACGAGGCCCTCAACGTGAGTGTCCTGCAGGACAGTCTCCGGGCGCGGCTGAGCGGCAGTGTCGCCCTCGAAGGCTATCACTTCCAGCCGCCGGCGCCGGGCCTGATCAACGCGCCGGGCAACGACCTGTTCAATCCGCGCCTGGTGGTCTTCCTCGACGCCCAATACCAGTCGAATCTTTATGCCTTCGCCCAGGCGCGCGTGGACCGCGGTTTTGATCCGGGGGCGGGTGGGGCGCGCCTGCGGCTGGATGAATACGCCCTGCGTTTCACACCGGCGGACAACGCGCGCTTCAATCTGCAAATCGGGAAGTTCGCCACGGCAGTGGGCAACTGGGTTCCGCGGCATGGCTCGTGGGAAAATCCCTTCGTGACCGCCCCGCTGCCCTATGAGAATCTCACAGGCGTCTGGGATATTGAGCCCGTGCCGTCGGATCTGGTGCTGTTGCAATGGTCCCACGTCCGGCCGGGGCTGCCCGCCCGTGTCACGGCCGTGGAAAAGCAGCGGCGGGTGCCGGTCATCTGGGGTCCGGCCTATGCGAGTGGGGCCGCCCTTTCCGGCGCGTTCAACCGGATCCGCTATGCGCTGGAAGTAAAGAACGCATCGCTCTCGTCCCGGCCCGAAGCCTGGGACGCCGTGCTGGTGGGATTGCGTCATCCCACTTTCAGCGGCCGTCTCGGCTACGCACCGGACGAACGGTGGAACCTGGGTCTTTCCGCCAGTACCGGGCCCTACCTCCGCCCGCTGGCTGCTCCCACGATCGCTGCCGGCCGCCGGTTCGACGCCTATCGCGAGACTGTCATCGGGCAGGACATCAGCTACGCCTGGCATCATCTCCAGGTGTGGACGGAATTCTATGAAGCTCGCTTTACGATCCCGCGAGTGGGCAACGTCGACACCTTTGCCTGGTACACGGAGGCGAAGTACAAATTCACGCCGCAGTTTTTCGGCGCCGTGCGCTGGAACCAGCAGCTCTTCGCCGCCGTGTCGGACGGCGCGGGCGGCCGCGCGCCCTGGGGCGCCGAGCTCTGGCGCATTGATCTTGCGCCCGGCTATCGCTTCACGCCGCACACCCAGATCAAGCTGCAGTACAGCCTGCAGCATGAGGAAAACGGCCCGCACCGGTTCGCGCACACCCTCGCCACTCAGTTCGTCCTGCGGTTCTGACGCTGACGCGCTGGCGCGCGGGTAATTGGTATTTTGGAATTGGGAATGGGTCCGGAAATTCCCTATGCTGCGCGATTGGGCTTCGGCGGCGAGGCCTGCGCACTTCAATTTTGACGCCAAATTACCAATACCAAATTCCCAATTACCCCTTCCTCGGAGAGGAAGGTAAGCAAGGTAACAACCGCGTTACGGTCATTCGCTTTCCGCCGGGGCATACGTGACTCAAAGTTCTGTCTCAGCCCCTGGTATCCACCGCGGCGTAACTTTGCCCATGACCCACCGTCCCCATTGCCCGATGAATCTGTCCTCCCTGCTGCGGCGCCGGCTGCAGTGGCTCAATCTCCCGACACTCTCGCTGCTCGCCCTGTTGCAGCGGACGCCGGTGCTGCAGGTGGCCGCGACGGTCGAGCGACTCGTGATTTCATCGCCGGTGGGCACCGTGCTTCGGTCCGCGGCCACGGTGGCGGCCCTGGGTGCCCTGCATTCCCGCGCGGGTGCGACCGAACTCGTGACCAATGTGGACAGCCCGCTCAAGGCCACGGTGGGCACACCAATCCCCTCGGTCGCCTTCGGGCTGACCGGCACCCAGACCAGCCCCGTGCAGTGGCAGATTGGCGGCACGCTACCGCCCGGCCTGGACATCAACGGGCGGACCAACCTCGGCTCTTTCGTCACAGGCAACCCGGTGCTTTCCGGCACTCCGACCAAGGCGGGGTCGTACACTCTCGATCTGGTCGGTGAGGATGGGGGTTTCGTCTCCCCGTCCTTCACCTATACCATCGATGTGAGTGCCGGCAGCGGAGTGACGGCACCCGCGTTCACGACGCAACCCCAGAGCCAGACGGTGAACACCGGCGCGAACGTAACATTTACCGCGGCCGCCAGCGGTTCGCCGACCTTTCAATGGCAAAAAGGCGGCGTGGCGATCAGCGGAGCGACAAATTCCACCCTGACCCTCACCAGCGTGACCACGACCAACGCCGGCACCTACACGGTTGTGGCAACGAACAGTGCCGGGGCAGTCACGAGCAGCAGTGCAGTGCTCACGGTCAATACACCGCAGGGCGCGGCCCCGGCCATCACCGTCCAGCCGCTGAGCCAGACGGTGGCGCCGGGAGGCGCAGTCACGTTTTCCGTCACTGCCACCGGGACCAGTCCGACGTACCAGTGGCGCAAGAACGGCACCGCCATCGCCGGTGCCACGGCGAGCACGTTGAGTCTGACCAATCTCCAGTCTGGCAATGCCGCCGACTACACCGTGGTCGTCACCACGACCGGTGGTTCCGTGACCAGCCGTTTTGCGCGGCTCGTGGTGGCCGCCTCCGATCCTGGACGGATCGCGAACCTTTCCGTGCGCGCACCGACGGGCGTGGCCGGGCAGTCACTCACGGTCGGTTTCATCATGAGCGGGGGCAGCAAGCAGCTGTTGATCCGCGCCTCCGGCCCGACCTTGGGAGCCTTGGGCGTGCCCGGCACGATCCTGGATCCAATCCTGGAGGTGCATCAGAAGATCAACGGGCAGGATACGATCGTGAAGAGCAATAATGACTGGGGCAACGATCCCGCCGTCGCGGCGATTCCCGGTCCCTTTCCCTTCCTGCCCAACAGCAAGGACTCCGCGATGTTGCTCAATGTGGACAGTGATCGCACCGCCTTGGTCAGCAACGGTGCCGGGACGGTCGGCGTGACCCTGGTGGAGGTCTATGACGTCGGCACGGGCAATACGCCGCGGCTGGTCAATGTTTCCACCCTCAACTTTTCCGGTACGGGCGACAACGTGCTCATTGCCGGGTTCATCATCAGCGGCAACACGCCGAAGACCCTGCTGGTGCGCGGCGTGGGACCCACCCTTTCCAGCTTCGGCGTCGGTGGCTTGCTGGCGGATCCCGTGATGGAGATCCATGCGAAGGACAGCAACAACCAGGACGTGGTGTTTGCGGCGAATGACAACTGGGGCGACGAGCCCAATGCGGCGGCGGCGGCCGCGATCCCGGGCCCCTTCGCGCTCAATGCCGGCAGCAAGGACGCCGCGCTGCTGATCACCCTGCCTGCCGGGGCGTACACCGTCCAGGTCGCCGGCGCGAACCAGACCACCGGCAACGCCCTGATCGAAGTCTACGACATCCAGTGATGCGAATGGAACGCGTTGACCCCAACGCGTTGTCCAGCTCCGTTGTCGATCAGGGGTGGACGGAGGTTCTCAGCGCGTTGGGGTCATCGTGCTCCACCTACGACCGCATGCTCTGGCTGGCCTGGAACACGGCCTGCACGATTGCGAACGCGATGAAACCCACGAAGATGAACACGCCCAGCAGCACGGTGGTGGCGATGATCTGGGTGAAGAAATTCAGCCGCTGGGAAATCAGCCTTTGATAGGCCTGGGCGATCTGCCTGAGGCTCGGCACGACGTTGCCGGTGTTTTCGCCGACGGCGAGGCGGTCGAGTACCAGGTCGGGAAAGCAGCCGGTGCGGGTGAGCGCGAGCGAGAGGGCCTCGCCCTCCATGACGCGTGCGGTGGCGGTCTTGAAGGCCTCGCGATGGAAATGGTTGCCGATCTGGCGCTCGGTCATGCGCAGCGCCTCGGAGGCGGTGATGCCGTTTTCCAGGAGCACGGATAGTGTCTGGCTGAACGCGAGCACGGTCTGCGCCACGATGAACTCGCCCAGCAGCGGCACCTTGATCAACCAGGCGTCGGACGTGGCGCGGCCGGCTTCCGTCGCGCGCCAGCGCCAGAACGAGGCCGCCACAAACACCAGCGCGCCGACGGCAAAAAGGCCGTAGTGGATGGCGAATTCCGAGATGCCGATGAGGATCCGGGTCGAGGTGGGCAGCTTGCTGTGGAGCGAGGTGAGGAGGTCCTGGAGCTTGGGCAGCAGGAACCAGAGGAAGAACACGATCACCCCGCCGGCCACGAACACCATCAGCACCGGGTAGGCGAGGGCGGCGACCAGCTGGCGACGCAGCTCGCGCTGCTCAGTGAAGTAGGCGATGAGCCGGGTCAGGGTGTCGTTGAGCGAGCCGGTGGCCTCGCCGGCCTGGATGAGATTGATGGTCGAGCTGTCGAACACCTCCGGGAAGGCGGCCATCGCGCGCGACAGCGGCGCGCCCTCGCTCAACTTTTCCCACAGGCCGGCGCACAAGGTGCGCAGCGCGGGCTCCTTGATGCGCTGCGAAAGCAGCCGCACGGATTCACCCGCGGACAGGCCGCTGGTGGTGAGGTCATGCAGGGCCTGCAGGAAATTCAGGCGTTCGCGCCGGGTTGGCGGGGTCGCGCGGGCCGAGGCCAGCAGGGCGCGGCGCGGCGATTTGGGCGCGGCCCCGCCCTTGGCGCCGGCTTGCTCGCTGATCATGCCGACTTGCAGCCCGCGCGCCGTGAGGAGGCGCAACGCATCCCGCCGGCTGGGAGCTTCCAGCACGTCGGTGACGGCGGCTCCCGCGCGGTCGCGGGCGGTATAGTCGAAGCGAGGCATGGACGGATGAGTGAAAGTGAAAGTGAAAGTGCGGATCGGGAGGAGATCAGGGTTAACCGTGAGCCAAGCGTGGCCTCACACCCCTTTCACTTTCATTTTCACTTTCTCAACGGGTGGCATGACCTCCATGGTCAGGGCATAATCCTGATAGCCGTTCGCGCGCCAGAAGGCGATGCCGGCCTCATTCCCGGTCAGCACCTCGACCGTGCGGCGCTTGTCGCGGGGCCAGACGAGGTCCTGCAGGATGCGAATGGCGTCGCGGCCGACACCGCTGCGCCGATGGTCGGGCTGCACAAAAAACTGGCGCAGATAGACCAGGGCCGGCTCCTCGCGGTAGAGGGCGTATGCGACCGGCTCGGACAAGTGGGTGAAGATCACCGCATGGTATTCGCCGGCCAGCCAGCCGCGGAGGCGGGTTTCCAGCTCCGGCAGGCTCATGGTGTTGCGATGGCGTTCGTCCCGGATCAGCTGCTGGTTCCACCCGGCGAGCAGTGGAGAATCGTCGGGGGTGGCGCGGCGATAATCAAGCGGCATGGCGGGGCTCATTTCTCGGCCACCGTGATGACGCGCAGCACCTCATCCAGCGTCGTGAGGCCGGACTTCACCTTTTCCCAGCCACTCTGGCCGAGGGTGCGCATGCCGTTCTTGCGCGCACATTCCGCGAGGGTGCGCGTGCTCTCGCGCTTGAGGACGAGTTCGTGCATCTCGTCGTTGAGGCGGAAAATCTCGAAGACACCGACGCGGCCGCGATAGCCGGTGCCGCGGCAGCGGTCGCAGCCGACGGGGGACTTGAGCTCATGAACCGTCTCGGCGTCATCCGGCGGGCAGCCGAGGATCGCGAGGCTTTCGATCAGCTTGATCTTGCTGACCGGCGCGGGGCGCGAGCACTCCGGGCAGAGCCGGCGCACGAGGCGCTGGGCGATGACGAGCTCGATGGCCGAGGCGACCAGGAAGGGCTCGATGCCCATGTCGACGAGCCGGGTGATGGCGCCGGGCGCGTCGTTGGTGTGCAGCGTGGAGAAGACCAGGTGACCGGTGAGCGAGGCGCGGATGGCGATCTCGGCGGTGTCCTTGTCGCGAATTTCACCGACCATGATGACATCGGGATCCTGCCGGAGCACATGGCGCAGCGCATCGGCGAAGGTGAGGCCGATCTCGGGCCGTACCTGCATCTGGTTCACGCCGGGCACCTCGTATTCGATCGGGTCCTCGATGGTGATGATGCGGAGGTCGGTGGCGTTGATCTTCCGCAGGAAGGCATTGAGCGTGGTCGACTTGCCGGAGCCGGTCGGGCCGGTGACGAGGATGATGCCGTGCGGGTAGTCGAGAATCTGCACGATCTGGGCCTGCTCGTCGGCGCTCATGCCGAGGCGGTCCATCGTGTAGGCTTCCTTCTTCTGGTTGAGGAGGCGCAGCGAAATGGACTCGGCGTAGATGGTCGGAACGGTGGACACGCGGATGTCGAGCGTGGCGCCGCGGGCCTTGAAGTTGATGCGGCCGTCCTGCGGCAGGCGCTTTTCCGAGATGTTCATGCGCGCCATGATTTTCAGGCGCGAGATGATGGCGTCCTGGAAGCGCAGGAGGTTTTCCGGTACCGGCACGGGCACGAGCAGGCCGTCCACGCGATATCGGATGCGGAGCTGCTCCTCCTGCGGCTCGAAGTGGATGTCGGTTGCCTGGTCCTCAATCGCCTGCGAGATCACGTCGGTGACAAAGCGCACCACGGCGGCGTCCTCGTCGACCACTTCTTCCTGCTGCTGGAGGGCCTCCGGGGCGACGTAGCCGTCGTCGGAATCCTCGAGCGAACCGGAGCCGACGCCGAAATTCTCAATGATCAGCTGGTGCACGCGCTCGGGCACGGCGAGGTGCCAGACCTGCGGCCGGGGGGTGAACGTGCGGAGCCAGTCGGCCATCACGGCATCCGGCAGCCATGCGGTGGCGAGGTGCAGCGGCATTTTGGCCAGCACCTCGGGCGCGGGCCGGTCTTCCATCGCCTGGCCGTAGCGGATGGGAATGAACTGGTAATCGTAGACCAGCCGCGCCGGCAGGATGCCCCGGGCATCAGGGTCGGTCTCCAGGTTGAGCGCGATGTCGAGGCCGGCCGCGTCGGCCAGCAGCTTCAAGGTCTCGGGCTCGGGGACGCCGAGTGCGGCCGTGAGAACCTCAAGACGCTTCTCGCGCGGCGCCTCGGCAAGGGCCTGGCGTTGCTCATCCGTGAGGCGCCCGGCAAGTGATGCGGGCAGGGTGTCCGTAACAAGCGCGGTCATGGGAGGCGCTTACTTGAGGTCTTCGAACATTCCGTTTTTCGCCGGCTTCGAAGGATCCTTGAGGTATTGGTCGACCTGGTCCTTGTTCGAAAGATTCTTGATCGAATTCAAGGTGTCGGCCGTGCCCTTTTCCGGCGGCAGCACGTGCGGCCGGATGAAGAGGAGGAGTTCGGTGCGGCTGGTCGTCTTGGTGCGATCACCAAACAAGTGGCTGAGGACGGGAATTTCGTAAATGAAGCCCAGCTTCTGGCGGGTGTTCGTCAGCGAGGTGCGCTGCAGGCCGCCCAGCACGATCATCTGGCCGTCGAAGACGTTGATGAACGACGTGGCGTGCCGGGTGCCAATGATCGGGGTCGGGCTGCCGTTCACCGTGATGCTGCCGATCTGGTCCTCGATGAGCTGGTCGATCGTGAGCTGGATGCTGCCGTCGTCGCCGATGAGCGGCGTGACCTTCAGGTCGAGGTTGATGTCCTTGAACAGCACGCTCTGGTTGACGACATCGCTGGTTGTGGCCGTCGCGGTGCTCGAGGTGGCGTTGCTGATGTAGGGCACCTGCTGGCCGACGATGACCTCGCCCAGCTTGTTGTGGGAAGTGACGATCGTTGGGGCCTGGATGACCTTCACGTTGTTCCGATTGCCGGCGTCGCTGAAGGCGGCTTGAAACGCCAGGGGATTCACCACGCCGGAAGAGATCGCCCATCCAGCCACGGTCCCGCCGAAGTTGGTGATGTGGGTGCCGTGGCCGTTGTCACCGCCCGGCCCGCCGGGGGTGTCGGTGCCCACGGTGAGATTGAGGGCGGAAATGCCGCTCCGGTCCGTGTCACCCAGCGTCACCTCGGCGATGATCACCTCGATGCGCACCTGGGCCAGGAGGACGTCCAGCTTGTCCACGAGGGCCCGGATCATGGCGATGTCGGTGGCGGTACCCGCGACCACGATGGCGTTGCTGCGCACATCGGCCTGGATGGTGATCATGCCGCTGAATTGGGTCGAGGCGTTCAAGGCGTCCGACGCGGCGGCAAGGTTGTTCAGGTTGAATGTCGGCGTGACCGCGACTGGCGCGGTCACGGGTTGCGCGATCTGGCCCTGGGGCCCCACGTTGGCGGATGCGTTGCCTTGGAAAACGACGCCGTTGTTGTTCACGCCGGGAATGTTGGCCCCGGCATTGACCCCGGCGACACCCTGGCCGGGCCGCACCGACTGCGCCGCAGTCCGTTGCACTGCGGTGTTTTGGTTGTTGACCAGATTGCTCAGCAGGGTGGCGACATCCGTGGAAACCGCATGCTTGAGGTAAATTACCGCGTTGTTGGTGTTCGGGTCGGCCTTGACGTCGAGTTTGTCGATCAGCGAGTCAAACAGAGGGTAGTTTGCCGGATGGGAGATGAGGATGATCTGGTTGGTGCGATCGTCGGCAGTGAAGGTCGTGGCGGTCCCGAGTTGGGCGCGTTGGGGCGCGATGATGGTGTTGATACGGGTGACCAGGTCGCTGGCCTTGGCCCCGTTCTTCAGGACATAAAATTTCGGCGTGAGATTTCCGGTCGTGGGCCGGTCCACGGTATTCAGCAGGGTTTCGATGCGCTGGAGATTGGTCACGGTTTCGGTGACGAGCACGGCGTTGGCATTCGGCAGTTGGATGACACTCTGGCCGCCGAGATTTTGGGTGAGCATGGACTGGATCTGCTGTACCAGCTCCTGCGAGCGCAGGAAATTAAGCACAAAAATCTTCGTGGCGATTTTCCCGCTGGGTGGCTGGTCGAGCGCAGAGCCGGTGATCAACTCGGCCGCCTCGCTTTTGGCGTTCTGGGAGGAGACGGCCTTCATCGTGTGCTCGTCCAGCGGCATGATGCCAATGCCGTTGAGTTGGAGAGAGGTCAGGATGTAGAGGATGGCCCGGGAGGTCGGGGTGTCCTTCTCGATCCGGATGTTGTAGGTCGCGGTGGGCAGCGCCTGGGGGCGGAAAATGATCTTGCCCGTCAGGCTTTCGAGCGCGCCGAAGACCGTGTCGATGTCTGCGTCGGGCATCTTGATGGGGCCGACGAGGGGATCGGCCGCATTGGCCGCTGGCGGGGTCTGGGCGTGGACAGCGACGGAGACGGCCATACAGGCGACGAAGAACAGACGAAGAAGGCGCAGGCTCATGCGGGTGGATGGGAGGTTAGGGAGAAAGCCGGTTGCGCCGGGGCACGGAATCAAAGGCAGGCCGCCCCGGGTTGTAAACGGTCTTGTGTTATGACGGCATAGTCCGCGCAAGGTTGCCTTGGGTTGGCGGATTTGCCGCTTGCGACGGAAAAGGCCGCCGCCAACCCTTTTGGGTCACAATGTCCAACCGTTTCGGCACACTCTTTTCGGTCACCACGTGGGGCGAAAGCCACGGCCCCGCGGTGGGGGTTGTGGTGGACGGTTGCCCGCCGCTGCTGCCGCTGGCCGCAGGGGAAATTCAGGCCGATCTCGACCGCCGCCGGCCGGGCCAGAGCGACATCGTCACCCCGCGCAAGGAGGAGGACCGCGTCGAAATCCTGTCCGGGGTGTTCGAGGGCCGCACCACCGGCACGCCGATCTCGATGCTCGTGCGCAATGCCGATGCGCGGCCTGGAGCCTATGACGAGATGCGCGAAAAATTCCGTCCGTCGCACGCCGATTACACTTACCAGGCCAAGTTCGGCCTCCGCGATCACCAGGGCGGCGGTCGCAGCTCCGCGCGCGAAACGGTCGGGCGCGTCGCCGCCGGCGCCATCGCGCGCAAGATCCTCGCGCTGGCGGTCCCGGCCCAGCCGGTCGAGATCCGCGCGTTTGTCACGCAGGTGCATGACCTCGCCGTGCCCGCCGGCGCACTGGAAAAATTCCCCACGCTCGCCGAGGTCGAGGCCACGGCGGTGCGCTGCCCGCATCCCGCGACCGCCGCGGCCATGATCGAGCGCATCAAGCAGGCGCGCAGCACGGGCGACTCCGTCGGCGGCGTCATCCAGTGCCGCGTGCGCGGCGTGCCGCCCGGACTGGGCGAGCCGGTGTTCGACCGCCTCGAGGCCGACCTCGCCAAGGCCATGCTCTCGCTGCCGGCGACCAAGGGCTTTGAGATCGGCAGCGGCTTCGCCGGCACGCGCCTCAAGGGCAGTGAGCACAACGACGCCTTCGAGTCGCGCGGCGGCCGTGTGCGCACCGCCACCAACCGCTCCGGTGGCGTGCAGGGCGGCATCAGCAACGGCGAGGAGATTTATTTCAACGTCGCCTTCAAGCCCACGGCCACGATCCTCCAGCCGCAGCGGACCGTCGACGTGCAGGGCGCGCCGACGGAGCTCGCCGCCCGCGGTCGCCATGACCCGTGCGTGCTGCCGCGCGCCGTGGTGATCGTCGAGGCGATGACCGCTTTGGTCATCCTGGATCATTGGATGCGGCAGGCGGCGCAGAACGGGACTTTCAAGTTCTGAACGGACGGAAGGGAATGCAGTTGGTAGTTTGCAGTTGGGAATTGGTCGGTCGGATCGACGATTTGAACCAACTGCCAACTGCGAACTACCAACTGCGTCAGGGTGATTTCCTGCATTTGCCACTTCGTGCGCTTCGTGTCTTCGTGGTAGAAAATTCATGTCCCCTCCCGCCAAACCCCTCGTCTATCTTGTCCTCGGCGCCGCCGGCTCGGGCCGGCGCGAGGTGCTGGCCGACCTGATTGATGGTGGTTTTGATGAAGCCGACCGCCTCGCCGTCCTGTTTGCCGAAGGCGAGTCCACCAGCGATCTCGACGAAAAGTTGCCCAACCTCGGCCTTTGGACTTGGGAGAACGAGCTCATCGACGGCGCCCTGCCGCCAGGCGCCACGCACGTATTTTTTGTGACCCATGGCCGTCACAACCCGGTGGAACAGATCGAGGTCTTCAAGGCCTGGCTCGCGGGGCAGGGCGGGGAACTTGCGCGCGTCCTCTGCGTGGTGAACTGCCGGCTGGTCGAGCAGAACCCGCCGCTGTTGGCGTGGTACGAGGCGTGCATCCATTTCGCCGACGTCGTGCTGCTCACCCGCCGCGAGGGAGTGGGTAACAAGTGGCTCAGCGACTTCCTCGCGCACTTCCAGGGCCGGTTTTATCCGTGCCTCTTCGAGATCGTGAAGGCCAACGGTCGCTTGAAAAACCCGCGGCTGGTGCTCGATCCGCAGGCCCGGCGGATGTCACATTTTCTCGATGACGAGCAGGACTGGATCGTCACCGGCGCCGATGGCGAGGTGATCGACGCGGATGAAGAGTCCGAGACCGAAGGGGAAGAGGAGGTCCAGGCCGCGCCGGAGGAAGACCCGTATCTCGCCAAGGACGCCGCCGGCCGCCGGGCCAAACGCATCCCGGACATCGCGAAGTACCTGGAAGAAAAATAGGCAGGTTTCACGCGGAGGCGCAGAGAGCGCAGCGGGTTCAGGAAACCCAAAGGGAATTACTCTGCGTTTTCCGCGCCTCTGCGTGAAACCGGCTTGGAGTCATCGTTGCGGCGGCCAAAGTGCGCCTTGAATTCCGGGCGGCGCATGTCGGCCCATAGGGCGAGACCGAGCCGGGGCCGGGCCAGATAGATCAGGCTGCACGCATAATTCAGATAAAGTCCCGGCCGCAGGCCGAGCCAGACGAGGGCACCGGTGAGCGCGTAAAGCAGTCCGATTCCGAGAGTGATGGCGTAGCCTTTGGGGCTCATGACGAAGACTGGACTGCTCCGCGTCAGGAAAAACACGAGACCGGTACCTACCAGCACCGTGGCGGCCATCACCCAGTGATAGTAGGCCTGCACGGCCACGCAGCGAGGTGGGCGGCGGGAGTTCATAATTGTAGCGGCGCCCTTTGAGTGCCGATTTCAAGAACGGCGGTCACAGACCGCCGCTACAATTGCTCACTTCACCGCGGCGACTGCGGCGACGGAGGCGACGAACGCCTTCGCCTTGGCGGTGACGGCGGCCCAGTTTTTTTCCTTCAGGGCCTTGGCCTCGACGAGCGAGCTGCCCGCGGCCGTCGCATAGGCGCCCGCCTTGAGGAACTCGCCGACATTCTCCGCGTTCACGCCGCCAGTGGGCACCAGCGGGATGTGCGGGAGCGGGCCCTTGATCGACTTGATGTAGGCGGGGCCGAAAAACTCCGCCGGGAAGATCTTCACCGCGTCGGCGCCGGCGTCCCAGGTGTTGATGATCTCGGTGGGCGTGAGCGCGCCGCTGAAGATCGGCACGTTGACGCTGCGGCAGTGCGCGATGACCTCGGGCCGGAAGCCGGGGGTGACGATGAACTTCGCGCCGGCCTCGATGCCCTCGCGCGCGGTCTTGGCGTCCAGCACGGTGCCGAGGCCGAAGATGAAGTCGGGCAGCTCGCGGCAGGCCAGCTTGATCATGCCGATGGCGCCGGGGGTGGTCATGGTGAGCTCGATGCTGGTGAGCCCGCCGGCGGCCAGCGCCCGGGCGCAATCCAGGAGGCCGTCCGACGAGTCGGCGCGGATGAGGGCGATGACCTTCTCGGCTTTGATCTTGGCGAGGACTTCGTCTTTTTTCATGGGGAGGGGAAAGTTGCACGCTGGGCGCGTGAGTGGCGAGTGAAAGTGGCGGGTGGCTGCGCGCCATCAATTTTCTTGCGCCATGGGGTGGGGCCGTGTCTTTTTTCCGTCCCGCTCAATGCCCGGGTGGTGGAATTGGTAGACACGCAGGTCTCAGAAGCCTGTGCCGTAAGGCATCGCGGTTCGAGTCCGCGCCCGGGCACCAGTCTTCGCCTATCGCGACAGCGATATAGAAGACTGCCGCGCCGACGCCCGCGTCGAGAGGGCGAAGGCGGGCGAAATCGCTCCAAT
>CAIUWA010000018.1 GCA_903902745.1 uncultured Opitutia bacterium | reverse complement strand
GCTCCTCGGTGAGCTGCATCATGTTCTGGTTGGCCTTGAGGTCCGGGTACTGCTCGGAGACGACCATGAGGCGCGAGAGCGCGCCGGTGAGGCCGGACTCGGCGGAGACCAGGCTCTTCATCGCGCCGGCGTCGGCCGGGTTGGCCGCGGCGGACTGCGAGGCGGCGAGGGCGATGTTGCGGGCCTTGATGACATCCTCGAGCGTATCGTGCTCGTGCTTCATGTAGCCCTTGGCGGTCTCGACGAGGTTGGGAATGAGGTCGTAGCGGCGCTTCAGCTGCACGTCGATCTGGGCGAAGGCGTTCTTGAAACGGTTGCGCAGCGCGACGAGTGAGTTGTAAATGCCGGCGATCCAGGCGCCGAGGACGATGACGAGCAGGACCAAGACTCCGAGGACAATGACGAGAACTTTCATGATGGGATTGGGTTGATTAAAACCGCGGGCCAGTTTGCGTCGGGAACCGAATGGCGCGAGAAGGAACTAGTTACAACACGGTTGATTGTTTCCACCCCGCGAAACAAACTCGCCGGTCGCGTATGGTTTCAAAAATTTCCGTCCTTCTGCTGCCGGCGCTTTTGCTCCAGGCGATGCCGGCGCGAGCGGAGGAACCGCTCAATCCGGCGGCACCGTTGCTGCAGGCCGGCGAGATGCGTGCGGCTCCGAGCCAAGGTGCCCTCACGCTGGCCGCGGCGCAGCGGGCGCAGGAACTCGGGCTGCCGTTGGTGGCGGCCGGCCTTTACCGGCAGCTGCTCGCGGTGCCGGCGGGCGCCGGCGGGGATCGCGCGCAAATGACACTGGCCCTCGTGACCGCGCTGCTTGACGGCGGCGACATCCCCGGGGCCGCGCAGGCGCTGGAATTGCAGACGGTCCCGCTACGCGACAGCGCCTGGCACCTGCGCGCGGGGCTGATCGCGGCGTATGAAAAAAAACTCGATCCGGCGAAGGCCGAGCTGGCCCTGGTGAAGCTCGACGAGCTGGCGGCGGCGGACAAGGGCTGGTGGTATTTCCTGCAGGGCATGCTGGCCAACGTGGAGAACAATGCGCCCAAGGCGCTGGACTTTTACGGTCAGGCCGTCGCGGCCGGGCAGGCCGAGATGCCCCGGTCCAGGTTTCTGCTGGCGACCGACCAGGCGCGGCTGATCCTCGGGACCGTGCGGGAGAGCGATGTCGAGGCCGCGCGCAAAAATGCCGAGAACACCCAGGGCAAGCCCATCGGTTACAGCTTTGCCCGGGATTATGCCATCATGCTGGATGTCATTGGACGGAAACCCGCGGCGGTCGAGGTGGTTGCTCGCCAGCTGCGCGGACTGCCGCCGGACGAACGCGGCGAGGCGGACAATCTCCGTCTTCTACTGGGCCTGATCGCCGGTGCCGGGGACGGGGCGGGACGCAATGCCCTAGGCCAGTTGGTGGCCAATGGCACCGACCCGGAAAAGCAGCGCATCGCGCTGCAATTGCTGGCGCGGGCCTCCCGGGACGGCCCGGCCAAGGCGGACTTGCGCCGGCAACTTGGCGACCTGATCGGCGCTCCGAAGCCCTCACGGATCCTCGAGGATATGCTGGCGATCCGGGCCCAGATGGCGCTGGACGAGAAAAATTATGCGCAGGCGGAGGAAGACGCGAAGGCGCTCCTTGAAAAATTTCCCGGCTCGCAGCTCAAGGCTCAGGCGCTGGGCTTTCTCACGAGTGCGGCGTGGGATCAAGGCCGTTACCGCACTGCCGCCGACTACGCGTCGAAGGCGCGGGCTGAACTGCGGCCCGCGGACCGCCAGACCCGGGCCGAACTGGGGGTGCTGATCGCCGAGGCCTGGTTTCGCGCCGAGGATTTTCGCAATGCGGCGGACGCCTACAACGCGGTCCTGGCCGAGCCACCGACGGGGATGGCGACCGGCGGGTTGATGTTCCAGCGCGTGCTGGCCGAAATTCGTGCCGCGAATGGTGACGACAAGGGCGTGGGAGTACGGCTGCGGGCCATCGAACCGTTGCTGGACGGGCTGGCGCGCGATCCGGGTTTTGATGCCGTCAATCGCTGGCAGTCCGAGTGGAACCTGGCGCAGGCGTTGTTTAAGGCCGGGGAAACGGCCGCAGCCCTGGGCCGGGTGAACCAACTGCTGGCCAAGGCGCCGCCCCGGACCGAGGCGCCGGGTTCGGCGCAGGCGCTGCCGGCCGATCTGCGCGCCCGCATGGAGTGGCTGCAGGTGAGGCTTTCCCTCGATGCGGGGATGCCAGCCCAGACGCTTGAATTGGCGAACGGAGTGATGCCCGCGCTGGACGGGCTGGACCCGAAGCTGCACGACATGATTGCGAGCCAGGTCGAACTGTTGAAGGCGCAGGCCGATTTCGCCCTGGCTGGAAACGGGGCCGATCCCGTGCGCGAAAACAATGCGAAGGAACTGCTGGCGGCCTTGCGGAAAAATTTCCCCGGCAGCGACGCCGCGGTGTATTCGTACATCATCCAGGCCGATTACAACGAAACTAGGAACAACATCGTCGAGGCGCAACGGCTCCTGACCAGCCTGGTCGGGGAATTCCCCGCAAGTTCGTACGCTCCCTATGCGTCCTATCGGGCGGCGCTCTATGACGAAAAACTTGGACGGACAGGTCCGGACGGCGCGATCATTCGCCTGGAGCAGCTGATCAAGGACTACCCGCAGAGCGACTGGGTGTTTGCGGCGCGGCTCAAGGAAGGCGATCTGTATGCGGCGCGGAACGATTTTCCCCAAGCCCAGAAGAACTACCAGCTGATCCGGGATCAATTTCCCCGGCATCCAGGGGTCCTGGCGGCGGAGCTGGCGCTGGCCGATTGCCATGCCGCGCAGGCCGCGGGGGATATCCAGCATGCCGACCGGGCGAAGGAGGGCTACGAACGGTTACTCGCGCTGCCCACGGCACCACTCGACTTGCGCGTGGAAGCGGGCTTCAAACTGGGCACCATTCTCGTCCGACTCGGCGACACCAAGCGGGCGGAGGATTGCTGGTTTCGGGATGTGGTGAACCAGTTCCTGATCGAGAAACCGGAAGTCGCCGACAAGCTCGGCCCCAGCGGACGCTACTGGATGTCGCGCACGCTGCTGGAGCTGGGAGACCTCCTGAAAAAAGAGGATCGATTGGACGAGGCGCGGAGGGTGTGGAACATCATCCTGGATAAAAAACTCCCCGCGGTGAACGAAGCCCGGGAGAAACTGGGGGAGAAGGTGGCGCCGCCGGCTCCCTGATCCAGGCCGGGCCCCGCTTGACCCCGGTGCAGGCACCCACTCTAAACTTTTAAACCGATGTCTGCTTTTGATTTCAGCCTTTTCGCGAAGGGTGGCCCGATGATGTGGGTGCTCCTGTTGATGGGGCTTATCTTCCTCGTGCTCACGATCGAGCGCGTCCTTTACCTGCACCGCGGCCAGATCCGCTCGACGGCATTCATCGGCGGAATCAAGAACATCCTGGCGAAGCGGCGCATCGTGGAGGCTCTGACCGTGTGCGAAGAGACGCCCGGCCCGGTGGCCGCCGTGGTGAAGGCGGCGTTGCTGCACGCCGACGACACCGCGGAGGTGATGCGTTTTCATGTGCAGGAGGCGGCCGTGGTGGAACTCCCGGTGCTTGAGCGCCGGCTGGGTTCCATTGCGGCCATTGCGCAGGTGGCCCCGCTGGCCGGCCTGCTGGGGACCATCCTCGGAATGATCACGACGTTTGCGGCCTTTGAAAAGGGTGGTGACTATGCAACGGCCGGCGCATTGTCGCACGGCATGTGGCAGGCCCTGCTGTGCACGGGTGCGAGCCTGATCCTCGCGATCCCCGCGCACTTGGCGCACCATTTTCTCTCGGGCCGGGTGCGGGCGATCGTGCGCGACGTGGAATGGTCGGGCAACGAGATCATGAAGTACCTGCTGACTGAGTATCGCGGGATCAGGCCGGGTGGCGCGGAAGCGGCGGAGACGGGCCCCAAATGATCACGCGTCCACTCAATCTGGCCTCGAAATTGCGCCCCGAGCCGCGGAATTTCGATTTCCTGTTTCTGGTCAATGGCGCCTTGATTGTGCTGTTTTTCTCGTTGTTTGGCTCGCGCTTCGTGTTCGCGCCCGGGCTGGGGATTGATTTCCAGCTTCCGCGGTTGCCCGGTTCGGTCTTGGGCGCGGCGCAGACCACCCACTATGTCAGCGTAAATCGTGGGGGCATGCTTTATGCCGCGGGTCAGGGGCAGGTCACTCTGCCGCAACTGCGTGAATGGTTGAAGGATCAGGCCCGGGGGACAAAGCATCCCATTTTGCAGATCAATGCGGATGCCGGCGTGGAAATGTCGGTGCTGGCCGAGATTTATACTGCCGCCCGCGAGGCAAACTTTCAGGTATTGGAGGCGGCCGAAGCCGTGCGCGTTGCGCCCGGCGATCCCAATTGACCCGACATGACGTCGTCTGGGACAAGCGAAGGGCGGGTATGGGCCATGGCCGTTGCCGGAGCCATTGCCGTCATACTGGCAACTCTGCTGCTCTTTCGCGCCCCGAGCACTACGCCATCGCTGGCCAAGGCGGTGCCGCTTCCGGCCTTGACCTTTAAACAGCAAAACGGGGCGGGGGAGGCGGATTTCTATGATCCGACCCCTCTTTTCCTGCCGACGAAATGGAATGCGAGGCCAAATGTCCTGCCCAATGATGCCGTACGTGAACCGGGGGACGACTTTCGCTACGAGGCGAAGGCGACTCCGGACGTGAATGCCGCCGCCCTGGCGTTTCCGGGGAAAATCAAGGTGCCGGAGACGGCGGCCGAGGCTCAGAATTTTTGGGCACAGGAAGCTCCGTTTCTTGGCATTGGCCAGACGGATATGAAGCTGGATCCTCTCCCCGCGCGCGATGCCCTCGTGGAGGTAATGTCGGCGAGTGATGGCCGGCAGGTTTTTACCCATGTTCTCCCTCTGAACAGTGCCTTGGCTCCGGGGTCAGGCGGCTGGCAGCCCATGGAATTCCTCGTGGCGGTCGAACCCGCCGGACTGGTCGGCTTGCCGACCCCCGTTCCCAACTCCAATGCGGCGGAAATCATCGCGCGCCTCCAAGTTAATCTCGCCAAAGTGCTCCGGCTGAGCCAGCCATTGGCGCCCGGATTTTATCGGATCAAGGTTGGACCCTAGGTTTTTGCGAAAAAGGTGAATTTGCTGTTGACGGTTGAATTCACGGGGCGCACTTTCTTCCCTCTTTTTCGTTTTTTGACGCAGTCTTGGTCTGCCCAGATAGCTCAGTTGGCAGAGCACGTCCTTGGTAAGGACGAGGTCGCCGGTTCAAATCCGGTTCTGGGCTCCAGGGTCAAAAAACACCGTCGGCGGCTTCTCCGACGTTAAACCAGAGGTCATATTTCCAATCCTAAAACCAACCAAACGTCCCCTCCATGGCTAAAGGCACATTCGAACGCAAGAAACCGCACGTTAACGTCGGCACCATCGGCCACGTCGACCACGGCAAAACGACGCTCACGACCGCGATCCTCGCGGTGCAGGCGCGCAAGGGCCTCGCTGAGGTCAAGTCCTACGCGGATATCGCGAAGGGTGGCACCGTCCGTGACGCCTCCAAGATTGTGACGATCTCGGTGGCCCACGTGGAGTACGAGTCGGACAAGCGCCATTATGCGCACGTCGACTGTCCCGGACACGCTGACTTTGTGAAGAACATGATCACCGGCGCGGCCCAGATGGACGGCGCCATTCTCGTCGTCTCGGCCGCTGACGGCCCGATGCCGCAGACCCGCGAGCACATCCTCCTCGCCCGCCAGGTCGGCGTGCCGAAAATCGTGGTGTTCCTCAACAAGGTCGACCTCATCGACGACAAGGAACTGCTCGACCTCGTCGAGATGGAAATCCGCGAACTCCTGACGAAGTACCAATTCCCTGGCGACACCGCCACGATCATCCGTGGTTCCGCCACGGCCGCTCTCGAGGCGAAGCCCGAGGGCGAGAAAGCCATCACCGACCTGATGACGGCCATCGATACCGACATCCCGGAGCCCATCCGCGAAATGGACAAGCCGTTCCTGATGTCCGTCGAGGACGTGTTCTCGATCACTGGCCGCGGCACCGTTGCCACCGGTCGTATCGAGCGCGGGATCATCAAGGTTAACGACACCGTCGAGATCGTCGGCCTCAAGGACACCACCACCTCGGTCGTCACCGGCATCGAGATGTTCCGCAAGCTGCTCGACAGCGGTCAGGCGGGCGACAACGTCGGCATCCTCCTGCGCGGCATTGAAAAGGAAGGCATTGAGCGCGGCCAAGTGCTCGCGGCTCCGAAGTCGATCACGCCCCATAAGAAGGCCAAGGCTGAGATCTATGTTCTCTCCAAGGAAGAGGGTGGACGCCATACGCCGTTCTTCAATGGCTACCGGCCCCAGTTCTACTTCCGCACGACGGACGTGACGGGTATCGTCAACCTGCCCAAGGGCGTCGAGATGATCATGCCGGGTGACAATATCAGCGTCGAAATCGACCTGATCGCGCCCATCGCCATGGAGAAGACTCAGCGCTTCGCCATTCGTGAAGGTGGCCGCACCATTGGTGCCGGCCGTATCACCGACATCATCGAGTAACGTCCGATCGTCCAACCGTTCACACGCGAAGCGCCGAGGCCTCGAATTCGGGACCTCGGCTCTCGCGTCTAAGAAAGCAAACCACAGGGGTGTAGCTCAATTGGTAGAGTAGCGGTCTCCAAAACCGTCGGTTGGGGGTTCGAGTCCCTCCGCCCCTGCCACTTTCCCTCATGAAAAACCCGTTCAGCAGCGCGCGTATCTTCTTCACCGAGATGGTCGGTGAATTGCAGAAGGCCACCTGGCCGACCCGCACCGAGCTGCGCGATTCCACGGTCGTCGTCATTGTGGCGGCGGTCATCCTTGGCGTTTTCACGAGCATCAGCGATCTGGCCCTCGGCCAAGTCGTTGATCTGCTCACCTCCCTCGTCAGCTGAGACTTTTCACCATGTCCGCCCAAGTCACCGCGCCGCCCGGCGTCCAATGGTTCGCCCTTCACACGCTCTCCGGCCAGGAGGGCAAGGTGAAGACGTACATCGAGAAGTTCAAGAAGGTCGAGGAACTCGACGACCATATCAAGGAGGTGTTGCTGCCGACGGAGGTGGTCTCAGAGGTCAAGGGCGGCAAAAAATCCACCAAGGTTCGCAAGCTCTATCCGGGCTATGTGTTCATTCAGATGCGCCTGTACGACGAGGAGAGCCGGGTCATCAACAAGCCGTGGTACTTCGTGAAGGAAGTCGCGGGCGTCATCGGTTTTGTGGGCGGGGACAATCCCGCTGCGCTGCGCCAGTCCGAGATCGACGAGATCAAGGCCCGCATCGAGGCCGCCAACGGCAAGGAAGTGCCCAAGGTCCAATATACCGTCGGCGAGGAAGTGAAGATCAACGACGGTCCTTTCGCCAATCTCAACGGCCGCATCGACGAAATCGATCCGGCGCGCGGCAAGCTCAAGATTTCCGTCTCCATTTTCGGCCGGTTCACCCCCGTCGAACTCGAATACTGGCAGGTGTCGCGCGTCACGGAGTGACACGAAGCCCCTGCCACCGCCGCATCCCGTCCAATTTCACCCGTACTTTAAACATTCGTTCTCATGGCTAAGAAGATCCAAGGTTACATTCGTCTCCAGCTCCCCGCCGGCGCCGCCAACCCGGCGCCCCCGGTCGGTCCCGCGCTCGGCGCGCAGGGCGTCAACATCATGGCGTTCTGCAAGGAGTTCAACGCGAAGACCAAGGACCAGTCCGGCATGATCCTGCCGGTCGTCATCACGGTTTTTTCGGACAAGAGCTTCACTTTCATCCTCAAGTCGCCGCCGGCCTCCATCCTCCTGAAGAAGGCGGCCAACATCGCCAGCGGTTCGGCCAAGCCCAACCAGGACAAGGTCGGCAAGGTAACCAAGAAGCAGCTGGCCGAGATCTACCGCATCAAAATCAAGGATCTGAATGCCAAGGACGAGGCCGCGGGCATCAAGATCATCGCCGGTACCGCCCGCAACATGGGCATCGAAGTCATCGACTGATTTTTTATCACAAACCGAAAACTCAACGCGGGAGTCCCACCCGGGACGCTTGCACCGCAAGGAGTCATCCATGGAAAAACACAGCAAACGCTACCGCAGCGCCGTCCAGGTCGCTGATCTCACGAAGGAATACCCGCTGAAAGAGGCGGTTGAAATCCTCGCCAAATTTCCCAAGGCCAAGTTCGACGAGACTGTCGAGCTTTCCTTCTGCCTCGGCGTGGACGCCACCGCCGGCGAGCAAATGGTGCGCGGCACCACGCCGCTCCCGAACGGCTCGGGCAAAAAAGTGCGCGTGCTCGTCTTCACCGACGATCCCGCGGCCGCCATCGCCGCCGGGGCCGATCATGCCGGCCTGCAGGACATGATGGCCAAGATTAACGAGGGCTGGCTCGATTTTGACGTCGCCATTGCCACCACCGAGGCGATGAAGACCGTCCGCACCATCGCCCGCGTCCTCGGTCCGAAGGGCCTCATGCCCAATCCGAAAAGCGGTACGGTGACTGACGACATTCCCGCCGGCATCAAGGCCGTGAAGGCCGGTCGCGTGGAGTTCAAGATGGACAAGGCTTGCAACATCGGCGTCGGCGTGGGCAAGCGCTCGTTCACTCCCGCCCAGATCCTCGAAAACGCCCAGGTCGTCCTCGACGCCGTGGGCAAGGCCAAGCCCTCCACCTTCAAGGGCAGCAATTTCATCAAGACGGTCGCGATCTGCTCGAGCATGAGCCCGGGCGTGCGCATCGCGACGGTGGAGTTCAGCAAATACTAAACGGAAACCGACCCATGAGAGCCGAAAAAAATTACCTGATCGCCGAGGTCGAGAGCCACCTCAAGAAATCCGACTACGTCATCCTCGCCAACTTCACCAAGGTGACCGTGGCGGATGTCGCCGAGCTGCGCGCGCGCCTGGCGACGGAGAAGGCTGAGTTTCACGTCGTGAAGAACAGCTCGCTCCGCGTCGCGGCCAAGGCCCTCGGCCTGCCTGACATGGACAACGCGCTGACCGGCCCGACGGCCGTCGTGGTCGGCGGGAAAAATTCCGCCGGCGTGGCCAAGATCCTCAAGAAATTCTTCGAGGAGAAGCAGAAGCTCGAGGTCAAGGTGGGCGTGATGGACAAGAAGCTCATCACCGCGTCCGATCTGGCCAAGATCGCCGATCTGCCCTCGTTCGGGGCGCTGCGCTCGCAGCTGCTCGGCCTGTTCAGCCAGAATGCCGCGGCCTTCGTCCGCGTCCTCGATGCCCGGGTCAAAAAGGAGCAGCCCGCTGCTCCCGCCGCCTGAACTCCAACTCCAAACTCTTAACTTTTAATCCATTTTCCGGCGCGAGCTGGGGAAAACATCCAAGAAGGAAGGCTAGGGGATACGTCTCTTAAACGCGTCTCATCTCCCGAGACCGCTAGTCCACCGAAGGAAAACGAACATGAGCAACATCACAGACGATCAAGGCATTGAATGGCTGAACAGCAAAACGGTTCTCCAGCTCGCCGAGCTGGTTAAGACCCTCGAAGGCAAGTGGGGCGTGTCCGCCGCCGCAGCTGTCGCCGCCGGCCCTGCCGCCGGTGCCGCGCCCGCCGCCGCCGCCGAAGAGAAGACCGAGTTCACCGTTGTCCTCCTCGAGGCCGGCGCGAACAAGATCGGCGCCATCAAGGAAGTCCGTGCCATCACCGGCCTGGGCCTCAAGGAAGCCAAGGATCTGGTCGAAGGCGCGCCGAAGCCCGTCAAGGAAGGCGTCAACAAGGCCGAGGCCGAAGAGATCAAAAAGAAGCTCGAAGCCGCCGGCGCCAAGGTCGAACTCAAGTAAGACCAATTTGGCGTTTTTCCGCTCACCTTCTCCGAAAATTTCGGGACAGGCCGTGTCTGAACACGGCCTGTCCTTTGCCGTTTTTTCATTCTGTTCTTTTCTGGTCCGCTGACGCCTTCATCCGCGCCAGCGCCCCCGTTACTTTCCGCCGTTTCCACTCACTCAACCGGGACATCTCATGGCCGACCGCACTCACATTGAACGCACCAACTTCGGCAAACTCCGCGAAGTCATCCAACCGCCGAACCTGATCGAGATCCAGATCACGTCCTACCTCGACTTCCTGCAGAAGGGCATTCCCGACAAGCAGCGCAAGCCGCAGGGCCTTGAGGCGGTATTCCGCGAGGTGTTTCCGATCGAGAGCTACGATGGCCGCCTCGTGCTCGAATACGTTTCCTACACGCTGGGTGATCCGAAGAACACCGAGATCGAGTGCATCCGCGAAGGCATCACCTACTCGGTGCCGCTCTACGTGAAGCTCCGCCTGCGCGAAGAGGACTTCATCAAGGACGAGGAAATCTACATGGGTGAAATCCCGATGGTGACCGAGCGCGGCTCATTCATCATCAACGGCGCCGAGCGCGTCGTGGTTTCCCAGCTCCACCGTTCGCCCGGCATTGCCTTCGAGGTCACGCCACACCCGAACGGCAAGCTGCTCCATTCCTTCCGCATCATCCCCGACCGCGGCACCTGGCTCGAGGTGCAGTTCGACAACAACGACCTGCTCTACGTCTATCTCGACCGCCGCCGCCGCCGCCGCAAATTCCTCATCACGACCCTGCTCCGCGCCATCGGCTACAGCTCGGACATCGACCTGCTGAACCTGTTCTACGAGATCAAGGACCTGAAGGTTTCCAAGGCGCTCGACATGGAGAATGTCTCCACGCTCGTGCTCGTCGAGGATGCCATCGACGCCCAAAAGGGCGTCGTTCTTGCCCGCGCGTTCGAGCCGCTCACGAAGGCGATCGTGCGCACATTTGAGAAGCACGACATTTCCTCCATCCGTGTCATCGACACCGCGATCGACGAGGGCGCGCTCATCCGCGCGCTGAAGAAGGATCCGACCCGAAACGAGGAAGAGGCCCTCAAGGAAATCTACAAGCGTCTCCGTCCCGGCGAGCCGCCGACCACGGCGAACGCCAAGGCCCTGCTTAAGCGCTTGTTCTTCGATCCGAAGCGCTACGATCTTGGCCGCGTCGGCCGCTACAAGATCAACCAGAAGCTCGGCCTCAAAACCAGCCTCGAGCAGCGCATCCTCGAGTCACAGGACATTGTTTTCGCCACGAAGTACCTTGTGCGCTTGAAGAAGGGTGAGGGTGTCGTTGACGATATCGATCACCTCGGTAGCCGACGCGTCCGCACCGTCGGCGAACTCCTCGCCAATCAGTGCCGTGTGGGCCTCGCCCGCACGGAGCGCCTGGTTCGCGAGCGCATGACGATGTACGACCAGAGCGTCGACTCGATCACGCCGCAGAAGCTCATCAACCCGAAGGCGCTGACGACCGTCATTCGCGATTTCTTCGCGCGCAGCCAGCTCTCGCAGTTCATGGACCAGATCAACCCGCTCGCGGAGGTCACGCACAAGCGCCGCCTCTCCGCCCTCGGGCCGGGAGGTCTCAACCGCGAACGTGCCGGCTTCGAGGTCCGCGACGTTCATCCGTCGCATTATGGCCGCATCTGCCCCATTGAGACGCCGGAAGGTCCGAACATCGGCCTGATCAACTCGCTCTCGACCTACGCCCGCGTGAACGAGTTCGGCTTCATCGAGACGCCTTACCGTCTCGTGAAGGACGGCCGCGTGTCCGACAAGATCGATTATCTCACTGCCGACCAGGAAGAGGCCAAGGTCATCGCCCAGGCCAATGCCGAGATCGACGACAAGAATTACTTCGTTGGCAAGGTCACCGTCCGAAAGGACGGCGAGTTCCTTGAGGTTCCGGCCTCCGAGGTCGACTACATGGATGTGTCGCCCAAGCAGGTCATTTCGATCGCGGCCGGCATGATTCCGTTCCTGGAGCATGACGACGCCAATCGCGCACTCATGGGCGCCAACATGCAGCGCCAGGGTGTGCCGCTCCTGCAGGCCGAGGCGCCGTTTGTCGGCACCGGCATCGAAGAGCGCGTCGCGCGGGACTCGAAGATCGTCGTGGTCGCTGAGGAGGGCGGCATCGTCGCCTCTGTCGATGCGAAACGCATCGTTGTCACCAAGGATGGCGAGCTGCCGCGCAACGTGAAGCACGAGCCGAAGAATCACGTTTACGTCTACGAGCTGCGCAAGTTCATGCGCTCGAACGCCGGCACCTGTTTCAACCAGAAGCCGATTGTCGAGCAGGGCCAGAAGATCAAGAAGGACCAGATCATCGCGGACGGTCCCTCGACCGACCATGGCGAAATGGCGCTCGGCCGCAACGTGCTGGTGGCGTTCATGCCGTGGAACGGCTACAACTTCGAGGACGCGATCCTCATTTCCGAGAAGGTGCTCCGCGAGGACATCTTCACCTCGATTCACATCCAGGAGTTCGAGGTCACCGCGCGCGATACCAAGCTTGGGCCGGAAGAAATCACCCGGGACATCCCGAACGTCGGTGAAGAGGCGCTCAAGAACCTCGACCACAACGGCGTCATCCGCATTGGTGCCGAGGTGAAGCCCGGAGACATCCTCGTCGGCAAGATCACGCCAAAGTCCGAGACTGAGCTCGCGCCCGAGGAAAAGCTCCTCCGCGCCATCTTCGGTGAGAAGGCCGCCGACGTGAAAGACACCTCGCTCGTCGTTCCCTCCGGTGCCGCCGGCATCATCATGGACGTGAAGGTTTCCTCCCGCATCGACAACCAGCAGGAGAAGCTCTCGCCGTCCGACCGCCGCCGCCAGATCAAGCAGATCCAAGAGGAGTACAAGACGCAGATGGACAAGCTGCGTGAAGGTCTCACGGAGGCACTTTCCAATATCCTCCTCGGTGAAAAGATCCCGCTCGACGTCATCAACGGCGAGACGAAGGAAGTCATCATTCCGGCCAACCGGAAGATCACCAAGACCCTCCTCCGCAAACTCGCGGCCGTCTCCAAGCACGTTGAGATCGATCCGTCCCCTGTTCGCATCAAGATCATGGAGATCATCGGCTCGTACCAGACGAAGTTTGACGAGCTCGAGAGCGACCGTGAGCGCAAGATCGGTTCCGTGGAGTCGGGCGAGGGCTCGGCCGACGGCGCGATCAAGCAGGTCAAGGTCTACATCGCCACCAAGCAAAAGCTTGAAGTCGGTGACAAGATGGCCGGCCGTCACGGTAACAAGGGTGTGGTCGCCAAGATCGTGCCCGAGGAAGACATGCCGTTCCTCCCGGACGGCACTCCCGTTGAAATCTGCCTGAATCCTCTCGGCGTGCCTTCACGCATGAACGTCGGACAAGTGCTCGAGACCCATCTCGGTTGGGCTTGCAAAAAGCTCGGCCTGAAGGTCGCGACGCCCGTGTTCGACGGTATCTCCGAGAAGAAAGTGCGCGAATACCTGAAGGAGGCGAAACTGCCTTCCTCGGGCAAGAGCCCGCTCTTCGACGGACGCACCGGCGAGAAAATCGACCAGGAAGTCGTGGTCGGCTACATCTACATGATGAAGCTGAACCATCTCGTGTCGCACAAGATCCACGCCCGCGCGGTTGGTCCTTACTCGCTCGTCACCCAGCAGCCGCTGGGCGGCAAGGCCCAGTACGGCGGCCAGCGCTTCGGCGAAATGGAAGTGTGGGCCCTCGAGGCCTACGGCGCTGCGCACACGTTGCAGGAACTGCTCACCGTCAAGTCCGACGACGTGCAGGGCCGCACCAAGATCTACGAATCGCTCGTCAAGGGCGACAACACGCTGCAGGCCGGCACGCCCGAGTCTTTCAACGTGTTGATCAAGGAAATCCAGTCACTCGGCTTGGACATCAAGCTCAACAAGCGCGATGCGCTCGGTTTCGGCACCTGAGCCGCCCGACGCATCATCCGCACCGCTCCTTTAACAAACAACAGGGACATCACACATGAGCATCCAACCTTCTGAAACCGCGGGCGCCCGCGAGGAAGTCCGCAACGCAATGGGGGACATTGAAAATCCCTTCGACTGCGTTTCCATCACCGTCGCTTCCCCCGAAGTAATCCGCAAATGGTCGCGCGGCGAGGTCAAGAACCCCGAGACCATCAACTACCGCACGTTCAAGCCCGAGCCGGGCGGCCTTTTCTGCCAGAAGATCTTCGGCCCGGTCCGCGACTACGAGTGCGCCTGCGGAAAGTACAAGCGCATCAAATACAAGGACGTCATTTGCGATCGTTGCGGCGTCGAGGTGACGATCGCGCGCGTCCGCCGCGAGCGCATGGGCCACATCGAGCTGGCCGTGCCGGTGGCGCACATCTGGTTCCTCAAGAGCATGCCCAGCCGTCTCGGCCTGCTCCTCGACATGACCGCCCGTTCGCTCGAGCGCGTCATCTACTACGAGAACTACATGGTGGTCGACCCGGGCAAGACCCCGCTCGAACTCAAGCAGCTCCTCACCGACACCGAGTACCGCCAGGCGCTCGACGAATACGGTGATGATTCCTTTGTCGCCAAGATGGGCGCCGAGGCCGTCCGTGACTGCCTTGTCAAGATGGACATGGAGGCGACCGTCGCCGAGCTGCACGAGCAGATGCGCGCGACCAAGTCGAAGCAGATCAAGAAGAAGCTCTCCAAGCGCCTGAAGGTCATCCAGGGCTTCATTCATTCGAAGTCCCGTCCGGAGTGGATGGTCCTCGAGGTGCTGCCCGTGATCCCGCCTGACCTGCGCCCGCTCGTTCCGCTCGAGGGTGGCCGGTTCGCGACCTCCGATCTCAACGATCTCTACCGCCGGGTGATTAACCGCAACAACCGGTTGAAAAACCTGATGCAGCTGAAGACGCCCGATGTGATCATTCACAACGAAAAGCGCATGCTGCAGGAAGCGGTGGACGCGCTCTTCGACAACGGCCGCCACGGCCGCCCGGTCACGGGCGCTGGCAATCGTCCGCTGAAGTCGCTGTCCGACATGCTCAAGGGCAAGCAGGGGCGTTTCCGCCAGAACTTGCTCGGCAAGCGCGTCGATTACTCCGGCCGCTCGGTCATCGTCATCGGCCCGGAGCTCAAGCTCCACCAATGCGGTCTCCCGAAGAAGATGGCACTCGTCCTCTTCGAGCCGTTCATCATCCGCCGCCTCAAGGAGCTCGGCTTTGTGCACACCGTGCGCGGCGCCCGGAAGATGATTGAGAAGAAATCGCCAGAGGTCTGGGACATCTTGGAGGAAGTCACCAAGGGCCACCCGGTGCTCCTCAATCGCGCGCCCACGCTGCACCGTCTGTCGATCCAGGCCTTCGAGCCCATCCTCATCGAGGGTGAAGCCATCCGCATCCATCCGCTCGTCTGCACCGCCTACAACGCGGACTTCGACGGCGACCAGATGGCCGTGCATGTGCCGCTCTCCCTCGAGGCGATCATGGAGTGCAAGCTCCTCATGATGGCGACGTCGAACATCTTCTCGCCCTCCTCGGGCAAGCCGATCCTCACGCCGTCGCAGGACATCGTCCTGGGCGCCTACTATCTCACCATCGAGCCGCGCAAGAAGCCGGCGAAGGGTGAACGTGTGCCCCTCAGCAGCGGTCTGCAGGAAGTGCTCTACATCAAGGCCGACGGCGCGCTGAAGATGCACGACTGGGTGGAGATTCCCAACCCCGACCACGGCCGTGATACGGTTTTCGGCAACAAGGAGCGGAAAATTCTTCGCACCACCGTGGGCCGCGTGATCTTCAACCAGATCTGGCCCGAGGGACTCGGCTTCATCAACTTCCCGGTGCCGAAGGCCAAGCTCGGTGACCTCATTCTCAATACCTACAAGATCGCGGGCAACCAGGTCACGGTCGAGACGCTCGACAAGCTTAAGGAGCTTGGCTTCCAGACCGCCTTCCAGGCCGGCATCTCGATCGGGATCGATGACATGATCATCCCCGAGTCGAAGAAGGACATCGTCACCGATTCGCGCAAAAAGATCGCGGAGGTCGAGGCCCAGTTCAACAAGGGTATCATCACCGACGGCGAGCGCTACAACAAGGTCGTCGATATCTGGACCGGCGCCACCGACAAGATTGCCAAGGAGGTCTTCGCCAAGTTGGAGAATAACGACGGGAAGACTGAGGTTAACCCGGTTTACATCATGATGGATTCCGGCGCCCGTGGTAACAAGCAGCAGGTCCGCCAGCTGTGCGGCACCCGCGGACTCATGGCCAAGCCGTCCGGCGAAATCATCGAGCGCCCCATCCTGTCTTCGTTCCGCGAAGGTCTGACGGTGCTGGAATACTTCATCTCGACCCACGGCGCCCGCAAGGGTCTCGCCGACACCGCCCTCAAGACGGCTGACGCCGGCTACCTCACGCGCAAGCTGTGCGACGTGGCCATGGATGTCATCATCGCCGAGGACGACTGCGGCGCCCGCGATGGCGTGTGGAAGAAGGCGATCTTCGAGGGCGACGACGAAATCGTCGGCCTCAAGGAGCGCATCATCGGTCGCTTCTCGAGCGATGACATCCACGATCCGCTCAATCCCTCCAAGGTGCTCGTTGGCGCCGGTGAGCTCATCACCGAGGAAATGGGCGCCCGGATCGACGATTCCGGCATCGAACGCGTCAAGGTCATGTCGCCGCTTACCTCGAGCAGCCAGCATGGTATCGACGCCAAGAGCTACGGCATCAATCCCGCGACCAGCAAGGTCGCGAAGATCGGCGATTCCGTCGGCATCATCGCCGCGCAGTCGATCGGCGAACCCGGCACGCAGCTCACCATGCGCACGTTCCACATCGGTGGCGTGGCTTCCGGCGGTTTCAAGACGCCTGAGATCCGCGTCCGTTCCAGCGGCTTGGTTAAGTACAAGGGCCTGCGCCTCGTTCCTACCGCCGACGGCGCGAGCATCGTGCTCAACAAGACTGGCACCATCCAGATCATCGATTCCGACGACAAGGAACTCGAGTCCTACAACATCGTGGTCGGCTCCTATCTGCCCATCGGCGACGGCGAGAAGATCGAGAAGGGCTCCGTCCTCGCGCAATGGGATCCCTACAACGTGCCCGTGCTCTCCGAAAAGGGTGGCACGCTCACCTTCAAAGACATGATCCCCGGTGTGACGGTGAAGCGCGAACTCGACGAATCGTCGGGCCGTATTGCGACGGTCGTCATCGAGCATAAGGAAGATCTCAATCCGCAGATCGAGGTGTTGAACGAAAAGGGCAAGCCGCAGGCGGCTTACTCGATTCCGGTCGGCGCCCAGATTGCGGTCAACGAGGGTGACATCATCACTCCCGGCGCCCTGCTTGCCAAGACCCCCCGCCAGGCGTCGAAGACCAAGGACATCACCGGCGGTCTACCGCGCGTGGCCGAGCTGTTCGAAGCCCGTCGCCCGAAGGATGCCGCCGAGATGGCCCGCATCGACGGTGTCGTGTCCTTCGAGGGCACGGTCCGCGGCAAGCGCAAGCTCGTCGTGAAAAACGAGGAGACTGCGCAGGAAGAGGAACATCTGATCCCCACCGGCAAGCACATCATCGTGCAACCTGGTGACGTTGTGCACAAGGGCCAGCACCTGACTGAAGGTGCGGCCGACCCGCACGAGATCCTCGAAATCCTCGGGCCCAGCGCGCTCTACGACTTTCTCATCTCGCAGGTGCAGGAGGTGTACCGCCTGCAGGGCGTGACGATCAATGACAAGCACATCGAGATCATCATCCGCCAGATGCTCCGGAAAGTGCGCATTACCGATCCCGGTGACAGCGAGTACTTCTGGGGTGAGCAGGTGGACCGCGCGGCGTTCCTCGTCGACAACAAGCGAATCGAGGAAGCCGGTGGTAAGCCTGCCGAGGCTGAGCCGATCTTGCTGGGCATCACGAAGGCTTCGCTCGAGACCGAGAGCTTCATCTCCGCGGCTTCCTTCCAGGAAACCACGCGCGTGCTGACGGACGCTTCCACGCTGGGCAAGGTCGACATGCTCAAGGGCTTCAAGGAAAACGTGATCATGGGTCATTTGATTCCGGCCGGCACCGGCCTGCCGAAATACAAGAACATCAAGATCACCCTGCCGTTTGGCGCGGAATTGGCCGAGGAACCAAAGGCCGCAACCGAAGCGGGCTAATCGCATCAGTTTGTCCTACTTCAGGTTTCAAAGCCGCGGATGAAAATCCGCGGCTTTTTGTTGCCGGTCTCCTCTGGCGACATCTGAAATCTCCTTGTCATTCCGTCGCATCCGGCCACGTTTTCCTTCCTCCCGCCAAAAAGCACATGTTGAGCCTAGCTCCGTGTGGTTTATCGCCCGGCCTTCAGTGGCCGGGCGTTTTTTTGTCGCAAAGGGGAGGGTGGTGACCTCCCTGTGGGATCCCTGGGAAAGAGATTTTGGCGTCCGATTTGAAAATTCTGCTTGAGTTCCCCCTCCGAACCGCGACTTTCGACCCTCTCCGTTTTCCCTTCACGCGTTGTCGGCTCCCGCCGCTGACGCTTTTTCATCTCGCGAAACCGGTCTTACCGTCCGGCTTTTGCGATCTTCTCACTTTCAGCCAGAAAGTTCTTGCCGAGCTTTTGGCCGTTCGTCACTTTTCGTCTCTTTTCCCACCTTTCCATCATTCGTTTTCACATGCCGACCATCAACCAACTCGTGCGCAAAGGCCGTCGCAAGGTGCGCATCAAGTCGAAGTCCCCGGCTTTGGCGGGCAATCCGTTCCGCCGCGGCGTGTGTGTGCAGGTCATGACCCGTACCCCGAAGAAGCCTAACTCCGCCATCCGCAAGGTTGCCAAGGTTCGCCTCACGAACGGCAACGAGGTCATTTCGTATATCCCTGACGAAGGCCACAATCTCCAGGAACACTCAATTGTTCTCGTGCGTGGCGGCCGTGTGAAGGATCTCCCCGGTGTTCGTTACCATATTGTCCGCGGCACCCTCGACGCCACCGGCGTTGAAAAACGCCGTCGCAGTCGCTCCAAGTACGGCGTCAAGCGCCCGAAGGCCGCCAAGGCCTGAACCGTTCCTTCCCCAAACCCTTTAAGTCATGTCACGCCGCCATAGAGCCGAAAAACGCCACGTTGATCCCGATGCCCGCTATAACAGCCCGCTCGTCGCGCATCTGGTCAATGTCATCATGAAGAGTGGCAAGAAGAACCTTGCCCAACGCATCGTGTACGGCGCGTTTGAAAAGGTTTCCGAGAAGCTCGAGAAGGGCGACCCGGTCGACCTGCTGCTCGGCGCGCTGGAGAATGCCCGGCCACGCCTCGAGGTGAAGAGCCGTCGTGTTGGTGGCGCCACCTATCAGGTGCCCGTGGAGATTTCCTTTGAGCGCCAGGAGAGCCTTGCGTTGCGCTGGATTGTTGACGCGGCCACCGGCCGCAAGGGCACGACCATGCGGGACGCCCTCGCGGCGGAGATCATCGATGCCTACAACAACACGGGCAGCGTCGTGAAGAAGAAGGAAGACACCCATAAGATGGCCCAGGCCAATCGTGCCTTCGCCCACCTCCGCTGGTAACCAGTCCAGCCCACTGCCCATGTCTGCCGTTGCTTCTCCCGTGAATATTACTGTCGTTACCGACAGAGCCAAGACTTCCCCGGTCAACTCCAAGGACCGGCCGTTCCCACTCGAGTGGACGCGCAATATCGGCATTGCCGCGCATATCGATGCCGGCAAGACGACAACAACCGAGCGCATACTTTTTTATTCCGGTGCGGTGCACAAGATGGGCGAGGTCCATGAGGGCACCACGGTGACCGACTGGATGGAGCAGGAGCGCGAGCGCGGCATCACGATTACCGCCGCCGCCATCTCCTGTGCCTGGAATGCCTCCTGGGGCCCCTGGAAGGGAATCAAGCAGCGCATCAACATCATTGACACCCCCGGACACGTGGATTTCACGGCCGAGGTGGAGCGTTCACTTCGCGTGCTCGATGGCGCGGTCGCCGTGTTCGATGCGGTCTCCGGCGTGCAGCCCCAGTCGGAAACGGTCTGGCGCCAGGCGAACAAGTACAACGTTCCGCGCATCGCCTTCATCAACAAGATGGACCGGGTGGGAGCTGACTTCCACCGCGCGATCAACGACATTCGCGTCAAGCTCAAGGGCAACGCCCACGCGCTGTTCCTCCCGATCGGCAAGGAAGAGGGCTTCAGCGGCCTGATCGACTTGGTGCAGATGGTGGCCTATATTTTTGACGAGACCAAGGATCCACTCGGTCTCGCGCCGGTGACCGCCGAAATTCCCGCCAATCTTCTGGCCGAGGCGAAGGATTATCGCGAGAAGCTGATTGAAGCGGTTTCCGACTTCGATGACGTCATCGCCGACAAATATCTCAACGGTGAGGAAATTTCCGTCAGCGAACTGATGCTAGCCGTGCGCAAAGCCACGATCTCCATCAAGTTTTGCGGCGTCATCCCCGGTTCCGCCTTCAAGAAGAAGGGTATCCAGCGCCTCCTCGATTGTGTGGTTAATTATCTGCCGAGTCCGATCGATGTCCCGCCGATGACCGGCCAGGACAGCGACGGCAAGTCGGTTGAGGCCGTGGTGAATGACAAAGCCAAGATGGCCGGACTCGCCTTCAAGCTCTGGACCGATCCATTCGTTGGCAAAATCGTTTTCTTCCGCGTCTACACTGGCATCGTCCACAAGGGGACGGCGCTGTACAATCCCCGCACCCGCCGCAGTGAACGCGTCTCCCGTCTCGTGCTGATGCGCGCGATGGACCGCGAGGAAATTGACATGGCCTATTCGGGCGACATCTGCGCGCTTGTCGGTGTGAAAGAAGTCATCACGGGCGACACGCTCTGTGATGAGGACTTCGACATTCGTCTCGAACCGCCGTCCTTCCCCGAGCCTGTCATCTCGATGTCGATCGAGCCGAACACGAAGGCCGACCAAGAGAAGATGGGCACCGCACTTCAGCGCCTGGTGGCCGAGGATCCGACGCTTCGCGTCTCCACCGACCCGGACAGCGGCCAGACCATTCTCTCCGGCATGGGCGAGCTTCACCTCGAGATCATTCTCGATCGCATGAAGCGCGAATTTAAGGTTGAGGCCACCTCCGGCAAGCCGCAGATCGCCTACCGTGAGACGGTCACCACCCACGCCGATGGCGAGGGCAAGTTCATCCGCCAGTCGGGCGGGAAGGGCCAGTACGGTCACGTCTGCCTCACGATCGAGCCGAACGAAAAGGGCAAGGGTATCGAGATTCTCAACGAGACCGTGGGTGGATCGATTCCGAAGGAATTCATCAAGCCCTCCATCGAGGGCATCAAGGAAGGCGCCAACAACGGTGTCATCGCCGGCCACCCGGTGGTCGACATCATTGTCAAGATCACCGAGGGCTCCTTCCACGAGGTCGACTCGTCCGAAATGGCGTTCAAGATGGCCGGGATCTTCGCGTTCAAGGACGCGATGAAGAAGGCCAGCCCGATCCTGCTTGAGCCCATCATGGGTGTCGAGGTCACCACCCCCGAGGAATATCAGGGTGACCTTATTGGCGACATCAACCGTCGCCGCGGCCGGATCAACGGCATGGAGAACAAAGCGGGCGCCTGTATCATCGATGCGCAGGCTCCGCTCGAGACCCTCTTCGGCTACGTCACCGACATCCGCTCGCTCTCCAAGGGCCGCGCCAGTGCCGGCATCACGCCATCCCATTTCGAACAGGTGCCCAATTCGCTCCTGCAGAAAATCGTCGAGTCCACCGCCAAGGGCCCGGCTCGTTCCTAAACCCTCGTTCTTTTTAGCTCATGAAAGGCCAACGCATCCGCATCAAACTCCAGGGCTTCGACTACCGGGTCATCGACCAGTCGGCCACGGAGATCGTCGAAACCGCCAAGCGCTCCGGCGCCCGCGTTTCCGGCCCAATCCCGCTGCCCACCCGCATCGAAAAGCTTTCCGTGAACCGCTCGCCGCACGTCGACAAGAAGTCCATGGAACAGTTCGAGACGCGCACGCACAAGCGGCTCATCGACATCATTGAGCCCACCGCCCAGACGGTGGACGAACTCAAGAAACTCAACCTCCCGTCCGGCGTGGACATCACCATCAACGTCTAAGACTCACTCTTAACTCCAACGTTAGCAGCTGCCTGTGTGCCCTTCGTGGCACCGCCAGGTTTCGACTAATGTAGGTTCTTAAACGGAAAACTTTCCACCTACCGCTTAGCCCATGATCTCATCGCTTCTCGGAAAAAAAATCGGCATGACACAGGTCTACGACGCTCAAAACGTCTTGGTCCCTGTCACTGTCGTTGAAGCCGGACCCTGTTCTGTGGTCCAGGTAAAGACTCTTGAAACGGACGGCTACCACGCCGTCCAGATTGGCTTCTCGACCAAGAAGACCAAAAACACGAGCAAGGCCGAACTCGCCCACGCGAAGAAGGCCGGCCTCGATAGCGCGCCCCGCGTGCTGGGCGAGGTCCGCCTCACGGCGGCTCCCACGCTTAAGGTCGGGGATGTTGTCACCGTCGCCGCCTTCACGGAGGGCCAGTTCATCGACGTTGTTGGCATCTCGAAGGGCAAGGGCTTCCAAGGTGTGGTGAAGCGCTTTCGCGTCGCCGGCGGTCCCGCGGCGCACGGTTCCATGTTTCATCGCCGTATCGGCTCCATCGGCATGCGCCAGACTCCTGGCCGCACTTGGAAAAACCAGTCGATGCCCGGCCACATGGGCTCCGAGCGCAAGACGATGCAGAACCTGCGCGTCGTGAAAATCATCGCCGACAAGAATCTCATCCTCGTGAAGGGCTCGATCCCGGGTGCCAACGGCGACGATATCCTCGTTCGCTCCGCCATCAAGGGCCAGCCCAAGGCCGTCAAAGCCTCCTAACTGGAGATAAGCAGCCATGAAACTTACCGTATTCAGTTCCGACGGCACGACCTCGCGCGAGCAGGACTTCGCCGATCTGCCGACCTTCGAAGGCGACAAGGGCCTGCAGGCCGTAAAGGAAGTCGTCGTCGCCATCAACGCCAACAATCGCCAGGGCACGCACTCCACGAAAACCCGTGGCGAGGTCCGTGGCGGTGGCAAGAAGCCGTGGCGCCAGAAGGGCACTGGCCGCGCCCGTGCCGGCTCCATCCGTTCGCCCCTCTGGGTCGGCGGTGGCGTCGTGTTCGGCCCGAAGCCCCGCGACTATTCGAAGAAGATCAATGGCAAGGTGAAGAACCTCGCCTTCAGCCGCGCCCTCTTCGACCGTGCGGTTGCCGGCGAGATTGCCGTCATCGAGAAGTTCGAGGCTCCCACGGCCAAGACCAAGGCCATGAACCTGGTCGTCACGCGCATCGCCCCCAAGGGCCGGGTGCTCCTTGTGGACGCGCCCTTTGCGGTCGAGACCACGCGCGCCTCGCGCAACCTCGAGCGCGTCTCCCTCCAGGAGGCCGCCAAGCTCAACACTCACGACCTCTGCCAGTACAAGAAGATCGTCGTGAGCACCAAGGCCCTTGAAACCATCATCGCCCGCGTCAACGGAGGGAAAAACTGATGAATGCCAGCAATGTTTTGAAGCTCGTCCGTCTCACGGAAAAATCCAACAAGCTCAGCTCCGAACTGGGCCAGTACACCTTTGAGGTGTTCAAGTATGCCAACAAGCATGCCATCGCGGAAGCCGTCGAGCAGACCTTCAAGGTCACCGTGCGCCGCGTGAACGTCCAGAATTACCGCGGCAAAAACAAGAAGAGCCGCACCGGTCGCCCCGGCGTGGGCTCCGATTTCAAGAAGGCGATCGTGACCCTCAAAGCCGGCGACAAAATCGAGCTGGTCTAACGCAACCGCCGCAACCGGAGAAATCCCCCCATGCCCATCCATTCCTTCCGCCCACTCACGCCCTCTGGACGATTCACGTCCCTGAACAAGGTCGTGGGCCTCATCAGCACCAAGCAGCCTGAGCGCAGCCTTACCGAGGCCAAGCACCGGACTGGCGGCCGCAATAACAACGGCCGCAACACCTCCCGCCATCGCGGCGGTGGGCACAAGCAGCGCTATCGCATCATCGATTTCAAGCGTAGCATCCTCGACATGCCGGCGAAGGTCCAGGCGATCGAGTACGACCCGAACCGCACCGCCCATCTCGCCCTTCTGGCCTACACCAACGGTGAGAAGCGCTACATTCTTGCGCCCGAGGGTTTGCAGGTTGGCGTGTCCATCGTCGCCGCCAACACCGCCACGACAAACGATTTCCTCGTCGGCAACAATTTCCCGCTCCACTTGATCCCCCCGTCCACCAAGGTGCACGCGGTTGAACTCATCCCGGGGCGCGGTGCGCAGATCGCGCGCACGGCCGGTTCGTCGGTCGAGCTCATCGGCATCGATGGCACCCAGGCGCAGCTCAAGATGCCTTCCGGCGAGTTGCGCTTCGTCCACGCGAATTGCCGTGCGACCATCGGCCTGGTCGGCAACGGCGACCACAGCAAGCAGTCGCTTGGCAAGGCCGGTCGTGCCCGCTGGCTCGGCCGCCGCCCCCACGTCCGCGGCGTCGCCATGAATCCCGTCGACCACCCCAACGGTGGTGGCCAAGGCAAGTCCAAGGGTGGTGGCGGTCGCCAGCAGCTCGTCTCCCCGTGGGGCCAGCTCGCGAAGGGCTTCCCGACGCGCCGCCGTTCGAAGCTCTCGAACAGCGTCATCATCGTCCATCACAACGGTCGCAAGCCGCGCGGCCAGAAATAACCCCGGCATTTTCGCACCATGGCACGTTCCATCAAAAAAGGCTTCTTCGTTGACTACCACCTGCTCGAAAAAATCGAGAAGGCGGTCAAAAGCGGCGCCAAGAAGCCCATCCAGACCTGGTCCCGCCGCTCGACCATCACGCCCGACTTCATCGGCCACACGTTCAGCGTGCACAACGGCAAGATCTTCACCGCCGTCTACGTCACCGAGAACATGGTCGGCCACAAGCTCGGCGAATTCTCCCCGACGCGTAACTTCAAGTCGCACGGCGGCCTGACGCGCAAAGAAATTTAACCTTTAACCGCACCGAAATCTTCAAAAGGGCAGGGCGCTTTGTGCACCGCTGCCGCCGCAACCGGAATCACACCATCATGGAAGTTCAAGCTCTCACCCGCTACGCGCGCATGTCGCCCAAGAAAGTGCGCGAAGTGGTCCGCACCATCCAGGGCCGCAAGGCCGCGGAGGCCGTCGATTTTCTGACGCTCATCCCGCGCAAGTCCGCGCGCCTCATCGCCTAGACGCTGAAGAGCGCCATCGCGAACGCGGAGAACAACAACAACCTCTCGGCCGACAGCCTGACAGTGAAGAGCGCGACGGTTGAAAACGGCCCCGTGCTGAAACGTTTCAAGGCCGGCGCCCGCGGTACCGCGATGCCCCGCCGCAAGAAAATGTCCCATATCCGCATCATCCTCTCGGACGGCAACTCCAACTAATTTCCCCATGGGCCAAAAGACCAATCCGATCGGTTTCCGTCTCGCTGTCCGCCGCAACTGGCAGTCCCGCTGGTTTGCGACCAAAAAGGACTTTCCCAAGTTGCTGCTCGAGGACCAGGTGATTCGCACCAAGCTCATGGAGAAGCTGAAGCAGGCCTCCGTGCCGCGCATCTTCATCGAGCGCGCGTCCAACCGCGTACGCGTGAAGATCTACACCGCCCGCCCCGGCATCGTCATCGGCCGCAAGGGCCAGGAGATCGAGAAGATCAAGGACGAGCTCGCGAAGCTGACCGGCAAGGAAATCCTCCTCGACATCCAGGAGGTCAAGAAGCCCGAGATCGAGGCCCAGTTGGTCGCCGAGAACGTCGCGCTCCAGTTGGAGCGCCGCATCGCTTTCCGCCGCGCCATGAAGAAGGCCGTTGAGATGGCCATGGCGCTCGGTGCCGAGGGCATCCGCATCCAGTGTTCCGGCCGCCTCGGCGGTGCGGACATCGCCCGCCGCGAGTGGCAGCGCAAGGGCCGCGTGCCCCTGCACACCCTGCGCGAGAACATCGACTACGGCTTCTCCGAGGCCCAGACCGTTTACGGCAAGATCGGCGTGAAATGCTGGATCTGCAAAAAAGAGGCCGACGCCGCCTGATCGCGCGTCGCACGAACTTAAACTAGGAACAACGTCCCATGGCTCTCGCTCCCGCCCGCACCAAATACCGCAAGTCCCAGAAGGGTTCCCGCGCCGGCAATGCCAAGCGCGGCAACACGCTTTCCTTCGGTGAATTCGGCCTCCAGTCGCTGACCCGCGGCCCGATGACCGGCCAGCAGATCGAGGCCGCGCGCGTCACCATCTCGCGCCACCTCAAGCGCAAGGGGAAACTCTGGATCCGCGTCTTCCCGCACAAGCCCGTCACCAAGAAGCCCGCCGAGGTGCGCATGGGGCAGGGCAAGGGCCCGGTTGAATACTACGTCGCCGTCATCAAGCCCGGCGCCGTGCTTTTCGAGCTTGGTGGCGTGTCCGCCACCATCGCCAAGGAGGCCTTCCGCCTCGCCGACGCCAAACTGCCCTTCCACTGCCGGTTCATCGCCCGTGAGGGCGCGGTCGTCTGAGGCTCTTCTCTCCTTTAACGCATTGCCCGCCATGACCACGAAAGAAATTCGCGAACTCGCCCCCGCCGAGATCACCACCAAGCTCCGCGAAACCCGCGAAAAGCTCCTCCAACTCCGCCTGCGCAAGCAGACGGGCCAGGTGGAGAAAACCCACGAGCTGCGCGTGCTCCGCAAGGACGTCGCCCGCCTCGAGACCCTCCTGCGCGAGAAAAACCAGAAAGCGCCTGCGGCCGCCTAACGCGCGCCCGGCCCAACCCGTATCACCGCCATGTCCTCCACCACTCCCGGTTCGCGCAACACGCGCAAGACCATCATCGGCTTTGTCACCAGCCGCTCCGGCGACAAGTCCATCAAGGTCACGATCCCTTACAAGACGCCGCACCCGCTCTACCACAAGATCATCAATCGCAAGACGGTCGTGCACGTCCATGATGAGAAGAACGAGACCAAGGTCGGCGACAAGGTCGAGATCACCGAGACCCGCCCGCTCAGCCGCCTGAAGCGCTGGCGCGTCCTCAATGTCGTCGAGCACGCCGTCACCACCGACGCTGTCGCCATCACCGAGGCGGACGTCGCCGCTCAGGTTCCCACCAAGACCACCATTCCCACGGCCGCTCCGTCGGCCTGATCCGTCGTTTTAATCCCAACCTCCCAGGAGGCCCGCCATGATCCAACTGCGTTCCATTCTCGAAGTCGCCGACAACACTGGCGCCCGCCGTGCCGCGATGATCAGCCGTAAAGGCCAGATCACCGACACCGCTGGCGTGGGCGACATCATCACCGTCCACATCAAGGAAAGCACCACCGACGCCACCGTGAAGAAGGGCGAGGTCGCCAAGGCCGTTGTCGTCCGCACGAAGGCCGCGGTGCGCCGCAACGACGGCAGCTACCTGCGCTTTGACAGCAATGCGATCGTCATCATCGACGCGACGAACAACCCGAAGGGGACCCGCATCTTCGGTCCCGTCGCCCGCGAACTGCGTGCGAAGAACTTCATGAAGATCATTTCGCTCGCCCCGGAGGTTCTCTAACATGGCCCAGAAATTTCATATCAAACGCAACGACGTCGTCGTTGTCATCGCCGGCTCCCAGAAGGGCAAGTCGGGCAAGGTCCTCGAGATCCTCGCGGCCAAGCAGCGCGTCCGCGTCGAGGGCGTGGCCATGATCAAGCGCCACCTCAAGAAGTCCCAGGAGCATCCGCAGGGCACCATTGCCGAGCGCGAAGGCTCCGTGCACGTCTCCAACCTCATGCTCCAGACCGTGTTCGACGCGAGCAAACGCCGGAAGCCGGCCCCGGCCACGGCCTGAGCCACTGCGCGCTTGCCAATCCCGTCCACCGCCTGCGTTACTGAACCTTTTCCCACTCTCTTAACCACTCTCAACGCCTCCGGACCGCAAACCCGGCCGCCCTTAAAATGAGCAGTTACACTCCCGTCCTTAAAAAACTCTACATCGAGCAGGTTGTCCCTGCGCTGGTGCAGAGCCGCGGCTACAAGAACAAGCACGAGGTGCCCCGGCTGGTGAAGATCAACCTGAACACCGGCATCGATGCCGAGGCCGACAAGAACCAGATCGCCGACACCGCGCGCGACATGGCCATCATTGCCGGCCAGAAGCCCGTCCTTGCGAAGACCCGCAAGGCCATATCGAATTTCAAGCTCAAGCCGAATCAGATCGTCGGCTGCCACGTCACGCTTCGCGGCGACGCCATGTGGGAGTTTCTCTACCGCCTGCTGGCTGTGGCCCTGCCCACCATCCGTGACTTTCGCGGCGTTTCCCCGAAGTTCGACGGCCAGGGCAACTACAACCTCGGTATCACTGACTTTGCCATTTTCCCCGAGATCACCCTGGAAAACGTCAAGAAGACCATGGGCCTCGACCTCACCATCGTCACGACCGCCGATTCCGACGACGAAGGACGCGAGCTGCTCAAGGCGCTCGGCATGCCCTTCCGCCGGACTGAGCCCACCGCCGCTCCCAAGACCAACGCCGCCTAAACCCGAACCTTCCGCACCATGCCCAAGACCTCTGCCATCGAGCGTAACAAAAAGCGCATCAAGCTCAGCGATAAATACAAGGCGAAGCGCGCCGAACTGAAGGCCATCCTCATCAATCCGGCCACGTCCGACGAGGAGTTTTACTCCGCGCAGAAGAAGCTGCAGAAGCTGCCGCGCAACTCCTCGCCCACGCGCATCCGCAACCGCTGCTCGATGAGCGGCCGCCCGCGCGGCTTCATCGGCAAGTTTGGGGTCTCGCGTATCCAGTTCCGCGAACTCGCGCTCAACGGGAAGATTCCCGGCGTGATCAAATCCTCCTGGTAACATTTCCCGGCCGCGGGGGTTTATGCGCTTCCGGCGCATCGGATATGACCCACGGCCACTCCTAAAAAACATCCACCATGACCGACCCGATCAGTGATTTCCTGACGCGCCTGCGCAACGCCAGCAAGGCGCGCCTTGCAGTGTGTATCATCCCGCACTCCAATCTCAAGGAAGGCCTCGCCGCCATCCTCACGACCGAGGGCTATGTGGCCGGTCACGCCAACGGCGTCGATGCCAAGGGCCACAAGACCCTTGAGGTGAAAATGAAGTATGTCGACGGCGCGCCGGCCATCACCGGCCTCACCCGTGTTTCCACGCCGGGCCGCCGTCTCTACATGCGCTACACCGAGATTCCCCGCGTGCTCAACGGCCTTGGCATCAGCATCCTTTCGACCTCGAAGGGCCTGATGAAGGACTCCGACTGCCGCCGCAACAAGGCCGGTGGCGAACTCGTCTGCAACGTTTGGTAAACCCGCCACCCACCATGAGCCGCATTGGCAAACAACCCGTTCCCATCCCCGACAAGGTCAAGGTCGACATCAAGGACCACACCGTCCACGTCGAGGGCCCCAAGGGCAAAGTCACCAAGACGTTCGCGCCGGTGGTGAAGATTTCCGTGGCCGACAAGAAGGTCATCGTCGCCCCCTCCGAGGACACCAGCCGCTTTGCCAAGGCGATGTACGGCACCGTCCGCTCGGTCATCGCCGGCATGGTGAAGGGCGTGTCCGTCGGCTACTTCAAGGAGCTCGAGATCCAGGGCGTCGGCTTCAAGGCCAACCTCAAGGGCAAGCAGCTCGACCTCGCGCTGGGCTATTCGCATCCGATCCTGATGGATATCCCCGAGGGCATCAAGATCACCGTCACTGAGCAGACCAAGCTCAAGGTTGAGGGGGCCGACAAGCAGTTGGTCGGTGCCGTCACCGCCGAGATCCGCAGTTACTATCCGCCGGAGCCTTACAAGGGCAAGGGCGTCCGCATCGTCGGCGAACGCGTCCGCCGCAAGGAAGGCAAGACCGTCGCCTAACCGAGTTTCAGGACTCAAATTTAAAACTCCCTGTGAATACCATTCGCAAAGCCAGTCTCCTCCAGAAACGCCGCTGGCGCATCCGCAAGAAGGTCAACGGCACCGCCGTTCGCCCGCGCCTGAGCGTCAAGTTCAGCACGAAGCACATCTACGCGCAGGCCGTCAACGACGACGCCGGCGCCACGCTGGTGTTTCTCGGCACCCTCGATCCGTCGCTGCGCAAGCAGAAGCTCAAGGCCAATCTCGCCGGCGCCAAGGCGCTCGGTGTGGCCTTTGCCTCCAAGGCCAAGGCCGCCGGCATCGCCGCCGTCGTCTTCGACCGCAACGGCGCCCTCTACCACGGCAAGGTCAAAGCCTTCGCCGACGCCGCCCGTGAGGGTGGACTCGCATTCTAACCATCGCCTATGAGCACTGAAACCGTTTCTCCCGCCCCCGAGTCCGCTCCCGTCACCCCCGCGCCCGCGGCTGCACCGGAGCGCACCTCCGAGCGTCCCCATCGCGCCCCGCGGCGTGAGTTTCGCCGCGACGACCGCAACAAGCCCGCCCCGCCCAATGCCGACGGCTCGCCCGCCATGGTCGAAAAGGTGGTCTTCATCAACCGCTGCGCCAAGGTGGTCAAGGGTGGCCGCCGCTTCAGCTTTTCCGCCCTCGCCGTCGTCGGCGACCAGCGGGGCAACATCGGCGTCGGCTACGGCAAGGCCAACGAAGTGCCCGATGCCATCAAGAAAAGCACCGCCCACGCCCACAAGCACATGGTGCACGTCAAGCTCAAGGGTGACACCATCCCCCATGATGTCCTCGGCGTCTACGATGGCGGCCGCGTGCTCCTCAAGCCTGCTTCGCCCGGCACTGGCCTCATCGCCGGTGGTGGCGTCCGTGCCGTGCTCGAGGCGGCGGGCGTGAAGAACGTTCTCACCAAGTCGATGGGATCGAACAACCATATCGCTGTCGTCAATGCGACGGTCAACGCGCTCCTGCAGCTCCGCCTTTCCGCGGACATCACGAAGCTCCGCGCGACCACGGTTTAACCAAGCAATAGAATCCGAGTCCTGCTCCGCGCGGTGCGCGGGGTGGGGCGCCTCATAGGAACCTCCATGAAACTTCACGAACTCAAGAACGTAGCCGGTGCTGTGCACCGCAAGAAACGCGTCGGTTGCGGCGAAGGCGGCGGCCACGGCAAGACCAGCGGCCGCGGCGGCAAGGGCCAGTCGGCCCGTTCCGGCAGCAGCATCCGCCCCGGCTTCGAGGGCGGCCAGATGCCCCTTTACCGCAAGCTCCCGCACCGTGGCTTCAACAATTACGAGCATCGCACCGAGATCGCTGTCCTCAATGTTGGCGACCTCGCGTCGCTTGACGCCAAGGTCACAGACGTCAACGCCGAGGTTCTCGCGGCCAGCGGCTTGATCCGCAAGGGTGAGAAGCTCGTCAAGATTTTGGGTGACGGTGAAATCGGCCGTGCCTTCAAGGTCACCGCCGCCAAGTTCTCCGAGTCGGCCAAGGCCAAGATCGAGAAGGCCGGCGGCCAGGCCATTGTGGCCTGAGGCGTCCTTTCTTACCCCGCACTTTTACCACTGTGTTCTCTGCTTTCACGAACTCACTGAAAATCCCCGAGCTGCGCTCCCGGATTTTCTACACGCTGGCGATGTTGTTCATCGCCCGGGTCGCGGCTTCCATTCCGCTGCCGGGTATCAATCCGCTGCACCTTCAGGATTTCATCCGGGATCAGGCCTCGACCGGGGCCGGCGGGCTGATCGGCATGTACAATATGTTCACGGGCGGCGCGCTCTCGAACGGCGCGATCGGAGCCCTCGGCATCATGCCGTACATCAGTGCGTCCATCATCTTCCAGCTCATGACCGCGGTGGTCCCCGCGCTCAGCCGCCTCCAGCAGGAGGGCGACGTCGGCCGGCAGAAGCTCACCCAGTACACGCGTTACGCGACCGTGCTCATCTGTCTGGTCCAGGGCACAATCACGATTTTGGCCCTGGAAAATCCTGGCAAGCTGCCCGCCCTGCATGGCTACGACATCAACAAGTATGGCGCCATCGTGATGGATCCTGGCTTCTGGTTCATTTCCCAGTCCGTGTTGATCATGACTGCCGGCACGATGCTGATGATGTGGCTCGGTGAGCAGATCACGCAGCGCGGTATTGGCAACGGCGTGTCGCTGCTCATCACCGTCGGCATCCTGTCCCGTATTCCCAGCGCCGCCCGCGACACCTATTATATGTTTGTCCGGCCCGTCGGCACGGGGGCGAGCATGGGCCTGCCGCAGGCTGCGGTGATGATCCTCCTCTTTTTTGCCGTGACCATGGGCGTCATCATGGTTGTGCAGGGGCAGCGCAAGATTCCCGTGCAGTACGCTAAGCGTGTTGTCGGCAACAAGGTCATGGGTGGCCAGAGCTCGTTCCTGCCGCTCAAGGTCAATTACTCCGGCGTCATGCCCGTCATCTTTGGCCAGGCCATTCTGCTTTTTCCGCAGCAGATTTTGTCCTATGTCGGCGCTTATTTTAACCAGAAGTATCTCATCGATTTTTCCAACGCCTTGGCGCGCGGTCACTGGAGCTACTATGTGCTCTACACCATGCTGATCATGTTTTTCAGCTATTTCTGGGTGTCCGTCATGTTCAAGCCGATCCAGATCGCCGACGACCTCAAGAAGTATGGCGGCTACGTCCCCGGCGTGCGACCGGGTGAGCCCACGGCGCAGTTCCTGGACTTCATCATGACGCGCCTGACCCTCGCGGGTGCGATTTTTCTCACGGTTATCGCAGTCATGCCTGACCTGCTCTATAACTCGATGAACATCCAGTATAGCATCGCCTCTTTCTTTGGCGGTACGGGTATGTTGATCACGGTCGGCGTCATCCTCGATACGATGCGCCAGGTCGAAACTTTCCTGCTCCAGCGGCACTACGATGGTTTCCTCAAGAAGGGCCGCATTCGCGCCCGAAGCGGCAACCCGACCGGTATGACCGGCGAGGCCCTCAGTTCCGAGGCGGTCATGAAAGTCGCCCTGCCCATGCTCGGGCTGCTGCTCCTCGGCGTCGGGATCGCCCTTTTCCGCCACTTGGCGGGCAAATAAGTTCTTTACTCCGGTGGCAATGGCAGCCATCAACGACCTCTTTTCTCGTTTCGGCGTCTCCGCCAAAACGAAGCTCCTTATCCTCGGTTCTGCGGATTCCCTGCCGGAAACTGTCAAAAACCAGGTGCGTTCTTTGAATTTAGAGCACGTCTCTCCCACCGGCTTGATGCGGGGGGAGATTTCGCGTCGCCGCGCCTCTGGCGCGGCTGATGAAGCCGCCCTCGCGCCTTTGCGCCGGTGGTTCTTCACGCGCAAACCTGATGCGGGATTCGTCCTCACGGACTTCCCGGCTACGCTGCTCCAGGCCATGGTGTTTGACGAATGGCTCGATGCCCGGGATGAGGCGCTCAGCGCCGTTTTTGCCGGCAGCGCCACTCCGGCGCTCGCGCCCGTCGTCCAGCACTACCGCACGCTCGGCCTCCTTTTCGAGGCGGCCGATTGCGACCGCGCTGCATGATTCCGATCAAGAATGACCGGCAGATCACGCACATGCGCGAGTCGTGTGCGATTGCGGCGAACGTCCTTCAGGAACTGAAGGCGCTCGTCCGGCCCGGCATCAGCACCCAGGATCTGGAGGAGGCAGGCCGCGCGGCCATCGCCCGTCACGGCGCCCGCAGCGCCTGTTACGGCTACCAGATCGGTTCGCGTCGCTATCCGGCTCATACCTGCATCTCGGTCAATGAGGAGGTCGTTCACGGCATTCCATCGTTCCGGCGCATTCTGCGTGATGGCGACATCGTCTCGCTCGACATTGTCGTCGAGCACGAGGGCTACATTGGCGACAACGCCGTCACCGTCCCCGTCGGGCTGATCGCCCCGGCCATCCAGCAATTGCTGCGGGTAACGGAGGAAGCGCTCCGCCTTGGTCTCGCTGAGGCCCGGGTGGGTCATCGGATCGGCGACATCTCCAGCGCGATCCAGCGACACGTCGAAGGTCACGGTTACGGAGTCGTCCGCGACATGGTGGGCCATGGGGTCGGTCTCTCAATGCACGAGGAGCCGCAGATTCCCAACTTCGGCCGCCGAAATTCAGGTGACCGGATCAAGGCCGGCATGACGCTCGCGATTGAACCCATGGTAAACCTTGGTGGTTACCGGACCAAGATGCTCTCCGATGGCTGGACCGTGGTCGCCGCGGACGGTTCACCCTCCGCCCACTTCGAACACACCGTGCTCACGACCGAGAAGGGACCCGAGATCCTCACCATCCCGCGCCCGATCCTTGCTCCGGTCCACGCCACAGCCACCTGATTTTTTCTCCCTTTATTTTTCTCCCTCACTTTTTTCCAACTTCCAACCTTCTCATCTCAACCTAATCCAACATGCCTCGTCTCCTCGGTGTAGAAATCCCCGCGAAAAAGAAAGTCGCGTACTCCCTCCGTTATATCAACGGCATCGGTCCCACCCGGGCTGACTTCCTCGTGAAGGAAGCCGGTCTCAACCCGAACATGCGGGCGCAGGACCTCACGGAGGAGCAGCTCAACAAGATCCTCCATCTCATCACGGAGCACAAATGGGTGCTCGAGGGCGACCTCCGCCGTGAGATCGCCGCCAACTTGAAGCGCCTGCAGGCGATCAACTGCTACCGCGGCATCCGCCATCGTCGCAGCCTGCCCGTCCGCGGCCAACGCACCAGCACCAACGCCCGTACCCGCAAGGGCCCGCGCAAGACCGTTGGTGTCACGAAGGCCAAAGAAGTTTAATCCCTTACCACCATGGCCGAAGAAAAGTCCGCTCCGAAAAAAGAAAAGGCCCCCAAGGCCGCTGCGCCCGCTCCCGCCGGCACGGAAACCGCCGTCGCTGCGACGCCCGCCGAAAAGAAGGCCCGTGGCCTCAAGGCTGCCGCCGACGCTGCCGCTGCTGCTGCCTCCGGTACGCCGGTCGAGGCCGCCCCCAAGCCGGCCTCCGACAAGCCGGTCGAGATGATTGGCGGCGTCGCCAAGCAGCCCACCGCCGAGGATCTCCTCAAGGAGGAGCTGGGCACCATCAAGGTCCGCAAGGCCAAGGGCTCCAAGAACGTCACCTCCGGGGTCGTCAACGTCCTCGCCTCGTTCAACAACACCATCGTCTCCATCACTGACGGCAAGGGTGCCGTCATCGCCTGGTCCAGCGCCGGCAAGTGCAACTTCCGCGGCTCGCGCAAGTCCACCGCCTACGCCGCGCAGGTCGTCGCGCAGGATGCCGCCCGCAACGCCATGTCCCACGGACTCAAGGATGTCGTCATCCGCGTCTCCGGCCCCGGCCTTGGCCGCGACAGCGCCATCCGCGCCCTCCAGGCTATCGGCCTCGAGATCACCTCCATCGTCGACGTCACGCCGATCCCGCACAACGGCTGCCGTCCGCGCAAGCGCCGTCGCGTCTAATCGCGCCGCGCCTGACACCCGTCACCCACCACTTATCCTCTTACCACCATGGCTCGCTATCTCGGACCCACCACCCGCATCAGCCGGCGCTTCGGCCAGCTCATTCTTGGCTCAGGCAAGGCGTTTGAACGCCGCAATTATCCCCCGGGCGTGCACGGCCCCAAGTCCCGCCGCAAGTTCTCGGAATACGCCGTCGGCCTGAACGAGAAGCAGAAGCTCCGTTACATCTACGGTCTGCTCGAGCGCCAGTTCCGCCGCGTGTTCGAGATCGCCAAGCGCGAGCGCGGCGTCACCGGCGAGCGCTTCCTCCAGCTCCTCGAGACCCGTCTCGACAGCGTCATCTTCCTCCTCGGTCTGGCCAAGACCCGCGCCGCAGCGCGCCAGTTCGTCAATCACGGCCACATCCGCGTGAACGGTCACAAGGTCGACATCTCCAGCTACAACGTGCAGCCGGCCGATGAGATCGAGGTCAAGAACACGCCCGCCTCCCGCCAGATGGCCACGCGCCAGCTCGAGGAAAACCGCATCCGCACCGTTCCGGGCTGGCTCACCCTCAACGCCGAGGCCTTCAAGGCCACCGTCGTCCGCCTCCCCACGCGCGACGAGATGGAGCAGGGCATCAATGAACAGCTCATCGTCGAGTTCTACTCGCGCTTCTGATCCGCTTTGTTCCGTCCTTCATTTCCCACCTTCCCGCTCACTGCCAAATCCTCCTCCCATGCCCAAACGTCTCGGAAAGTTCGAACTCCCCAACAAGCTCACCAAGGTCGAGGAAGGCTCCTCGTCCACCTACGCCAAGTTCATCGCCGAGCCTTTTGAGGCCGGTTATGGCCATACCATCGGCAACTCCCTCCGTCGCGTGCTCCTCAGCTCCATCGAGGGCGCGGCCATCTCGTCGATCAAGATCGACGGCGTGAACCACGAGTTCCAGAGCATCGACAACGTCGTCGAGGATGTCACCGACATCGTCCTCAACCTGAAGAAGGTCCTCCTCGTCTCCACGAAGCGCGAGCCCGTCTCGCTCCTCATCAAGGCCACCAAGACCGGCAAGGTCACCGCCGGCGACATCCAGGCCGATGCCAACATCACCGTCGTTAATCCCGACCAGCTCATCTGCACCCTTGACAGCAAGCGTTCGTTCGAGGCCGAGATCGAGATCAAGACCGGCCGCGGCTACTGCCCTGGCGTCGATAACAAGAAGGAGGAGCAGGCCATCGGCGTCATCCCGATCGACTCGCTCTTCTCTCCCGTGCGCCTCGTCAAGTACACCGTCGAGAACACCCGCGTCGGCCAGATCACCGACTACGACAAGCTCATCCTTGAGATCTGGACCGACGGCCGCATCACGCCCGACGACGCCCTCAAGCAGTCCGCCTCCATCCTCAAGCACCACCTCGACGTGTTCGACCGCGTTTCAGAGGAGGCCTTCGAGTTCGAGAGCCAGCAGAGCGAGGTCAGCGAGGAGCAGAACAAGCTCCGCAAGCTCCTCAACATGTCGGTCAACGAGATCGAGCTCTCCGTTCGCGCCGCGAACTGCCTCAACAACGCCAACATCACCACGGTCGGCGAGCTGGCGATGAAGACCGAGCAGGAGATGCTCAAGTACCGCAATTTCGGCAAGAAGTCGCTCAACGAGATCAAGGAAAAGCTCGAGGCCCTCGGCCTCTCGCTCGGCATGAAGTTCGACGAGCGCCTCCTCGACACCAAGAAGGAAGCCTGACCGGTGCCTTGCACCGGAAACGCCAAATTCCACCAGCCAAACTCCAGATAAATCCCAATCCATTCCGCCTGCCGGCTCGCCGTCTTGGGCGTTTGGACTTTGGGATTTGTGATTTTTCCACCAACTGGCACTCGCGCCGTCCGCTGTCGCCCCACGCTGCGACCGGATTGCCGATCGGGTGCCCTTAAAACCAAAATCCAATGCGCCACAGCAAACATCACGCCTCCCTGGGCGTCACCGTCGAGCATCGCCGCGCGATGCTCTCCAATCTCGCGACCTCGCTCATCACGCACGGTCGCATCCAGACCACGCTGACCAAGGCGAAGGCCCTGCGTCCCTTCATCGAGAAGGTCATCACCAAGGCCAAGCAGGCCGCGGCCAAGACCGATCCAAAGGACGCCCTCCACCTCCGCCGCCTTGCGCTCAGCGACGTGCGCGACGAAACGGCCGTCACACTGCTCTTTAACGAGAAGTACAAGGAGTTCGTCAACCGCAACGGCGGCTACACCCGCATCTACAAGCTCGGCGCCCGCCTGAGCGACGCCGCGGAGGTCGCCCTCATCGAGTTCGTGAAGGCTGACGACGTCGGCTACAAGAAGTCGAAGGGCCGCAAGTCCGGCAAGGCGAAGCAGGCCAAGGCCGTGAAATCCGGTGCTCCGGCCACTCCCGACGTCGCCTCGACGCCTGAGGCGGCTCCCGAGGCCAAGAGCTAAGGGTCGTTCTATTTAACCAGCCCAACGCGCCGAAGGAAACTTCGGCACGTTTTTTTTCCGGGGTAGGGCATGACCGCCGAGGATCGCCGCCCCGCTTATTTCGGGCTTTTCGCCGACAAGATCTTGATGACGTGGTAGCTGGCCGGCGTCGTGCCGATGTTCTTCAGGGTCCGCTTGTCGTTGGGCGCGCAATAGAAGAACGAACCCTCCTTCATCCGGGCCGTGACGCCGTTGACCTTCACCTCGAGCGTGCCCGATTTGACGATGAAGAGTTCGTCACCCGAGTCGATCATATCGGCCATCGTGGTTTGCCCCACATTCAGGGTCGTGATGTGGCTCCCGAGCATGGGGAAGGTGAGGGTCGGCGAATTGACCACGGTGACGCGCGAGCCGGTCGGCGTGGGCGTCGGCGGCAGGCTGTTGCAGTCGATGACGCCGGAAGGGAGCTTGCCTGGCACGGCCTGCTCGGCGGCCGGCTTGTCGGCGGTGGTGTGGACGAGGTCCGTGTAGAAATTCATCACGTAATAAGTGGCGGGCTTGTCGGCCGAGGCGTTCTTAACGTTATGGACGTCGTTCGACGCGTAGAAGATCAAGGCCCCGGGCCCGCCGCGGAGCAGCTTGCCGTTGATCGACACCTCCACTTCGCCCTCCTTGACGAGGAGCATCTCCTCCCAGGCGTGGTGATGCGGCGCATGCGACGTCATGCCGCCATTCAGCGTCGTGATGTGCATTTCGAATTTTTCGAGGACCGGGGTGGGATTGTCGAAAACCGACCGGGATTGCCCCGACGGCGTGATCCGGACTGCGAGGGAGTCCCAATCGACAAACGTCGTGCCGAGCGGTGTCTTCTGGCTTGCCGGAGCGTATTGGATCCCAGGGGGAACGGCGTCCGCCTTCGTCGATGGCGGGGTGGAGGGGGCAGGCGCGGCGGCGGCGACCGGCTGCGCCGCCAAGCCGGCGGCAGAAGAGACAACAAAGACGAGCAACAGATTTTGGAGTGACGTTTTCATAGGGGGTATGACGTGATCCCGGTTTCTCAAACCGCCGGAAGAGTCGGTCTGGCCCAATAGAAAGGATTCCGATTATGAAAGGTAAACGTTATAGTACGGGGAAGGCAGAAGGTAGGGCGCATCCGCTGTTCGCGCCATGCGAGCGTAGTGGTGTCCCTTGTGGACGCCCGGTTCGTCACTCTGGCGAAAGGCCTGTCTCAAATTCCATGTCTGATATCTCGAACCGCGACTGGAATCGATGACCAGCCTCGGCCCGATTCCGGCGATCGCTTTGGGTCTTCCGCTATGGCCCCAGGATATTTTTCAGCTTGGCCGTTGCCTTGATAGTTTTCGTGCCGCGTCTCACGGTGAGGACGACCTTGGTGCCGGCGGCTTGCTCCCAGTATTTCCGGAGCGGCAGCAGCTCGGGATGGGTGCGCCAGTGGGTGAGGTCGCGCTGATCGATGCCGAGCAACAGGTCATCGTCGCGAATACCCGCACGGGCCGCCGGACTCCCGGCCGCAACGTGCGCGACCAGGTCATCGCTTCGGTCATCCCGCGGCACAAACACCGCGCCGAGCCGGTTGTGCGGAAAGGCCGCTGGAGGTTCAGTGCGCGCGTGCGTGTAAGCCACCCCGGCCTTGCCATCAATCACGAGGTCGAGTCGCCCCAGCGCCGCCAGGCCCAGCGAGGCCACATACCCCGGGCCGCCCGCGCTCGCTTGGGTCACATTGCACTGCCTTACGACCACGTGGTGCAGCACGAGCCCGCCTAGCGATAATTTCTCAGCCCAGGATTCCTCCGTCGCCACGAGCCCGGAGCCCGGCATGTAGTTCGCGGAAAACGTGACCGGCTGCCGCGGATGGGCGGCCTTCCATGCCTGCCATTTTTCGGCGGAAAGACTAACGCCGCCGGGATCGCCTGTATCAACCAACGCGAGGCCGCCCGGTGCGCCCGCGATCTCGGGCAACTCCACGCACAGGCTGTCGTGATCGGCCCGCAGGCGGAGACGAAGCCAGTCTGCCGCTTCAGCCGGTACGGTCTCGAGCCCGACCGTCGCCTTCTGGTCGGCGAGTTCCAGCAGCACGATGTAGTCCTTGAACAGCGGCCAGCCGGCCACGCCTTGAATATCGGAGGGCAGGAAGGACGGAGTCTCCTCCAGCACCGCGAATGGGACGGCATCGAAGGATTTCCCCTCCATCTCAAATCGGACCGGCTCGGTGAGCCCCAGCCTCGCTTCACCGGGCTTGAGACTGGCCCCGGCGATCGATGGCCTGATTTTCAGCCCCAACTCATCGACCGCACTGCGGAAGAGCACGAGTCCGATCCCAAACCCCGTATCAAATGCGAGATGGACGGGAGTGCCGTTTACCTTCCCCTCGATCGGAATGCGATTCTCCGCCCGGCTGCCGACCGGTAAGAGCAGGACTGCAGCGAGTGAAAGAACCGCCCGACGGAAGAGGAAAGGGCGACCACGAAAAGACACGGGATGGAATCTGCGCAAGGAACGGACACTAGTCGAGGATGCGGGCGCCTTCCTTCCTTCAGATCCGCGGCCACCCCGAAATAGACTCGATGCCGTTCCATACCTTCCGGACCGCGCATCGCGCTTTCGATACGACGTGGGTCGTTGCAAACCGTCAGGGTATGACGTCGCATATCCCGGGAGACCCCTAGGCAAAACCTTCGGATTCTACTCGCAAATAATTGGCGAGAAACAAATGTAGCCACCGTCATGGCCTCGCGGGATTCACAGTCATTTGAGCCGGGCAGCCCGAAAATCGCTGGCGGGCAGGCCTTGATGCTGGGGCTGTTTTTCCTGTGCATGTTCGGTGTTGCGCCTTTCGCCAAGGCCCAGGGTCAGTCCCTCCTGTACCTCACCAACGGCGACAGCAGTTCGCTGCAGGCCATCGATACGACCACGGGCAATCTTGTTTTTTCGGCGACTTCCAGCAGCGGGGGTTACGCCGTCGCCGTTCGGAATACCATTTGGATCAACAATATTTCCAACAATGGTGCCGCGGAATACAATCCTCTGACGGGTGCCGCCACGGGCAACACCTCGCCGGGCAGCGGCACGAGCAACGGTGAACTGCTCGACGGTGCAGCCAGCGCCACGGCCAATTTTACCTTGGGCTGGACCGGCGGCGGCGTTGTGAATGTTTATTCGGGCGGCGCCAACTGGTCGAATCTCTCACTGCTCTTCACCACTCCTTCGTCCACTCCGGGTTCCACGCCCACTGACGTGATGGGCATCACCTTCGACACGGTGACCAACACGCTCTGGCTTTCCGATCCGAATGAAATCTATCAGTACAGCCTTGGCGGCACCCTCCTTTCGCAGTTTCCCCATGTGAGTGAGCGCGGCTCGCTCGCCTATCAGCCCTCGACCAACACCTTCTGGTACGTACCCAACAGCGCCTCGCAACCCTTGCTCCAGTATTCACCGACCGGCACTTTGCTCCGAACTCTCACCACCCCGCTGCGTTCCGGCAATATTTGGGGCGCGGAGTTCTCGACCGTTCCCGAGCCCTCGACGGTCGCGTTGCTTGGTTTCGGTGTCGTCCTCGTCAGTATGTTCACTCGCAAAAAACGGCTTCGCTGAAGTCGCCCTGCCCAGTGGGCGACCTCGGCAGATGTGGACAATCAGCAGTTCGGAAGTGCCGAGGCCGAAGAGCGACAAATGGGCGGCAAAAGCAGGTTCCTGTTTTGTCCTTTCGCTCGAAATAACAGGGCCGGTCTTCCGATGGATAGTCGCCTCGCCGGGATGCTCTAGTTTGAACCTCGTCACGCCTCTCTCCAGGGCGCCTGATTCCCCGCTTTGCTTGGAATGACAATTCCTCCAACGTGCCTTTTGACTTCAGTGCGAAGTTTTCTGACTCCGGTCCACCGTCCTCCCGACTCCTGCTGCCTCGTCCCTCGCTCTCGACCCTCCACCCATGTTCGACCTCACCACTGGCACCGTGATCTACTGCCTGCTTGTGGCAGCGGTGTTTCTCAGCCTGTGGCTTTATTACGACCGCCGCGAACACCGGCGCTTCGAGTTGGAGCGGCGCAAGACCGTCTTCCACTGCATCCGCTGCGACCAGCTCTACACCGCCCCCGCCGGGACTGAGCTGTGCCCCTGTCCCCGCTGCCAGCACCAGAACACCCGCCTGAAGTTCTGAACCGTCGGCCGATTCCTGCGGGCTCGCCTTTCGGAGGGCGCCGCGCTTGGCTCCGGGCATCCTCCGCTCCCCTGATGAAGAAAGGCCTTCTACTCCTCCTCGGTTGCGCGGCGCTCTGCCGCGGTGCGGAAACGCTGTTGTCCGGCCCGGATATCTACGCGGGGATGCTCGCGACTTACGCTGAGGCCCGGTCCTACGAGGACGAAGGCGAGGTCCGGACCGTGTTTTTTGAGTCCCGTGGGCAGCGGACGGACATCAAGCCTTTCACCACCGCCTTCGTCCGCCCGGATGCCTTCCGCTTCGAATTCAAGAATCGCTACAACCCGGGCGATGAATGGGACCGCTACCTGCTTTGGCAGAACGGTGAGACCGTCAAGACCTGGTGGTCGATCCAGCCCGGTATCCGGGACAACCAGACCTTTGAAGATGCGATTTCCGCTGCGACCGGGGTGTCGGGTAGTTCATCTGCCAATGTCACGTTCGCGTTGGCCGTCGTGAGCTGGTCGATTTGCTGGCGCGCTTGATCAATCGCCTGCTGGAGTGTGTTCCTCTCGGCGGACGACAGGTCAAACAACTCGGCGAAGCTGTCCGGTACCCGCAGCGGCGGCGAGGGACGGTCAAGATGACGTGCGCCGGGACGCGGCGGTGTGGGCGCTAACGAAAGTAGCCACGAAAAACGCCGTGCCGCCCTTGGCTGAGGCACTGAACAAAAACCCGCAGGGGAGCCGGACCCACACGCTCGCCTTCACAACCTTGACGCAGATCGGGGACCAAGCGGCAGCGCTGGCATTGATGGATTGGTTTCAAGTCGCGGACAGCCGTGCCGCACCACTGGCTACAAAATGGATCACGCAGGCCCACGCCACCCCGCAGTTGCAGGCGGCAGAAGCCGCCCTCAATCCGGCAGTACCATTCCGCAGCGAAGAAAATCGTGATGCGATTCGCGCGGGTCTCGCTGCCTATCGGGCGGGACATACCTTGGTGCCGTGACCTTCCAGGCGTTCTAGGAGAGAGATGGAGTTGGTTCTTGGTCTATGGTGGGTGGGCGGTTAGGCTGGGATCTTAGTTTTCCCAGCATTCACCCCTCTGCCCCTCATGAACAACGCCCCCAAGGCTGGATCGTCCAAGGCTGCACCGATCGTGATCGCGATTTTGGCTCTCGGCTGCGCCGGGCTCGCGTATTTTGCCGCGCAGCAGTGGCGCAGTCTCGTGAACGCCGAGACCGAGGTCGCGCAGCTGCGTGCGAAGGCGGTTCAGGTTGCTCCGGCCGAGGCTTTGCAGGCTCGGAATGACGCCTTGCGCGCGCGCGTCGCCGAGTTGGAGAAGCAGCTCTCCGCTGTCCCGCCGCCCGCTCCGGCACCCGCACCGGCCGAGCCGGCCAAGCCTTCGTTTGGCGCCCTTGCCGCGTCCATGATGAACAACCCCGCCATGCGCGATATGATGGCCCGGTCCCAGAAGCTGGCCCTGGAGCGCAAGTTCGCCGACTTGATGACCCAGCTCGGACTTTCCCCCGAAGACCGCGCCCGTTTCATCGGCCTGCTGGCCGAGAAGCAGATGAACACGACGGAAATCGGGCTGAAAATGATGTCCGGCAACCAGACTCCCGAGGAGCGAGCCGCCGTCGGGCAGCAGATCAAGGACGCCAACGCGGCCGTCGACGCCAGGATCCGCGACTTCTTTAGCGACCCAGCCGCCTACGCCACGTACCAGGACTATCTCGTCCAGCAGCCGTTGCGCGCCGAGGTGACGGCCTTGAATACCAGTCTCGCCGCCTCCGGCCAGCAGATGAGCCCGGAGCAATCCAGCGCGCTGGCCACCGTGATAACCGAGACGCGCCGGGATTTTGCCGCCAGCTCCCGTGACATTGTCGATCCCACGAACGATCCGCAGGCCGCGCTGAACGGCCCGGCCCTCGATGCCTTTTTTCAGCACCAGCAACAGATGCAGAGCCAGATTGCCGACCGTGCCGCCGCCTTCCTTACCCCGGAGCAGGTCGCCGCGCTGCGGCAATCCCAGGCCAGCCGGATGGACCAGATGAAGAATACCATGAACATGGCCCGTCAGATGATGGGCAGCGGGAAGTAGGGCGCTGGGCGGGAGACGGGTGTCAGGGGACGGATGCCGGAGGACTGAAGACGGAAGACAGACGACGGAAGTCGGAGGGGCGGGGAAATATGCGACCTTTGGGTCGCGGCCACCGGTGAGATCTCCTCAGGCCTGCCGGCGACGGCGCAACACGGCCAACGCGGCGAGACCACCACCGAGCAGCCAGACGGTGCCGGGCTCGGGGACGCTCGTGAACCGAAAGTTGTCGATCGCGAAGGTATCGGTGACATTGCTGCCAAGGATTACGACCGAGGTAATGTTGCTGGCGTTGCTTTGAAAGCCGTAAAATACCGGGGTGGAGCTCGAAATTCCAATCGTGTTGTTGTAGGGCAAGCCGGCGTTGAAATTGATCGTGATGGCAAATGAAGTGCCCATGAAAGTATTGGTATCGAAGCCGAAGGCCCTGGCCGGGGCATTGAATGTTACGGTCAGCGCTCCGCCTCCGGTTACTGAGTCCAGAAAGCCATTGGTGAAGCCCCCACCCAGATCGATGTTAAAGAAATTACCCGTACCTATTGCGGTCGAATAGGTGACCCCCGGCTGGATTGTACCGGGCGCGATCCCGATGCCCGGCAGGTTGGTCAGGGAGTTCAATACGCCGGTGGTAATCGGAAAATGGTTTACTGATGTAAAATCCTCGACGGTCACAGAACCTGGGCCAATGGCCGTGTTGAACGCGCTCAGGCTGCTAAAAGTGACGATGGTTTGTGCAAACGACGAAACCGCGAGGCTCAGCGCCAGAGTCACTGCCAGCACGATGTGTGGAAACTTTCGGCTCATTGGGAACTCGGTGAACTCGTGCATGGCTGGATCATCCGGCAGGATTGAGTGGAACAATCGAAAATGCACGCCAATTTTTTGCAGATGGAGGAGGGGAATACAGGTAGCCAGGTAACGCGGATATAACGTGGAGCCTTCCCTCTCCCGAAGGGCAACCGGCCCGGCCCGAACCGCCTTTGTCCGAGTCCATGGACACCTCCGTTGGCCAACCTGCGCCGCTCAATGCCTGGTAACGCGGATGTGCGTCCGGGAAAAATCGAGAAGGCGTCAGCCCGTTCAACCAGGTTTTCTGCCGGCCGGATGACAAGCCGGTTGGGAACGCTCCGTTGCGCGGTTGCGAATCGCTCTTGCGGTCGCTCCTCGGTCTGAGTTGTGCTGTTCCCTTTCCTCGCCGCTCATGCCACAGACCATCGCCGTCCTAGACTTCGGTTCCCAGCTCACCCAGGTCATCGCGCGCCGCATCCGCGAGTGTCAGGTTTACTCGAAGATCTACCACTTCGCCACGCCCGCCGCGAAGCTCCGCGCGGACGGCGTCGTCGGCATCATCCTCTCCGGCGGCCCGCAGAGCGTATACGCGAAGACCGCCCCGCACCCGGATCCCGCCATTTTCGAGCTGGGCGTGCCGGTGCTCGGCATTTGCTATGGCGTCCAGTTGATGGGCCATTTTCTCGGCGGCCATGTTGCCCACAGCAAGGCGCGCGAATATGGCCACGGCCATCTCACGATCAGAAAACCCGGCAAGCTCTTCGCCAAACTCCCGCGCAAGCTGCGGGTCTGGAATTCACACGGCGACAAACTGACGAAGCTCCCTCCCGGGTTCGCCGCCATCGGGACTTCGGAAAATTCGCTCTTCGCTGCCATCGAGGACACGAAGCGCGGCTTTTACGGCATCCAGTTCCATCCCGAGGTGTTTCACACCGAGCGCGGGGTGGACATGATCCGCAATTTCCTCCTCGGCGTCTGCCGGGCGAAGCAGGACTGGACCACGCGCGATTTCATCGCGCAGACCGTGGCGGACATCCGCGCAAAGGTGGGCAAGTCGCGCGTCCTCCTCGGGCTCTCCGGCGGTGTGGATTCCTCGGTGGCCGCGGCGCTGCTGCACAAGGCCATCGGCAAGCAGCTCACCTGCGTGTTCGTGGACAACGGCCTGTTGCGGAAGGGCGAGCGCGCCTACGTCGAGTCGCTCTATAAACGGAACTTCAAGATCGACCTGCGGGTCGTGGATGCATCGGCGCTGTTCCTGCGCCGGCTGAAGGGTGTCACCGAGCCGGAAAAGAAACGCAAAATCATCGGTCGCACCTTCGTCGCCGTGTTCGAAAAATCCCTCAAGTCCATTGGTCACGCCGACTTTCTCGGGCAGGGCACGCTCTATCCGGACGTCATTGAGAGCGTCTCGATCGGCAATAATCCCGCGTCGCTCATCAAGACCCACCACAACGTCGGCGGCCTGCCCGCGCGGATGAAGCTCAAGCTGGTCGAGCCTCTGCGCGAGCTCTTCAAGGATGAGGTGCGCGCCGTCGGCGCCGCGCTCGGCCTCCCCAAGGAGGTTGTCTGGCGCCAGCCGTTCCCGGGTCCCGGTCTCGGGGTGCGCGTGATGGGCGACATCACCGCCGAAAAGCTGGAGATCCTCCGCAACGCCGACGCCGTCCTGCAGGACGAGATGATGGCCTCGGGTTACTACTACAAGGTGTGGCAGTCGTTCGCCGTCTTTCTGCCGGTCCGCACCGTCGGCGTGTTCGGCGACGAGCGCACCTACGATTTCGTCATCGCCCTGCGCATCGTGGAGAGCATCGACGCCATGACCGCCGACTGGGCGAAGCTGCCGCACGACTTGCTGCAGAAAATCTCCAGCCGCATCACCAACGAGGTTCGCGGCGTCAGCCGGGTCGTCCTCGACATCAGCTCCAAGCCGCCCGCCACCATCGAATGGGAGTAGGAAACGAGTTTTGCCATTGCGATGCCGGCTCGCGTTTTCAGAATGAAAACACCCCCTCACACGCTTATTTCATGACGACCCAGACCCCCCGTTTCCTGCTCGTTTCCCTCCTGGCCCTGTCGGGTGCGCTGGCGAGTGCGCGCGGCGACACCGCCGCCGTCATCGCCAAGGCCCGCGCCTATCTCGGCCCCGATGCCGCGCTCAATGCCGTGAAATCCGTGCATTACACCGGCTCGCTGGTCACCACCGAAGAGACCCCCGAGGGGCCCAAACCGGTCGAGGCCGTGGTGGAGATCATCTTTCAGAAACCCTACCAGCAGCGCATCGTGGCCACGTCCGAGAAGAAGGTGGGCGACGTGGTGGAGCAGCGCATCGAGATCACGGCCCTCGACAACTTCGAGGCCTGGCACCGGGTGCAGGATGCCAAGGACGTCCGGCGCTGGAACATGGACCTGCTCAAGGGAATCGAAATCAAGGCGCTCCGGGCCAACACCTGGGAAAATCTTTCGTTCTACCGGGGCCTCGAGCTGCGCGGCGGCACCATCGAGGATCTCGGCGAGGCCACCGTGAACGGGGTCGCCTGCCAGAAACTCGCCTTCCGTCACGAGCCGGGCATCGCCTTCGTCCGCTACTTTGACCAAGCCACCGGCAGGCTGGTGCTGACCGAAACGGAAAAGGGCGGCTCCATCCGGGAGGAAGGCGAACTGATGGCCGATGGCATCCGTTTTCCAAAGAAGGTCATCACCACGACCAAGCAGGCCGATGGCAAGGAGCGCTCGGTCACGGTGAATTTTGAAAAGGTGACGGTGAACGAGAAGTTCGACGGCAGCCTTTTTGTCATCCCCTCGTTCCTGCAGCGCTGATTGCGGGCCCGGCTTCGCCGGCGGCGGTATCCCGCAGGAGCTTGTCCGGACGAATTTTAAGCCAGCTCGATTGGCTGACGGCCACCTTCCGGCTGGCGTCAGGTCCCAAGACCTGCCACGGTGGTCGCTCTGTGCGCACACTGAGTTACAGCTCCAAGACCTTCCATGCCGACCTCGCCGCGTTCTGCCGCGGCGCGGCTGTCTCCCGGGATTTTTCCGCGCAGGTCGCGTCCATCCTCGCCGACGTGGATGCGCGGGGTGACGAGGCCGTGGCCTATTACGCGGCGAAGTTTGACGGCGCGAAGCTCCGCCCGCGTGATTTCCGCCTCAAGCCCTCCGAACTCGCCGCTGCGGCGAAACGCCTGCCGACCGCCTCGCGCCGCGCGCTCGTCGCCGCCCGTGACAGCATCGTGGCGTTCAACCGCCGGGGCCTCGCGAAGGACTGGACGGCCAAGAATCCGCAGGGCGCCGAGGTGGGCGAGAAATTTGACCCGATCCGGCGCGTGGGCGTGTATGTGCCCGGCGGGCAGGTGCCACTGGTCTCGACGGTGCTGATGACCGTTACACTCGCGCAGATCGCCGGCTGTCCGGAGATCGCCGTTTTCACACCGTCCAATGCCGAGGGCAGGGTTGCGGGCGAGCTGCTCGCCGCGTTGCAGCTGCTGGGTGTGGACGAAGTCTACCGCATCGGCGGCATCCAGGCCATCGGCGCGATGGCCTACGGCACGGCGACGATCTCGGCGGTCGACAAGGTTTTCGGGCCGGGCAACGCATTCGTCTGCGAGGCGAAGCGGCAGGTCTTCGGCACGGTGGGCGTGGATTCGCTGCCGGGCCCGAGCGAGGTGATGATCATCGCCGACGACAGCGCGCGCGCCGACTTCGCCGCCGCGGATTTGCTTGCGCAGGCCGAGCACGGCTCCGGCCGGGAGAAAATCTACCTGGTCGCAACGTCCGCCGCCATCATCACCGCCATCCTGAAGGAGATGGAGTCCCAGCTCCGGCTGATCAAGCGCTCCGAGAAAACGCAGCGTGTGCTCACCGAGGGCTTCCTCGCCGTCGAGGTCGGCACCCTGGCGGAGTCCGCCACCGTCGCCAACTACGTCGCGCCCGAGCACCTTGAACTGCTCGTGGGTGATGCAGCAGCGAAACGGCTCACGAAGGCCATCACAACGGCGGGTGCGATCATGATCGGCAACTATACGCCGACCGCACTGGGTGACTTCACCGCCGGCCCCAGCCATGTGCTGCCGACGGGCCGGGCCGGACGTTTTTTCAGCGGGCTGCGCGTCACGGATTTTGTCCGCCGCACCAGCGTCGTAAAATACACCCGGGGCAGCGTGCGCCGCGGCGAGCCGGTCGTTGCCGCGTTTGCAGCGATGGAACAGCTCGACGCCCACGGCCGCTCGGTGAAAATCCGCACCCTGTAGGAACCTGCTGGCAGGCGATGCCTCGCGTTGCCGGCTTCATCACGCCCTACATTGCCTGCCCGCAGGTTCCTACATGAAAATTTCTTCCCTCGCTCTGCCGCACATTGCGAAGCTCCACGCCTACACGCCCGGCCTCCAGCCCACGGAGCCCGGCTGGGTGAAGTTGAACACCAACGAGTGCCCCTATCCGCCCAGCCCGCGGGTGGCGGAGGCACTGCGACGCGAGATCGGCGAGGACGGTGCGTCGCTGCGGCTTTATCCGAACCCGAAAAGCTCCGCCCTCCGCGCCGCCGTGGCGGCGCTGCACGGCCTGCGCGCGGAAAACGTCTGCATCGGCAACGGTTCTGACGACCTGCTCAATCTGCTCGTGCGCTGTTTTTGCGCGCCCGAGGCCGCGGCCGGGTTTACCCTGCCGAGCTACTCGCTTTATCCCGTGCTGGTCGGAATCGAGAACGGTGGTACCAGCGTGATCGAGTTCGACCGCACGATGCGGCTGCCAGTGGACCGCATCGCGGCCTCGGCGGCGCGGGTGTTTTTCCTCACGTCGCCCAACGCGCCGACCGGGGTGGGTTTTGCCAACGCCGAGATCGAGCGCGTGCTCGCGGGCTTCCGCGGTTTGCTCGTGGTGGACGAGGCCTACGCGCCGTTCGCGCGGGAAAACGCCGTGTCCCTGCTGGCGCGCCATCCCAACCTCGTGGTCGTGCGGACGCTATCCAAGGCCTATGCCCTCGCCGGCATCCGCGTCGGCTACACGCTCGCTCACCCGGAGGTCACCGGCCTGCTCGACGGAGTGCGGGACAGCTACAACGTCAACCGCCTCTCCCAGGTGGCCGCGCTCGCGGCCTTGGGTGACCAGGGTTATTATGCCACGGTCATTGCCAAGGTGCAGGCCACCCGCGACGCCGCGGTGCGCGGACTGGGCGAAAAGCGCGGCTGGTTCACCTATCCCTCGCAGGCGAATTTCATTTTCACGGAGCCGAAAAATCTCCGGGGCGAAACCGGCCCCGCTGTCTCCAAGTCGGCCTACGACTTCCTGTGCAGCCGCAAAGTCCTCGTCCGGCACTTCCCGAGCCACGCCTTGACCGCCCCGTTTCTCCGCATCAGCGTCGGCACCGATCAGGAAATGCTGGTTCTCAACGAAACCCTCGACGCATGGCTAAAGGCACCTCCCAACGCGTAGCGACCGTCACCCGCAAGACGGCCGAGACCGACATCGCGCTCACCCTCGCGATCGACGGTCGCGGCGTGGGCAAGATCGACACCGGCGTGGCGTTCTTCGACCACATGCTCACGCTTTTCGCCAAGCACGGCCTGTTTGACCTCACCGTGAAGGCGAAGGGCGACACCGACGTCGACTATCACCACACCGTCGAGGATGTCGGTCTCGTGCTGGGCCAGGCCTTCAAGGAGGCGCTCGGCGACAAGGTCGGCATCAAGCGCTATGGTTTTTTCCTGCTCCCGATGGACGAGTCGCTCGCGCGCATCGCCGTCGATGTGGGCGGCCGGCCGCACTTGGTCTATCAGGCGGAGGCGCCGACGATGTTCGTGCGCGATTTCAACATCGTGCTCGTGAAGGAATTCTGCCGCGCGTTCAGCAACGCGCTCGGCGCGAACCTGCATGTGCAGCTGGTGTACGGCGAGGAGCCGCACCACGTGGCCGAGGCGATCTTCAAGTGCCTGGCTCGCGCGCTCGACATGGCCACCCAGATCGAGCCCCGCGCCGCCGACCTGCTGCCCTCGACCAAGGGGAAAATTTAGCTCTCAATAGACAAACGGCACCAGCCGTTTGGTCCGTTGCATGTACGCGCGGTAGGTATCGCCGAAGGCTCCGACGAGGGCTTGCTCCTCGACGGCCATGCGCCGTCGGAAAACGAGGAAGACCGGAATGACCATCAAGGCCACGGAAACGAAATTGCCCATGGAGAGGCCGAGCCCGACAAAGACCAGGAGGGCGCCGGTGTAGCTCGGATGCCGGAGATAGCGATAAGGACCGGTCTCGATCAGCCGGTGGTCCGAGGCAATGGCGACGTTCACGGTAAAGAAATGGCCTAGGATCCAGATGGAATACCAGCGCAGGGCGATGCCAGGCACAAACAGACACAGCCCGGCGAGATAGTAGCGCGGGTAGTACGACACGCGTGCGGCAGGCAGAAAGTAGGCCGCGAGCACGGCCAGCGCGATACTCGACCAGATCACAATACCCAGCAACCGCAGGGAGTTTTGATCCTTGAGCGTGTAGTTGGCCTTCGTCGCACGGCGGACCCGGCCGATCACCGTTTCCGATAGCGCGAAGAACAGGCCGGGAATCCAGGGAGAGGGGAGAGTCATCAGAGCAGTTGAATGCGACTGGATATTTGCGGGAGAAGGATAGGACTGATCCGCCGGTCCAGGCCACCCCATAGTGCCGTCATCGCGGGCGGTGTTTACTTTCATCGCGCCGGCGTTAGATCGTTTAACCCCTGATTCATGAGTTCCGCTCCCACCACTGTCGCCGTCATCGACAACGGCATCTGCAACCTCCGCAGCGTCACGAAGGCCCTTGAGGCCGTCGGGGTGTCACCGCGCGTCGTGCACACGCCCGAGGAGATCGCCGCGAGCGGCGCGGCGGGTCTGGTGCTGCCCGGCGTCGGCGCGCTGCGCGACTGCGTGGCGGCTCTGCGCGCCGCGAAACTCGATGCCACCGTGCGCGACTGGATCGCGGCCGACCGGCCGTTTCTGGGCGTCTGCCTGGGGATGCAGGCGCTGTTCGAGCATTCGGAGGAGGGTAACGTCACCGGCCTCGGGATTTTTCCCGGCCAGGTCGTGCGCTTCCAGCGTCCGCCGGAGTTTAAGATCCCGCACATGGGCTGGAACACGGTGCGTTTTGTCCAGCCCCGCTCGCCCCTGGCGACCGGCCTCAAGCCGGAGGGCGAAGCCTTCTACTTTGTGCACAGCTTTTACTGCGCGCCGGCCGACCCTGCGCTCGTACTGGCGGAGTGCGATTACGGCGGCCCGTTCACCGCGGCCATCGCGCGTGGGCGCTGCTTTGCCACGCAGTTTCACCCGGAGAAAAGCCAGGCCAAGGGCCTGCAGATCTACCGGAATTTCGCCGCTGTCGCAGCCAAGAGATAGAGGCGCTGCTTGACGGCGCCCCTACAAGGGGCAGACCACCGCTGCAGTTTCCCTAACCGATTCGGAGCAGCGGCCTTATTCCTGCCCAAAAGGCGACATTGGCCGGCATCTTTCCTTTGCAAGCGGCCCGGATTTAGCTTCGCTCCTCTCCCCATGGCCAATGCCTCGCTGAAAATCGACGACAAGGAATACCCCCTTCCGGTCATCACCGGCACCGAAGGGGAAAAGGCCATCGATACCCGTCGCCTGCGGGCCGAGACGGGCTACATCGCCTACGACCAGGGTTATGGCAACACGGGCTCGTGCGAGAGCGCCATCACCTTCCTCGACGGGGACAACGGCATCCTCCGCCACCGCGGCTATCCCATCGAGCAGCTCGCGCAGCACAGCGATTTCGTCGAGACCGCCTACCTGATCATCTATGGCGAGCTCCCCAATGCAGCCAAGCGCAAGGAATTCGGCCTGCTTCTGCGCAAGAACGCCGCCATCGAGACGCAGATGCAGAAGATCTTCGAGGGCTTCCCCAAGGGTGCGCCGCCGATGGCCATGCTGTCGTCCATCGTGGGTTCGCTCGCCGCGCATTATCCGGAGCTGGCGACGAACGACTTCGAGAAGGACCTGAAGAATTTCGACCTCGCCGCGGCCATGGCCATTTCCAAGGTCCGCACCATCGGCGCGATGCTTTACCGCTACCAGCGTGGCCTGCCGTATGTGTTCCCGAAGCAGGACCTGCCGTTCTGCGAGAACTTCCTGCACATGATGTTCTCGGAGCCCTACAAGGACTACGTCGCGGCTCCCGAGGTCGCGAAGGCGCTCAATCTCCTGCTCCTCCTGCACGCCGACCACGAGCAGAACTGCTCCACCTCGACGGTGCGCATGGTCGGCTCCAGCGCCGCCAACCTCTTCACGTCCATCTCCGCGGGCATCAGCGCACTCTCCGGCCCGCTGCACGGCGGCGCCAACTCCGCCGTGATGCACATGCTGCAGGCGATCCACGACGAGGGCGACGACGGCACGCGCTTCATCGCGGCGGCCAAGTCCGGCAGCAAGAGCAACCGCCTGATGGGCTTCGGCCACGCCGTCTACAAGAACTTCGATCCCCGGGCCAAGATCATCGGCAAGGCCTGTGACGACGTGCTGAACAAGCTCGGCATCAAGGATCCGCTGCTCGCCATCGCCAAGAACCTCGAGCAGGCCGCGCTGCACGACGACTACTTCGTCTCCCGCAAGCTCTACCCGAATGTCGATTTCTACTCGGGCATCATCATGCGCGCGCTCGGCATCCCGATGAACATGTTCACGGTCATGTTCGCCATCGGCCGCACGCCCGGCCAGATCGCCAACTGGCGCGAGCTCGCCTCCAATCCCAAGGGCCGCATCTACCGCCCGCGGCAGGTCTATGTCGGGCCCGTGAAACGCGAATACGTGCCGATCGCACAGCGAACCTAAAGGCGAATTGGCGGTCGGTGGGGCTTCATGAAGAAGCCCATTGCATTCCTCTCCCTCGCGGCGCTCGCCGCCGCCTTCTGCCTCGCCGGCTGTGACACGTTTCACTCGCGTGCCAAGGAAAAGTCCGACGTCTACAATTCCCTCAGCCCCAAGACTCAGGAGCGTCTGGAGCGGGGCAAGATCAACCCGGGTGACTCCGAGGACATGGTCTACATCGCCCTTGGGGATCCCGATGACAAACGCGAGATCGCGACGGCCGATGGCACCCATCACACTTGGGTCTACCGGACGTACTGGCAGCAATACGAAGGCCAGGCCTGGGCCGGCTGGCACCGGGTCATTGTGCAGACTCCGGGCGGCTACGTGGTTTATCACGAACCCATCACGCAGGATGTCTACCGCACGCATATCGACGAGGTCATCCGCGTGACGTTCGCCAATGGCAAGGTGACCAGCGTCGAGCAGAGCAAGCGCTGAGCGAGCGGTCCCGAGCCCGGCTCAGGCCTTCGGCTCCGGGGCTCGGAAAATTTCGTCGGTCGTCAGGCCAGTCAGTTGCCTCAGTCCTGCCACGAGGCGCCAGAACACGAACATCATCACGACCATGCTGGGCAGGACGATCACGGGCCAGCTCAGCACATGCATGCGGCCGAGCTCGGCGTTGAACGCCGGCGTGCCCGGGGGGCTATTGATCAGGTAGCGCGCGAGGCAGAAGTTGAGGCCGGCGCTGACGACAAAGGAGCCGCCGAGCCAGAGGCTGGTGCGCGTGAGCAGCCGCGTGAGGGCGGGCTGCTGGCCGCGCTCGGCCAGCACGGCATCGACTCGGCCCACGTCGATGATCTGGTCGTTGTAGAGCAATTCCCGCACGAGGGGGTTCTTCGTCCGCAGCGTGGCGAGCATGGCGGCGCCAATGACGAGCGGCAGCACGCCGTCCTTCACCGCGAACCAGAACCCGCCGGCCTTGCCGAGCAGAAGACCGCCGGAGAGCATGATGCTCGCGATGCCGATGAGGGAAATGAAGTTGGCCTTCCGCCGCCGGACAAAATCGTACAGGCCGTAGCTGAGCGGAAACGCCAGCGCGACCAATCCGCCCCAGAGCGGCCCGAGCCGGTCGTCGGTGCTCAGCTTCATGAACGCGAACGTCGGCACCGCGATGTTGCAGACGAGGTTGATCAGCAGGTTTTCCTTCTTGGGCGGAGTGGACGGCACGCGGGGATTGAAGGGGGAAGCGGGGACCCCCGGAAGCAGATTTCATCCGGGCTCGCATTTTCCTGTTTTCCTGGCCTCCCCCTTTGTGCCACATTTCCCCTCCCATGCTCCTTCTCGGCGTTAATATCGACCACTGTGCCACCCTGCGGCAGGCCCGCTACCGGCAGGCTGCAGCCACGGCTGGCGGCCCGGTGGAGCCGGATCCGGTGGCATTTGCCGTGCTGGCCGAGCGGGCGGGAGCTGATGGCATCACCGTGCATCTACGCGAGGACCGCCGGCACATCCAGGAGCGCGATGTGTGGCGCCTGCGCGAGACGATAGCGACGCGACTCAACTTCGAGATGGCCTGCACGCCCGCGATGATCGACTTCGCCCTGAAGCTGAAGCCGGATTCCGTCTGCCTCGTGCCCGAAAGCCGCGAGGAAATCACCACCGAAGGCGGTCTGGACGTGGTTAAAAATCGCGACCGGGTGCAGGCGTGCATCGGGGCGATGAACGCGGCCGGCATCGCCACCAGCCTTTTCATCGACCCGGATGCGGCCCAGATCGAACTGGGCGCGCAGCTCGGCGCGCCCTGGATCGAGCTTCATACCGGAGCTTATGCCAACGCTTATCATGGCCCCGCCCGCGCGCGGGAATTCGCGCGGCTGGGTGAGGGCGCCCGCCTCGGTCTGCAATGCGGGCTCACGGTGAACGCCGGCCATGGCATCAGCTACGTGAACATCGCCGAAGTGCGCACGCTGCCCGGCCTGCATGAACTCAACATCGGCCACAGCATCGTCAGCCGCGCCCTGCTCACCGGCGTCGAGGAGGCCGTCCGCGAAATGAAGGCGCGGATGAATGGCTGATTTTACATGAGGTAACAGAGGGAACCGAGTCGGGCTTCTCCCCATTTCCTCGATTTTCTCCTGTAGAAAAGATTTCTCATGAACGTCCAACTTCCCCCAGGCGGCATCCTTATCGGCCTCGGCTGTGACCTCATCGAGGTGCAGCGGATCCGCGAGGTGCTGGAGCGGCATGGCGACCGTTTCCTCGACCGCGTCTTCACGGAGGAGGAGCGGGCCTACTGTTTCAGCATGGCGCACCCGCACAAGCATCTCGCGGCCCGTTGGGCGGCGAAGGAGGCCATATCCAAATGCTTTACCACCGGCATCGGTGCGGAACTGGGCTGGAAGTCCGTCTCCATTTACCACGGTGCGCGCGACGAGCCGCTCGTCCGCCTCGATGAAAAGGGCCAGCTCCTCCTCCACCACGTGGGCGCTTCGCACGTGCAGGTGAGTTTGTCCCACACCGAGACCTCCGCCATGGCCGTGGCCGCGCTGGTTCGCGCGTGAGCGGAGGAATGCGCGCCATGGACGAGCCCGAATCAACCGAGGCCCCGGCGCCGTCCGTCTCCCGGCTCTCCAAGACCCCCTCGTGGGTCATGCTCGGCTTCCTGCTCGGCGCACTCTTCGTGTGGTCGCTGCCGCATCCGCCTGCGCCACCGGCCCCGGCGGCCGTGGTGGCGGACAAGCCCGAGGCCCCCATCGTCCTGGCCGCCCCGCGGCTCACCGCCATTGAGGCGGTCTTTGAAGAGTGGGGGCGCTTTGCCGTTTGGGAAAATGATGTCACGGAGGTGGCCCTGTGGAATTCCGAGGCCCGGGCCTACACCGACTGCTTCGAGGTCATTCGGACGGGCGACCACAATTATTTCCGCTCCATTCCGCGGCTGACGCGCCCGATCCTCACGCGCGGCATCAAGGAAAACTCGCCGCTGCAATTCACTGAGCTGCCGGGCGACCGGGCGGAATGGATGCGTCAGGTCCGGGAGGAGAATGTGCGGGCGTTCACCGACGCCGCCCGCGAAACGTTCAGCCCGAAGCGGGAGCAAGCCACCCCCAATCCGCTGCCGCCGCCCCCCCAGACGGGACCCGGCGCCGGCCGTCCCTGACCATGATTTTTCCGAAGCATCCCGTTTTGTCGTGCACCGAGACCCGCCAACTGGAGGCGCGTTTGTTTGCCGGAGACGAGGCCAGGGAATGGCCCGCGATGGAACGGGCGGGCCGTGCTCTCGCGGAGGCGGTGCAGCGCGACTTCGAGGAGATCGCCGGCCTTCCGGCCACCGCCCGCATCCTCGTGCTAGCGGGGAAGGGACACAATGGCGGGGACGCCCTGCTGGCCACGCAGGCGCTGCTCAAAAAATTTCCCTCCGCCCGCGCCGAAGTATGCCTGGTCTTTGGCGAGCGCGCGCTGCGCCCGCTGGCCATCCGAGCCTACCGGCAACTCGTGCACGCCGCACCCGGCCGGGTCGCCGTTGTCGGCCAGGTCGCCGACCTGGCTTCCGCCTACGATCTCAGTCTCGACGGCATTTTTGGTTTTCAATTCCGCCCGCCGGTCGATGCCGTGGTCGCGGCCCTGCTGGCGCGGGTGAATGCCCTGCCGGTGCGGCTCCGCGCCGCGGTGGATTTGCCGAGCGGCCTGGGTGACGGAGAGCAGAAGGATTTGTCGGCGGTTTTCCGCGCCGACTTCACCTATGCCACCGGGGTGGTGAAGATGCCCGTGGTGGATTCATCCCGCGCGGAGGTGGTCGGGAGACTGCGGTATCTGAATCTCGGCTTCTTCGACGATGTTCCGGTCGAGTCACGGCTGAACGTGCTCACGCCTTCGATCCTGGCTCCGCTGGCTGCACTTCGCGCGCCCGATTCGGACAAGCGCGACTACGGCCATGTTTTCGTGCTGGGCGGATCGCGCAGTTATCCGGGTGCGGTGCTGATGACCGTGCTGGCGGCTTTGCGCAGCGGCGCGGGACTGGTGACGGCCTTCGTGCCCGAATCGCTGGCGGCCGCGTTTGCCGCGCGCGCGCCGGAGGCGATGTGGGTCGGCTGGCCCGAGACCCCGGAGGGCGGCCTCGCCCTGGAGGGCCGGCACCTGCTCCTCTCGCGGCTCGAGCGCGCCTCGGCGCTCGTGATCGGCCCGGGCCTGGGCCAGGAGGCGGAGACGCTCGCCCTGGTCAAGAACGTGGTCGAACTGTCCCCGGTGCCGCTGCTGCTGGATGCGGATGCCCTGCAACGCGACATTGTGCGCGCGGGAAAAGCCCCGCGCGTGCTGACGCCGCATCGCGGCGAATTCATGCGAATCCTGGCCGGCGGCGACTTCCGCGAATTTCAGAAGGCGAGTGGCGCAGTGGTGGTACTCAAGGGCCGGTTGACGGCGATCACGCACGATGAAAAGGGATTCTACAGTCCCTTCGGCGGCCCCGTGCTGGCGCGAGGTGGCAGCGGTGACCTGCTCGCCGGCATCATTGGCACACAGCTCGCGCAGACGCCCGGTGATCCGCTGCTCGCCGCCTGCCGCGGAACCGTCTGGCACGGACTCGCTGCGGATTTGCTGGCGCGCGCGCATGGCCAGGTCGCGGTGCAGACGACGCAGTTGCTGGAGTTCTTGCCGTCGGCGCTGCGCTGCGCGGAGTAATTTGGAATTGGTAGTTAGCAGTTGGTAGTTGGTCGTTGGGAAGACAGTCCGGGACCTTACGAATTCCCAACTGCCAACTACCAACTCCCAACCATGCGCCCCCAACGTATCCCGCGCGGCAAATCTTTCACCCGCGCGACACAAATCTTCTCCGGCCCGTTTTTCCCTTGGTCGTGGCGTGAAGGCGCTCCTACAGTGCCGCCATGAGCAGCGAGTTGACCGAGCAGCAGGCGTTTTTGGTCCTGAACGCGCTGCCCAACATCGGGCCGATCACGCTCAACCGATTGCTCGCCGAACTCGACGGCGATCCGCGCGCGGTGTTCACGGCCGGCGCGCACCGGCTTTCGTCCGTGAAGGGCGTGGGCCCCGTGATCAGCACGACGATTACCGGCTGGCGCGACCATTTCGATCTCGCCCGCGAGGAACAGCGCATGGCGCAGGCGGGCGTGGCGTTCATCACGACGCGGGATCCTGGCTATCCGAAATTACTCAAGGAGATCAACGACCCGCCGATCGGGCTCTACCGCCGGGGCCGCCATGAGTTCCCGGAGCCGTGCATCGCGATCGTCGGTTCGCGGCGGACGACCTTGTACGGGCAAAGCATCGCCAAAAAGCTCGGTGGCGAGCTGGCGCGGCTGGGCTTCTGCGTGGTGAGCGGCCTGGCTCGGGGCATCGATACCGCGGCCCATGAGGGCGCGCTGGCCGCCGGCGGCAAAACCGCCGCCGTGCTCGGCACGGGCATCGACCTCATTTATCCGCCCGAAAACCTCGGGCTTTATCGCCAGCTGGAGGAGACGGGGGCGATCCTGTCGGAATTTCCGTTTGGCCGCCGCGCCGACAAGCAGTCGTTCGCGATGCGCAACCGCATCGTCTCGGGCATGTGCGAGGCGGTGGTGGTGGTGGAAAGCGACGTGAGCGGCGGCGCGATGATCACGGCGCGCTTCGCCGGCGAGCAGGGCCGGCTGCTCTTCGCGGTGCCGGGGCGCATCGACCAGAATTCCAGCGCGGGCTGTCACCAGCTCATCCGCGACGGCGCAACGCTGCTGACCAGCGTGGATGACATCCTGTCCGAGTTGAGCTACCTCGACGGCCTGCGCCCGGCCGCGATTGGCGAAAAAGCCGTGGATGTGGTCGCGGGCCGGCCCGCGACCCTCACGGACGACGAAGCGCGGGTCTTCGAGTGCTTCCGCGGCGGATCGATCCTCTCGCCCGACGCCCTGGCAGCGCAAACAGACCTGTCCGCCGCGCAGGTTTCCGCGATACTGATGATGCTGGAGCTGAAGCGCCTCATCGCGAAACACGCGGACGGAATGTTCGAGGCGCGAGGGTGAACAAAGAGGTAGGGCGGATTATCCTCAATCCGCCGTTAGACTCAGCGCACTATTTCGTCCGAAAATTTTCCACTCGTGATGCTAACTATTCGAAATTTGTTTTTCCCCTCCCGTATGCACTTGATGTCAAGTGCGTAGCCTTCACGCAGAAAATTTGTGCTCAGAATAAAATCGTCTTTTTCTATATCGAAAGTCCCGAAATACCAATCACCAGAGTACATCTTACAATCACCAATCGTCCATGCCGACTCGACTCTCGCGGTACTTAGATCAAGGCCATTCCATTGTTTTGTTTCGACTATGGTCTTCCGGAGAAACGCTAAAAGTTCATCCAAATCGTAGCGACTGAGAAGACTTTCCTTCCATGCATGCTCTCTCTGCGCCATCGCGCGAACCACTTCCTCTGGCGTCAGCTGGTGGATGCAGCCGCATTCCATGAATGCTGCGCATGCGAAACCAAGCACGAGAAGACGATTCCTTACTTCCTTCATATTATCCCGGCGGCCAGGTCAGCTGGCGCTTGGCGAGCAGATGCACATGGAGGTGCGGGACGGTTTCGCTGGCGTCGGGGCCGTTGTTGACGACGAGGCGAAAGCCGTTCGCGAGCTGGAGTTTTTTCGCCAGCAGGCCGGCGGTGAGGAAGAGATGCCCGAGCACGGCTTGGTCAGCGGTAGTTGCGGCCTCCACGCGCGGGATCACCGTCTTCGGGATGATGAGCAGATGCACCGGTGCCTGCGGCTGGATGTCGTGGATGACGATGCAGTGTTCGTCCTCGTGCTCGATCTTCGCCGGGATTTCGCGGTCGATGATTTTCTGGAAAAGGGTCTTCGGCATTTACCTGAAATTAAGCCACAGAGGCGCAGAGGTCACGGAGGAATCTCCTTCGGAGTTCGATCTCGGTGCTCTCCGTGCCTCCGTGGCTAAAGGAACAGCAGCTGCAAATCGGCCGTGCGGGCCGTGCGGGCGGCGGTGAGGGCGCGGACGAAGGCGAGGGCTTCCTCGTAGTCGCGCTGCCGGCGCGGCGTGGCCCGGCGGCTGGGCGGGATCAGCGCGGGGCGGAGGTTGGTGACGAGCAGGGTGGATTCGCGGTAGGGCGCGAGATGGCGGAGGCCCGCCATCAGCTCGGCCCGGGCGAAGAGCGGCGTCGCGGAGGCGGGCGTGAGAGCGGCATCCCAGTGGAAAAAGCCCCGGCGCGGCAGATCTGCAAAAAGCTTGGCGAGCAGGTCGGCAGCCGCGGCGTTGAACCCGGCGTCGTATTTTGCGGCGAACTCGGGGTGGGCCTTGGTCTGCGCGGCGAGTTCCGTCAGGCTGAACGTGATCGCTCCCTTGATTTGCTCCGCGAGGTAAAGGTCGTGGCCCGTGACGTGGGCGAACAGCGCGTTGATGAAATGGAGCCGGCGTAGGTCGTCGCGGGGGAGGGCGGACATTCGGTTGGCAAACCCCGGACGCGGGTCACTGGTTCTCCGGCTTCGGCTTGCCCAGGCTGCTGATCTCGTCGACGAACTCGCCGACGTCGCGGAATTCCTTGTAGACGCTGGCGAAGCGCACATAGGCGACCTGGTCGATGCGGCGCAGGCGCTGCATGACGGCGTCGCCGATGGCCTGCGAGGGGATCTCGCTCTCATACTGGGCCTCGAGCACGTCCATGACATCCTCCACCAGCATGGTCATCTGCTCGGCGTCGACCGGGCGCTTGTGACAGGCGGCGCGGACGGCGTGGTTGAGCTTCTCACGGACGAAGTCCTCGCGGCGGCCATCGCGCTTGATGACGATCATGCCGTCGCGCACCAGGGACTCGGTCGTCGTGAAACGGTTACCGCATTCGAGGCACTCCCGGCGGCGGCGGATGGTATTGCCCTCCTTGCTGATGCGGGAGTCGATGACCTTGTCCTCAATGGAAGTACACTTGGGGCAGCGCATGGCGGATCAGTTGAGCGACAGGAAATTCTTGAGAATGTTCATGCCGCCTTCCGTGGCGATGGACTCGGGGTGGAACTGGACTCCCCAGATCGGGAGCGACTGGTGGCGCAGGCCCATGATCTCGCCCTCGGCCGTCTCGGCCGTGATCGCGAGGCATGAGGGAAGGGAGGCGCGCTCGACCAGAAGCGAATGGTAGCGGGTGGCGGCAAAACCCTGCGGCAGACCGCGAAAGAGATCAGTATCCTTGTGCAAAATCGGCGAGGTTTTGCCGTGCATCAGGCGCCCGGCGCGAACGACCTTGCCGCCGAAATAATGGCCGATCGACTGATGGCCGAGACAGACGCCGAAGATGGGCTTTTTACCGGCGAACGCCTTGATCATGTCGAGCGACACCCCGGCCTCGGCTGGCGAGCACGGCCCCGGCGAAATCAGTACCCGGTCCGGGTTGAGGGCGAGGGCTTGGGCGGGGGTGATCTCGTTGTTGCGAAAAACGCGCTGTTCCACGCCCAGTTGACCGAAATATTGGACGAGGTTGAAGGTGAAGGAATCGTAGTTGTCGATGACGAGCAGCACTTGCAGGCAATTACCCATAGGTTGACAGGGGGGTCAAGCGTGCGGGTAGGGTGGAACCGTGCCCAAGACCGACCACTTTGAGCTTTTGCGGACCGATACAGCCACCGCCGCCCGGCGCGGACGGCTGCGGACCCGGCACGGCATGATCGAGACGCCGATCTTCATGCCGGTCGGCACCCAAGGGACGGTTAAGTCCATCACGCCCACTCATCTGCGCGAAATCGGCGCCCAGGTCATCCTCGGCAACACCTATCACCTCAACCTGCGCCCCGGATCCGAGCTCATCCGCGACTTGGGCGGCCTGCACAAGTTCATGGGTTGGGACGGTCCCATCCTCACCGACAGCGGCGGGTTTCAGGTCTTCAGCCTGGCGAAGCTGCGCGACATCCGCGACGACGGCGTGGCGTTCCAGTCGCACCTCGACGGGGCCAAACTCTTTCTCGGCCCGCGCGAGGTGATGGGCATCCAGCAGAACCTCGGCAGCGATATCGCGATGGTCATCGACGAATGCCCGCCCTGGCCCTGCGAGCGCGAGGCCTGCGCGAAGGCGGTGGCCCGGAGCTATCGCTGGGCGCAACAATGCCGGCAGATCGCGACCGACAGCGGCTTTCTGGCGGCGGGGCACCACGTGTTTGCCATCGTGCAGGGCTCGACCTTTGACGACCTGCGCCGCGAGGCGGCTGAGTCGCTGGCCGCGCTGGATTTTCCCGGCTACGCCGTCGGCGGCGTGAGCGTCGGCGAGCCGGAGCCGGAAATGCTGAAGCAGGTTGCCGCGACCACGCCCTTCCTGCCGGCGGACAAGCCCCGCTATACGATGGGCCTCGGCACGCCGCCGCAGCTCTTGAAGATGATCGCGCTGGGCGTGGACATGTTCGACTGCGTGTTGCCGACGCGCGTGGCGCGCAACGGCCTCGTCTTCACGCCCGACGGCCCGCTGAACCTGCGCAACGAAAAATACCGTAGCGACCCGCGGCCGATCGTAGAGGGTCTGGCCAACTACACGGCGAATTTTTCCCGGGCCTATCTCCGTCACCTCACCCTCGCGGGCGAAATCCTGAGCTGCACACTGCTCACGATCCACAACCTGCACTTCTACCTCGATCTCATGGCCCAGGCCCGCGCGCACATCGAGGCCGGCGATTACGCCTCCTGGCACTTGTCCTGGATTGCGCGCTACGAAACGGGAGCAGCGGCGCGGTAGGAATTTTTCACTCAGAGGCGCAGAGGACGCAGTGATCGATCCTCAGTGGATTACTCTGCGTTCTCCGCGCCTCTGCGTGAAAGCAAGGTTTTGCTGGCGAACCTGGCCGGTTTTTCCAAGTCTGTGATGCATGCGTATTCTCGTTACCGGCGGGGCCGGCTTCCTCGGCTCCCATCTTTGTGACCGTCTGATCAAGGACGGCAACGAAGTCGTCTGCCTCGACAACTATTTCACGGGGCGGAAGCTCAACATCGCCCACCTGCTGGAGCATCCGAGTTTTGAGTTCGTGCGGCACGACATCATCGACCCGTTCAAGTACGAGGTGGACCAGATCTACAACCTCGCCTGCCCGGCCTCGCCGCCGCACTACCAGTACAACCCGATCAAGACTACCAAGACCTCTGTGATGGGCGCGATCAACTGCCTCGGCCTCGCGAAGCGCGTGAAGGCGCGGGTGTTCCAGGCGAGCACGAGCGAGGTCTACGGCGATCCCGCGGTGCATCCGCAGCCGGAGAGCTACTGGGGCAATGTCAATCCCATCGGCAAGCGCTCGTGTTACGACGAGGGCAAGCGCTGCGCGGAGACACTTTTCTTCGACTATCACCGCGAGAACCACGTCGATATCCGCGTCATCCGCATCTTTAACACCTACGGCCCGCGGATGCACGAGGCCGACGGCCGCGTGGTTTCGAACTTCATCGTGCAGGCGCTGCGCGGCGAGGACATCACCATCTACGGCGACGGCCAGCAGACGCGCTCGTTCTGTTACGTGGACGACCTGATCGAGGGCTTCGTGCGTTTCATGAACCAGACCGAGATTGTAGGTCCGATGAACCTCGGTAATCCCGGTGAGTTCACCATGCTACAGCTCGCTGAGCTCACTCTGAAACAGGTCGGCGGCAAGTCGAAGATCGTCCACAAGCCGCTCCCCGCCGACGACCCGAAGCAGCGCCGTCCCGACATCACGCTCGCCCGCAAGATCATCAAGTGGGAGCCGACCATCCCGCTCGAAGAGGGCCTCCAGCGCACCATCGCGTACTTCAAGACGCGGGTGTGAGCATGACCAACGGCTGGGAGCAGCACATCAGCCGGATCCGAAGGAGTAAGGTTACGCTTCTTGATGTCGTGTTTGGGTGGTCTTGGAACGTCGTGTCCGGACTGGCGAGCCTTGACTGCGCAGGACCCCGCGGCAATTTCTCGCGGTCTTTCCGTCATCGACCCCATCCACCCCCATGAAAAAGCTCTCCCTTTGTCTCGTCCTGCTGGCAGCGTTTGCGGCCGTGCGGCTCGCTGCCGCGCCCTACGATGTCCGAACCTACGGCGCCTCCGGCGACGGCAAGACCCTTGATACCGCGGCCATCAACAAGGCGATCGATGCCGCGGCCGCCGCGGGCGGTGGCACGGTAGAGTTTCCGGCCGGCAACTACCTCACTTTTTCGATCCATCTCAAGAGTCACGTCCTGCTCCATCTTGACGCCGGCGCCACGATCCTCGCCGCCGAGCCGCCGGAGGATTTGTCCTCGGGCTACGATGCGCCCGAGGCGAACCCGATCACGGAATTCTACGAGGACTTCGGCCATTCGCACTGGCACAACAGCCTGATCTGGGGCGAGGGCCTCGAGGACATCGGCATCACCGGGCCCGGCCGGATTTTTGGCCGGGGACTGAGCAAAGGCGGCGGCCGGCGCGATTTCCTCCCCGAGGAGCGCGCAGCCCGCAATGAAGTCGGCGCGCCCGACGGCAACACGCGCGTGGCCTTCCCGCTTCCCGCCAGTGCCCTCGCGGCGATCGCCGCGCAGAAGCCGGGCCCCTTTGGCACGCCTGGCCGCGACACCCTGCCGGCCGGCGTCGGCAACAAGGCTATCGCGCTGAAAAACTGCCGCAACGTCCTCTTCCGCGACTTCACGATCTATCACGGCGGGCATTTCGCGATTCTCGCCACCGGCGTCGACAACTGGACGTGTGACGGGCTGAAGATCGACACCAACCGCGACGGCATCGACTTTGACTCCTGCCAGAACGTCCGCGTCGCCAACTGCACCATCAACTCGCCCTACGACGACGGCATCTGCCCCAAGGCGTCGTTTGGCCTCGGCTACCCGCGCCCGGCCGAAAACATCACGATCACCAACTGCCAGGTGAGCGGTTACGACGAAGGCACGCTGCTCGACGGCACGCGCCAGCGCAAGGTGATGCCCGGCGGCGGCACGGGCCGCATCAAGTGCGGCACCGAGGCCAACGGCGGCTTCCGCAACATCACGATCTCGAATTGCGTGTTCGAGCACTGCCGCGGCCTCGCGCTGGAGGAAGTCGACGGCGGCCTGCTGGAGGACATCACGGTTTCGAATATCACCATGCGCGACATCTCGAACGCGCCGATCTACCTCCGGCTCGGTGCGCGGCTGCGTGGTCCCGCCCCGATCGCGGTCGGCGCCGCCCGCCGCATCAAGATCGACAATGTCGTGGCACACAACGTCGCCGCCCAGAGCGGCGTGCTCATCCTCGGCGTGCCGGGCCACGCCATTGAGGACGTCTCGCTGAGCAACATCTTCATCGACTTCGTGGGCGGTGGCACCGCGGCCCAGGCGGAGCGCGAAGTGCCGGACGACGAGGCGGCGCAGAAGCAGTATCCGGAGCCCTCGATGCATGGCACCATGCCGTCGTGGGGCATGTTTGCCCGCCACGTGAAAAACCTCGACCTCAGCCACGTGGAATTCCGCGTCGCGAAGGAAGACCTGCGCCCCACCGTGCAGCTCGACGACGTGGCGGACGCCGCCTTCGACGCTGTGAAATTCCCGCACGCTGCGAGCGCGCCGGTATTTGTGCTGAAAAACGTGACCGGCTTCGCCGTCCATAACAGCCCCGGACTGTCCGAGACCCGGCGGACGGAAAAAATCACGGGCGAAAAGCTCTGAGCGCGTCTTGATCGAGGGTAGGGCGGACTATCCCTAATCCGCCCTTTTTGGCTCTGCCGACCTCGAAGGGCGCGTAAAGCGTAACGCGCCCTCCCATCGGCACCCGCCCACCGGCATTTGTCATTTGCCAAGCTCCCGGTCGCGCCTATCGTCTGGGCCTTTCATGCTGTCGTTTCTCTTTAAGCGCTTTTCCGGCCGGCACTACCGCAAGTTCCTTGAAACCTGCCGGCCCATCGTGGCGCGCATCAATGAGCTCGAAACCTCCTACCAGGCGCTCTCCGACGAGCAGCTTCGCGCCAAGACCGACGAATTCCGCGCCCGCCTGAAGGCCGGCGAGACCCTCGACCAGATCCTTCCCGAGGCGTTTGCCACGGTCAAAAACGCCGCCCGCCGCCTCGTCGGCCGGAAGGTTATCGTCTGCGACCACGAGCTCACGTGGGACATGATCCACTTTGACGTGCAGCTCATCGGCGGCATGGCCATCCACCAGGGCAAGATTGCAGAGATGGCCACGGGCGAGGGCAAGACCCTCGTCTCCACGCTGCCGCTCTACCTCAACGCCCTCACCGGCAAGAACACCCAGCTCGTCACCGTCAACGACTACCTCGCCCGCCGCGACTCCGAGTGGATGGGCCACGTTTACCAATTCCTCGGCCTGACCGTCGGCTGCATCCAGCAGCAGATGCCCTCCGACCTCCGTCACGAGATGTACCGGCGCGACATCACCTACGGCACGGCGAGCGAGTTCGGCTTCGACTATCTCCGCGACAACGGCATGGCCACGCGCAAGGAGGACCAGGTGCAGCGCGACTATTGGTTCTGCATCGTGGACGAAATCGACTCCATCCTCGTCGACGAGGCGCGCACGCCCCTGATCATCTCGGGCCCCGCGCCCATCGAGCGCGAGCAGCCGTTCACCCGGCTGCGCCCCGGCGTCGACCGCCTGGTCAACGACCAGACCCGGCTTTGCAACCGGATCGCCTCCGAGGCCAAGGATATCCTGGAAAAGCCCGGCGTGTCGGCCGACGACAAGCTGACGGCCGCACGGAAAATGCTGCAGGTCAAGATGGGCCACCCGAAGAACAAGCTGCTGCTCCGCCTCATGGAGACCCCGGAGTGGCGCAAGCTCCTCGACAAGACCGAGACCGAGCTGAACTCGGACCTCAACAAGGAGGAGGTTTACCGGCTCAAGGAGGAACTTTTCTACGTCATCGACGAGCGCCAGCACCAGGCCGACCTCACCGAGATTGGCCGCACGAAGCTGCGTCCCGACAATCCCGATGCGTTCGTGCTGCCCGACCTCGCCACGGAATTCTCCGACCTCGACAAGAGCACCACGATCACGCTCGAGGACCGGGAGGCCAAAAAACTCGCGTCGCAGAATCGCTACGCCGAGGTCTCCGAGGAGATCCACGCCATTTCCCAGCTCCTGCGCGCCTACTCGCTCTATGAGCGCGACGTCGAGTACGTCGTCACGCCTGACGGCAAGGTGATGATCGTGGACGAGAACACCGGGCGCGTCATGCCCGGCCGCCGCTGGTCGGACGGCCTGCACCAGGCGGTCGAGGCCAAGGAGAACGTCGCCATCGAGCGCGAGACGCGCACGTACGCGACGATCACCATCCAGAATTATTTCCGCCTCTACGACAAGCTGGCCGGCATGACCGGCACGGCCGAGACCGAGGCGACCGAGTTCAACGACATCTACAAACTCGCCGTGCAGGTGATCCCGACCAACCGGCCCTGCATCCGGATCGACCGCAACGATTCGATTTTCAAGACGCGCCGCGACAAGTTCAACGCGGTCGTGCGCGAGATCGAGGCGGCCAACAAGCGTGGCCAGCCCGTGCTGGTCGGCACCGTCTCGGTCGAGTCTTCCGAGGTGCTCTCGCGCATGCTGAAGCGCGCGGGCGTCATCCACACCGTCCTCAACGCCAAGTTCCACCAACAGGAGGCCGAGATCGTCTCGCGTGCCGGCCTGCGCGGCGGCGTCACCATCGCGACCAACATGGCCGGCCGCGGCACCGACATCAAACTTGGCGAGGGCGTGAAGTTCAAGGTCACCAGCGCCCCCAGTCCCGATCCCGAGCACAAGGGCCAGCCCCGCTACACGCTGACCGAGGCGGTGACCGGCGAGGTCCGTCATTACGAGGCGGACAGCGACGAGGCGCGCGCCCTCCAGCTGAAGCCGGACACGACGGTGGCGGGCGGGCTCTTCGTCATCGGCACTGAGCGGCACGAATCGCGGCGCATCGACCGCCAGTTGCGCGGCCGCTGCTCGCGGCAGGGCGACCCGGGCCTCACAAAATTTTTCCTCTCGCTCGAGGACGACCTCATGCGCCTCTTCCTGCAGGGCAACCTCGCGTCGCGCCTGATGGAGGGCTCGATGAAGGAGGGCGAGGAGCTCGAGCATCCGTGGCTCAACCGCTCGATCGAGTCCGCGCAGAAGAAGGTTGAGCAGCAGAACTATTCCATCCGCAAGCGGCTGCTCCAGTACGACGACGTGCTCAACCAGCAGCGTGAGGTCATCTACGGCATCCGCAACGGCGCCATCCACGCCGAGCGGCCGAAGGACATCATCTTCGAGCAGGTGGAGGAGGAGATCGCGACGCGCTTTGCCAACGCCGGCTACGGCGAAAAGGGCGGCGCGGTGCCGTCGGCCGTCGAGAGCCTCGTGAGCTGGGTTAACGCGCACTTCCCGATCAGCCTCCGGGTGGAGGAACTCAAGGGCGACGACGCCGAGGCGCTCACGAAGCTGGTGATCGGGCGCATCAAGCAGTCCTACGCCCTCAAGGAATCCGCCGAGCTGCCCGAGGCACTGGGCGCGCTGGAGCGCTACGTGGTCATCAACGCGATCGACCACCATTGGCAGGAGCACCTGACCGAGATGGAGGACCTGCGCAAGAGCATCGGCCTGCGCAGCTACGGCCAGAAGGATCCGCTCGTCGAGTACAAGAGCGAGGCCTACAAATACTTTGAGGAGCTGATGAACAACGTGCGGCTGCAGATCTGCACCGGCCTGTTCCGCAGCGCGACAAATCTCGAGTCATTCGAGAACATGCTGTCGATCCTGGCGCGCAGCGCGCGCACCCAGGGCCCGGAAAATGCGCCCGCGCCCGCCCCGAGCCCGGCGGGTGGACCGGCCGCGGGGCCAGCCGGAGCGCCGGCGGCGGCCGGAGGCGAGGTGGAGCTCCAGCTGCCCAAGGTCACGGTGCGCCGCGAGACCCCGAAGGTCGGCCGAAACGACCCGTGTCCCTGCGGCAGCGGCAAGAAATACAAGCTCTGCCACGGGGCGTGAGACTTGGAGGAGCGGCAACTTCCAAGCCTGTCTCGCGCAGAGGCGCAATGGCGCGGAGCGGGAGCAGTGCGATGCAAAAATGACTCTTGGCCTGCAGGCCTGGTATCACGACCTGCTGTTTTCCCCTGCGCCCCTGCGCCTCTGCGCGAAACCAGATCATCGTCGGGAATTCGGCTTGTCGCGATTTCCCGGCTGCGCAGCGTAGATGGCGTGAATTTAAGCGCCAGATCCCCCGCCGGGCCATTCTTGCGCCGCCTGCTGGCCGCCGGGTTGATTCTCTGCCTGGCCGTGCGTCTGGGCGCGGCGGCAGATGACGAGCGCGCGGCCGGGCTCAAGGAACAGATTCACACCCTCGAGACCGTGGTCGCCGGCGCCAAGAATGCCGGGGAAAAAACGCGGCTTGAGGTGCAGTTGCAGCGCCTGCGCCAGGAACTTTCCGTCCTCGAATCCCGCCAGATCCTCGAGTCCCGCGAGCGCGCGCTGCAGGACGGCCGGACGGCCAGCCCGCTGGCCCGCCTGCGGGAAAAACTGCGCGACATCGACTCGACGGTCACGGAGGCGGAGGCCCGGGTGCACTCGCTGGCGGCACGACACCAGCAGGCCGCGGCGGAGCGCGACGCGGTCATGACGCAGGTGGAAGGAGGGCGCCCGCAGGCGGGGGCGAATGCGGACCGCCAGGCGGACCTGGAGGAAAGGCTTTTCACGAAGGGGGAGGAACTGCGCGCGCTCGCACTGGCGCGGGAGGCGGCGGAGGATGAGATCGAGCTGGCGCATGAGGCCGACCGGCTGCGCGAACGTCTGAAGGCTGCCGAGGGCGCGGCCACGCGCGGCGGCGTGCGCGCACTGTCCGAGGCCTACACGCGGTTGCGCGAGATCCGCCTGGTTGGCGACCAGTTTGCCGCGCCGCTCGCGGATCTGGACCAGAATCTCAAGGTCAGCCAGAGCGCCCTTGAGCTCGCCCGGCAAAAGCTCGCCAAGTACGACGAGGAATTGCTGCTGCTCCAGCGGCAGACCGGATTTTTGAACCGCGATGCCCGCGTGGAACGCCTGCTGGCGGAGCAGCGGAGCCAGAAAAACGCCCTCGGCGAGCGCCTCCCATTCATGGCAGCACAGGTGGAAGCCATCCGCCACGCCCAGCAGGTGGTTCGCGCCCGGCAGGAGCTGGCCGGGCTCGAACTGGCCTTCCAGGAGGAGCAGTTGCAGAACCTTGAGGCCGACGGCCTGCGGCGGCTGCGCTGGCCGGGCCTGATGTTGCTGGGCCTGCTTGGCCTCCAGCTGGTCGCCAGCCGCGGGGTGCTGCCCATCTTCTATAAGAAAGAATCGCTGTTTCTCGCCCGCCGGCTCGTGCGGTACCTGCTGATCGCCCTCGCGGTGGTCGTGCTCACCGGCTTCCTCTTCGACGACCTGTCGACGGTCGTGACCATGCTCGGTGTCGTCAGCGCGGCGCTCGTCATCTCGCTGCAGGATGTCTGCACGTCCTTCTTCGGCTGGTTTGTGATCATGGGTGGCGGCAAGCTGCGCATCGGCGACCGGCTCGAGATCGATGGCACGCGGGGCGACGTGATCGATATTCAGCTCCTGCGCACGACGCTGGTGGAGGTCAACGGCTGGCTCGGCCAGGACCAACCCACCGGCCGGATCATTCTTCTCCCGAATAATTTCATCTTCAAACACAAGGTCTTCAACTTTACCCACGGCCACCCGTACATCTGGGGGAAGGTCGACGTCACCGTGACTTTCGCGACGCCGGTCGCCAGCGCGCTGCTGCTGTTCCAGCGCGTGCTGGAGGAGGAGACGCGCGAGGAATTTGCCGGGGCCCGGCAGGCGGGCGCGACGATGCAGGAACGTTACGGGGTGGAGGACGCGGACTACCGCCCCAAGATCTACACGCACATCGCCGACAGCGGTGTGACGCTGAGCCTGTTTTTCGTCGCGCATTACCGGCATTTTTCGGCCACGCGCAACCGCATCAACCGGCGGCTCGTGGCGGAACTGGAGACGCACCGGCATATTCAGCTGGCCTATACCACGCTGCACATCCTCAACGAGCGCTCCGGTGTCGGCGAGGCGCCGCCTTCCGCGGTGCTCGGGCCCGATGTCACGACCCCGCCGTATTTCCGCGCGGGGGCAAATCGCCCACCTGACTCGTACTCGCCGAGCAGATAGCGGACGAGGTAACGAGGCCGGGTTTGTTGAAGATCTCGAACGAGCCTCTTCACGTCAGCTGCAACGTTGGGTATAACGCCTTCTGTTCTTGAGAGGGCCGGTGACATGGCTGAAGCTGCGGCTTCATGTCTGTTTCCGACCCCACGCCGGTTGATCCCTATGCCGAAGTGCCATCATTCTGGCGCACGCAGAAGGAAGGTGTGTGGGCGGGGGTCGTGGCGTTGTTCACGGCGGTGCTGGCCGTGCTTTCCTTCCCGCCGTTCAAGATGCCGGAGTTTGCCTATGCCATGCTGGTACCGGGAATCGTCTGGGCTTACCGGCGGCCGCGGCTGAAACTTTTTGCCTGGACCATGTTTGGGGCGCAGGCGGTGGCCTGGACCATTCTGCTCGGCTGGCTGCACCATGTCACCTGGCTGGGCCTGCTACTGCTCGGGCCGTTGGTCGGAGCTTGGGTGGGCTCGTGGTATCTCGCGGCGTGGTGGGCCATGCCGCGGATTGTCGGGCGTTTCACGCCGGTGCGAATGCTGGCCATGCTCGGCCTGGCGGGTACGTGGGTGGTGATCGAGTGGTCGCGCGCCTGGCTGCTCGGCGGCTTTCCCTGGCTGCCGCTGGCGGCGAGCCAGTGGGAGCGCGCGAGCATCCTGCAGATCGCAGCCTACACGGGCGCGGTGGGCGTATCGTTCGTGCTGGTGGCGATGAATCTCGGCTTCGCGGCCTACGCGCACCGGTTGTTTTTCGAGGGGGCCTCCGGCCTGCGCCGGCGCAGCCAGGAGTTCCTCCTCGCGCTGTTTCTCCTGCTGGTCTGCCTCTCGATCCAGGTGCAGGAAATGTTCAATCGGGTCCATTTTACCGTGCCGCTGGGCCGGATCGCCTTCGTGCAGCCGGACATTCCCCAGGAGGTGAAATGGGATCCGGCGAAGGAACCCGGCATCCTGGAGGTCCTGGAAAAGACCACGCTGTCCGCCGCGCTCGTCCATCCCGATCTCATCCTCTGGCCCGAGGCCGTGACGCCGCGGGCGGTCAAGGATGAGGCGGACGTGCGGCGATGGACCGAGGCGCTCGCGGCGCGGACGGGCGCGCCGTTGCTCCTGGGTTCCGTGGCCTGGGAGGGATCGGGCCCGGCCGGCATGCGGGGTTACAACGGCGCGTTCCTGGTCGATCCGAAGTCCGGCTTGCAGCCGGCTTACTACGCCAAGCGCCGGCTGGTGCCGTTTGGGGAATTCGTCCCTTTCCGTCCCGTGCTCGGCTGGCTCAATAAATTCGTGGAAATCGGGGAGGGAGATTTCACCCCCGGCGACAGTGCCCAGCCGCTGATCGTGCGGTTGCGTGGCGCCGCGATTTCCTTTGGCCCGCTCATTTGCTATGAGGACACCTACCCTTTACTCGCGCGTACGAGCACCGTCGCCGGCGCCGACGTGCTGACGGTGCTGACCAACAACGGGTGGTTCGGCGAAGGCGGCGCCGCCTACCAGCATGCCGCGCACTCGGTGCTGCGGGCGGTCGAGACCCGCCGGCCCGTGCTGCGCTGCGGCAATGCCGGCTGGAGCGGGTGGATCGACGAATTTGGCGGCATCCGCGCCGTGCTCACGCGCCAGGGCGATGGCCCGGTCCAGACGAAGGCCGGCGTGGCCGACGGCACGATTTATTTCCGCGGCGCGGCGGCGGTCAACGTGACGCGCGACCAGCGATGGGTCGGCCGCAGTAGCTATTATGTCGAGCATGGCGACTGGTTTCCCGTCGTCAGTCTCGGCCTGGCCCTCTTCGGCTTTGTCCTGCTCAAAACCGGCCCGTCCCTCCGTCCCGGCTCCAAGGAAACCGGCGATCCAAGTTAAACGGGCTGACCCGGGACGGTGGCCGCGGACATTCGTCACCCCGCGCGCGAGGACTGGGGCAGCGGCGGCCGCAGGGTCGAGCCCTCGATCCATTGTCCGGGGCTCGAGATCGTGTGCGGCAGCGAAGGGATTCCCCGCTCATTGCGGGTGATCTTCTCGATCACGAGTCGCGCGGCGGTCGAGCCCATCCTGTACGAGTCCTGGAAAATGCCACTGAGCGGGCCATCGGGCGAAGCGTTGACGTTGATCAGGTGGATATCCTGACCGGGGCGGAATCCGCTCCGGGCGATCCAGTCCTGGATCTGGGGGAGAAAAAAATTCGAGGTGACGATCACCTCCGGCTGGTGCCGCCGGTACCAAGCGTCAAAGGCTGCGGGCGACCAGGCGGGGAGAAACAATGGCGGAAGGGCGGCGAAAAAACCATCCGCCTTTTGCTCGACCCAGTAGCCGGCGCCGTTCCGCCGCTCGGTGCGCTCATGTCCGTCCAGGCTCAGGAGCAGGCCGACACGGTGCAGATCGCGCCGGCGGCACTCATCCATGAGGCGGCGCATGCCGCCATAGGGGTCGTGCACCACCCGGTCGAACACGGGCTTGATGAAGGTGTATTCTAGCACGACGGTGCAGAAGTTTTCCCAGTCGAGGCTGAAGGAGCCGCGTGACTCGGGCAGGGGAGCGATGATGAGGCCGTGGACATTGCGGGCGCGGAGGACGGAATCGAGGCGTTGCTCGGTCAGGTCTCCCGCCCCGAGCACGAACCGGTCGAGTTTGTAGCCCTGCTCCTCGGCGGTGGCCAGGGCGCCCTCGAACTGCAGCGTGCAATTCGGGCCGCGCTGGCCTTCCCGCAGCACGAAGGCCAGGGTCGCATGAAAGCGTGGCGGCCGCCGCGACCGGCGCAGGGCGACCAGCGCCGCGACCAGCGGATGGGAGCGGTAGTGCATTTTTTCCGCGATGCGCTGGATGCGCCGCCGCGTGGATTCCGGCAGGCGCGGGTCATTCCGCAGCGCGAGCGAGACGGTCGTCTGATGCACGCCCGCGGCGTGGGCGACATCCTGCATCGAAGGGGGGCGGGTGGAGGATCTGGCCATGTTCGTTCATTGATAAGAACAAACCCTATGTTGCGGCAGGGCGAGCCCATAGTTACGCTCAAGATGTCAGTTACCTGTCTGTTACCCCGGCTCGCAAGTTCCCCCCAGCTTGCAGGCCATCACCCCGACCAAGCACCCAAGTTTCGACGACCTGCCTTGTCCCGCGCCTTGGCGCCGCCATCTCCGTGGCGAAAGGATACGAGCGGGTCGGTGGAATTTCCGCAGAACTACCCTGAACACCCATGAACTCATACCCCAGGATTCCCCATGCCCCGAGCCGGCTGGTCATCGCGCAACTCTGCGCGCTGCTCGCCGCCTCCGCCGCCTTTGCCCAGTCGGCCGAGCCCAGCGCCGCCACCCTCGCCAAGTACGACACAAACAAGAACGGCCGGCTCGATCCGGCTGAAGTCGCCGCGATGCAGGCCGACCAGGCCAAAATCCCGGTCACCACGACGCCTGCGAGCAAGGAAAGTGTCGTGGAGCTTTCACCCTTCGAGGTCTCCGCGGGCGGCGACAAGGGCTACTATGCCTCGAACACGATGGCCGGCACGCGCCTGAATTCCAAGATCGAGGATCTTGCCTCGGCCGTCTCGGTGGTCACCAAGCAGCAGATGTCAGATTTCGCGATGCTCGATATCAATGACATCTTTGCCTACGAAACCAGCACGGAAGGCACGGGCAACTACACGGATTACGCCGTCGATCGCAACGGCATGGTCGCCGACAACATCCAGAACAACCCGCAGGGCGCGAACCGCGTCCGCGGCGGCAGCGCCGCCAACATTGCGCTCAACAACTTTGCCACCAGCGGCCGCGTGCCGCTTGATCCGATCAGCATCGACGCGATCGAGATCAGCCGCGGGCCGAACTCCAGCATCTTCGGCCTGGGCCAGGGCTCCGGCACCGTCAACATGATCGCCGCCACGGCGAACCTGAACCGGGAAACCAGCACCGCGGAATTCCGGACGGATGACAACGGCGGCTACCGCTCTTCGCTCGACGTGAACCGGCCCATCTTCAAGGACAAGCTGGCGATCCGCGCCAGCGCCGTCTACCAGCACGACGCCTACCGCGAAAAGCCGTCCGGCGGCACGACGCGGCGCTACAATTTCATGGCCCGCCTTCAGCCCTTCAAGTTCACGACCATCCGTGCCTCCTACCAGAACTATGACTTTTACGGCACGCGCCCGAACAGTCTCACCCCGCGCGACGCGGTCAGCTACTGGCAGAACATCGGCCGCCCAACCTGGGATCCGCTCGCGACCGCGGTGACGGTCAACGGTGTCACCACCGTGATGGGTGGCTCCACTCCGACCGGGCTGTCGCTCTCCTCCTTCAACGCGCGTCCGGCGCTGTTTGTCGATACCAACGGCATCGCGCTGTGGGAAATCCAGCAGATGCCGGCGGCTACCGCGACCAACGGCGCGAATAACGTCGGCGGCACGCAGCGCCTGCTTGAAACCAATCCCGATCCCGTCCGCACCGGCCATCCCCTGTTTTCCACGGTGCGCGGCATCACCAGCAAGTCCCTTTTCGACTGGTCCGAGATCAACCTTTCGAGCGCCAACAGCGTCAAGGATCACAACGAGATGACCACGATCGAGTTTGAGCAGACCTTGTTTCGAACCAGCTCGCAGCAACTGGCCGTGCAACTCGGCTGGAATCGTGAGGATGCCGAACGCCTGTCCAAGAACTTCATCGGCCAGGCGCAGGCCACCGGCAACAGCGGTTATCTCTACGTCGACGTAAATGAAAAGCTGCTCGATGGACGCCCGAATCCGTACTTCCTGCGACCCTTCATGGGCGTCGGCGAACCCGTTCACCGGAGCACCCCCTATCTGCGCGATACGGTCCGCGGTCAGCTGGCTTACTCCATCGACTACACCAAGGCGGAGAGCAAGTGGGGCAAATGGACCCAATGGCTCGGTCGTCATCAGGTTGTGGGCTACGGGGAGGAGCGCCTCACCAAGCAGCTCCAATACTCCTGGCGCGACGTGAACATCACGGACAATCCCATCTACGCCCCGGCGGGCCTGCCCAAGGGCAACCAGTCCGGCGTGGTGGCGCCTGGCGCCACGCGCACCTACGTCAAGTTCTACGTGGGCGACAACCAGGGCCAGAACATCGATTACGCCCCGTCCAGCTACAAGTACGGCACCTACGCCTTCAACTGGTATAACCCGCAGACCGGAGCGTGGGTGGTGGACAACAACCAGTTCTCCGAGGGCGCGATCCAGGAAGGCTCCGGCGGCAATGCGGCCTCGCAAAACATGGTCAAGACGCGCGGCATCATGCTGCAAAGCACCATCCTCCAGGACCGTATCGTCTTCACCGGAGGCAAGCGCCACGACGACAATTACAACCGGTTCGCGAGGAATGCCGTGCTGCTGCCGAACGGTTATTCGTTTGATTATGCCGCGATGAACGGGTGGGTGTCCGACAAATCCATCGTCGGTCTCGCCGATGGCGACGGCCTCTGGGCCTATACGCAGGGCGACACGACGCAAAAGGGTGTCGTGGCCAAGCCGTTCAAGGGCTGGCCGGCGCTTGACCGGATGGCCGCCAGCGGCGGAGCGAAGGGATTTTTCGCCGGCGTCCTGGCCGGGATGGACATCCACTATAATAAATCCGACAGCTTCCTACCTGAAGTCCCCGCGTTGAGCGTCAATCTGGAGCAGCTGCCCAACCCGACCTCCCAGGGCAAGGACTATGGCTTTTCCCTGAACTTCTGGGACGGCAAAGTGGTGCTCCGCGCGAATCGCTATGTGAACACCTCCATCAACACCCGCGCGGGCCAGTTCGGCACGTTCGGCCAGCGCACGCTGCGGTTGGACTTCGAGAACTTCGCCGGCAACAACGACAACTTCAGCCTGCAGAAGCAGGCCCGGTTGTGGATTGCGGCGGCCAATCCCGCCTACACCCCGGCTCAGGTTGACACCGCGGTCTTCTCCCTGATGGGCATCACCGCGGACCAGGCCTTCACCTTCAACAACAGCTCGATCGGCGAAACCCAGGACCAGACGGGCAAGGGCGACGAGCTCGAGTTGAACTTCAATCCGGACAACTTCTGGACGTTCAAGATGAACGTGACCAAGGAGGAGTCGATCGACGCCCACGTGGCTCCGCACATCCCGCTCTGGATCGCTCAGCGCCAGCCGATCTGGAACGCGATCATCGACCCGCGCACGGGAACCAGCTGGTTCACCCAGCAGTATATCGCGACTGGTCCCGTTGCCACCGGTGGCAACGCCGCCAACACCTTCCTCCAAGGCAATGTCATCTCCGGCGTGGCGCTGGGCCAGGCCACCGAAGGCAAGAGCCGTCCGGAAATTCGCAAGTGGCACTTGAATTTGGCCTCGAGCCTGCGCCTCGCGAAATACTTCGATCAACGCTACGTGAAGAATGTCACGGTGGGTGGCGGCATCCGCTATGAAAGCCAGGGAGCCATCGGTTATTACGGCATCCCGGTGGGCGGGGACATTTCCGCGGCGACCTCCTACGATCCCAATCGCCCGATCTACCAGAAGGGGAACACCTACTTCGATGCCTTCGTCCAATATCGGATGAAGATGTTCAAGGACAAGGTGAACGCCCGCTTCCAGCTGAACGGCCGCAACCTCCAGGATTCGAACACGCGCCTGCAGGCGGTCGGAGCCTATGCCGACGGATCGCCCCATACGTTCCGCATCGTCGACCCGCGGAGCTACGTCTTCACCGCGACCTTCGATCTTTGATCTTCCTGCCGGGTCCGCTTGGGCCCGGCGGATGTCAGGTCTACCCCAAAAACTCCCCAGCCGAAAGGCTGGGGAGTTTTTTTATGCCGCGGGCCAAAGGCCGCTCGTCTGGCTCGCCCGCCTGCTGATCGAGCTCAAATGCAGGGCCCGAGCTTGCTCCGGCCATTTGGTGTCGTGGGCTGGCGTCCGTTCGCAGCGACAGAGGCCGCGACCAAGGTCGGGCCCTACGCCCAGTCATCAGAATCATTGATTTGTCCCACCGGCAAAGTTTGTAATCATCCCCTGATGCCCGCGCGCTACCCGGCCCCTGATCTCACCGCTTTTGCCTCCGCCTTGCTCGCCCGTGCGGGCCTGGAGACCGACAAAGCCGGCACCGTGGCCGAAATCCTGGTCGAGGGCGACTTGCTTGGCCACACCACGCACGGCCTGCAACTGCTCGCCGCGTATCTGGGTGAAGTGGAGAAGGGGAACATGACCCGGTCGGGCGAGCCGAGCGTCATCGCGGATTTTCCCGCCGCTGTCACGTGGGACGGCCGGCGCCTGCCCGGCCCATGGCTCACGGTCCGCGCGATCGACCTGGCTGTTGCGCGGGCGAAAATAAACGGCACCTGCACCGTGGTGATCCGCCGCAGCCATCATATCGCCTGCCTCGCGGCCTACCTCAAACGCGTGACGGACCAGGGGCTCATGCTGCTGCTGACCTGTTCCGATCCCAACCTCGGCAGTGTCGCGCCCCATGGCGGCCGGCGCGCGGTGTTCACGCCCAACCCGGTGGCGGCCGGCTGGCCCACGGAGGGCGATCCGGTCATGCTGGATGTTTCGATGTCGATCACGACCAATGGCCTGATCAACCGCCTTCGTTCCGAGGGACGCAAGCTGCCCGGTCCGTGGCTGGTCGATGCCGATGGCCGTCCTTCGGATGATCCGGCGGTGGTGTTCACCAATCCCCCGGGCGCGCTGCTGCCCATGGGCGGAGTCGATCATGGACACAAAGGCTATGCCTTCGGCCTGCTGGTCGAAGCGCTCACGGGCGCGCTGGCGGGCCACGGACGCGCCGATCCCAAGGAGGGTTGGGGGGCGAATGTCTGTGTGCAGGTGTTCGACCCGGCGCTCTTCGGCGGCCGAGGGGATTTTATTCGCCAGAGCCAAAATGTAGCCGCCGCGTGCCGCGCCACGCCACCGCGCGCCGGCTTCGAGCGCGTGCGCCTGCCCGGCGAATCCGGCCTGCGCCGCCGCGAGGCCCAGCTCGCCCAGGGCGTGGAGCTTTACGCCGGCATCATGCCGGCCCTCGCACCCTGGGCCCAGAAACTCGGTGTCGACGCTCCGGCGGCGGTTTGACCGGGACGCGAACGCACGGCGGTGTGCCGCGCAAAAATTCCCCGTATTTTCGCGCCTGACTTTTGCCGCACAGGCCGGCAGAACGGCTCCCTTTCCCCATGACTTCGAAACAACTGCGCCGCGCCCGTGAGGCGCTCGACTCCTTCGCCATTGAAACGCCCTCCTGGGGCTTCGCCGACACGGGCACCCGTTTCGGCAAGTTTTTCCAGGATGCCGCGGCCATCGATCTCAACGACAAACTGGCCGACGCCGGCCACGTCAACGCCCTGACCGGGTGCTGCCCGACCGTCGCGGTGCATGTGCTGTGGGACTTCAAGCCCGGCCAGGATCCCAAGGCCGTCGCCCGGCTCGCGCGCAAGCACGGGGTGAAGATCGGCGCCATCAATCCGAACCTTTTCCAGGACCAGTGCTACAAGTGGGGCTCCTTCAGCCATAATGACCCCGCGGTCCGCCAGCACGCGCTCCAGCACTGCTTCGATTCCATCGCCATCGGCAAGGCCGTGGGCAGCGAATACGTTTCGATGTGGTTTGCCGATGGCACCAACTATCCCGGCCAAGGCGACCTGCGTGCGCGCAAGCACTGGTTCGAGGAATGCCTGAAGGCGCTGCACCAGAAGCTCGGCCCGAAGCAGACGCTCCTGATCGAGTACAAGCCCTTCGAGCCCGCCTTTTATGCGACCGACATTGCCGACTGGGGCATGGCCTACCTGCACGCCAAGAAGGCCGGCAAGCGGGCGAAAGTGCTGGTCGACACCGGCCACCACTACGTCGCGCAGAACATCGAGCAGATCGTGGCCTTCCTTCTCGATGAGGACATGCTCGGCGGCTTTCATTTCAACGACCGCCGCTACGCCGACGACGACCTCACGCTCGGCTCGATCGATCCCTACCAGATCTTCCGGATCTTCCATGAGATTCACGCCTTCTCCGCGGAGCGCCGCCGGGCGCCGAAGATCGCCTACATGATCGACCAGTGCCACAACGAGAAGCCGAAGATCGAGGCGACAATCCAGACCGTGGTGATGGCCCAGGAACTCTACGCGAAGGCCGCGCTCGTCGACCTCGACGCGCTCCGCCGCGCGCAGGCGAAAAACAACGTGGTCGACGCCGAGCTTACGCTGAAGAAGGCGTTCTTTACCGATATCTCCCCCGCGCTGCTCGCGTGGCGCAAGGCGAACAAGCTCCCCGCCGATCCGCTCGCCGCGCACCGCGACAGTGGCTACGAGCGCGCCGCTGCCTCCGACCGCCGTCGCCGCCGCAAGGCCCTCGGCATCAAGTCGGGCGGCAGCTTCGCTTGAAGCAAGTTCAGCCACAGAGGCACGAAGACGCGAAGGTCGATCCCTTGGATGGTTTTCTTTGGGCCTTTTTGCCTCCGTGGCTAAAATCAGATTCCGGCCAATGAACTACCGCGTGCTCGGCCGGACCGGTCTCAAGGTTTCGGAGATCGGCTTCGGCGCCTGGGGCATCGGTGGCCAGCAGGAAGGCGCGCGCCGGTCGTATGGGCCGACGGACGATGCCGTGTCGCTGGCCGCACTCGAGGCCGCGGGGGATCTCGGCTGCAACTTCATCGACACCGCCGATGCCTATGGCGTTGGACACAGCGAGACCCTTGTCGGCCGGTTTCTCGCCGGCCGGCGCGACCGGGTAATTGTGGCGACGAAGTTCGGACATTTTCCGTTCACCGATCCGCAGCGCCGCGTCCCGACGTCGGCAACCATCCGCTTATGTCTAGAGGAAAGCCTCCGGCGGCTCGGGACCGATTACATCGATGTTTACCAGTGCCACGAGTGCCCGCTGGAGACAGCGCGGTTGCACGATGTCGCTTCAACGCTCGAGCAGCTGAAAGCGGAGGGGAAGATCCGGCATGCCGGGATCTCCGTCTATGGTGCGACGCAGATCCGCCAGGTCGCGCGCGGGGATTTTGGCCGCGTGTTTGAGGTCATTCAGGAAAGCTACAACGTCACCACGCTCCTCTTCCGCGAGGCGCTACACGAGGCGGGCGCGGCCGGCCTCGGCATCATTGTGCGCGAGCCGCTGGGCAACGGTCTGCTTTCCGGACGGTGGACGGGCCGCGAAACATGGGACGTGAAGCACGCCCGCGGCATCCGTGTCGCCGACCAGACAGCGATGCGGATCGAGTTCGCCCGGCGGGTGGGGGAGTTCCTGCCCACCTCCGGCCGCTCGCTGGTTCAGGCGCTCATCCGTTTTTCCCTGCAGGATATTCCCGCCTCGGTGGTCATCCCCGGCTGCAAGACGCCCGCGCAGGTGAAGGAGAATCTCGGTGCGAGCGCGAGCCCGGCGCTTTCCGCCGCGGACCTGGCCGCGGTGCATCGCGTGCACGCCGATGTGCTGCGCGAGTTTGGCCGCATCCATCCCTACGCGATGGACAGCACCCTGGGCTTGGAGTGAACCGGCACCCTCGGATTCAAGGCATGGTTTCGCGCTGAGGCGCCAAGCCGCAGAGAGATTCAAAAGATCAACGAGGCAGGAGGCCAGGGCCACGACTCGCCCGACGGCCCAGTGTCCCGGGCATTCCTTCATGGCTCCGCGCCTTGGCGCCTCTGCGCGAAACTAGTTTGGGGTGGCTTTATCCGCGGGATCCGCGGGCAGAGCCGGCGCGGCCGGGCCGCGGTAGGCGGCGCGGTGCAGTTGCCAGGAGTTCCACACGTTGTGCCAGATGACGTAGAAGGTCGGGCCCAACGCCACGAGGGGGCTCGCGTAGGTCAGGGCGAGGTAGAGGGTGAGGATGGTGTTTTTCTGGCCCAGGGACTGGCTGGCCTCGCGGTGGAAATCTTTTCCCCCGATCACCCAGCCCAGGGCGAAATTCAGCGCGCTCACGACGGCCGTGACCCCCGCGATGACAAGGACAGTGTGATGCGCCGCACCGGATTCCTTGCGGATGAAGTCCGAGGCATTGCCGGTGACGAGGAACATCATCAGCACCCAGCAGCCGAAGCTGGCGTTGCGCAGTCGCGGCGGCCATTCCACCGCCCGCGGATAGAAGAGGCGCGCGAGCCGCGCGGCGGCCATGGGCACGAACACGAGCAAGCCCACGCTGCCCGAGACCTGGGCGAACGCCTCCGGTGTGGGATGCCCAAGCACAACTGGCAGCAGGATCGGCAGCAGCAGGGCGATCACGACGTTCGTGAGCAGGAAGGCGGCGACGACATATTCCACGCGACCATGGAGGAAGCTCATGATGACAGGGGCGGCTGACGCCGTCGGCGTGATGCCGGCGAAAAACGCCGCCAGTGCCACGTCGCGTCCGCCGATCAGCCCGCCGATCCACCAGGCCACGAAGCCCATCGCGATGTTGACCGCGAGCAGCACGAAATGGCTGCGCCGCAGGGACGAGCGGGACATACGCGTCTGGAGGAAGACCAGAAACAACTGTCCCACGATCAGCCACCGGACGATCCATGTGAGCACATGCACCTGGGGAAACAGAGCCCCGAGGGTGATGGCGGCCAGGATGGCGCCGGTGCGGCTGAAGGCGGGATTCACGGGTGGAAGGGCAGGGAGGAAAGCGCTGCGCGGAGGGCAAGGCAATGGCGCAACATTTTGGGTTAGGGTTTACAGGCGGGAGCGGTGAAAGCTTCCAAGCCATTTTCGCGCAGAGGCGCAGAGGCGCAAAGTCAGGGCTAGGACCTTGGACTGAAACACACTCGGCTGCGAATTTTCCGATCGGTTGGATCTTCTTTGAGCCTCTGTGCCTCTGCGCGAAACCATTTATCCGTTCCCGCATTTCCTCCTGTAAAATCAAGTCACATCTGTGCAGACTGCGCGTCAGGCTCGTCGATTTACCCCAACCCCGCTTACTTGGAAACTTATGAAAACCCCTGTCCTGATCGCCCTCTGCCTCGCGCTGGCCGCACCGGCTTTTGCCGCTGAAAATGCCGCCCCGAAGGCCGCTCCAAAATCCACGGAGAAGATGTATCCCACGCCGCCGCCCCCGGTCGTGGCTCCGGCCCTGACGCTCAATGTCTGGCCCGGCCTGCCTCCCGGCGACAAGCCCGGCATGCCGCCCGAGGAGTGGCGGTACTCGTCGAACACGGTGATGGGGGTGGTGTCCACGCCCACGCTCGCCGTCTACCGTCCCGCGAAGGAAAAGGACACCGGGGCCGCGATTCTCGTGTGCCCGGGCGGCGGATTTTACCAGCTTTCGATGGGCCATGAGGGCGCGGACGTCGCGGTTTGGCTGAATTCCATCGGGGTAACCGGTATCGTGCTCAAATATCGCATCCAACCTCAGGGCGCGCCGCTGCCGGGACGCGATGGTGTGCCGCATTACATGCCGGGACTGCAGGACGCGCAGCGGGCCATGAGTATCATCCGTTCGAGGGCGAAGGAGTGGGGCATCGATCCCAAGCGTGTCGGCATCCTCGGTTTCTCGGCCGGCGGACAGTTGGGCGCCGACGTCGAGACGAACTACGACAAGCGCATGTATGAGCCGGTGGACGCGATCGACAAGGTGGATACGCGCCCGGATTTTGCCGTGTTGATTTATCCCGGTGGCACCCGGTCGCGCGGGAACACAAGCGACGTTCCGGCCCTGGCTGATGATATCCGCATCACGAAGGACACGCCTCCGACTTTCCTCTCGATCTCGCACGATGACCGCGGCGGTTCGGAGAACGCGGTCTACCTGTACCTCGCCCTGAAGAAGGCGGGTGTGGACGCGGAACTGCATGTTTACGGCGAAGGCGGCCACGGTTACGGCATCCGTCCGGGCAAGGCGCCGCATGCCTCCTGGCCGGCGCGCGTGTCCGACTGGATGGAGAACCGTGGCTTGCTCAAGCCCGCCGTGGCGGCGAAGTAAAAAGCCCTTCGGATTTTTTGCCACAAAGAGGCACAAAATGACGCGAAAATAAGACTATCCGGAGGGATCGTTTATTGTGTCATCTCGTGCCTTTTCGTGGCCAAACCGGTTTTGGATTTCTCGCGGCGATCCGTTGGCTTTGGATCCTGACTTTTGGCTGGAGCTGCCTGCATCCAGCCGCGGCGCAGCCGGCGGCAGTCGCCGAGGCTGACCGCTTGATGGGGCAGGGGGATTTTGCCGGCGCACTCCTGTGGACGGCTGCCGCGATGAAAGCCGATCCGGCCGACCCACTGTTGCGGTGGCGCGCGGGCAATCTGATCCGGGATCTTCCACTGTTGCGCCTGTGCCTGGAGCACAAGGACGGAGTGAATTCCGCCGCCTTCAGCCCGGACGGGCGGAGTATTGTCACGGCGAGCCAGGACCAAACGGCGCGCGTGTGGGACGCAGCCAACGGTCAGCCGATCACGCCGCCGCTGGAGCATGCCGGGGCGGTTTACGGCGCGGTCTTCAGTCCGGACGGACGCGCCGTAATCACCGCGAGCCAGGATGGAACGGCCCTCCTGTGGTCTGCGGCCACGGGACGTCCATTGGCGCCGCCGTTGCGACATGCCGCGGCGGTTTTGCAGGCGGCATTCAGTCCCGACGGCAAAAAAATCATCACCGCCAGCGAGGATCACACGGCGCGGATCTGGGATGCAGCGACGGGACGTGAACTGACGCCACCATTGCAGCATGGGGATGCGATCGGTGGCGCTGAGTTCAGTCCCGATGGCCGGCTGGCCGTCACCGCGGGCCGCGATAACAGCGCGCGGATTTGGGATGCCGTCACGGGCCGGCCGGCGGCGCCGCCGTTGGCGCACGTTGCCGCGGTGGTGCAGGCGCACTTCAGTCCAGATGGACGTTTCATCGTGACCGCCAGCCAGGACAAGACGGCGCGTGTATGGGATGCCGTCACGGGAAAACCGATCGCGCCGCCACTGGAACACGCCAGTGCGGTGCATGAGGCGGCTTTCAGCCGGGATGGACAGATGGTCGTGACCGCGAGCGAGGACGGCACGGCGCGGCTGTGGGACGTGACCACGGGCAGGGAACTCACGCCGCCACTGCAGCACGACGACACCGTGGGGTTTGTCGCCTTCAGTCCGGACGGGCAGTCCGTGGTCACGGCAAGCGAGGACCGGACCGTGCGCCAGTGGAGCACGGCATCAGGCCGACCGATGGGGCCTCCCTTGCACCACTCCGGCGCGGTGGCGCGGGTGGTGTTCAGTCCGGATGGCCGTTCGATCGCGACCGCCAGCGGCGATGGCCTTGTCCGCGTTTGGGATTCGCGCACGAGTCGCGCTGCGACGCGTGCATTGACCCACAAGGATTCGGTGGAGGCAGCCACGTTCAGTCCGGACGGGCGCACCGTGGTCACGGCCAGCTGGGACCGCACCGCACGGGTCTGGAATCCGTTGACCGGGCAGCCGGTGACGCCGCCGATGCCATTTCCCGACCAGGTGCAATCAGCGGCGTTCAGCCCGGACGGGCGACTCGTCATTGCGACCAGCTACACCAGCCCAGCCCGGGTCTGGGACGCGGCCACGGGAAAAATGCTGCCGCTGGCGCTGGATGAAAACCAAGTGCGGTCGGCGGCCTTCAGCCCTGATGGGAAAAGGATCGCGACCGCGGGCAACGACCGGACGGCCCGCATCTGGGATGCGGTGACGGGACAATCGCTCGTGCCGCCGATGATCCATGACGCCTCGGTGGTGGGCGTGGCCTTCAGCCCGGATGGACGCGTTGTGCTCACGGCCAGTTCGGACAATACCGCGCGACTCTGGAACGCGGCCACCGGTGCGCCCCTGGCTCCACCCTTGCTGCATGCATTTTGGGTAAACCACGCCGCCTTCAGCCCTGATGGACGGTGGGTGGTGACGGCGAGCCAGGACAAGACCGCGCGCGTTTGGGATGCCGCCACGGGAAAACCCCTGACGCCGCCGCTGGAACATGACGATGCGGTGAATTACGCGACGTTCAGCCCGGATGGCCGGAAGATAATCACGGCGAGCAACGATCATACGGCGCGCATTTGGGACGCCGCCACCGGCCACGCGCTCACGGCGCCGCTGGTTCACGAGGATTCGGTGGTGCATGCCGCGTTCAGCAAGGACGGAAGGATTGTGGCGACGGCGAGCGATGATTACACCGTCCGGTTGTGGGACTCGGCGACGGGTCGGCCGCTGGCTCCGTTGCTGCAGCATGCCCTCAACGTCCGGCAGGTCGCCTTCAGTGACGACGGCCGGTGGCTGCTCACAGCCTGCTGGGACAAAGCCGCCCGATTGTGGGAGGTTTCACCGACGGAATGGCCGGTGGATGATCTGGCGGTGTTCGCCTCGCTGGAATCGGCATCGCTATTGGGCTACGGGCAGTCGAAGCAGGCCCTGAAAGCGGAGGAGGTCGCGGGTTTGCTGAGGGGATTCAAGCAACGTCATCCAGAGCTCTATTCCGGAGCGGCCCCGTCCGCTTCTCTTCCATAGTTTGGGTTACCTAAGGCGTTGGAAATAGCGGCCATGATTCGGTTTGATTTGGGCTCCTTATCCCGCGCGAGCAGAAAGCGAAATTACAGTCGAAGTCCGGAAGCGTCACCGCGGAAGTTTCCTGGAAAATTCCCTGAGGGAGCTTGCAACCAATGGCCAAATTCTGCGTCAATCAGCTTTGTGCCCTGCCCCCGTTTTACCCCAGTCCCGACGTTGAAAAGTGCCCGGCCTGCTTTGTCGGCCGGACTGTTGCTTGGCGTCACCGGTCTTTGTCTGATTTTGGCCGCTTGCGGCGTTGGCCCCACCGCCAGCACGCCAGCACCGGGAGTTCCTGCGGCCCAGCTGGCCGCCGCAGCCAAGCCGGCCACCCAGTGGGATGAGTTTCACCGCACGGTGCAGCCGTTCCTGGCGAAGCACTGCTATGAATGCCATGGCGATGCCAACGCCGAAAACGATTTCCGCCTCGATGTGATCAAGGATGCCGCTTCGCTGGAAGAGGGGACACGTTCACTGGAAAAGGCGTTCAGCAAACTCACCGCCCACAAGATGCCGCCCAAGGACGAGCCGCAGCCCGCTGCCGCGGAGGTCGCCCCGGTTGTCGCCTGGCTTCAGACCCATCTTGTCGGTGATGCCTCGGCCCCGATCAATCCGGGTCGCGTCACCCTCCGCCGGCTCAACCGCTCGGAGTACAACAATACCGTCCGCGATCTGCTCGCGATCAAGTTTCGCCCGGCCGACAGCTTCCCCGTGGACGACGCCGGCTACGGCTTCGACAACAACGGCGACGTGCTCTCGATGGCGCCGGTGCTGATGGAGAAATACCTGACGGCCGCGAGCCTCTCGCTGGAAAAGGCGATCCTGGTGGAGCCGATCCTGCCGCCGCCACTGAAACGCTGGGATGCGGCGAGCGCGGATGGCAGTTTCCCCAAGGGCGATCCCACGGCCGTTGTGGCCGAATCCGGACCGGGTCCGGCCGGGCGAGTCCGGGTTCTACCGAAGGGCCGGGTGTTCGAGGCCAGTGGCGAGATCTACGCCGACTATGAAGTGCCGGCGGACGGTGAGTACGTTTTCCGTATCCGGGCCTATGGAACGCAGGGATCGTCCTCAAAACAACGGCCCTCGGTGGCCTTCCTCGTTGACGGACAGAAAGTCCAGGAGCCTTTCACCATCAAGGAGGACCAGCGCAATACCTCGGTTTATGCTGTGGAAAAAGCGCATATCACCGCGGGGAAGCACCGCCTCACGCTGGCCTTTCTCAACGGCGCCACTCCGGAGGAGGCAGTTCTGGCGGCGGCCAAGGCCGCGGCGGAAGGCACCAAGCCGGCGACTGCTCCCAGTGCCCCCGAAGAGGATAATCCCAATCCAGCCGCTCCGCCGGCCCGTGCTCAGGGTGGCCGCCGCGGTGGGCGGGCGAACGCGCCGGCGGCCAAGCCCGCGGCCGACGATGCCGCGGACAAAGCTGATGATGTCGCCGCCGTAGCCGACAATCCGCCAGCTCCCCAAGCCGCGCCGGCCAATGCCGGCGCCCAGGCCGCAGTCGGAGCAGCCGGACAGCGCGCAGCCGGAGCGCCCGGTCGAGCTGGTGTGCCGCCGCAGGGTGGTCGTTTCGCGGGTCCCGAACTCTCGCCGACGGGCAAGCCCACGCTGGGGGTCACATATTTTGAATTGGAAGGGCCCTTGGAGCCCACGCTCGACCGCATGCCCGAAAGCTACCGGCAGGTGATGATCGCGCGGCCTTCCGCCACGGTCACCAAGGTGCAGGCGGCGGAAAAGATCGTCCGCAACTTTGCCACCCGCGCCTATCGCCGGCCGGTGCAGGATGGGGAAATGACCCAGTTGATGGCTGTCTGGGCGAAGGCCGACGAGGACGGCCGGACCTTCGACCAGAGCATCGACCTCGTGCTGCAGGCCGTGATGGTGTCACCCTCGTTCCTTTTCCGCACGGAGCTGGAACCGCAGCCCGGTGAGAAGAACGGCATTCATACCCTGAACGAATACGAGCTGGCTTCACGCCTGTCGTATTTCCTCTGGAGCAGCATGCCGGACGACGAGCTGTTTGCACTGGCGGAAAAGGGCCGGCTCCGCGCGAACCTCGATGCGCAGGTCCGCCGCATGCTCAAGGACCCCAAGTCATCCACCCTCGTGGAGAATTTCGCCGGCCAATGGCTGCAGCTCCGGTCGATGCAGAATGTCACGCCGGACACCAAGCGTTTCCCCGGCTTTGACGAGTCGCTGCGCGAGGCCATGACGAAGGAAACCCAGTTGTTTTTCAACGCCATGGTCCAGGAGGACCACAGTGTGCTGGACTTTATTGATGCCGACTTCACCTACGTGAACGAGCGGCTGGCGAAGCATTACGGCCTGACTGGCGTGACCGGCGACGAATTCCGGCGCGTTTCGCTCCCGAAGGACCAGCGCGGCGGCATCCTGACCCAGGCCAGCATCCTGACGATCACCTCCTATCCCGGCCGCACTTCCCCGGTGCAGCGCGGCAAGTGGGTTTTGGAAAATCTCCTTGATGCCGCGCCGCCGCCGCCGCCGCCCAACGTGCCGGCGCTGGCCGAGGACGGCAAAGCCGAGCTGACGGGCACCTTGCGGCAGCGCATGGAGCAGCATCGCGCGAACCCGAAATGCGCGACGTGCCACTCGCAGATGGACGGCATCGGATTTGCGCTGGAGAATTTCGACGCTGTCGGTGCCTGGCGCACGCAGGACGGCACGGAGAAGATCGATGCTGCCGGCACCCTGCCGGGAGGCCGGACGTTCAATGGGCCCGCCGAGCTGCGTCAGATCATCAAGGCGCAAAGCGACGAGTTCAGCCGTTGTCTGGCCAGCAAGATGGTGACCTACGCCCTGGGCCGCGGACTGGAATCCTACGACCGCCGCACGATCGACGCCATTACGATGGCGATGAAACAGCAGGACAATAAATTTTCCGTCATGATCCAGGAGATCGTGCGGAGCGATGCTTTCCAGAAACGAAACGGTAAATCAAAAAAAGGTGACTCATGAGCAATCTAATCATGTCGCGGCGGACGTTGTTGAGGGGTTTGGGCACCGTCATGGCGCTGCCCGTGTTGGATTCAATGGTTCCCACCCGTCTGCTGGGCGCGGACGCCAAGGCGGCGGCCAAGGTGGCCACGGCCCCCCGGCGCGTGGGCTGGATCTATGTGCCCAATGGCATCAACATGGACCAGTGGACCCCGACCGACGTCGGGTCCGCCTATGCGCTCAGTCCCACCCTGCAGCCGCTCGCCGCGTTCAAGGACAAGTTCTCCGTGGTCAGCGGGCTCGTGTGCGACAAGGCCAACCCGAATGGTGACGGCCCCGGCGACCACGCTCGTGCCATGTCCGCGTATCTCACCGGGGCGCAGCCGCGCAAGACCGAGGGGGCCAACATCAAGCTCGGCATTTCCGCCGACCAGGCGGCTGCGGACAAGATTGGCCATCTGACGAAATTCCCGTCGCTCGAACTCGGCATCGAGGAAGGCAAGCAGATCGGTCGCTGTGACAGCGGTTACAGCTGCGCCTATTCCCACACCATCTCCTGGCGCAGCGACACCACGCCCGTGGTGAAGGATTGCGATCCCCAGTCCGTTTTCGACCGCCTGTTTTCCAACGGCGACCCGCGCGAATCGGCCGAAAGCCGCGCTCGCCGCCAGGGCGACCGCAAGAGCATCCTCGATTTCGTCCTCAACGACGCCAACAGCGTCCAGCAGAAGTTGGATTCCACCGACCGGCAGAAAATGGACGAGTACCTCACGTCCGTCCGTGAAATCGAAATCCGTCTCGGCAAGGCCGCGCAGGAGGTCGCAGCGGCGCCTCCGGCCGGAGCTGAGCGCCCCGAGTTCGACTTGCACACCGGAGTCCGGGCCAACGGCATTTCCACCACCAGTGCGAAGTATCCGATTCACGTTCCGCTCATGATCGACATGATGGTCCTCGCGTTCCAGGCCGACCTCACGCGGGTCATCACCATGCCATTCGCCGACGAGGGTAGCAACCAGACCTATGGCTGGGTGGACGCTAATGTACCCCATCACGGCACCTCGCACCACCAGGGGGATCCGGCCAAGCTGGCGATGCTGGCGAAGATCAACACCTACCACGTTTCGCAGGTCGCCTACCTGATGAAGAGGCTCGACAGCATCAAGGAGGCCAATGGCAGCTCGATCCTCGACAACTCCCTCATCAGCTTCGGCAGCGGCAACAGCGACGGCAACCGGCACAACCACGACAACCTGCCCCTGCTGCTCCTCGGCAAGGGCGGTGGCACGGTCAGCACGGGCCGTCACGTCCGCTACGACAATGTCCCGGTGAACAATCTCTGGCTCTCGATGCTGGACCGCACGGGCGCGTCCCTCGATCGCCTGGGTGACAGCACCGGCCGGATTGCTCTCGCGTAAACCTTGCCGGGTCGATCCCGGCAAATTTCGGTTGTGGCAGGGCGGGTCTCAGACCCGCCCTTTTTATTGAATAATTGCATGCCATCAAGCCGGGCCCGGCTGCATCCGGCATGGTTTCGGCTGGCGTGCAGGGATGCGTCCCCCTCATGTTTTTCCCGCTGTTGCGTGAAGTCATGATTCCACCGCGGCCGTCCGATGATCTTCCAGAAACTCTTCAAATCGCGTTCCGGGGATAACAAACAGGCCGAGCGGCGCCTGAAGAACCGCTACGCCGTCGGGCCGTCCTTTCCCCTGGTGGTGTCATTGTCCGCCGGCGGCGGCAACTTCCGGGGGCGGATCGTGAATATTTCCGCTGGCGGCCTCGGCATCATTGTGGACCAGAAGCCCGACGTGGACGCGGCGGCGGTGGCGCAGATCGCCTTCATCCTGGAAAGCTTTGAAATCAAGGCGTCCGCCAGTGTGCGCTATGTCCGGCCGGCGGATCAGGGCTTCCATTGCGGCCTCACGCTCGCGTTCGACGAGCCCGACACCAGGACGTCCTATCTCCAACTGCTGATGCCCATCGCCATTGGCAGCACGCTGGTCCAATCGGAAGGGGGCGGCTCGGGGCCGCACGTGGAACCGGAGTTCGACAAGCTGACTTTCATGGGCGAATCGGACTCAAAGCTTACGGTCTGGTGCCGCCGCGACGGCAGTGCGACGCCGGAGAATTTTGAGTTTCAGGTGGAGGAATATTTTGTCCGCGGCCGGGCCATTGATCGTGGGCTGAGCGTATTCTCCCTGGTGGACGACGACCGGCCGCACCGGGCCAAGGACACCGCGCCCCTGTTCCAGACGGGCAGTGGGCTGGAGCTGGAAATCAAGCAGCTCTTCCGCTGGTCGGCGCTGAACATGCAGCAGAATGTGCCCGACCGCCTTCGCGGGTTCCTGCGCACGTTTCTCCGCTAGGAATCCACGTCCGAGGTAGGGCGAGGCGTCCCTGCCGAGCCGCGGTCTGCCGTGAGCTTGTCGAACGGCTCACCCGGAGGGTTCGCCCTACCCGAAATCCAAAAGCAAAGGGATTTTAGCCGTCGCGGCTTAAAGCCGCTCCCGCCTGCGTTCAGGCCGAAATTTCAGCGCGTCAGCACCACGGCGGCCGTCTTTTCCGGCCGGCGGTGGGTGAAGGGCAGGCTCCGGGTGATTTCAGCGACCAGGGTGGAGGCGCGGAAATTGTCCTTCGCAAGGGCGTCACAGATTTGCCGCACGACCGGCTGGTCGGTGGGCTCGAGTTCGCGGCCGAGCGCGAAGGCCAGCATGCGCTCCGTCAAATTGCGGATCAGCACTTCCTTGCCGGTCGCGAGCAGCGCCTGCTTCAACCCGGCGGGACCGCTGATGGTTGCGCCGCCCGCCAGCCTGGCCGTGTTGTCGATGGGCTGGTCCGCCACGGCCGTGCGCCAGCGTCCGAGATTGTCGAAATTTTCCAGCGCCAGTCCGGGCGGATCAAACCGGTCGTGGCAGATCGCGCAGCTGGCGTCCTGGCGGTTGGCCTCCAGCCTGGCGCGCAGCCCGGCGCCCTGGGGGGCATTGTCATCCCTGGAGATCCGGCAGCTTTCATAAAAGCCGGGCGATGCCGGTTCACCGAGCAGCACTTCCGTCACCCATTTTCCGCGCAGCACGGGACTGGTGCGCGCGCCGACCGCAGTCACGACCTGCACGCCACCGAGGGTGAGGACCCCGCCGCTGCGCTCAGGCGGCACAGCGACGCGGCGCAGTTGCGGCCCCTTCACGCCTTTGAGGCCGTAGTGCCGGGCGAGATCCTCGTTCACGTAGGTGTAGTTGGCGTCGAACAGCGTGAGCAGGCTGGAGTTGTCCCGGAGGATCGAATCGAGAAACAGCACCGCCTCGTCCTGCATCGCGGCGCGCAGCGGCTGGGCGGTATCGACGGCCGACGGCTGCTGGAAGCGCACGGGCTGGCGCAGCCGGCGCAGGCCGAGCCATTGCAGCCCGAAGTTCTCCGCCAGCGCCTTCGCCTTCGGATCCCGCAGCATCCGGCGTACCTGCTGGGCGACAACCTTGTCGTCCGCCAGCCGGCCCTGGCTGGCGAGGCGCAGCAGCTCCTCGTCGGGCATCGACGACCAGATGAAAAATGACAGCCGGCTCGCGAGGTTGTAATCATCCACCCGCTGGGGTCCTTCGCCAACTTGCGGGCGCTCGATGTGCAGGAGGAATCGCGGCGAGGCCAGCACGCCGGACAGCGTGATCTTCAGCGTGTCCTCATACGGCCGTCCGACGCCGTCGACCAAGTCGAACAGCTTGAGCGAATGCTCCAGATCCTCCGCCTCCACCGGCCGCCGGTAGGCCCGGGGCAGCAGTACCTGCAGCACCTTCCGCGCGGCCTCGCGTCCGGACAGTTTGCCGGAAGGCTCCGCCAGCACCACGCGGTCGCGCGGCGCGCGGTCGAGCGCATCCTGCGCGACATTCAGGTAGCTGTTCAGGACGAAGGGCGAGAGACCCATGTTGGCCACGTCGGGGTCGAGCCCGCGGCCGCCGTCATCGGCGGGCAGCTTGTCACTCTTCGACGTGACGCCCAGCAGGTCGCGGATCGTGCTGGCATATTCGTACTGGGTGAGCCGCCGCAGCTGCACGGGGCCCGGCTCGGGGGCGAGTCGGGACAGGTCGGGATTGCGCAGGCTCTGGCGGATGCCGAGCACCAGGTGCTGCCGCTCAACCTCCGTGAATTTTTTCCGCTCGGCGTCCTCGGGCATGGAGCGGTCCTCGATGACCCGGAGCACCCTGCGCCAGAAGACCGGATCGAGGGCGATGCCGTCCGCTGAAACGCGACTCGTGAAATTAATCCCGCCCCGGCTCGTGCGGTCGCCGTGGCAGTTCCAGCAATACTGCCGGATGAGTGTCACAGCCTCGTCCTGGTGGGAAGGCGCGGCCAGCTGGGCGCGCGCCGCCGGGATGAACGGGGGCAGCACTACGCACAGCAGGAGAGAGAGGCGAATGCGAGGGGAGCGCATTGAGACGGCAGGACGTTTCTTGCGATGAAAAGATTCCGATGGGAACCGGATATGTTCAGGAACAGGAGGCGGCGCAGCGACCGCACGGTAGGGCGCGGAACGGAGTCCTCGCCCTACCAAAATGAGGAAAGCATGCCTCTACTTCGCCGCGACCGATGGCTTGGCGGCCTCAACCTTCAGCTGGAGCGGCTGGGCGCCGGCGCTGAGATCCGGCAGCACGAGGAAGGCCGCCTGGGTGCCGTCCTTGCGGACAAAATCGGGGCTGACCTCGCCGAGCTGAAAGTAAAGCGTGGTCGGATCCTTCGGGGCCTTGAGGTCGAAGTTGAAGGTGACCACGTCGTCCTTCGTGGTGACATTCACGGTGGAGACCTGGACTCCGTCATAGTTGGCGGCGGGCGGCTTGCCCGTGCTGAACCAGACGCGCATCCGCCCCTTGGCGCCGAGGAAATTGCTGGGGTCGATGATGGTGCCCGTGAGGGTGTAGGCGGAACCGGCGGCTACTGCCGTGGGATGATCCTCGGCGAGCTTCAGGACGGGAGCCGTGAGCAACACCTGGGTGCTGGCCATCTGGTCGGCGTCGACTTTCACGCCCAAGGTCCGGCCGCCCGCGAGCACGCTGGGGAAGGAGCCGTCACCCTTGATCGCCACCACGCGGACACAGTAGTTGACGCCGGCCGGCACTTCCGTGTGCACCGTCAACGAGGTGGCGCCCTTGGTCTCGACGGCGTTGCGGAAAATGGGGGAGGCAATAACCATCGCCTGTCCGAAGCCGCCCCGGCCCCGGCGGCCGCGTCGCTGGCCTTGCGCCTCGGGTGGGGCAGGCTTTGCCGGATCCTGGGCCGCGGCGGCCACGGGCAGGGCGGGCTCCTTTTTCGCGGCCGCAGGCGCCGGTTCCTCGTATTCCGGTGCCGGCATTACATTGACCGTATCGATCGCCACCACGACCTCGGAGGCGCCCACTGGGATGCCGCTGACCACCGTGTCTATGCCGGTGGTGGCGGCAGACAGGGCAACGGGCGCGAGCAGGGCAAGGAGACAGGTGAAGAGTTTCATGACAGGGCGGGGATGTATTCCTAGGGGAGGGGCGATCGCGTGAAGCCGACCAGAGAAAATCAAATGATCGGCGGCCGTGGGTGCAAGAATCCAAAACGGGACCGGGCCGTTTTTCCCGCGGGAATTTCGTCTCCTTGGCGGTGGATTTGCGTCTCCCCACCGGCCGCATTTTTCCGGGCAAGATTGCAGTCGCTCCCGCCCGGCGGCTTTCCCATAACGAATTCCCCCTATGAATAACCCCGACAAAGGTAGTTTCGGATTGTACGCGTGGATCGGCCTGGTCGCTGGCCTGCTGGTGTCCGCCCTTCCGCTCCACGCGGCCGATGCCGCGCCCATCATGTCCATCAACGGCGCGCCGGCTCAGCCCGGCGATTTCAAGCCCGCAGACGTCCAGTCGCTCGTGATGGCGAACGGCCTGCTCACGATCACGTTTGGCAAGGACGCCAACGGCGACTTCAGCGCCACCTCGGTCGTCAAGAACGGCCGCGAACTCGCGCACAACCTCCATGGGGTCGAGCCGCGCGATGTCGATGCCCACCGCACCTTTTATCTCGATTCGGGCGCGGGCCGCAACCACCTCGTCACGGACGTCGTGCGCGTGTTCAAGAACACGCCGGACCTGGCCCACTTCGCGGTGGTCGACAACCGCGAGCTCCATCTCGAGCACCATTTCGTGATGCTGAAGGGCGAGAGCGGCGTGCATCCCTATGTCATCGTCAAGAACACCCCGGACGCGAATTCGGGCGAGACGCGCACGATGTACCGCTTCGACATGGACATCCTCGACACGGCCTACAGCGGCGAACGTTACGGCAGGCAGCCGAAGTACGGCTTGCTCCAGTCGATCTCCGAGGCGGGCAACATGGGTGACGAAACCTGGAAGCTGCCCGACGGCTCGATCTATCAGAAATACGATTACTGTCTGTATTACGCCGACACTCCGATGTGGGGCCACTTTGGCCACGGCTTCGGGGCTTTTTTCATTGCACCGAGCACGGAGTCCTACGCCGGCGGCCCGCTGCGGCAGGAGCTGGCCGTCCACCAGGACGCGCTGATCCTCAATTACATTGGCGGCGGCCACTTTGGTGGCGGCGGTTCGGCGACGAGCCGTACCGGCGAGAAAATCCACGGCCCCTGGTTTCTCTATTTCAACACGGGTGCCACCCCCGAGGCGCTCATCGCTGACGCGAAAGCCGTCGCGGCCTCGCAGAAATCCAAGTGGCCCTACCAGTGGATGGAGGAGCCGCTCTATCCGGTGAAGCGCACGACGGTCACGGGGCAGCTCAAGATTTCGCACAACCGTTCCGCGGCCTACGCCTACATCATCCTCGGCGAGCCCAGCAATCCGGCGCGGGCCGGCGGACGCGGCCCCGGTGCTCCGGGCGGTGCGCCCGGCCAGGCGGGTCAGCGCGGGCAGGGCCGGCGTGGCGGCGCGGCTGGTGCCCCGCCGGAGGGTGCGCCGGCGGCGGGCCAAAGGGCCGAGGCCAGGCTCGAAGGCGGTGACGCCGGCAGCGGTCCCATGGGTGGCGCGGGCGCTCCGCAAGGCGGTCCTGCGCCCGCCGCGGATCGCGCCAGCATTGTCTACAACCAAGGCGGCGCCTACATTTTCTACGTCAAGGCCGATGCCAGCGGCAAATTCACCCTGCCGGCCGTGCGGCCCGGCACCTATACGCTCTACGCGTGGTCGACGCAGGGGCCGATCACGCAGTCGTTCGCGAAGGACGGCATCGAGGTGAAGGGCGACAAGCTCGATCTCGGCGCCGTCGAGTGGGACCCGCCGTATCATCCCAACCTGGTTTTCCAAGTCGGCAAGGCCGACCGCATGGCCGGCGAGTTTAAGTTCGGCAGCGCTCCGCGCTCCAACCAGTTGATGAACGACGTCCCGGCCGACCTCACGTTCACCATTGGCAAGAGCAAGGAGTCCGAGGACTGGTACTATGCGCAGCCCGGCCCGAACAACGGGCCGGACGGCAAGCCGGTCGCTGGCAACTGGAACATCAATTTCAATGTCGCGAAGGTCCCGGCGGGCAATGCCTACCTGACAATCCCGGTGGCCGGCGGGCCCGGTGACGTTGAGGTGCTCGTCAACGGCCAGGACGTCGGACGTGTGACGCACAACGACGACGCCAGCGTGCGGCGCGCGGCCAACCGCAGCGGGGTCTACTCCCGTTTCGAGTTCACCTTCCCGGCCTCGGTCCTCAAGGCCGGCGCCAACACCGTCAGCCTCCGCACGAACCGCGCCTCCGGCCGGTTCAACGGCATGATGTACGACACGATCGTGCTCGAGACGGATTGAGGGCGGCGCGCCTGAACGGCGCGCCCGCATTCACGGCCGCGCCACGATTTTTTTGGCGCGGCTTTTTTGTGGGTGAATCCAGGAATTGGGAGTTTGGCTGGGAGCCGAAGACCCGTAGTTAGCAGTTTGGAATTGGCAGTTGGTGGCAAACCGCCGGAGCCAAATCCAAATTACGAATTCCCAACTACCAACTACCCGCCGCGCGGCCCTTAATTCCCGCTTGTCGTTCCGGCCGGTGCCGGCGGCGTCAGCACACTTGCCTTCCGGTTGTTTGCCGGGACCTGGTCGGTGAGGCCGGTGGGATTGACGAGCTGGGTGCGGAATTCGATGCGGCCGGTGGTGGCGAGCGCGGTCTGGTCGACCGGTTGTTTTGCAATGTAGGTCGCGCCGGCTTTCAGCGGGGGGATGGGGAAGGTGCTGTTCTGGCCGCCCGCATCGATGTTGAGCATCATGCCGGTGACGGTCTGTCCGCTGCGGTTCTGCACGACGAACTCCATCTCGCCCGTGGCCGGGTCGTAGTAGTGGCTGGAGACCGCGGTGTCGATGCGCGTGGGATCGGTGTGGTTCAGCGCCCAGCCGAGGTTGAGAATGCCCTTGCCGAAACTGGCATCGGCCCCCGGGGCGCCGCCGTCGCTGGTGTATTGCTGCAGGATGTCCCAGGCTTGGGCCGCGTTCAGTCCGGGGTTTTGCGACATGACCGCCGCGATGGCTCCAGCGACGAGCGGCGCGCTCACGGAGGTGCCGTCGAGGATCACACGCTGGCCGTTCAGCCAGGCGGTCTGGACGCCGTAGCCGGGGGCGGTGATCTGCAATTGCGGACTCGAGTTGGAGAAAAGGACCTGTTGCTCCAGCGCGTCGACCGCGCCGACGGAGATGACGCGCGGCTCGGCGGCGGGCCACGTGAGCTGCGCGGCCTGGTCGTTGCCGGCGGCTGCCACGATGACCGCGCCGTGGGCGGTGGCATAATCGATGGCCCGCGTCAGGACCGCGCTCGTATCGTAGCCGCCCATGCTGATGTTGATGATCTGGGCCCCGCCATCTACCGCGGCCAGGATCGCCTGCGACACGGTGAAAATGTCGCTCGTGCCGTCCGCGCCGGTGACCCGGATGCTGAGAATGCCCGCCGAGGGCGCGATACCGGGGGCGTCCGGCGCAAAGCCGCCCGCGAGCGCCGCCACCGCGGTGCCGTGGCCGTCATCGGTGCCCGTGCCGGGGGTGGTGCCGAGGCCGATGTCGAGGTAGCGCACCTGCCCGGGGGCGAAGGTGACATCCGCGCTGACGCCGCTGTCGAGGATGGCGATGGTGCTTCCGCGGCCCCAGTCGGTGCGGTCACCGGTGGCGCCCAGAAAACCCAGCGCACTGTTGCCAAACGGCACCTGGCTCACGGCCGCGCGGTCCTGCTTGGTCGGGAGTGGCGGGATTTGCACGAGGTAGTTACCGCTCACCGCCTCGTAGTCCGTGGCATTGGCGAGGATGTCGTTTTGCAGGCCGGCGAGGGAATCATGATGCACCCGCACCGTCAGCAGGCTGTCCGACTGCCCCAGCAGGGTAAGGCCGGCCTGTTTGGCTCGCGCGAGAAACCGCTGGTAGGCCTCCGCGTCCTTGAAGGTCAGCACGCTTTCATTGGGCCGCGCATCCGTGCGCTCCAGGCGCAGCTTCAGGTAGGCCAGCAGTTCATTCGCCAGCAGATTCGTCGGGAGAGTGCGACTGGCCGAAGCGGCCGGCGGGCGTCGCACCGGTGCCGGTGCCCGGGCAATGGCGGGAGCCTTGCCCGGCGCGAACTGACGCGTGCCCCAGATTTCAAATCCACCCCTCGTCAACCACCACAGCAGCAGCAGGGCGCCAAGGCAGCCCGCGAAGAGCGCGGAGAGAAGAAGGGGCCGCTCTTTCATTTAGATAGGCAATAGAGGAGATGGCGGAGCACAAGATAGCGGTTACAGGGTGCGATATCCTTAGGACGGGTAATGAGCCCCAAGGTTTCCTTTGTTTTGGACGAAGCGGGAGCGCATCGCGGGCGAGGTGTGTAGGGGACCACCGGTGTAAAAATGGAGGCTCGCGGTGGACGGTCGGGTTTCTCATTTTTCGGCCATGCACCTACCCCGGCATGATTTCGCGCGTTCAGTTCCGTCATGGCTGAGATTGCTGGCCTGCCTGCTTTGGGCCGGCCACGCCGGCAGCGGGTTGGTTGCAGCCGAAACCGCCGCGCCCGTGGTCTGGACGCTGGAAAACCCCAAGCTGGTCGGCCGCCTCGAGCCGCAGGTCCTCGGTGCGCCGCAACCGGTGAACGAAGCCTCCCTTGGCCGCGCGCTTCATTTCAATGGCAGCAGCGACGGGCTGATCATGCCCGCCATCCCTTACGCCGGTTGGGCCCAGTTCACCATCGAGGTGCTGTTCAAGCCCGAGTCCGGCGGTCTCCCGGAGCAGCGTTTCATGCACGTCGAGGACACGAAGGGCAACCGGACCATGATGGAGACGCGCCTGACCGAGGACAAGCAGTGGTACCTCGACACGTTTTTGCTCTCCGGCACCAGCAGCCTGGCGCTGATCGACAAGACCAAGCTCCATCCGACGGATCAGTGGCACTGGGTGGCGCTGCGCTACGACGGCAAGCTCATGTCTTCTTTCATCAACGGCGTGAAGGAGCTGGAAGGCCCGGTGGCTTTTGCGCCGATCGGGGAGGGCAAGATGTCCCTCGGGGTGCGGCAGAACCTCGTCTACTGGTTCAAGGGCTCGATCCGTGAGGTGCGGTTTACCCCGGCGGCCGTGTCACCGGACAAACTGCAACGGCGGCCATAAACAGCCCCACTGGTTTTTGCCGCCGGCCGGGAGGAAAAGGATTGTCTCCGCCCTGCCGGCTGACCGAGAAATGCACCCCATGAAATTCCTACCCTTTGCCTCCGGATTGCTCCTTCTGACCTGCGCCGCCTTCGCGCAGCCACCCGCCCAACCGGCGACTCCCGCCGCTGCGGCCAAGGCCCCGGCCGGGCCCGGATTGACCCTCACGACCTCGGCTTTCGAGGACGGCGCCGTGATTCCGGACAAATACACCCAGAAAGTCGCCGCTCCCGTTTCACCCAAGCTCGAATGGTCGAATGTGCCCGCGAATGTCGCCAGCTTTGCCCTGATCATGCATGATCCCGACACGGCACCCCAGAAAAAGGTCGAGGACATCCTCCACTGGATGGCGTTCAACATCCCCGGAACCGTGCGCGAGCTGCCCGAGGGCATGCCGGCCACCGCCACGATGCCCGATGGCACGATCCAGGCGAAAAGCTTCCGCGGTGCGGTTGGTTTCATGGGCCCGGGCGCCGGTGCCGCGGGGCCGTACCATCATTACACTTGGGAACTCTATGCCCTCGACATCAAGCTGGAGCTGACGCCGGACGCGACCCGTGCCGACGTGCTCAAGGCGATGGACGGCCATATCGTTGCCAAGGCCGCCGTGTCCGGTCGCTTCCACCGCTAACCGGATGGCCGGCTAACACCTGCGGTCAGACCTCTTTTGACCGCTGAACCTTTGCAGAGCGTCCCGGTCCACGGCGAGGCCGGACGCAGAACTTGTTAATTTCGCCGGGATCGTTTTTGTCTCTTCCCTCTATCATGCACCCCTCCGCACGCGCCCTTGCCCCGAGTATTCTAATGCTGGCTGTTCTCAGTGCCGCTTCCCAAGCAGTCGCCCAGACACCCGCCGCCGGCAATGCCGAGCGCGGGAGAGCCTTGTTTCAGCAAAGCTGCGCGCTGTGTCATCCCACGGGGCAGGCCGGCGCGCCGGGCGCTACGCCGGCGGCGTCCGCGGCAGCAAACGCCCTGCCGGGACCAATCCTGGCGGGCGTCGTGGGGCGTCCGTCCGCCTCCGTGCCCAATTATGGCTATACCCCGGCGCTCACCGCCGCCCATCTCACCTGGGATACCGCCACGCTGGATCGCTTTCTGTCCGGACCCACGATCCTAGTGCCCGGAACGGTCATGCCCGTGCCGGTGCCGGATGCGACGGATCGCCGTGATTTGATCGCCTTTCTCGCCACCCTGCGTCCCGCCCTTCCGCCGACACCCGGCTTGGATGTGTCCGCGATGCCCCGCAAGGCCACGCCCGGCGACTACCCGAATGACGCCCCGGGCGTGCACCACCGCATCGAGGTGGCAAAATTGCCCGCTCCTTTTGCAACCGTGTCGGCCCGCATCAATGCGCGGACTTCTCCCCAGCCGGACGGTGCGAAGCTTTCCGTCCCGGCGGGATTTCAGGTGAAGCTGTTCCTCGCCGGCCTTTCCGGCCCGCGCCTCATGCGCACCGCGCCCAATGGCGACATCTTTATTGCCGAGACCGCCCAGAACCGGATCCGGGTGTTGCGCGCGGCGGACGGAGCCGACGCCCCGACCGAAAACTCGGTCTATGCCGACCACCTCACCGGTCCATTCGGCATCGCCTTCTATCCCGCCGTGAATCCGCAGTGGGTGTACGTGGCCAACCTCAATTCCGTGGTGCGTTTCCCGTATCATGCCGGTGATCTCAAGGCCAGTGGCCCGGCCGAGACCATCGTGCCCCTGCTCGCTGACAGCACGGCGGGTCACACCACGCGGGACGTCGGGTTTTCGCTCGATGGCCGGCGGATGTTCATCTCGGTCGGTTCCGGCTCGAACGTCGCCGAAGGGATTCCGGCCAAAACCCCGGAAGAAATCCGCGCCTGGGAGGCCTCGCACGCGCGGGGATCGGCCTGGGGCTTTGAGGCCAATCGCGCCGATGTCCTGGTCGGCGATCCCGCCGGGCAGGGCATCAAGATTTTTGCGACCGGCATCCGCAATCCCGTCGGACTGGCCGTGCAGCCGGGCACCGGGGAAGTGTGGGTTGCGACCAATGAACGTGACGCCCTCGGCGACGAATTGGTGCCGGATTACGTTACCCATGTGAAGGAGGGCGGCTATTACGGCTGGCCTTGGTACTACATGGGCAATAACGAGGATCCGCGCCATCCCGGCAAGCGCCCCGACCTGGCGAAGGAGACGATCGTGCCGGATGTGCCGTTGCAGGCGCACTCGGCGCCCCTCCAGCTGACCTTTTATCCCGCCAGTGTGTCCGGCCCGTCCGCGTTCCCGGCGGAATACCGCGGCGACATTTTTGTGGCGTCCCACGGTTCCTGGAACCGCTCCGGCCGGACCGGCACCAAGGTGATCCGCATCCATCTGCAGAACGGCAAGTCGACCGGCGAGTACGAGGACTTCATGACCGGGTTCGTTATCGACGACGCCCGCGTCTGGGGCCGCCCGGTCGGAGTGACGGTGGCCCACGACGGTGCCCTCCTGGTGTCCGATGACGCCAACGGCACGCTCTGGCGCGTATCGACCAGCCGCTAAGAGCGGCGCGCCAACCGACACACCCCGGCGCTGCGCGCCACCCCTCTAACAAGAGGGGCCTGTCAGCCGTAACCTTGGCAAAGGCTGATGCGCAAAGGGCGGGGTGTGTTGGCTCGTCCGCGCTAAATGGTCGCGCGAGGAGTCGGCGGCGGAGGGGTAGGATTCGCGCTACGGCGATCACGCAGTTCGAAGGTGTAGCGGCGCTCTATGAGCGCCGATCTTTGCGAGGCGGCGGTCGTCCGCCGTCACTGAAGTTTACCCGCCCTTGGCGGCGCCGGAGGCGACCAGGGCTATGGCGGACAAGTAGACCGCCGCAACAGCCGGCAAAAAAAAGCGCGCCGAATGGCGCGCTTGGAAATGGGAGGATTGCCGGAAGTTCGGCTCTGCCCAAAATTTAGAACTGTGTCGTCTGCTTACAGGCTCACCGCGTTGTTCAGCGCGGTGATCTCGGTCAGCGCGTGATCGGGGTCGATTTCCACCCGGGCTCCATTCGTGGTGGCTCCGGCGGGAAGGGTGAGGCTGACCTCGGTGGTCTTCGGCATCAGGTCGAGCGGGGCGGCGAGCGCCGGCACGGCGGCCGTGGCGAGGATGCGTCCGGAGGCATCGCGCACGGCGACCGTGGTGGCGGGCGCAGGCACGGAGCCGAGGCTGTGAATCTTCACGCGGACTTCGCGGCCGCGCACGGTGACGTCCTGCGGGTCGATCCCGAGGTCGGGGCGCTGCCAGTAGGGCGTGCCGGGGGTCTTGAGCTTGAACGTGAGCACGGTGGTGGCGCGTGGCGCCAGCGTGAGCTCGACGGACCGGGTGCGCTCGAAAACGGCCGTGCTCGTGGCGATGGTGCCGTCGGCGGTGTCGTCATCGTCTGTGTCGATGCCCTGCGTGATGTCCCAGGTGCCGGGGTCGATGTTCCAGCCGGTCATCGTGGCGTGGACGGGTGAGTTCTCGAGGTTGTAGGCGATCACCTTGAAGGAGGTTGCCGTGGCATCGGGCACGAGGATGGCGACGCTCTGGTCGTTGGCGGGCGCCGCGAATTTCCAGCTCACGGCGTGGCCGGGGAAGAGCGAGTTGCGCACGAGCGCCACGGCGCCGAGGCGCGCGCGCTGGAGTTCCCCCGTGGGCACGCTGACGCGGTCGATCCACAGGCTGCCCTCGGTGTTAATGTACTCCATGGCCGCGCAATTCTCGATCTGGCCGGCGTAAAGGTTCTCAAGATAGGATTTGTCGCCGCTGAGCTGCCAGAGCACGTGCCCGTTGGCGCCGCCGGCTCCGCCGCCGCCGCGCCCGCCGCGCCCGCCCCGGCCGCCGCGTGCCCCGCCCGGCGCTCCGGCCAGCAGGGCTGGGCCCACTTCCTTGCGGAGATCGAGCAGGTCGAGCGTGTTCGGATTGATGGTCAGCGCCGACTGGGCCCCGCCATCCATGATGGGCTGGAGGTATTTGCGGTCGCCGGTCCACTTAAATGCGCTCCAGAAAACATGCCATGGGAAAAAGCCGCGCGTGGCGTCGGCCTCGCGATCGGTGGCGAATACAATGGTGGTCGCCAGCGTGGCGTTGCCGTTCGCATCCACATGACGATGGGCGAGCAGGCCGTCGGCGAGTTCGAGGAGGTATTTTTTGGCGGCCGGGTTGCCGTTGTAATCGACCAGCAGCTGCGGAACCTGGAGCACGAGGTTGGAGTAGGGCTTGGACCGGCCCCATGGATCGTCGGTGGCCATTTTCGTGCCGCTGTAATACGAGGTCATGATGTGGCGGTGGCCGGCGGCGTTGATGCCGGTGATGGTCTCGATGCCGCGGGAGGTCTCCATCGCCCGCTCGAGTTCCCGCGGGCTGCCGTAGTCGAGGATGAGGTTCTGCGCGAGGCAGTTGATGCCCTCCTCATAGCTGTGCAACTCGTCCACCTGGATCGTGGGCAGGCCGCGGGTGGACATGCCGTTGGTGTAGGAGGCGTCGAGGAGCCGGGTGAGGGACGTTTTGATTTTCTCCGGATCGGAACCCATGAGCGCGACGCCGGGCCACGTGTTGAGCAGGTCGACATCGTCGGAAATGCCGCCGCCGAAGTCACCGAAGGCGGACTGGCGGTGGTCAATGTACCAGTCGACGAAACGCTTCACGCGCCCGAGCAGCTCGGTCTGGCGGAAGGCCCAGAGCGGCACGCCCGCGGGTGCGACCGGCTGGGTGAACGCCGGCCGCGGCGAACCGGCGATGCCGGAGGCGGCGTACTTGATGCCGAGCTCGTGGTTCGGGTTGACGCGCAGGAGATCCTGCAGGTCGCCCTTGAAGCGGTTCCAGAGATCCATCTTCGGGCTGGTCGGATGTTCCTCGACCAGCATGGCATAGCTATCCTTCGCCTGCGTGAAGCGGTCGAGCTCGTGCTCGCCGCGGGCGGCATCGCGGGGCTTGAAGACAAGGCGGAGATTGGCGTCGGCGAGTGAAGCACCGCTGAAGTCAGGACTGGCGCTCGCGATGGTGAGATAAAGCGGGCGATTCGCGGGCAGCAGGCGGTCGCGCAAGTCGATCCACAGGGTCTTCGCCTCGCCGGGCTTCACGCTGAAGGTGAAGTCGAGCATATCGCGGGGCAGCCAAAGCGGATCCTTGACCTGGATGTTCAGCGTGATGAGTCCGTGGGACGTAGGCTGGACCTTCAGGGCCGGGAGATCGATGGCGAGGCCATCGAGTCCATCGGTGAGCTGATCCCACGAATCGGGAATGACCACGTGGACAAGAGGAAGATGGGGTCCGACGGGCATGACCGCGGCAGCCGCGGCCGTTGAACTGCCGGCGGACCGGGCGACCAGCACGGTGCGTTCGTCGGCCGGGAAACGTCCGGCAATGAAGCGGTCGAGGGCCTCGCCGCCTTCACCGGCACTGCCGAAGCCGAGGTGAAAGGGAAGCTTGGTGCTGCCGGCGGGCTCGCGGCCCGCCGTGACGTTGTACGCGGCGAGTTCGCCGATCGGCTGCTCCTGCTCGACATTGGTGAAACGGATCTGCCGGCCGGCGAGGGATTGGGTCAGCGCATGGACGGTTTTCTCCTGGCCCTTCGGCCGCTGAAACAGCAGCGACTCGGCGCGGGCTTCGCTCGCGGTCTCGAGGTTGGTGCCGGCGGGCAGCAGCTCCATTTTGCCCCAGGCGGCGCCGGAGATCTCGAGATGATTCCACGGCTCGTTGGGCAGCGCGAAGGTGACGGCCTTGCCGGAATCAACGTAGCAGTCCCAGTCCGGCAGCGTGAAATAGTCATGCCGGCCCGGTAGGCGCGAGCGGTTGTAGATGCCGGGCCAGGTGGTTTCGCGGATGCCGTCGTTGGCCTTCCACCACCAGCGCTTCAGGTCGTAGGCCTCGTGGATCTCCACCTTGCGGATCGTGACCGCGGGGCCGGCGGGTAATTCCGGCGGGGCATCGTTCGGGCGATTCCAGCCGTAGCGCAGGAGCCATTCTTCGCGGGTCCGCGCATCGGCGAGGCTGCGCGCCGGCAGCGCCGGGAGATTGGTGGGGGCGTTGCCTTGGGCGAGGGTGGTGACGTTTTCGTCGGCCAGCATGCGGTCGTAGATGCGCACTTCGTCGATGTCGCCGCCGCGGACGAAATTGTAGTCACTATGCACCTGGTACGGGCTGATGATCCGCGAGTGCGGGCCGAACTGGTCGAGGCCGGCATTGTACACGGCGGTGGTCTCGACTTTTCCCGCGAGCTTGCCGTTCACGTAAAAGCGGATGCCGCGGGTTTCATCCCAGGCCAGAGCGAGATGGGTCCACTCGTTGGGCTTGGGAAACGGCTGCACGGTGACCGACACGCGGGTACGCGAGAGGCTGGCGTCGGTGACGAAGGCGTCGAAGCCGTGGCCGTTGTAGTCGATGCGGAGCCAGACCATGTCCCAGCTGGAGTGGTCGGCATAGCCCACGCGGAAGACGGGGAATTCCGTCGGACCGACGGCATAGCGCGAGCGCCAGAAGAACGAGAGCGTGCCGCGCTGGGCGAAGATGTTGCCGGGGGCGGTGTAGGCGAGTTTCTCCAAATCGCCGCAGCTCAGCGCGGCGCCCTTCGCGCCGTCCGGGATGCGGGTGATTTCAGCCTCGAAGTTCGGCACGGTCGTTCCGGCCGCGGAGAAATCGGCGGTGGTGCCCTTTTCTCCGGAGAGATAGAACAGCAGGCCGGGTTCGGTGGTTTCGGCGCCGAGGGCAGCTCGGGGGGCGAAGGTCGTGAGACCCAGGCCGAGGGATAGCAGGAGGCAGCAGGGCAGGATGCGGGGAGAAACGCTCATGGGGTAAGGGTTAAGGGGGGACAGGCGGCCAGACGCGGCCGCGGGCAATTAGTAACCGGGAAAAGGCTTGGCCCGCTGGCAAAGTTGCAGCGGCACGCCCCACGGATCACGCAGCATGATGAGCAGCGAGCCGTCGGGCAGGGGATCCTCAAGGAAAAGCGTGGCGCCGGCCTTTTCGAGGCGCGCACGCTCGGCGCGCGCGTCCGTCGTGTAGACCGCAAAATGGAACGTGAGCGGATGGCTCGCGGCGTAGTCGGGGATGGGACCCTTGGGATTGTTATAGACCTCGAACACCACGCGCCCGGCGTCGTCGCCGAGAAAATGAGTGAAGGGTGCAACCTCCATCTGGCGCAGGATTTTGAAGCCGACGTTTTCGACGTACCACTGGCTCATGGCACGCGGATCGGGGACGTTAAGGGCGAAGTGTTCGAATTTCATGGGAAGAAAACGATCGGCAGGGGTTAAGGGGCCCGCGAAAACTGGGGAGCGGAAGCCGGGGACGACTACGAGGACAGCACTGCGCTTGATACTCAAGTTTGTCTTTTTTCCTGACCCGGTTTGCGAACGGTGGGCTTCATGCCAAGAGTCTGGGGGTAGGGCGAGGCGTCCCTGCCGAGCCGCGGTCTCGGGCCCTGACCTTGTCGAACGGCTCACCCGGAGGGTTCGCCCTACCCAAAATCCAGAAGCAAAAGGGACGTGGATATTATGCCCCGACTGTTCGTGGGGCTGAGCAAAGCGTGGGGCATAGAGCCCTCCCACCGCAATTACCGGTCCGGGTCGTCCGGCATGATCACGGGCAGCGGGCGATAATACGGCACATAGGTGCTGTCCCCCAGGTAGGGCGGATAAGGGGCGAGTCCATTGCCGCGGTATTCGGAGTACCCGACGGTCAGCGCAAAACGATGCTTGGGGTCGACCATCGTCACCGTGCTGTTGCCGCCGCGCACGCTGCCGCCCTTGCTCCAGCCATAGGTGAGGGAGAACGAGCCGTGAATTTCAACCGACGGGCGCTTGACGGGCGCAGGCGGGCTTTCAAAGCCAATGGTGGCGTAGGGCAGATCGGCGGACAGGGCCACGGGCGGAGCGGGAATGCGCAGCGCCACGAATTGGTCGAGCTTGGTGAGTTGCGCGTCGGTCAGGCGGGCGAAGCCGGCGATTTCGCACTCGTGTGCGGTGTGGCGCTGGGAAAAGCGCGTGGAGCGGATGGTGCTGTGCAGCAGCCGGGTCGCCGCGACGGTGTCCAGCCGAACCAGGGCATCGATCACGGCCACGTTGTCGGAAGTGAGCTGGTCGAGGCCTGTTTCCGCCCGTTGGGTCGGGGAGAGCGTGGAGGAAAAACGCGGCTCGGAATCGTCCGCCGCCCGCAGGCCCGCCGTTGTCAGCGCACAAGCCAGAACCACCATGAAGCGGACGAAAAGGGGCGGGGAAAGGCGGGAAAACGACATGGGCTTGAACTCGATGGGACTGCGCCGACCCGAGAATGGTTCCGTTCCTAGTTCCGCGCAATCCGGGACTTTAATCGTTCTCATTCTCGTAATCGTTCGTCGTTCTCTTCCGAGTTTGGAGCGAGAACGAGAATGAGAACGAAGTACGAGAACGATTGGGAAACGCTGGCAGGGAAAGCCGGCCACTACCTTCCCGGGCTGGCCGGCGGCCGTGCGAAGCGTAGATAGACAAGCAGGCAGGCGAGCCCGAGCGAGAGCGCGACAGTCTGGGTCAAAGCGAGGGTCCGCGCGCTGCCCCACAGGAGGGGGGCGATGATGGCGTTAACGGCCGCGCCACCCGTCTGGGCGAAGCTCTGGCACGACGCCGCCAGTCCGCGCTTGGTGGGGAAGAGATCCAGTGCAAGAATCGTCAGCGTGGGATAGCACAGCGCCGCGCCGAGCACTAAAAAGAACAGCGGCAGCACGCTCCACGGCAACGCGGGCGGACGCAGAAAATGATACAGCAGGTTGGCGCCCGTCGCGCCGCCCATGATCACGTAGGACCAGACCATCGTCCGCACGGGCGACATCCGGCCCGCGAGCCGGCCGGACAGCCACGCCCCCCCGGCCATCCCGAGCGTCAGCGGGCCGAACAGCCACAGGAACCCCGTGGCGGAAACGTGCAGGTACTGCATCAGGAAGACGGGCGCGGACACGACATAGATGAAGAACCCGGAGAAGTTGAGCGTGACCGCGAGGCACGCCGCGACAAAGGGCACGGACATCAGCACGCTCCAGTAGGAACGCGCGAGATAGACCGGATGCAGCGGCTGCCGGCGTTCCACCGGCAGGGTTTCCGGCAGCATCCGCTGGCACAGCACCCAGCACGCCGCGGTGAACACCACGAGGAACACAAACACCGCCCGCCAGCCGAACCACACGTGCAGCCAGCCGCCGATCACCGGCGCCACGGCGGGCGCGATCGCGAACGACATGGTGACCTGAGACATCACCCGCTGGGCATCCGCGCCGTGGTACAAGTCCCGCACGATGGCGCGGCCCACCACCATGCCGGCGCCAGCGGTGGCACCTTGCAGGGCGCGGAACAAGAGCAGGGCCCCGATGCTGGTCGCGCAGGCGCACGCCGCGGAGGCGAGTCCGAACAGCGCCATGCCCCAGAGGATCACCCGCCGCCGTCCGAGCGCGTCGGAAATCGACCCGTGCCAGAGGGTCATCAGCGCAAACGGCACCATGTAGGCGGTGAGCGTCTGCTGCACTGCGAGAGGTGTGACCTGCAGCTCGCGCCCGATCTCCTCCATCGACGGCAGATAGGCGTCGATCGAAAACGGCCCGATCGCCGACAGCCCGGCCAGCAGGGCCGCGAGGCCGTGGGGCGGGATAAAATTCTTTGAGCGACCGGAAGTCATGATGAGACGGCTGGCACGCTGGGCCGCCCGCCCGCGCTCGGCAAACCCTCACTTGCAGGCGTGGAGGACACCTGGTGTGAAAAGTTGTAGTGGCAGTCTACTTGTCCGCCATAGCCTTGGTCGCCTCTGGCGCCGCCAAAGGTTTATCCGCCTAAGCGGGCAGGTAAACTTCAGCGACGGCGGCTGAAACTGCACGGAAGGCCCGACCAAGGTCGGGCCCTACAAGGGCGAGATTGTGAATGTAGGGCCCGAGCTCGCTCGCGGCCGTTCGATGCTTCAATCCAGCCTCGTTACCTCGGCTGCTACGCTTCCCGCCGCTACGACTTCGGCGGCTTCTCCAGCGCATTGAGGCGGGCGGCGAGCCGGAGGTTGGCGGACTCGAGCTTTTCCTGCTGTTGGCGGAACTCATGCACCATGTCGCCGAGCTCGGCGCACATGGCGGAGATTTCGCCCCGGTCGCGGGGCGGGGGGAGCACGGTCAGGGGGTCGCCCGCGCGGATGCGCCGGGCCGAGGCGCCGATGACACGCAGGCGGTGCGTGAGGCGGGCCGCGAAAAACCAGCCGGCCACCGCGGCCAGGCCGGAAAGCATCAGGCCCGGCCGCAGGATCCCGCGCTGCAATTCCTCCACCGGCGCGAACGCATCCGCCACGGGCTGGCGCACGGCGATGAGCCAGTTGAACCCCGGGAAACCGCCATAGCCGCGGCTGTGGGCGTAGCCGGTGAGAAAGGTCACGCCGTTCGGCGTGTTTTCGATGAAGGAGCCCCGGAGTTTCGGCGGATCGGGCAGCACCGGCGCGTCGAAGGGCTCGCTCCAGCCCGAGCTGCCGGAATCCAGCAGCACTTCACGCGCGGCGGAATAGAGGGTGACACCGAGGTGATCGCGCCGCGCCGGCACCGGTGCCGCGGGGTCTGGCACTTCGCGGTCGAGTGGCCAGGCAAGGTGGGCGCCGAGCACACCCAGGAACTGCCCGCTGGCGGATCCGACCGGGGCGCTGAGGTCAATGAAGCGTGGCGACGGATCAGCCGGGTCGGCCGTTTCCCGCGCGAGTTCGGGGTACTCGTGCACGGGCCCGGCGACCGGGCTGCCCCGGCCGTTGCGGAACCAATTGCGCATGCTGGCGCTGCCGCCCTCGAACACATGCTGGGTCGCCGCGACCACGGTGCCGGAGGCATTCGCGAAACCGAGCCAGGCGTATTCCGGCGACGATTCGCGCAGGGCCTCGAGCAGGTTGCGACGCTCCTCCACCGAAGTGCCGGGCGTGCGCCACAAGGGGAGCCGGGAGACGAACTGGATTTCATTAAATCGCTCGTGGATAGAGCGGTCGAATTTTTCGCCCAGCTGGTAGGCCTGCTTCTCGAACGAGGCGCCGAGTTGTTGCTCGAGCTGGCGGTGAACCAGTGCGCCGGCGATCCAGCAGACGAGCAGCGTGAAGAGGATGGCCGTGCCGCCGGTGGCGAGCGCGGTGCGCGCGCAGAGGCTGCGGCGCGGATCCAAAATCCACCACCCGCCGTTCGATTCATGGCCGGGGCCGGAGGAAGGGGTTCCGTGCATCATGCTGCAGGACGTATCCGCCGGGCCGCGGATGCGCAACACCCGCGGTTTGTAGGGCCCGAGCTTGCTCGGCGCCTCCCCGTTTCATCGTTCCTCGTTCTCGTAATCGTTCTCGTTCTCCTCTCTCTCTCTTGGTCGAAGCGAGAGAACGAGAACGATTACGAGAACGAGAACGATTTTATAAAGCCCAGCGCAATCGCCTACCCGCCGAGTTCAGCCACCATCTGCCTCAATTCGGAGGGCCACGCGGGCTTGTAGACGATGCCGTCCACGCAGAGCCTGCGGTAAGCCTCGCCCATGGCGGGGCTCAGCTCGGCGGTCATGACGATGATCCGGCCCGGAAACGGGAGGGTGCGCAGCCAGGTGACGAGTTCCAGGCCGCTCTTGCCGGGCATGTGGTGGTCGGTGATCACCACGTCAAATATCGCCGGGTCTGCTGCCAGCTTCGCCATCGCCTCGCGCCCGTTCGCGACGCATTCGATCACATGTCCTTCCGAGGACAGGGCCAGCCGGGTCACTTCGCACAGTCCGGGCAGGTCGTCGGCGTAGAGGATCCGCAGGCTCTTCCGGCGCGAAGTATTTTCCTCGGGTGCTGCCGCCGGTGTGGTCATGGTGGTCGGCGATGATATCGCCGCGAGGACTGACTCGGACCGGCGCCGGAAGTTCTATCAAAAATCCGCGAATCTCTCGGGTGCATTTCCCGGAGGTGGTCGTTTTTGAAACTGTAGGAGCGGCTTTATGCCGCGATGTTCGCTCGGCGTACCAAATCTTCTCGGCATAAAGCCGCTCCGACTTTCAGGCATCAGCTACGGGAGTCTCTTTTCCCGCCGGGCCGGCAGCCGGATCCAGGAGGGAAGAAATGGCGAGTCGGAGGGGTTGCCCGTGATCTCGGCGCGGACCTTCGTGCCGGGCAGGTGGCGGCGGCCCCAGTTCACGAGTTCCTGCATCACGGGACGCAGTTCCTCGCCGACGGCCGTGAGCGTGTATTCGTAGCGCGGGGGATTGTCCTGGTACGGTGAACTCGTGATGACTCCCGCCTGCTCGAGGCGCTTGAGGCGGTCGGCGAGCAGGTTGGTCGGAATTTTTTCCATCGAGCCGGCAAACTCTCCGTAGCGCTTCCGGCCGGCGAACAGGTCGCGCACGACGAGGAGCGTCCATTTATCGCCCAGCAAGTCCAAGGCTCCGGCGATGGGGCAGGGCGAGCGGCGGGCGGAGAGCTTGGCGGGACGGCGCAGGGCGGGCATGGGGAAGGAATGGCTTTATACTTGCAAAAAGCAAGTGACTTGTCATCCCACTGGCTTTCAAATTTTAAGTAACACCTGATTTCCCTCCTGCCCATGCATTCTTCAGCTCGGAAATTATTCCTCGTTCTTGCCGTCTGGGGCCTCCTCGCCTCGCTCGCGGGGGCCTGCCATCTCCTCGCCCATCTGCCCCCGGTCGGGGCGCCCTTGCTGATCGCCGGCCTGACGCTTGGATTCTCCGTCGCGCTCGCGCGCGCTGGTGGACTGAAGGCCGCGGCGGTGGCCCTCGGCGTGCGGGCGATTCTCGCGGTCCATCTGGTCCGGTTCGTCGGGATTTATTTCCTGTGGCTGCAGGTGCAGGGACGCCTGCCGGTGGAATTCGCCCAGCGGGCGGGTTGGGGCGACATTGTGGCGGCCGTGGGCGCACTCGGCCTGCTCTTCTGGCACGAGGGCGCCGGATTTCGCCGCGGACTCTTCTGGTGGAACCTGGTCGCCGCGGCCGACCTGTTTGTCGCCGTGGGAACGGCTGGCTGGCTGAATCTCACCCGTCCCGGTTCCATGGTCGAAATCACCGGGCTGCCGCTGGCCCTGATTCCGCTGTGGGTGGTGCCGGTGCTGCTCTCGAGCCATATTTACCTCCTGCGGCAGCACGCCTGCGCCCATCGCGCGACGGAACCCGCCCCCGCCCGAGCCTGAGCCGCGGGTGGGGACGGACGGCCCGTCCGTCTGACCATCCGATCATCCGCCCCTCCGTTCTGCCGCACTAGCTCGTCGCCGCCAGATCGCGGGCGGTCCGGCCTGCTTTTCGCCGGGCTCGGCCGCGCGCGAGGCAGGCGAGGGGGTATTTGAGGCCGAAATGATAAAGGCCGGTTAGCACGAGCATGCCGAGCAGGGCGTAGACCAGCCCCTCGGTGGTCGTGGGCACCGCCGGCTTGAAGATGCCCCATGTGGCCTGCGCGATGGCGGGATCGAGATGACGCAGGAAAACAAACGGGCGCGTCCAGAGCGAAGCGTGCTGGATTGCCGACTGCGCCGCCTCGAGCGAGTCGACCCGGACGACAGCGGACGTCATGACCCCGCCGAGCCGGTTCACGGCCGGATCGGCGTTGGCGGCAGTCTGGCTGATGAGCCGCTCAAGCGTGAGGCCGGATTGCGCCGCGGCCGATTGAAACTGCTGCAGCTGGAAGCGGGCCTCATCGAGATGGCCGCCGAGGCGTTGGAGGTATTGCTGCATGAACTCCGGCGCCTGGGAAAAAAGCACCGCGCCGATCACGCAGAGGATGCGGTCCAGCAGGCCTTCAATGGCGCCGAGCAGGCTGCGGCCGGGGTTCATGGGACAAGGGTGGGCGGGAGAAAGGGCGACGCAAGCCGGAGGTAAACGGTAAGATTGGGCCGACCCCGCTGGCGCACGGGAGTTCCGGGGCGTCGGGCCGCCTTTTTTCGGCCTGATTCACGCGAAGCCGCGAAGCGCGCGAAGATCGGCCCCATTCCCCTTGGTTCGCCTTCGCGGCTTCGCGTGACACGATTGAATGGTTCGGTTCAGCCGTCCAGTGGCGACCGCACCCCCATCCCCGGCTTCACCATCACATGGGTATAGATCTGGGTCGTCTCGACGCTCTCATGCCCGAGCAAATCCTGTACCGTGCGGATGTCCGTCCCCGCCTCCAGCAGGTGCGTCGCAAACGAATGCCGCAGCACATGCGGCGTCACGCGCTTGTCGAGCTTGGCCGCTGCGGCGGCGCTGCGGATGGCGTTTTGAAAAGCGCCGTCAAGGGTGTGATGCCGCCGGCGGACGCCCGTAGCTGGATCCACGCTGGTCTCGCGTGAGGGAAACAGCCACTGCCATTCCCACCGTTCACCGGCCTTCGGATATTTGCGCGCGAGTCCTTCCGGCAGCCAGACTCCGGGCAGGTTTTCCCGCCGGTCGGCAGCAAACATTTCGCGCAAATCCTCGATCTGCCGGCCGAGTCCGGCGGCCAGACGGGCGGGCACCATGGTCACGCGGTCCTTGTCGCCTTTGCCGCCATGCACCGTGAGTTGCATGCGGGCCAGGTCAACGTGATGGATGCGCAGCCGCAGCAGCTCCATGAGCCGCAGGCCGCTGCCATACATCAGCTCTGCCATGAGACGGTGCTTTTCGTCCAACTGGGCGAAGAGTCGGCCGCATTCCTCGCGCGTGAGGACCGTGGGTACCCGGCGGCCGGCCTCGGCCCGGCGAAAATTGAGCTCGCCGACCTGACGGTGCAGACCCTCCTGCAGCAGAAAGACCAGGGCATTGAGCGCCTGCCGCTGGGTGGAACGGCTGGCCCGCAGGCGCACGGCCAGATCGCTCAGGAACGACTCAAGCTCGGCGGCGCCGGCCTGATAGGGTGATTGTGGAGCGACGTGCCGCGCAAATCGCGCCGCCCAGCCCCGGTAGGTCTCCTCGGTCCGCCAAAGAAAGCCGCGTTCGCGGCAGGCCTTGATCAAGTCACGTTCCCAGTCCGCTCCACCCAAGTCGGCCGCGGCTGGTGGCGGCACAGCGGACATCCGTCGCGTCCCAGTCGCGAATGGGACGCGTGCTTTCGCGTCTGGAGTCTGCGGTGCGAACCCGACCGGCGGTGCGACGCGGCCGAAGGGACCGACGGCGGTCCGGAAAAACCAGCGCAGGGCCTCCCGCGCCGGTTCGCTGCCATCTGGCGCCGTCGCACTCGGCCCTTGCCTCGGAATTCCACCGAGATATGCCTTGGCCAGTGCGATGGTCGCGGGCGCATGGCTGATTTTGCAGTGACGAAGAAACGTTATGATTTCCCGTTCAAATTCCGATTTTTGCCCAAGTGGAAGCGCGGTGCGAGCCAGCACCTCCTTCCACTTCCTGCGCGCCGCGGCAGAGGTCGTGCTCGGCCCAGTCGTCGTTGATCGTGTCCCAGTCCTTCGCCGGCATCATCGCGTGGACGGCCTCGAGCGTGGGGATCGAAACGCTGCCGAGCTCCGTCTTGAACGCCTCGACGCGCGGGCCCGTCGCAGGATAGGTGTAGAATGCCGCGGGCGGGCGCCAGGAATACGGCCCGCCGGAGCGGACGCCCTTGCCGTCGTTGGAGTTCGGATGGTAGAGCCGCGCGGGCTCCAGCTCCGCCATGATCTGCTTGATGCCCTCGGCGACCGGCGCGGGCGCGGGGTCGCCCTCGTTGCGGCCGCACCAGAGGACGATGCTCGGGTGGTTGCGGAAGCGCAGGACCTTCTCGCGCACGTTGGCGAGATAGAGCGGGACATCGTGGACATCCTCGCTGCCGTCGTTGCGGCTGATGCGGCCGCTGTCGCTGGGGTTTGGCTCGAAGAACTCGTCCCAGACCATGATGCCGTAGCGGTCGCACAAGTCATAGAAATCCTCGCCGGTGCTCTGGCCGACCCAGTTGCGGATCATGTTGCAGTTGGCGAGCTGGTGGAAACGGACCTGCGCCTCGAGCCGCTCGCGCGGGATGCGCTTCATCGCCTCGTCCATGCCCCAGTTGCCGCCGCGGCACATCACGGGCACGCCGTTGATGGAGAGCGCGAGGTTTTCCGAGCCGGGCAACTGGTACGTGACCTCGCGGATGCCGAAGCTCACGTCGCGCGTATCGGACACCGCGCCGTTGAGCGCGAAGCCGAGGTGCAGCGAGTAGAGTTCGGGTGAGCCGTAGCCGTTGGGCCACCAGAGACGCGGGTGGGTGACATGCAGTTGCGGAGTGGTGACCGAGGTGAAACGGACGAGCCGCTCCTCGCGGGGCTGCAGCGTCACGGGCGCAGAGAAAGTGCCGCCCTCGAACGTGCCGGAGAGCACGCCGGATTGCACGGTGTCGGTGACATTGCGCACGGTCGTCTCGACCGTCAGGTCGGCGGTGTCAGTGCGCGGGAGCGGCAGGTGGGAAACCACGAGCGGATTTTCGACGACGACCGGGCCGGAGGCGGCGAGCGACACCTTCTGCCAGATGCCCATGTTGCGGTCGCGGATGCCGGGGATCCAGTCCCAGCCCTGCGTGGCGATGAACGTCGGGCCGTCCTTGGAAAATGGGCCGCCGTTGCCACCCGTGCCCGCGGCCTGCGTCTGCTCGGCGGGATCGCCTGGGTGCGGCGGCGGCTGGATGAGGACGGCGAGCACGGCGGTGGCGCCGGGTTGCACGAGCGAAGTGACGTCGAAAATGCCGCGGGCAAACGCGCCGCGGATAGCGCCGGCGCGGCGGCCATTCACCCAGACCTCGGCGGTGTAGTTGATACCCTCGAAATTGAGCCATACCCGCCGGCCGGCGTAATCGCGCGGCACGGTGAGCGGTGTGCGATACCAGTAGGACGTGCGGCACAGGCTCTCGGGGATTTTATCCGGACGGTTGTTCTCGCCGTAGAGCGGCTCGGGATAGACGCCGTTGTTGACGAGCGTGGTCAGCACCGTGCCCGGCACCGTGGCCTTGAACCAGCCGGCCGGCGTGTAGGCCGCGGTCGAAACGACCTCGCCGGGCTCAGGCACCTTGGCGATGTCCTGCAACTGCCAGCCCCTGGACAGCGTGAGGGGAGACTGGCTGGCGGGCGCACCCGGCTTGGCGCCGGTGTCGGGAGACGTGGTGCAACTGGCCGCGAGTCCGGCGAGCGCCACGGCCACGCCCAGGAGGGCAGGACGGATCATCGTGCGTGCGGGCGACAAAAACCGGTGGAAGGGAACGCGGGACCGTAACCGGGCGGAGATTTTCATGGGGTAAAGGGGCTGGCTGACGGGGAAAGCGGCTTGATTTGCCGGAGTCCGGCGCCGCTTGTCGAGTCATCCGTGCCGCGGGGCAGCAGCGATCGCCCCGGATCTTTTGGCCACAAAGACTCGGAGGCACGAAGTTCGATCGGGTGAGGAATCCCTGTTGCAGCCCGATCTTCGTATCTCCGTGCCTTTGTGGCTAAACCCGGCTTGTCGGGGTTGACCCGGGGGGCGATGCCGCTCCGGATGGGCGGATCATGTCGCGAAGCGTTGTGCTGGGAAACAATCCCCGTTGCGAGCGGTGCCGGTACTCACCCCGGTGGTGCATTTGCGACGGGTTCCAGGCCATCGACTGTCCGCTGCAGGTGGACGTGCTGATCCACCACCGCGAATTCTGGCGGCCGACCAGCACGGGCCGGCTGATCAACCGCGTGATCCCGTCGTCGCGCGGCCATGTTTTCCGCCACGACCTCCCGCTCAACCGGGCGGCGATCGTGCAGCCCGGGCGCACCCTCTGGATCCTGCATCCGCTCGGCGACGCACTGCCGGCGGGAGCGCCGCCGGAGAACCTGCAGGTGCTGCTCCTCGACGGCAGCTGGCGCGAGGCCGCGCGGATGCTGCATGGCGTCGAGCGCTGGGGCCGCCCGGTAAGCCTCCCGATGGCGGGCCCGAGTCGTTACCTGCTGCGCGACCAGCAGGGGGAGGGGAAATATTCCACGGTGGAGTCGCTGCTCTTTCTGCTGGCTGCGCTCGGCCGGACGCAGGAGCACGCGCAACTCCGCCTGCAGTTCGAGCTTCACGTTTATGCGGGCCTGCGCGCCCGCGGTGAGAAGGCGGCCGCGGAGAAATTCCTGGCGGAGTCGCCCGTGCGAGAGGCATTTCCGGAGCTGCTGGAAAGGCTCAACCAAAGGCGTTCGCGGGCGTGAGGGGAGAGAAACTGTAGGAGCGGCTTTACGCCGCGATGGTTTCCGTCGTCGCCAGCGCTATGGCGGACAGATTGCCCGACAGACCTGATCATCGCGGCGTAAAGCCGCTCCTACAGTTGAGCTGCTGCTGGGCCGCTTTCTTTCTTTGCAGCGGGCGGGGTTGTGGGTTGGCTTTCCCACCCATGATCACGACTACCCTGCGCCGCTCCTTCCTCCCTTGGCTTGGTTTCATTTTTGCCGCCGGCCTCCTGTTCAACGGCGTGGCGGCGGCGGACAACCGCCTCCTGCTGGTGCATGACGAGGCGAAGCCGGTCGAGCCGCTGGTGGCGTTCCTGAAGGCCAAGGGTGGCTTCGACACCACGGTGGTGGACCAGGCGCACCTGCCGGCGGACTGGAGCGGGTATCGGGCCGTGCTGGGTTATATCCACAACCGTCTGCTGGAGCCGACCGAGCTGGCGATCATCGACTACACGAAAAAAGGCGGCCGCTTCGTCGCATTGCATCACATGATCTCCAGCGGCAAGGCGGAGAACAAATACTACTTCGATTTCATGGGCATCCAGCTGGACAGCCCCAAGGAATCCAGCGCACCGGTGGCGCCCGGCGCGGGCTACGGCTGGTACACGGGCGGCGAGGGGGAACCCGGCGTGAAGGTGACGCTGGTGCGGCTGCATCCGACGCATTTCATCGTGACGCACGATGTGCAATGGGGCGCACCGATCCGCTACCAGTCCAGCGATGCGCTGGCCGTGGCGCGGGAATATCCGTCCATCGTGCTCCCGAAATCCGAGGCCTACATGAACCACAAATACACCGATGGCCGGGAAAAGACCGTCCTGATCGGTTTCCAGTACACTGATCCGCGCACCCACACGTTTTTCGAGCAGGACCGGACGGCCTGGTTCAAAAAATCCGGGGCCGGGATGATCTTCTATTTCCAATCCGGGCATTTCAGCGAGGAGTACGAGAATCCCAACATCTCCCAAATGATCCTGAACGCGATCATCTGGGACGGCCGCTGACGCCGGGGTGGGCGGGTCTCCGACCCGCTTTTTCGCCCAGTCTAATGGATGCCGAGCTGTAGGCCAGGTCGGTGACCTGGTGCCACCTCAGCGAGGTGGCCTACAACGGCTCCGTTGGAAATTTGCGGAATTTTTCCGTTCCCGGTTTGGCGCCTTGCGCGCGGCTTTCGCGCGCCACTACGGTTTTGGCCTTATCCCATACCCCATGAATACACTGATCCGATTCGCCCGCGGTTTGCACCTCCCCCTCTTCGCCTTGCTCGCCACCCCCGGTTTCCTCGCGGCCCAAGGCAACCAGCAGTCGGCCAACCTTCGCGAAGCCTCCGAGTTGATCCGCGCCGGCAAGACCACCGAGGCGCTCACTGCGGTGCGGCGCGAAGTGACCGCCACGCCTACCTCGGCGGCGGCGGCCAACCTGCTCGACGTGCTGGGCGTTACGGCGGAGGCGCGCGCGATCTGGCAGCAGCGCATCGACACGGCGGCCGACCCGGCGGCGAAGGCGGTGGCGCAGCGCGCGATGGCGATGTCGTACGCCTTCGACGGCGACAGCGCGAACACCGTGAAATACGAGCAGCTCGTGATCGCCTATTGGGTGACGCGCGAGGCCGCCGAGCCGCAGAATGCTTTTTACCAGCAGGGCGAGATGGCGAACGAAGCGGCGCGGGTTTGCATCGACTCCGGCGATCTTGCCGCCGCCGAGCTTTGGTATCGCAAGGGCACCGAGCTGGGACTCAAGGAACCGGAACCGAAGACGCACCCGAAAAGCCTGTGGGACTACCGCCTGGCGCATGCGCTCGGCCGGGTCGCGGCGAGGCGCGGGGACAAAGCCGAGGCCCAGCGGCAGATCGCGGTGGCGCGGAAAGCGCTGGATGGCGATCCCTCCATGGCCGCGCAGCAGGAGCGTTACTTCCCCTATCTGGTCGGCTACGTCGCCCTCTACACGAATGACCTGAAGACGGCGGAGACGGAACTGACGAAGGCCGTGGCGGCCAACGCCAGCGATCCGTTCATGACGAGTCAGCTGGCGATGACCCACGAGAAGTTGGGGCAGGCGGACAAGGCCAAGGAGCTTTACACGAAGGCCCACGGCCTGGCCACCGCACACAATCCGCCGGCGGCATTTGCCCGTCCCTTCACCCGGAAGAAACTCGGGCTGTAAGGCGGACACGGATTCAAACTGGTTTCGCGCAGAGGCGCAAAGGCGCGGAGCAAGCGAAGTGATGAATGAATTTTAAGCGCTGGCCCGCTTTGTATCCCTCATCCTGCTCCCGCTCTGCGTCCTTGCGCCTCAGCGCGAAATAATTTCCTGAAACCCGGAGTTATCGCTGGGCCGCGTGCCAGCGGTCCAGGATTTGGCGGGCGAGGGGAAAGTCCTTGATCCGGAGTGCCGCCTCAAGATGGGGAATGGCCTCGGGGACCAGTCGCGGGTCGCTGATGAGGGCGATCCCCAGGTTATAGTGCGCTTCTGCCAGACCGGGGTTGATCCGCACCGCCTCCCGATATTGGACGATCGCGTCCGGCAGCCGGCCGGGTGTTTTCATCAGGACGTTGCCCAGGTTGTAATGTACCTCCGCGACTTGGGGTGAGATCCGGAGCGCCGCTTCAAACTCCGCAATCGCCTCCGGCAGGCGCTCGGGAATGATCGCGAGCGCGGAAGCCAGATTGTAATGGGATTCGGCGATGGCCGGGTTGATCTGCAACGCCGCCTGATAGTGGGTGATCGCATCCGGCAGTCGGCCGGGCATGGCTTTCAGGATGTTGCCCAGATTGGTGTGTGCTCCCGCGTGATCGGGCTTGAGGCGCAGAGTCGCTTCATAATGCGCGATCGCCTCCACTTCCTGTCCGGGAATTTTCACCAGGATGTTTCCCAGATTGTACTGCGCCATCCAGGCGCCCGGGTTGCGGCGGAGGGTCTCGCGGTAGAGCGTGATGTCATCGTGGAACATGCCGCAGTGCGCCCAAGTGAGGGCGCCGAGGCCGAGTGCGAGAACTGAGACCAGCACAGGGCCCATCCCGCGGAGGCGCGGTGCGAGCCGCTCCCAAGCGAGGGCGAGGCCGGCGGCGGCCAAGGCGATCGGTCCCAAGTCGGGCAGATACTGCCAATGGTCCCAGACGAAGGAGTAGAGTGCGCCGTAGAGGTTGACGAAGCCGAGGACCGGGAACAGCGAGCCGATGAAGAAGAGACACGCGGCGAGCGGTGCGCGACTGCGATGCCGAAGGGCCCAAAGGCCGAGGAGGACCAGGAACACGCCGAGGGGGAAGAGCCACTGCCTCCAGACAGTGTGGTCCGGCACCCAGCGGGGATAGATGAAGTTGAGGTTGAAGGGCCAGATGAGGTTGCCCAGGTAGAACCAGATCGCCCGGCCGGCGATGAGGCCGCGTTCCAACAAAGGCAGGTTGAAGTCCTGGCCCTTAGCTCCGAGGTAGTGTTGTTCGACCCAACTGGTAAACAAGCCGATGGCGGCGCCGGTAGCCAGCCAAGGGATCAGGGGCATCCAGTCCCGGCGCCAGTCGAGCCGGCCCCGTTTCGACCAGAAGGCTACGAGGAGAGCAGCCGGCAGGGAGGCGGTGACGGTTTTGCAGAGGAGAGAGAGGACGAACCAGGTGAAGGCGAAAGCGTAGGTCTTGGAACTGCGGGTCTGGTCGAAGCGGAGATACAACAGGGCCGCGAGTAGATAGAAGACGATCGAGAGGGTGTTCTTCTGCTCGGTGATCCAGGCGACGGATTCGACGTGGACGGGATGGAGGGCGAAAATCAGGGCTCCGATCCAAGCGCCAGGGATGGCGAGCCGTTGGAGGACCAGGGCGAAGAGGATGGCGGCGGAGGTGTGGAGAAGAAGGGTGACCAGATGGTAGCCGAAGGTGTGGTCGCCCCAGAGCTGGTGCTGGAACCAGAAGAAACTGTGGAGAAGAGGGTAGTATTGCTCGGTGGCCCCGAGCTTGGTCCAGATCTCCCCAAGGCCGGAGAGGGAGCGCAGTTCCGGGGCGGTGATGTAGTCGCTGTCGTTCCAGATGATCTCCCCCCGGAACGAAGGCAGATAGGCGAACAGGGTCGCAAGGGACAGCAGGACGGCCGCCTTCAGGTTCCCGGACCGGGCGGGCGCGGGGCTCGCGGCGGGGACGGGACGGGGTTTCGCCATGCAAAAAGCAAAGGTCGGGCCCTTCCGGCCCGCAAACGTTTAAAACCAAGGGCCCGGACACCGGATCGGTTTCGCGCAGAGGCGCAGGGGCGCGGAGAAAACCCTCAGGCATTCAAACCTTCAGGGGGTTTCTGCCGGCTCTGCGTCACGGCGCCTCTGCGCGAAACCTCTTACGACGATGGGATCACCCTTCGCCTTCTTTGCGGCTTCGCGAGAAAAGGCTCGCTGCCTTAGCGCGTGAGCGGAATGAGTGCGCGCAGGCGCGGGTCGCGCAGGTAGAGTCCGCCCCACACCATCACGCCCAGAAGGACCGTGAAGGCCGACGCGGGATCGCCCAACCGCAGGGTGGTGGCAATCGCGCCGCCGAGATAGGCGGTGACCAGGATGGCTCCCAGCACTGCGGTGCGCGGAATCATGTACAGGATCGTGCAGACGAGTTCGAGAATGCCCAGGCCGACGATGGAAGTGAGCGGCCAGCCGAGCTGGACAAAGCCTTCCGTGACGCTGGGTGGCTTGGCAAACTTCATGGCGGCGCTGAGGAGCAGCATCAGCACCGGGATCGCGCTCAGGATGCGGCCGGTCCAGAGCGCTTTCTTCGAGACGGGGGAGAGCGGGGTGTTTGATTCCATGGATTTTTCCTCGGTGGGTAGGGACTGCGATTTCGGACGAGTGAGACAGACCTTTGGCAAGCGGTCGAGGTTTTGGGTGATGGCACAGCTTGAGGTCTTCCGGTTCGTAGTCCCGGCTTCAGCCGGTCCGAAATTCCGGCTGAAGCCGGGACTACGAGTGCAAAATGAACCACTCACCCTTGATCCCATGGATGCTCATTTGCTTGCCCGCCCAACCTTGAGCTGGCTGGTTATGCCCGCATACCCCGGATGTTGTTTTGCCCCCTTGCAGGAATTCCCATGAGTCATCGCGCGCGTCGTTTTGGAATCAGGCTGAACCCAGGCTTCGCCATGGCCATCCTCCTGCTTGTGGCGATGGGTCCGCGGCTGACCGCAGCGGATATATCGCGATCCTCGCGCACGGCGGAGGATCCCGCCTTGGCCCAGTTTCACAAGATGGTTGAGCCGATCTTGCGGGAGCATTGCTATGACTGTCATGGCGACGGCTCAAGTCGCGCGGGGCTCGCCTTCGACGACCTCGTGACCGAGGGCAAGGTGCTCCACAATCCGGAGGTGTGGCTCAAGGTGCTCCGGAACACGCGCTCGCACCTCATGCCGCCGGCGGATCATGCGCCGCCGACCGCGGCCGAGCAGCTGGTGCTGGAACAATGGATCACGACGGCCGGCTTCGGCCTCAATCCGGCCAGGCCCGATCCCGGTCGCGTGACCGTCCGCCGGCTCAATCGCACCGAGTACCGCAACACGATCCGCGACCTCCTCGGCGTGGACTTCGACGCGGAGGCGGCGCTGCCGCCGGACGACATCGGCTACGGCTTCGACAACATCGGGGACGTCCTGAGCATTTCGCCGATGCGGATGGAAAAGTTCATCGAGGCCGCCATGGCTGCGGTCGAGAAAGGCGTGCCGAAGGACACCGTGGTTATCCCGGCGCAACTCACCCTCCCCACGGATTTTCACACGGCCGACGGGGCGCAAACCGCCGAGCACCTCTCGTTCTATCAGGTGCGCACCGTCACGCACCGGTACCAGGCGAAGGCGACGGGCGATTATCGCGTGATAATTTCGTCCAAGGTCGATGGGGAGGCGAATCCCGACCCGCAGCAGGTCCGGATCACGGGCCTGTCCGACGGCAAGGAATTTTTCCGGGCGGAATACCACTGGAGTGATGCCGAGTATTACAACGACGAGCGGATCGTGCACTGGGAGCAGGGCGAACATGAGATCGGCCTCGCCACCCAGCCGCTGCTGGATCTCCAGCCGCTGAAGACCAAGATGGAATACAAGATTCTCTATGTCCGCCTCGAGGGTCCGCTCGACCGGAAGGACTGGGAGCAGGCGCCCGGCTACCGGCGCTTCTACTCGCGTGATGTGCCGCCTGAAAAGCCCGCCGCGCGCCGGACCTACGCCCGCGAGACCCTGACCCGGTTTGTCACCAAGGCCTACCGCCGCCCCGTGGACCGCGCCACGGTGGAGCAACTGGTCGATCTGGCTGAGAAGACCTATTCGACTCCCGGCAACGCGTTTGAAAAGGGCATCGCCCAGGCGATGGTCGCGGCGCTCGCCTCGCCGCGGTTTCTCTTCCACTTCGAAAACGCGGAGCCAGCCGCGCGCGGGCAGCAGTCCGCCCAGGTTGACGAATACACCCTGGCGGAGCGCCTGTCCTATTGCCTGTGGTCGTCGATGCCGGATGAGGAGCTGACCGGCCTCGCCGCCCGCGGGGAACTGCGCAAAAATTTCCGCGCGCAGGTGCAGCGCATGCTGGCCGACCCGAAGGCGCAGGCCCTCGCCGAGAACTTTTCCGGGCAATGGCTCCAGTCCCGCGGCGTCCTCGACACGCCGATCAACTCCGCCGAAGTCATGGCGCGCGAGACGCCCCGTTCGCCCCCGGTCGCCGTCGTGGTCGATGCGCCCGTGCCGGATGCAGTGGTCGCGGTGCTTCCGGCCGTCAGCCCCGCGCCGGCGGCAGCGCCCGTCGCCGTGGGCAACGCCCGGGCGGGCGCGGCTCCGGGCCGCGCCGGAGCGCCGGCACCCAACGCCGCGCCCGGTCGTGGCCGCGGCCGCGGGCCGGCGGTGTTGTCCGGAACGGCTTTGACCCCTGAAATCCGCGCAGCGATGAAGCGCGAGACGGAAGCTTACTTCTCCCACATCATCCATGACGACTGCAGCGTGCTCGAACTCCTCGACAGCGACTACACGTTCGTCAACGACCAGCTCGCGGCGGTCTACGGCATTCCCAATATCAGCGGACCGGAAATGCGCCGGGTCACCCTGCCGCCTGGCGATCTGCGCGGCGGCGTGCTCACGATGGGCAGTGTCCTGACCGTGACGTCGAACCCGACGCGGACCTCGCCGGTCAAGCGCGGCAAATGGATCCTCGAGAACATCCTCGGCTCGCCGCCCCCGCCGCCGCCGCCGAATATCCCGGCGCTCGAGGAGGCGCAGGCCAAACTGGCCGACCGCCCTGTGACGCAGCGCGAACTCCTCGCCCTGCACCGTGCCGACCCCAAGTGCGCCTCCTGCCACGCCCGGATGGATCCGCTCGGGCTCGCACTGGAAAATTTCAACGCCTTCGGCCGCGCCCGCACCCAGGAAAACGGCGTGCCGATCGAGCCCGCGGGAGAACTGGCCACGGGGGAGAAATTCAACGGCGTACGCGAGGTGAAGCGCGCCCTCGTGGAGGGTCACCGGATCGAGTTCTACCGCACCCTCACCGAGAAACTGTTCACCTATGCCCTCGGGCGCGGCATGGAATATTATGATGTACCGGCGGTGGACCGCATCGTCGGTCAGCTCGAGAAGGACAACGGGCGCTTTTCCACGCTCCTGCTGGGAGTTCTCGAATCCGTACCGTTCCAGCAGCGGCGACTGAACTCAAACGCAGTGACACCTGACGCCAAACCTGCCTTGCTCACGTCTCAAACCGGCCCATCTCGATGAACCCCATGCCCCATCGTACCGATCATCCGGCCGCGTCCCTGGACCGCCGCCGTTTCCTGCGCAACCTCGGCGTGTGCCTGGCGCTGCCGGCGATGGAATCGTTTTTTCCGACCAAAGGATGGGGTGCGACCGTCCCGGCCGGTGGCCCGGTCACGGCCGCCACGACGGCGACCGGCGCGCCGCTGCGCACGGCGTTCCTCTATTTTCCCAACGGCGCGATCCCGGCCGCGTGGTGGCCCACGGGCGGCGGGACCGACTTCACGCTCAACCGCACGATGGAACCCCTCGCCGGCTTGAAGGACCACATCCAGGTTCTCGGCGGCCTGACGGATCTCTCGGCTGATGGCGGGGCGGATGGCGGCGGCGACCATGCCCGGGCCAACGGCACCTTTCTTACCGGCGTGCGCATCAAGAAGACCAATGGCGCGGATTTTCACGCCGGGGTTTCCGCCGACCAGGTCATCGCGCAGCAGGTCGGTCTCCTTACGCCCTTCCGCTCGCTGGAGCTGTCCTGCGACACCATCCTGAACATCGGCGGCTGCGACACCGACTACGCCTGCGTCTACCAGCACAACCTCGCGTGGAGTTCGCCGACGACGCCGCTGACCCCCGAGATCAATCCCCGCCTGCTCTTCGAGCGGCTCTTCGGGGCCGGCTCGCCGAAGGAACGCGCGCAAAACCTTCTGACCCGCCAGGCGCAAAAACGCTCGATCCTCGATTTCATCCAGAGTGACACCAAGCGCGTCGCGAAGGACCTGTCCGGCCGCGACCGGCAAAAGCTCGACGAATACCTCGGCAGCGTCCGCGACATCGAGTTGCGCATCCAAAGCGCCGAGCGCTCCCGCGCCGCACGGCCCCAACCGGCGGCCGACGTGCCGGACGGCATCCCGGCGAGCTACGCGGAATATGTCCGGCTGATGTATGACATGCTCCTGCTGGCGTTCCAAACCGACTCGACGCGCGTGGCCACGTTCATGATCGCCGGTGACGGCAGCAACCGCGACTTCAGCGAAATCGGCATCGCCGACGGCCACCACAACCTCACCCACCACGGCAACAAGCCCGACTGGATCGAAAAAGTCGCGCAGATCGACCAATGGTATGTCCGGCAGCTCGGGTATTTCCTGGAAAAGATGGAGCAGACCAAGGACATCGACGGGAATTCCCTGCTGCACAATTCGCAGATCATCTACGGGAGCGGCAATGCCGACGGCAACCGGCACACGCACACCAACCTGCCGGTCATCCTCGCGGGTGGCGGCGGCGGCACCCTGAAACCGGGACGTTACACGCAGTTCAAGGACCAGCCGCTCTCGAACCTTTATCTCAGCATGATGGACCGCGTCGGCGGCCGGACCGTGGAGCGCTTCGGCGACTCCAGCGGGCGGCTGGGGAATATTTAGCCGGTTTTCTTCCGGACCCGGATTGTCAGGAATCCGAGGACTGCAAGGGTGACGCCAACCGGTGCGAGGGCCGCGGTCCAAGATCCGGTCGAAGTGGCCGGTGCGCCGCACATCTCCGGACCACCCAGGCCAAGCGCGGCGCCAAGGCCGGCGTAGGCCAGCAGGCACAAGAGGCACTTGGGCGTCAGCGCAAGCAGCGCTGACGCCGTGAGCCAGAGCGCGGAGCGCCGGCGGAAATCAGGTAGCCAGCGCGGCATGGTCGTAGCGGTCGTGGAGACGAACCCACTTCATCGGCGCCTCGGCATCCTCGTCGCGGCCCTTCGGCACGAGATCGAGCAGGTTGTAGGTGCCGATGAGCAGGTCGAGTCCGCGCGAGTAGGTGGAGTAGGTGCGGTAGACGGTGCCGTCCGCGCCGCGGGCGAAGACGCTGAGGCCGGGCATCTCGTCGGCGCCGATTTCGTTCATGCCGAAATTATAGTCGGCCACGCCGATCTCGACTTCCGCGGGGGTGAACGACACGCGGAAATCGCGGTTGAACGTCGTGCCGTGCGAAGACACCCAGTTGAACTTCCAGCCCATGCGCGCCTGGAAGCGCTGGATCTCGTCGAGCGGCGCGGAGGAAACCGCCGTGAAGGATACGTCGCGGGCCTGCATGTGCGGGAGTGCGCCGTCGAAGTGGTCCGACACGTAGGAGCAGCCGCGGCAGCCTTCCTCCCAGCCGGGTGCGAGCATGAAGTGATAGACAATGAGCTGGCTGCGGCCCTCGAACAGGTCGGCCAGCGACACCGGACCGTTGGGCGAGTCGAAGGTGTAGGCCTGGTCGACCTTCACCCACGGCAGCTCGCGGCGGTGTTGGGCGAGGCGGTCACGCAGACGGAAGAACTCTTTTTCTTCACGGAGGAACTCGCGCCGGGCTGCGAGCCATTTGTCGGGGGAGACGACGGTCGGATTATTGATCGGATTGTTTTTCATGGTGGGTGGATTGAGCTAGGACGATTGGGAGTGGACGGATTCAGGACAGGTTGATGGATAGGCAAGGCAGTAGCCTTGGTTGAATTTGTAGGGGCGCGCCTCGTGCGCGCCCTTTCCCCGTGAGGGACGGAAATCCCAGGGCGTCGGCAAGCGACGCCCCTACGTTTCTATTTCACGGCGGCGCGGAGTTTCTCGTATTCCGGCTTGAGCTTGGCATGCATCGGCCAGAAGGGCGGACGCGGCGAGCCTTCGAGCAGCGCGATGAGCAGAGCGAGGTGTGTGTGCCAGCCGCTCGCGTAGCCGTGAAGGAAAGGCAGATCTCCACCACGAGCGCGGTGGGTAAGGACCAGCTGCACGTTTTTGCCCTGTTCCGTGAGCTCAAACGTGACATCGGAATCCTCGTCGAACGTGTAGCTCAGCACGTGAGGCGGCTCCCAGCGCAGCACAGTGGCGGACATCGTGAAGCCGGGATCCTGGACGTGCTTGTGGTCCTCCGGCGGCGTCTCATCGGGCGCGATGTTCTTATGCTTGAAGAACAGCTCCAGCGTGCCGCCCTTCTTCGGCTCCATCGCCCCGCCGGCGAACCAGCGGGCACGTTTCTCAGGGTCGGTCAGGTAATCCCAGACCCGCTCGATGGGGCCGGGGAGGGTGCGGACGATGCGTACTTCAGCGGGGCTGGTGAATTTGCCGTATTGTTCGTTGGTTTTCATGAGGAAGATTTCTTTTTCTTGGCGCGTTCGTTCGCTTCGTCTTCGGCGCGCAACTCCCGTTCGAGGGCGTCGAGCCGGCGCGACCAGATGGCCCGCGTCTTTTCCAGCCAGGCATCGAGATCGTTGAACCCGTCGGGGTTGAGCGATTGGATGCGCGACTGGCCCTGGGCCCGGGTGACAACCAGGCCGGCGTCACGGAGGACATTGAGATGCTGGGAAATCGCCGGCGCGCTCATGTCGAATTCCTCGACGAGTTCGCCCGCCGTCCGCTCGCGCTCGGCGAGCAGCTCAATAATGCGGCGCCGCGTCGGGTCGGCGATGGCGAGGAGGCTTTGCATGCCGGCAACAATTAAGTATAAACTTAATTAAGCAAGCACTAAAATACAGTTTCTCGAATTTTTCGTTCCAGAGCCGGTCGCAAGCTTGGGACTCGATGCGTGGATTAAGTCTACCAACCGCTCAGATCGGGTCGTAGTCCAAATACGGCCCCAGCCATTTTTCGGCTTCGGGCAGGGACATCGATTTTCTGGCGGCGTAGTCTTGGACTTGATCCTTACCCAGCTTCCCTACGCCAAAGTATTTGGAATCGGGATGATTGAAGTACCAGCCGCTGACCGAGCTGGCGGGACTCATGGCGCAGCTTTCGGTGAGCGTGATGCCGGTGGCGGCTTCGGCGCCGAGGAGCTGGAAGAGAATCGGTTTTTCCGTGTGGTCGGGGCAGGCGGGGTAGCCGGGGGCGGGGCGGATCCCGCGGTATTTTTCCCGGATGATCTCGGCCATCGTGAGGTTTTCGGTGCGGCCGTAGCCGCAGAGGTCGCGGACGCGCTTGTGCATCAGCTCGGCGAGGGCCTCGGCGAGACGGTCGCCCAAGGCCTGGGCCATGATGGCGTTGTAGTCGTCGTGCTTCGCGCGGAATTCGGCGGCGAACTCCTCGACCCCATGGCCGGCGGTGACGGCGAAGCCGCCCATGTAATCGAGCCGGCCGCTGTCCTTCGGCGCGATGAAGTCGGCGAGGCAGTGGTTGAACTGGTCGGCGGGTTTTTCGAGCTGCTGGCGCAGCTGGTGGAAGGTCGTCAGGACTTTCAATCCGTCCGGTCGGCAACCCTTCGACAGGCTCAGGTCGATCCCGCTGGGATCGTAGATCTCAATGTCATCGCTCACGGCGTTGCAGGGCCAGAAGCCGATGATGGCCTTCGCGGTGTAGCGTTTCTCGGCGACGATGCGGGCGAGGAGGGCCTTGCCTTCGTGGAAGAGCTTCGTGGCTTCGACGCCGACCTTCTCGTCCGTGAGGATGTCCGGATAGCGGCCGTGCAACTCCCACGCGCTGAAGAAAGGGCCCCAGTCGATGAACTCCACGATTTCATCGAGGCGGAGGGCGGAGGACGGAGGACGGAGGACGGATTCGGAGGAAAAGGTGCGGGTGCCGAGGAATTCGGGGCGGGGGATGTCGACCGTGGCCCAGTCGAATTTCTGCCGGCGGTCGCGGGCGGTGGCGAGGGAGAGGAGTGGGCGCTTGTTGCGGCGGTCGGCGAACTCGGTGCGCTGGCGTTCCTGCTTCGCGACGTTTTCCGCGAGGAAGGCGGGTTTCTGCTCGGCGGAGAGCAGGGCACTGACGACGTTGACGACGCGCGAGGCGTCGAGCACGTGGACAACTCCGGGCGCATACTCGGGGGCGATTTTCACCGCGGCGTGCGCTGGGCTGGTTGTGGCGCCGCCGATGAGCAGCGGCACGGTGAAGCCCTGGCGCTTCATCTCCTTGGCGACATGCACCATCTCGTCGAGGGACGGCGTGATGAGTCCGGACAGGCCGATGATGTCGACCTGCCGCTCCTTCGCGGTGGCGAGAATCTTGTCGCATGCCACCATGACTCCGAGGTCGATGACTTCGTAATTGTTACAGGCGAGGACGACGCCGACGATGTTCTTGCCGATGTCGTGGACGTCGCCCTTGACCGTCGCGATGAGGAACCGGCCGTTGGGCTTGGCGGTGCCGCCACCGGCGACGAGCTGGCGCTTTTCCTCCTCCATGAACGGCGTGAGGTAGGCGACGGAGCGCTTCATCACTCGAGCGGACTTCACGACTTGCGGGAGAAACATCTTGCCGGCGCCGAAGAGGTCACCCACGACGCGCATGCCGTCCATCAGCGGACCCTCGATAATGTTGAGGGGCCGCGGATATTTGGCCGTGTTGGCGCGGGCTTCCTCGGTGTCGGCCTCGACGAACTGGTCGATCCCTTTGACCAACGCGTGCGAAAGGCGCGATTCGACGGAGGCGTTGCGCCAAGCGAGGTCCTCCTTGATTTCAGTTTTCGAGGCGCCGCCCTGCCGGGCCTTGAGTTCATCGGCGAAGGTCACGAGCCGCTCGGTGGAGTCGGGGCGGCGGTTGAGGATGACGTCTTCGACGCGCTCGAGGAGGTCCTTGGGAATCTCGCCGTAGACGCCGAGCATGCCCGCGTTGACGATGGCCATGTCGAGGCCGGCCTTGATGGCGTGGTAAAGGAAAACCGTGTGGATTGCCTCGCGGACCGGGTTGTTGCCGCGGAAGGAGAACGAGACGTTGGACACGCCGCCGGAAACGCGGGCGTGGGGGAGCGTCGCCTTGATGATCTTCGTGGCCTCGAAGAAATCGACGGCGTAGTTGTTGTGCTCCTCGATGCCGGTGGCGACGGTGAGGATGTTCGGGTCGAAGATGATGTCCTCGGGGGCGAAGCCGAGCCGGTCGACGAGGAGACGGTAGGCGCGCGTGCAGATGCGGACCTTCTCATCGCGGGTGGCGGCCTGGCCCTGCTCGTCGAAGGCCATGACGACCGCGGCGGCGCCGTAGCGCATGAGCAGCTTGGCGCGGCGGAGGAACTCGGCCTCGCCGTCCTTGAGCGAGATGGAGTTCACGATGCCCTTGCCCTGGATGCATTTCAGGCCGGCCTCGAGGACGGACCATTTCGAGGAGTCGATCATCACCGGCACGCGCGAGATGTCGGGCTCGGCGGCGATGAGGTTGAGGAACTTCACCATCGTCACCTCGCCCTCGATGAGGGCCTCGTCGACGTTGATGTCGATGACGTTGGCGCCGCTCTCGACCTGCTGCTTGGCGATGGCAAGGCAGGCGTCCCAGTCGCCCGCCTTCAGGGCCTTGGCGAACTTGGGCGAGCCCGTGATGTTCGTGCGCTCGCCAATGACGAGGAAGGTGGAGGCGGCGGACTGGTCGGAAGTGGGCATGAAGGAAATCGTTCTCGTTCTCTTAATCGTTCTCGTTCTCTCGGTCGCTTTCCCGATCCATTGAGAGAACGGGAAAGAGAACGAAGAACGAGAACGATTTCGTCAGGCAACCGTCAGCACCTCGAGGCCGCTGAGCTGCATCGCGGGGGAATGCGGCGGGACCTGGTGCGGCGCCTTGCCCTTGACGGCCTGGGCGATGGCGGCGATGTGCGGCGGCGTGGAGCCGCAGCAGCCGCCGACGAGGTTGACGAAACCGCTCGCGGCAAATTCGCCGAGCACGGCGGCCATGTCGGCGGGTGTCTCATCGTAGCCGCCGAAGGCATTGGGCAGGCCGGCATTCGGGTAGCAAGTGACGTAGCACTCGGCAATCTTGGCGAGTTCCTCGACGTAGGGGCGCATGGCGCGGCCGCCGAGGGCGCAGTTGATGCCGACACTGAACGGCTTCGCGTGGCGGATGCTGTTGTAGAACGCGCCGATGGTCTGGCCGGAGAGGGTGCGGCCGGAGGCGTCGGTGATCGTCACGGAAATCATGACGGGCACGCGGTACCCGCGCTCGTCGAAGACCGACTCGATGGCGAAGAGGGCGGCTTTGGAGTTGAGGGTGTCGAAGATCGTCTCGACGAGGAGCGTGTCCACGCCGCCGTCCAGCAGCGCCCGAATCTGCTCGGCATAGGCGGTGACGACCTGGTCCCAAACGACGGCGCGGAAGTCGGGGCGGTTGACATCCGGGGACATCGAGAGCGTGCGGTTGAGCGGCCCGATGGCACCGGCGACGAAGCAGCGGCGGCCGGGCGTGGCGGCCTCAGCCTTTTGCGCGGCGCGGCGGGCGACGGCGACGGCCGCGAGATTCAGCTCGGTGACGATGGACTCGAGCTTGTAGTCGGCCTGCGCGATGGAAGTGGAGCTGAAGGTGTTCGTCTCAACCATATCGGCGCCCGCAGCGAAATACTGGGAGTGAATCCCCTCGATGACATCGGGGCGGGTGAGGCAGAGCAGGTCATTGTTGCCCTTGAGATCGTGCGGATGGGATTTGAAGCGTTCGCCGCGGAAGTCGGGCTCTTCCAGCTTGTAGGTCTGGATCATCGAGCCCATGGCGCCATCAAGCACGACAATGCGCTGCTTGAACAGCACCTGAAGGGCGGGGAAGGAGTCGGGCGGGCGGGTGGTCGCGGTGGCCATGGCAGTAGGATTTGGTGGACAATCTCCCAGGACACGACCTTTGGCAAGATGACATATCGTCATATGACGATTCGTTGATATGAATTTTGTTGCCGAGTGGCGGATGGTCAAAGAGGGTCGCGCTGTTCGACGTTCTTTTTTAATTTCCGGCAAGCAGGGAAGGCCGTGAAAACCGGCCACAGTTGCGCTGCGGTAACGCATCACAGACCCCCATTCCGCTTCAGCGGGAGCACAGCCAATCGGGACACCAGTCCCGGTGAAGGCGGGGGCGAGGAAGGGCGCGCTTTGCGCGCAAGTAGCAAGTGACAAGGGGCAAGTAACAAGGAGGGACCGAACTCCTGATATATGATCCTTGGCCCTTGGAACTTGCCGCCAAGCGGCCCCACATGCGGAGTCCGAACACCTGCCCCGGGAAACTCACGCGTCCGGCGTCCGGCTGATGACCAGCCAGGCGTGTCGTTCGCGAAAACTTCATCGCCAAAATGAAGCGTGAGAGTGGCAACATCTCCCGGCGACGGCGGGTGGTTCTGCTCTTGCCGGCTACGGAAAGCAGACACCATGAAACCTATTGCCACGCTGGCGCGCCCCGCGCGCCGGTTCCTCCTCGTCCTTGCCGCGGGCGGGGCCCTTGTGCCCTTGCGTGCCCAGAATTTTGTCGTGCCGCCGCAGCTTGCGCCGATCGTCACCACGGCCACGCGTACGGCGGAATCGCCGCTGACCATCGGCTCCGTGGTGGATGTGATTACCGCGGCCGACCTCGCGCGCCGGCAGGTCAGTTCGCTGTCCGATGCCCTGGGCGGCATTCCCGGTGTGCCGTTGTTTGCCTCGGGACAGTCAGGCGCGGTGGCGTCGCTCTTCCTGCGCGGGGCGAATTCGAACCAGACGCTCTTCCTCGTCGACGGCATCCGGTTGAACGACCCCAACACCGACTACAACGTCTTCCTCGGCGGCGCGTGCGTGTCGGCCTGCGACAGCCTGGAGGTGGCGCATGGGCCGCAGAGCACGCTTTACGGCGGCGAAGCCATCGGCGGAGTCGTGGCTTTGCGCGCGCAGCGCGGCGCGGGGGCCTCGGCGGGGCATGTCGCCTTCGAAGCCGGCAGCTTTGGCACGTTGCAGGGCACGGTCACGGCCCAAGGTGAGGTGGGTAGCAATGCCTACAATTTTTCCGCCCAAGGCGGGCAGACCGACAACCAGCGGGTGAACAATGCATTCGACAGCGCCAATGTCACCGTGCGGCTCGACCGCAAGGTGAGCGAGCGTGTTGCCGTGGGTGGCACCGTGCGCTGGTTCCACGGCGTCTATGGCGATCCGGGCGATCGCTTCACCAATGATCCGGACAACCGGGAGCGGGAGGAAAACCTGCTCGTGACGTCCTTTGCCGATGCCAAGCTGTCCGACGTCTGGACCGCGCACGCCGTGCTTGGCGGTCAGGACCGCCGTTTCGTGGCGGAGACGCCGCGCACGGGCCGTGCGACCGGCATCACGGTCGTGAAAAACCGACGGGCCGTGCTCGACGCGCAGACGACCTATGCCGGGCTGGAGCGGAACCGGATCACCGCGGGCGTGACGGCCGAGGCGAACCACACGCGCAACACCGGCTTCGGCGACATCAACCAGAAGCAGGGGCTGCTCGCGTTCTTTGCGCAGGATGAAATCTCCCCGGCCGACGACCTTTATCTCACGGCGGGCCTGCGCAGCGACGACTTCGACACGTTTGGCCGCGCCACGACCGGCCGGGCGACCGCGGCCTGGCTGCTCGCGCAGCGCTCGCTCAAGCTGCGCGCCAGTTACGGCACGGCGTTCCGTTCACCGGGGTTCCTGGACCTTTATGGCAAGAGTGCGTTCTACAACGGCAACCCCAACCTCCGCCCGGAAAAGGCGCGCGGCTGGGACGCCGGGGTGGATTATTACCTGCCGCAAAAACGCGGGGCGCTCGGGGCCACATGGTTCGCGACCGACTTCACGGATCTCATCGCGAGTACGCCGAGTTTTTCTAGCGTCGAGAACATCCAGCGCGCCCGCACGCGCGGCGCGGAGCTGACGGCGCAGACGACGCTGCCGGGAGCCATCGAGGTGCGCGCGGCCTTCACCTATCTCGAGGCGCAGAACCTCACGTCGCAGACCCGCCTGTTGCGCCGGCCGCGGCAGAGCTTTTCCGCGGATGTCTGGCGCGACTTTGGTGGCGGCTTCAGTGCAGGGACAGGCGTTGTCATTGCGGCCCATCGGCGGGACGTGAATGCCAGGACCTTTGCCACGATTGATGGCGAGGACTACACCGTCGTGCGGCTCTATGGCGCATGGGCGGCGACCAAGCGCCTGACGCTGAAGGTGCGGCTCGAGAATCTCCTCAATGAAAAATACGAGGAGGTGAACGGCTATCCCGCCCTCGGCTTCGGTGTCTTTGGTGGCGTGGAGTGGAAATGGTAAGGTGAGAGGAGCCGCGGCTCGGCGGGGACGCCTCGCCCTACCTTTGGGCGACAAGTTTTTCGGATCCTAGGGGATCCAATAATTCTCCGCTGGTTTTGTCCCGTGGCCGCCCCTAGCTTGAGATCATGAACGTCAGAGTTGGCGGCCGCACCCGGCATTACCGCACCGTGGCGTTTGACGCTGCGAAAAACTCCGTGCGGCTGATCGAGCAGCGCCTGCTGCCGCATGAGTTCAAAGTCGTGGCGATGCGGGATTACCGCGAAACGGCGCGGGCCATTCGGGACATGATCGTGCGCGGGGCCGGGGCGATCGGCGCCACGGCGGCCTATGGCCTCGCCCAGGGGGCACGGGCTTTTCGCGGCCGGGATGGCAGAAAATTTTCCACGCACGTTGAGGCCGTCTACCGCACCCTCGAGGCCGCGCGGCCCACGGCGGTGGATCCGGTGAACGCGATGGACGGTGTCCGGCGCGCGATGCGCAACGGCGGGACGGTGGCGCAGCAACAGGCGCTCGCGCTGGCCGCCGCGGAGGATTTCGCGGACGCCGACGCGGCCCACTGCGCCGCGATTGGCCGGCACGGGGCCAGCCTCATTCGCCGCGGCATGAATGTGCTGACGCACTGCAATGCCGGCTGGCTGGCGTTCGTGGACATCGGCAGCGCGACTGCGCCCCTGTATGCGGCGCAGGCACAGGGCAAAAAATTCCATGTCTTTTGCGACGAAACCCGCCCGCGTTCGCAAGGGGCCACGCTGACGGCCTGGGAGCTGGCCCAGCAGAAAATCCCGCACCACATCATCGCCGACAATGCCGCCCGCCACCTGATGGCGCGGGGCGAGATTGACCTCGTGATCGTGGGCAGCGACCGCACGCTGGGCCGCACCGGGGAAGTGGCGAACAAGATCGGCACCTACACGAAGGCAGTGCTCGCGCAGCGGCATGGCATTCCGTTTTACGTGGCCATCCCGCTTTCGACCATCGACTGGAAATTGAAGTCGGGCCGGGCCATCCCGATTGAGGAACGGAGTGCGGACGAAGTCCTCGGCGCGTGGGGCGTGAACCAGTGCGGACGGCGCGAATACGTGCGCGTGGCCAATCCGGGCAGTGACGCCCGGAATCCCGGCTTCGATGTGACGCCGCCGGACCTAATCACCGGCATCATCACCCCGGTGGGAATCTTCCGGCCGCGGCAGCTCTGGGCGAACCGACGCAAGCTGGGTTATTGAGGGGAAATAAGCTTTCTCCTCCCGCATGTCCGACGAACCTGCCACAACCCCGGTGCGGAAAATCCGGCTGGCCGCGGCGGTCATTGTCCTCGCCGCATTAGCCGCCTATGGCCGGACTTTTTCGGCGCCGTTCATTTTCGACGACATCCCTGCGATCACGCAGAATCCGCAGATCCGCCATCTGGCGGACCTCGGTGAAGTGCTGCGGCCCACGCGCCTCAACGGTTCGGGCGCCGCCGGCCGGCCGCTCGTCAATTTGTCGCTCGCCATCAATTACGCGATCAGTGGCGAGCGGGTCTGGAGCTATCATGCATTGAACTTGCTCATTCACCTCGGAGCCGGCCTCGCGCTGTTCGGCGTGCTGCGGCGCACGTTCCGGCAGCCGGTGCTGGCCACCCGGTTCGGCGACTCCTCGCTACCGCTCGCCTTAGGGGGTGCGCTCCTGTGGACGCTGCATCCACTGCAGACCGAGTCCGTCACCTGCGTGGTGCAGCGCACGGAGTCGCAGATGGGATGGTTCTACCTGCTGACGCTGTACGCCTTCATCCGCAGCACCGAATCGCGGATGCCGGGCCGCTGGCAGGTGCTGAGCTGGACGGCGTGTGCACTGGGGATGGTCACCAAGGAGGTGATGGTTTCCGCGCCGCTGGTCGTCCTGCTTTACGACCGCACGTTTGTCGCCGGCTCGTTCCGCGAGGCCTGGCGGCAGCGCGCGAAGCAACACCTGGCGCTTGCCGCGACCTGGAGCCTGCTCGCCGCGGTCGTGCTGCGCTCGGAGGGGCGGGGCGGGACGGTCGGGTTCGGCCATGGGGTGGCGGGGTGGGAATATCTGCTGACGCAATGCCGGGCGATCGCGTTCTATCTGCGGCTGTCGTTGTGGCCGCATCCGCTGGTGTTGGACTACGGCACGGCCGTTGTCCGCACGCCGCTGGCCGTGTTGCCGCAGGGATTGCTGCTGCTGGCGCTCGGCGCGGGCACGGTGTTCGCGCTGTGGCGCCGGCCGGTGATTGGATTCATCGGCGCGTGGTTTTTCCTGATTCTCGTCCCGAGTTCGAGCGTGGTGCCACTTGTCACACAGACCATCGCGGAGCACCGGATGTATCTCCCGCTGGCGGCCGTGGTGGTGCTGATCGTGGGGGTCGTTCACGCCCTGGCCGGCCGGCGCAGCCTGGTGGTGCTTGCGGCGCTGGCGGTCGTGCTGGGACTGACGACTTACCGGCGCAACGGGGACTACCTGAGTGCGGAGGGCATCTGGCGCGACACCATCGCGAAGCAGCCCAGCAACGAACGCGCGCATTACGGGCTGGCGATGATCTGTGATGAACAGGGGCGTCTGCCGGAGGCCATCGCGAGCTATGAGTCGGCGCTGCGGTTGAAGCCCGATTATGTGAACGCGCATTCCAACCTGGCGCATGATCTGGTGCTGGCTGGCCGGCCGGACGAGGCGATTGTCCACTACCAGGAGGCGGGGCGGCTCGAACCCGGCATCGCCGATTCACACATTCACCTTGGGGTGCTCCATGTCCGACTCGGGCATTGGGAGGAAGCGATCCGCGAATATGATATTGTCCTGCGCCTGCTGCCCCAGTCCGCGGAGGATCACTTCAATATCGCCCAGGCGCTCCTCGAGGCCGGACGCCTGCCGGAGGCGATCCGGCAGTATGAGCTGTCGGTCCAATTCAAGCCCGACTCCGCGCCGACCCACTTTCGCCTCGGCAATGCGAGGTTGAGGGCGCAGCAACTGGAGGGGGCGGTCGCGGCCTATCGGGAGGCGGTGCGACTTGATCCCGCGTTTTATGAAGCGCAAGTCAACCTGGGTGGCGCGCTCCTGCTGTTGAACCGCGCCGCCGAAGCGGTGGCCGTGTATGAGCAGGTGCTGCGTTTAAGGCCGGGTGACACTCTGGCTCTGGCCAACTTGGAGCGGGCAAAGGCGCGGCTTCGGTGAATTCGGAGGAGTACCCGAATATTCCGGGTCTAAGACTCGAAGAAGGTCAGGTCGACGGGATGCCGGTGCGTGGCGCCGGAGGCGGCCACGAGGATGATCTCATTCCGACCGAACTTGATCGTGCGCACGCGATCGAAGCGCGGTCCCGGCACGGCCACGCCCATGACGTAGTCGACGACGGTGGGAGTCTTGGGCGTGAGCTGCAGCACGGTGGGCACGCCGCGGGCGGAAAGCGGATTGGGCCGCGCGGACTCGGCGAGGCCGAAATGGAAATAACTCGTGACCTCCTCGACGCCGAGCACGCGCCGGTGGCGGCCCGACCACGGCGGGTAGTTGCGCCCGCCGTTGGAGTGCCAGAGGAGCGTCGACGCGAGCACGCGGGGATTCTTCAGTGCGAACCACACGTAACGGGGATGTCCCGCGCCGGCGCTGACGGTCGCGGCGGACCAAGCAAGCCCGCGGCGCGCACGGGAGCATAGCATCACGAGATCCTCGAAACCTTCCCTTGCGGGGTAGTGGGTGAGATCGCTCGTCCCACCTGTGGCGAGGGGAACGCGCTGGAGATTTGCGAACTGAGCGCCGGTCTTCAATGCGCAGTATCCGCCTGCTGCGGGATCCTCAAACGGCAGCGGACTCACCTGTCCGTGATGCCACGGGCTGAAGGCGAGACGAGCGGTGGTGCCGGCCGGGAATTTCAGCAGGGCATGGTGGCCGAACGACATCGGGCCGGAGAAGCCGGAGAGTTCGTGCCGGCAGTAGAGGTTGGTTTCCCCCGCGCGCAGCTCGATGCGTTTCACAATGCGGCCGGGCAGCAGGGTCGGGGCAAGTTCCGTGACCAGCGCCGTGGTCCCATCACTCCGCTCAATCCGTGCTGATTTCCAGCGCGAGCCGGCGGACTCGCCATGCACCGGCTGCTGCCTGCCTCGCCACGGCTTGGCATTGGCCCCAAACGGCAGGCAGAAAAAATCCCCGCGCAACGGACGGAGCACCGGTGGAGTGCCGGCGGCGAGGCTGGCGCCACGCCAGGGCGCAACCGCGAACGGCTGCACCGGACCGCGCGGAGTCTGAAACGTGACCGGTGCGAGATGCCCGCCATTGCGGGTGATAAACGCCTCGATGGCATCGTTGGCGAGCCGCCACGAAGCGGCGCCCTGGACATCATGGAGAACGGGACGTACCGGATGGTTCATGGATGAAACTCGCAAAATAAAACGAAAGACCGAAGGCGAATGAGTCTTGATTACGGATTGGGCCGAATCGGCATTTAGGCTGATTTGACTTTGGTCCACTGGCCCGAGCGGGCGGATTTAAGGACGGCGTCCGTAACATAGTCCGTGGCGAGGCCGTCGCGGAAGGTGGGAGCGGCGAGCTGGCCGCTGGCGACACCAGCGAGAAAATCGGCGACCTGGTGGACGAAGCTGTGCTCGTAGCCGATCTGCAGGCCGGGCACCCACCAGTTCTTCATGTAGGGCTGGTCGCCGTCGCTGACATGGATCGAGCGCCAGCCGCGGATCACGCCGTCGTCGCGATGGTCGAAGTATTGCAGGCGGTGCAGGTCGTGGAGGTCCCAGAAGATCGAGGCGTGCTCGCCATTGATCTCGAACGTGTAGAGCGCCTTGTGGCCACGGGCATAGCGCGTGGCCTCAAAGGTCGCGAGCGAGCCGTTGCGGAAACGGGCGAGGAAGGCGCTGGCATCGTCGATGCCGACCTTCTGTTTTTTGCCGGTGAGGGCGTGCTGGCGCTCCTTGACGAAGGTCTCCGTCATGGCGGTCACCTCCTTGATGCCGCCGTTGAGCCAGAGCGCGGTATCGATGCAGTGGGCGAGAAGATCGCCGGTGACGCCGCTGCCGGCGACGGCGGCGTCGAGCCGCCAAGTGCCTTGGCCGCCCTGTGGGACGTCGGCGGAGATGGTCCAGTCCTGCAGAAATTTCGCGCGGTAGTGGAAAATCTTCCCGAGACGGCCCTCGTCGATGAGCTGCTTGGCGAGGGTGACAGCAGGAACGCGGCGGTAGTTGTACCAGACCATGTTCGGCACCTTCGCCTTCTCGACGGCCTTCACCATCTTCAGGGCCTCGGCGGGATTCATCGCGAGGGGTTTTTCGCAGAGGACCATCTTGCCGGCCCTGGCCGCGGCGAGGGCGATCTCTGCGTGGACATTGTTGGTCGCGGCGATGTCGATGAGATCGATGTCATCGCGCGCAATGAGCGCGCGCCAGTCGGTCTCGACGGACTCATAGCCCCAGGTGTGGGCGAAAGCCTGGGTCTTGGCGCCGTCGCGGCCACAGGCGGCCTTGAGGACGATGCGGCGGTCGATGGGGAAGAAGTTACCGACCTTGCGGAAGGCATTCGAGTGGGCCCGGCCCATGAAGCCGTAGCCAATCATGCCGATGTTGAGGGGTTTCATTGGAGAGGGGGTGAAAGTGAGGGGGAGGTATTTGGCAGTTGGGAGTTTGCAGTTGGTTCCTAGGGAAGAGAGCTCGAGTGGGATCACCAACTACCAACTGCTTTAGCGCCGCCATCAGCCAACCCAGCCATGCTGGTTGCGAACCTCAATCATGGCGGCGAGGACGTCGTTCCAGGTCTGGGGCTTCAACATCGTCTCGTTGGGGAACATGCAGCCGTCCCAGCAGATGTGCTTCATCTTCTTGGTAAGCTTGCCAGAGCCGTCGCGCAGCCAGTAGCCGGAGTCGCGGATGAGGTTGAGCTTGCCGCGCGGGTCGGTGGCGACGCAGTGGCGGCCGGTTTTCTCATGCTCGCCGGAGCCGAAGACGGAGCCGTCGTTCTGCGCAACGTGGAAATCAATCGTCCACGGTCGGAGCGCGGCGGTGAGTTTCTTCATCGCGGCGTGGAAGGCCTCGGGCTCCCAATGGTATTTCTTCGGGACGATCCGGTGCTCGGGCGCGTTCTCGCCGAGCGTGTAGAGGTGCGTGTGTGACATGTCGGCCTGGAAGCCGACGACCCGGGGCATGTCCACGGTCTCGAGGAGCTGGAGCATGTATTTCCAGCTGTGCATGCCGCCCCAGCAGATCTCGCCCTCGGCGGCGAGACGCTCGCCGTGGTCCTTCGCGATCCTGCCGGCCTCGCGGAAAGTGGCGGCGATGAGCTTGGTGTTGGCCTTGGGATCCTTGAGCCAGTCGCCGACACTGGCAGCGGAGTCGATGCGGACGACACCGGATGGGCGGAGGCCGAGTTCGCGGAGAACTTTTGCGATGTGGCAGGCCTTGCGGACGTGCGCGACCCAGTTGGCGCGCTTGGTGGCGTCGCCCATGGCGGAGGCATCGAACCACACCGGCGCGACGACCGAGCCGATGGCAAGGCCGCGACCGCGGATTTTGGCGGCGAGGGCCTTGATGCCGTCGTCGGAGATATCGATGTCGATGTGCGGATTATAGAGGAAGAGATCGATGCCGTCGAATTTCACGCCGTTGACCTCGGCCGCGGCCGTGAGATCGAGCATGGTGTCGAACGAGATAAACGGTTCGGCGCCAGGGCTGCCCTTGCCGACGAGGCCGGGCCACATGGCGTTGTGGAGCTTGGGGTAGTTGTTGGCGGACATGGGGAAAAGTGAAAGTGAAAGTGGAGGTGAAGGTGGATCAGAATTTATTTTTGCGGTAGGCGCCCATGACGGGGGCGTCGGGGTGGACCTCGGGGCCGAAGTAGCGGAGGACGACGAGCGGCTCCACGGTGCTGGTGTTTTCGAAGGTGACGCCGGCCTTCGCAGCGGTCTCGGTGCAGAACACCTCGTCCTCAGTGAGCTCGAGGAAGCGGATGAGCTTCGGGCAGTCGAGGGTGAGCCGGTTCATCCGGCCCTTGCCCTGGACGGTGATGAGGCCGTAGGCGCCGCCATCCTTGATGGTGCATTTCGCGCCGGGCTCGACGGTGAGCTCCTTGGCGGTGAAGAGCTGCTCGCCCTTCACTTTGCCGTAGACGATCCAGCGGTCGACGTAGCCCTCGCTGCGCGTGTCGGCAATCGGGACGGGTTCGAGGTAATGGTTGTCCTTGAAATTCGGGTCGGTGTTTTCGTCCCAGTCGAGCTGGTCGACGATGAAGTCGAGGTCGTGGTGTTTCTCCTTCGGCATGTCCTTCACGAGCAGCGCCCACGGCACCTCGCGGCCCTCGACGAGCGACTGGTACATGCCGAAGACGTCCGACCCCCACTGCGGCTCGTAAGTGCAGAGCGAACCGGGCGCGTGGGGGACGCTCGGCGGGATGAGCCAGCCGGTGCCGGGCTTCAACCGGTAGGCGCGCGAGAGGTCGAGGATGCCGTTGTCGCCGCGGTTCCAGTTTTCGAGGCAGCGGCGGACCTGCGCTTTGGTGGTACCGGGCTCGAGGCCCATGAAGGTGTAGGGGAAATTATTACCGACGTTGTTGTGTTGCGGCGGGAAGTAGTACGACTCGGGCTTCCCCTCCAGTCCGACCCGCTTGGCCTGCGCGGCGGACTGGTGCATGTGGTGCGGGATCGGGCCCATGTTATCGAAGAACTTCGAGTAAACGGGCCACTTCCGGTATTTTTTCCAAATCGACGGACCGATGAGCCCCGCGCCGCATTCGGCGACAGCCTGGGCGAGCGTGAAGAGCCGGCCGCCGGCTACGACGTAGCTGAGGCCCTCGTCGGGGGTGCGGTTGTCGTTGGCGGCAGGCGTGGTGGATGCGAACCAGCGCTCGTCAATGCCGCCGCGGTTGAGGCCGAAGGCGTAGAGGTCGTCGGGGTGGAGCTTGAGACGCTTGCCGGGCTGGAGAAACGAGCGCGGCACCCAACAGGGGGCGAGGCGCAGGAGGCCGCCGGAATCCGCGAGCGCCGCCTCGACGAGGGGCTGCACCTTGGAGGTGATCGTTTTGAGACCGCTGACGGAGGTTTTGGGCATGGAAGGAGGCGATACGGCTGCCGGGCCGGGGTGGGGAAGCCCGGAAGAGAAAATATTTAACGAACGCGATGCAACCGCCTAGTAAGGGCGGACTCCGCACATCTGTTCGGAGAGGCGGGGCCTCTTGTAAGCCCGGACGGGCGGGCCGCCCGTCCCTACCGTCGACAAACTGGCGCCACACTACTCAAACGCCTGGCGCGAATTAGACTGGAGATAGCTGGAGATTTCCGCGGCGAAGATTTCGCCGAACTCGGCGCGCTTCTTTTCTCCCATGCCCGGGATGCCCTCCATGGCGGCGGGCGCATCTGGGTAGAGGCGCGCCATGGCGCGGAGGGTGGTGTCGCCAAAGACAATGTAGGCGGGAACCTTGCGTTCGTCGGCGAGGCGCTTGCGGAGGGCGCGCAGGCGCTCGAAGAGGATCTCGTCGCAGGCGATGTCGCCCTCGCGGCGGGTGGTGACGCGTTTCGATTTCGGCAGATCCATCGGCTTGGTGAGCGTGACGGGCGTGCGGTTTTTCAGGGCGGCGAGACCGTCATCGGTCAGTTCGAGGGTGGCGTATTCGCCCTCGCTCACGGTCACGTGGCCGAGGCGCATGAGCTCGCGGCCGACGGCGGCCCATTGCGGGCGGGAGAGTTCCTGGCCGATGCCATAGGTGGTGAGCCGTTCGTGGCCCCAGCGGCGGATCTTGTCGGTGTCGGCGCCGGTGAGAACCTCGATCACATGATTCATGCCCGCCCCGAACTGGCTGGCTTGCCGGATGCGGTAAACGCAGGAGAGAAATTTCTGGGCCGCGAGGGTCCCATCGTAAGTGGCGCGCGGCTCGAGGCAGTTGTCGCACGCGCCGCAGGTGGCGGAAGGGAATTTCTCCCCGAAGTACTCCAGCAACTCGACCCGGCGGCAGGCGGCGCTCTCGGCGTAGTGCACGATCTGCCGGAGCTGGGCGCGGGCGACCGACTGCTCGTGCTCGTTCGTGATCTCGTCGAGGAAATGGGTCTGCTTTGCAATGTCTCCCGCGCTGAAGAGCAGGAGGCAGTCGCCCGGCAGGCCGTCGCGACCGGCGCGGCCGGTTTCCTGGTAGTAGCCCTCGATGTTCTTTGGAAGGTCGTGGTGAATGATCCAGCGGACGTTCGGCTTGTTGATGCCCATGCCGAATGCGATCGTCGCGCAGATGATCCGCGTGTCGTCGCGAAGGAACTGCTCCTGATGGCGGCAGCGCTCCTCGCTGGTGAGGCCGGCGTGATAGGGCCGGGCGGTGAAACCGCGGCCCGTGAGACCCTCGGCCGTGCGTTCGGCGGCAGCCCGGCTGGCGCAATAGACGATTCCGCTCTCGTGCTCGCGGCTCTTCACGAACTCGATGATCTGCTTCAGGGGCTGGTCCTTCGGGACGACACGGTAGGTGAGGTTAGGGCGGTTGAAACTCGCGACGAAAGTCGCCGGCTCGCGCAGCTTCAGGTGGCTGATGATGTCCGTACGCACGCGACCGGTTGCGGTGGCGGTGAGGGCCATCAGCGGCACACCGGGCAGCGTGTTCCGCAGCCGCGCCAGCTGGCGGTATTCCGGGCGGAAGTCGTGGCCCCACTCGGAAACGCAGTGCGCCTCGTCGATGGCGAGGCAGGTGACGTTCCAGGCCTTCAGGTTCTCGGCCCAGCCCTCGAGCATGAGACGCTCGGGCGCGACGTAGAGCAGTTTGAATTCCCCCCGGTGTAGTCCGCTCAGCCGGCGGCGGGTTTCGTCGGGGTCGAGGGAGGAGTTGAGAAAGGTCGCGGCGACGCCGCTGGCCTGCAGCGCATCGACTTGGTCCTTCATCAGGGCGATGAGCGGCGAGACGACGACGGTCAGCCCAGGCCGCACGAGCGCGGGCAGCTGGAAGCAGAGCGATTTGCCGCCACCCGTGGGGAGCAGGGCGAACACATCCTGGCCAGCCAGCGTGGCCTCAATGATCTCGCGCTGCAGCGGCCGGAACGACGCGTAGCCGAAGGTTTGCTTGAGCTGGAGGGCGAGAGAGGACGCGACGGCGGGCATGGAGCAAGGGTCAGGTATGATGAGAAACGGGCGGTGGCCCAGATTTCTTTCATCATTTGATCCGCTCGCGCTGAATTCGGGATGAAAATAAAAAGCCGCCCCTTGCAGGAGGCGGCTGTTACGATGACCAAACAGAGAGGCGTGGGCCGAGGGCTAAGCGTGGGCGAGGGCGGGGCGGCCGTAGGCGGCCCGTGCGGTGAGGAAATAATCGGCGCTGGTTTTGGCCTTTTCAAATTCCGGGCACATTTCACCGAGCAGGTCGCGCAGGTTTTCCCGGGCGCGGGCGATCCGGCTTTTGACCGTGCCCACGTTGATGCCCAGCATCTGGGCGATCTCCTCGTAGGGCAGATTGAGCACATTGCGCAGGGTGAGGATTTCACGGTGCTTCTTGTCCAGCTTCTCCATGCAGGTGCCCACGAGCTTCGTAAACTCGTCGCTCGCGCTTTCTTGGGCGGGATCTCGCGTGTCCGCCGCGATCAAGTCGGCAAAGGTGCCCTCGGATCCGCTGCCATCGCCAATAGCGTGGTCCAGCGACAGGGAGTCCTGGCGGCGGCGGCGGAAGAAATACCAGTAGCGGTTGCGCGCCAGGTTCACTGCGATGCGGTGCAGCCACGTGGCCAGGGAAGAATCGCCCCGGAAGCGGGCGAGCCCCCGATGGGCGCGGATGAACGTGTCCTGGGTGATTTCCTCGGCGTCGGAACGGTTACGGAGCAGACCGAGGGCGATGCTGAAGGTTTTGCTCCGGTAACGGTTCATGATCTCGACAAAGGCGGACTCATCGCCGGTGTTGAAGCGTTGGACAAGCGCGACATCGATGAGGGCTTCCTGGGCGGAGGAGGAGGCTGCGATGGAAGTGCAGGTTGACATGATGAGGAGAGGGTTGGTGGTTGATTTAACACCCAGCCTATAACTCGATGCGTGCCACCGGCCGGGAAGCATTCGCAACCATTTTGAAGCAAAGTGGTTAAAAAAGTAGGCGGTGATATCGACCGGCGAAGTGGGGCCGAAAATCGTGCAAACTGAACGACGCCTTGGAGGCATTCGTGCAACGCGCATGCAGAAATGATTGATCAATCCAAGGCAGGGGCGGCACCCAGAGTGCAGGCCGGGTACAACAAGTCGGTTACGGCCCGGGCAGAATGGCGGGCAAGCGGTTCTCCCGCCAGCATTGGCTATTCGGCGTGGAGTGACGAAGAAATCAGCCGCTATTGATGCTTGCGCGGCCTGAGTTTGAACACAGGTTTTTCCGCAACCCCACCCCATGAAAAAACTTCTTTTTGCGCTGGCCCTGGCTGCGGCTGTCACCTCGCCGACCGCGAGGGCTGAAACCTATCAAATCGCGGTCATCCCGAAAGGATCAACGCATGAGTTTTGGAAATCCATCCATGCCGGGGCGGTGAAGGCGGAACGCGAGTTGAATGCCGCCGGCAAGGACACGGTGCATATCATCTGGCAGGGTCCGCTGAAGGAGGATGACCGCGAGCAGCAGGTGCAGGTCGTGGAAAATTTCATCGGCCGGCATGTCAGCGCGATTGTGCTCGCGCCGCTCGACCGCAAGGCACTGGTCGGTCCGGTTGAGACCGCGGTGCGCGGCAAGATTCCGGTCATCATCGTCGACTCGGCCCTCGATTCCAAGGCGCAGGCCAGTTACATCGCCACCGACAACAAGGAGGGCGGCCGGATCGCGGCGCGCAACCTCGGCAAATTCATGGGCGGCAAAGGCAACGCCATCCTGCTCCGCTACCAGGTGGGCTCGGCGAGCACGGAGGAGCGGGAGGAGGGGTTTCTCGAGGTGATGAAAAAGGATTTCCCGGCCATCAAGCTGATCTCGACCGACCAGCATGCCGGGGCCACGCGCGACAGCGCGAAGCGGGTCGCGGAAACGCTGCTCAACCGTTTTGGCCGCGAAGTGAACGGCATCTTTGCCTCCAATGAATCCTCCGCCTCCGGCATGCTGCTGGCCCTGCGCGACGCCGGCCTCGCCGGCGGGAAGGTGAAGTTTGTCGCGTTTGACGCCGGCGAAATGCCACTCGACGGGCTCAAGAAGGGGGACGTCGAGGGCTTCGTCATCCAGGACCCGCTCCGGATGGGCTATCTCGGGGTAAAGACCGCCGTGGCCGTGCTGCATGGGGAGAAGGTGGAGACGAGCATCGATACCGGCGTGGGCTTTGTGACCCGGGAGAACATGAACGATCCGGCGATTGCCGACCTGATTGTTCCACCGCTCGATCGGTACCTGAAGTAAATGACCACGACCGCCGCGAGCCTGCGGCTGGCGGGCATCCAGAAGAGCTTTGGCGCGACCCGCGCATTGCGGGGGGTGTCGCTGGAGATCCTTCCCGGCGAGATCCACGCGGTCATCGGCGAGAACGGCGCGGGCAAGAGCACGCTGATGAAAATTCTCAGCGGGGCGCACTCCGCCGACGCCGGCACGATGGAACTGGGCGGCCGGCCCTACGCACCGGCCGGGCCCCACGATGCGCGCCTGAAGGGCGTGGCGATGATCTACCAGGAACTGAACCTCGGGCTGCACCTGAGCGCGCAGGAAAACATCCTGCTGGGCGCCGAATCCACGCGGCTGGGCTGGATCGACCGGAAAGCCTCCCGGGAGCGAGCCCGCGCCGCCCTCGCGCAGCTCGGGCATGAAGGGCTCGATTTGGACCGTGCGGCCGGGGCGTTTTCCATCGCCGAGCAACAGATCATCGAGATCGCCCGCGCGTTGCTGACAAAGCCCAAGGTGCTCATCATGGATGAGCCGACCAGCAGTCTCACGCAGGCCGACACGGAAAAACTCTTTGCCACCATCCTCCGCCTGCGGGGGCAGGGGGTGGGCATCATCTATATCAGTCATTTTCTGGAGGAGTGCCGCCGCATCGCCGACCGTTATACCGTGCTCAAGGATGGCGAGACGGTCGGCACCGGGGCGATGCAGGAGGCCAGCCTTGGCCATTTGGTGGCCCTCATGACGGGCCGTGAGGTGAAGGACCTTTACCCGCGTACTGCGCATACCGCGGGAAAGGTGGTGCTCGAGGTGAAATCCGCCGCCAGCGCTCCGCGCCTCCGACAGGCAAGCCTGCAGGTGCGCGCGGGTGAAATTTTCGGCCTCGGCGGACTGATCGGCGCCGGCCGCACGGAACTGTTGCGGACAATTTTCTCGCTCGACCGGCTGGAGGCGGGCGAGGTGTGTGTGATCGATGCACCGGCCGGTCGCCCCACGCCCCGTGAGCGTTGGCAGCAGGGCATCGGCTTTCTCAGTGAAAACCGGAAGGAGGAGGGCCTGATGCTCAACCAGTCCATTGCCGACAATCTCACGCTGACCAGGATGGAGACCTTCGGTCGGCTGGGCTGGATCAGCCGCCGTCGCCAGCAGGCGACGGTCCGGCGCTGGGTGAACGAACTCGGGGTGAAGTGCCGCGATGCCAGCCAGCCGATGACCGAGCTCTCGGGTGGCAACCAGCAGAAAATCGCCCTGGCCCGCCTGCTGGAGCATTCCGCCCGGATTTTCCTGCTGGACGAGCCCACGCGCGGCATCGACGTCGGCAGCAAGGCGCAGATTTACGAGCTCATCGGTGCCCTGGCCTCGGCAGGCAAGGCGGTGATTGTCGTCACTTCCTACCTGCCCGAGCTGCTCGGCCTGTGTGACACCATTGGCGTGATGTGCCGTGGAGAGCTTGCCGCCGTGCGCCCGCGCGCCCAATGGAACGAGGCCGAGATCATGCGGGTGGCTACCGGCGGCGCAGGCGGCGCGGGCTAAAGCATCGCGCGACCCCGGAATGACGATGAAAGGCACCTTGAAAAAAATCCTCGCGCAGGGCGGTCCGTTTCTCGGGCTCATCCTGGTGATCGGGTTGTTCACGATCCCGGCCCCGATGCGGGAATTTTTCCTGACCTACCACAACTTCAAGATCATCTTCACCCAGACGGTCATCGTGGCAATTGGTGCGCTCGGGATGACGATGATCATTGTCAGCGGCGGCATCGATCTCTCGGTCGGTTCCTGCGTGGCACTCACGAGCGTGGTCGGTGCGCAGCTGATCCAGCGGGGCTGGGGCCCGGTGCCCGTGTTGCTGGTGGTGGTGGCGTCGGGCGGTGTGATCGGCCTGCTCAACGGCGCGGCGATTGCGGGCCTGCGCATGACGCCGTTCATCATCACACTCGGCACCCTGGGCGTGGCGCGTGGCACGGCCAAGTGGCTCGCCGACGACCAGACGGTCAACTATGCGGGTTCGCCCATCAACAGCTGGATGACCACGGTAGACCCCTTCAGCCGGGCGCTCCCCTCGGGAGTATGGGTGCTGCTGGTGCTGGCGGTGCTCACCTCCCTGCTCCTGCGCAACACGATCTTTGGGCGGCATATTTTTGCGCTGGGCTCCAACGAGGCCGCGGCGCGGCTGTGCGGCGTGCCGACCCGGCGGGTGAAGGTTTTGATCTACGCGGTGGCGGGCTGTTATTTCGGGTTGGCCGGACTTTTCCAGCTCTCGCGCCTGCGACAGGGCGACCCGACGGTCGCGGTCGGCCTCGAGCTCGATATCATCGCGGCGGTCATCATCGGCGGGGCGAGTCTGTCGGGCGGCGTGGGCACCATCCTTGGATCGATGATTGGGGCCTTGATCATGGCCGTCTTGCGCAACGGCTCACAGCAGATGGGCTGGCCGACTTATTTCCAGGAGATCATCATCGGCTTGGTAATCATCGTGGCCGTATTCCTCGACCGTCTGAGACAGGGTAAACAGAGTTGAAGGCGGCCGATCTGAAACGGGACGGACTTGGATAAAAAGGAAACCCTGCCGGGAAAGGGCAGGGTTTCGGGAAATTGGGTGCAGGGGCTGGATTTGAACCAGCGACCTTCAGGTTATGAG
>CAIUWA010000017.1 GCA_903902745.1 uncultured Opitutia bacterium | reverse complement strand
TCCGCGGGGAGCCGGTTCGGCTCCCCCGTGCCCTGACCTTTTCGACTGACTCTTTCTCTTCCATGGTAACACTCCTTTTCTCAATGGAGTGTCACCCAATTTCCCGGCTATTCCGGTCCCATCATCTGGTAGTTAGCACACCTGGCCGGGGCATTGAGCACCAGATAGCCCCGGAAGATAATTTCCTCCATGATGGGTGCCGCGAGCACGGAGTAGAGTCCGAAAAACCAGGTCATGCTGGACTGGTGGGCCGTGAGGCCGAGCGCCTTTTCCCCCAGGGTTTCCGCCGCGAGGAGGACGAGCACACCTGCGAGGGCGATGAGAGTGGCGCGCAGCGGGGCATCGGTTGCCCCCGGCAAGGCGCCGGGGTTGGGTGCGCCACGCCGAGCTGCCCGCCTATCGCCGTTCCAGAGCCGCGCGGCATAGAAGCCGGCCGCAGTCATCAGGAGAAGCAGCAAGGGATGGTTCATGGGCTAATTCCGGGAGTATTGATTGGTCATTTCTGATTTTCCGCCTAGCGTCGAGAACTCCCCATGAGCACCGCGAGTTTTGCCGAACCCGCCCGCCCTGAGCGCATTGCCGGGGCTTTTGCGCCGGTGTTCGCCCGGCTTCAGCCGCACATGGTGGAACTCGACGTTTTCCTGCGCAGCCAGGTGGCGGCCTTTGAGCCTGAGGTTCGCCAGATGGCGGACTATTGCATCGATACTTCCGGCAAGCGCATCCGGCCCGCCATGGTTTTCTTCAGCGGCTGGCGGGAGCCAGCCGTCGTGTCGCCCGAGCTGGTGCGGGTGGCCGCGGTCGTCGAACTAGTGCATCTGGCCACGCTGGTGCACGATGACATCATGGATGATGCCTCAGTACGCCGCGGCCGCCGCACTGCGGCGCGCGCCTTCGGCCCGGTGGCCGCCGTGCTCCTGGGTGACACACTTTTCTCGCACGCGCTGCACCTGGCGTCACAATTCCCCACGACCGCAGTCTGCCTGGCCGTCTCCGAATCCACGCGCCGGGTCTGTGCCGGTGAAATCATCCAGACCATGCGGCGTGGTTCCACCGACGTCACTCTGGCCGACTACCGCCGGGTCATTGACTTGAAAACGGCCGAGCTCTTTCGCGTGTCGTGCCAGCTTGGCAGTCAGCTCGGGGGTTATCCGGCCGCCTTTGGGGAAGCCGCCGGCCGCTTTGGCCGACATCTGGGCATGGCCTATCAGATTTACGACGATCTCGCCGACTACTTCGGCGACGAGAAGCACATCGGCAAGACGCTCGGCACCGACTTGGCGAGCGGCAAACTCACGTTGCCGCTGCTGGTTCTGATGGATCGTCTGGCGGCGCAAGAACGCGCCGAGTTGCTGGAGGAGATCCGCGGCGCACGTTCGCCGCAACTTCCGCTCCATCTGCGCCAAATGGCGACGCATGGGGTATTTCCGATTGTTGCGGCAGCCGTTCAGACCGAGATTACCGCGGCCGCGGCCGCCCTGGCTCCTTGGACCCAACTGGCGCCCACGCCATTGCTCCTCAGTCTTTGCGACGTGCTCCAGAGCCAAGTGGCCGCCTTGCAGGCCCCGACCGGGGTTTGAACAATTGGACAGAACCCAGTTTGCGTTTGCCTGACCTTCATGGCCGGCTATCCTGCTCAACCATGAACGCGTCAAAGGTTCTCGGCAAAACGCTCGTTGCGTCCCCCGAGCGCCAGCAGGAGGCCGATGCCGACTGGACGGTTGTGCAGCGCGTGCAGTCCGGGGATGTCGCGGCATTCGACCAGCTCATCCTGAAATATCGCGAGCGGCTTTACGGGGTGATCTACAACATGACCTCCAACCGCGAGGATACCGCCGACCTCGTGCAGGATGCGTTCATCAAGGCCTTTCAGTCGATCAATCGCTTTGCCGGCCAGTCCGCCTTCTTCACCTGGCTTTACCGCATTGCGGTCAATTCGGCGCTCACGCATCTGCGCAAAAGTAAACTACGTACTTTTTTCAGCCTCGAGCAGGTGAATGAAAACGACCGGCCATCGGCCGAAGTTCTGGCCGCCCTCACCGATGATACCAGCGGAGCCGAGCGCGGGGCGTTTGTAAAAGAGCTCCAGGAAAAATTGAACGAAGCGATGATGAAACTGTCTATTAAACATCGCACTGTGATTACCTTATTTGAGATTGATGGCCTGAGTCATGATGAAATCGCCGACATCATGAGCTGTTCGGTCGGTACCGTCCGTTCCCGCCTGCATTATGCGAAGCAACTCCTCCAGGCCGAGTTGCAGCCTTACCTGCGCAAATGAATCACGACCAACCCCGCCCGAAAGTCACCGTCGAGGATTTGCTGCGCGTCAAGCGGGCCGAGCGCCCGCCCGCCGAATTTTGGATCCGGTTTGAACAGGAACTGCGGGCCAAGCAATTGGCCGCCATTGTCGACCGGCGCCCCTGGTGGCACGCTGCGTCGCGCAAGTTTGCCGGCATGGCCCGCCTGCACCTCCCGCTCGGTGCCTCTGCCGTGCTCGCGATCACGTTCCTCACGGTCCGCCAATACCGTGACACTTCACCTTCTGCGCAGGAAGTTAGTACGTCTCCGGCCGCATCGGCGCTGACCATAGCCGCGCCGTCCGAGGGCGGCCCGGCTTTTTCCACCCCGGTCACAGCCCCGGCTGCGGTGAGCTCTGTTGGCGTCGCGGCTGCAACCCTTGCTGAGCCAATGGTTGCCTCCAATGTCAGGCCCGGGGAAATCTCCCGGGTCATTTCCATGTTGGGCGTCGATTCCCGCGTGGATGGTTCGCCACGCGACGCCACGCCTTCCGCTCGCCTGATTGCGGCCAATCTCGCCCTGGCCCAAATGATCGAGCCCGATCTGTCCGCGGCGCCCGGCAATAACCGCGGCTTTGAGACGCGCGGTCTGCCTGCGGTCCGCCCGGCCGAAACCGAGCCGTTGGCCCAGATGTCCACACCCAAGTACCGGACGAGTGCCCGTTATCTCACCACCGCGCTGCCGGCCGGGTACGTCTTCGAAACTGCCTCCGTCCGCCCGGCCGAACCCGTTCGTAGCCGCGTGAATGACCGCCCGCTCCGCGACGACAGCGTCAGCCGGGTCGGCGTGGATAACGGCGGTGTATTCTGGAAATTATAGTTGCAGGCCGTGCGCCTAGGTAAGCCAGGCCCCGCCCCGCGGGGCCTTTTGTGTTTTCAGGGGATTTGCCTTAGCTTCGGCCATGAAAACGCGTCCCGAACACGATTCCATGGGCGAACTGCCGGTGCCAGTGGATGCGCTCTATGGTGCCTCCACCGAGCGGGCGGTACAAAATTTCCCGATCAGCGGCCGGCCCATGCCGGAGGCATTCATCCGCGGCCTGGGCCTCGTCAAGTTCGCCTGTGCCCGGGCCAACGAGGAACTGGGCCTGCTAACGCCGGACAAGAGCCGGCTGATCCAGCAGGCGGCGCGAGAAATCGCCGAAGGCCGGCACACCGGGCATTTTCCCGTCGATGTGTTTCAGACCGGCTCCGGCACCTCGACGAACACCAACGCCAACGAGGTGATTGCCAACCGCGTCAGCCAGCTGGCGGGCCAGCCCATCGGATCGAGGAAACCGGTGCACCCCAACGACGACGTGAACCTCGGCCAGTCGTCAAACGACGTCATCCCGGCCACGCTGCACGTGAGTCTCGCCGTCGCGTTGCACACGCAATTGGTGCCGGCCCTCGAATTGCTGGCCGCGACGCTGGAGAAAAAGTCCGCGGAATTTTCCGGTATCGTGAAAATCGGCCGCACCCATCTGATGGACGCCACGCCGCTTACGCTCGGTCAGGAGTTTTCCGGCTATGCCGCGCAGGTGCGCAAGGGGGCCGCCCGGGCCCGGCGGGCCGTATCTGCGCTTGGAGAACTCGCCGTCGGCGGCACGGCGGTCGGCACCGGGCTGAACACTCATCCTGCCTTTGCGAGCGCGGTCTGTCGCATCCTGAGCACTGAAACCGGACTTGAGTTCCGCGAGGCGGGAAACCACTTCGAGGCCCAGGCGGCGCGCGATGATTGTGTGGAGGTGGCGGGCCAGCTCGCCACCATCGCCGCCAGTCTCATCAAGGTCGCCAATGATGTCCGTCTGCTTGGTTCCGGCCCACGCGCCGGGCTCGCCGAGCTCCGCCTGCCCGCGACCCAGCCCGGCTCGTCGATCATGCCGGGCAAGGTGAATCCGGTCATGAGCGAGATGCTGGTGCAGGTGGGTCTCTACACGCAGGGGTTGGCGCAGACGGTCGTGATGGCCGGAAGCGGCGGGCACTTCGAGCTCAACGCGACCCTGCCGCTGATCGCGCATTGTCTGCACGAGGCGGTGCATTGCCTGGCGAGCGGCGCGCGGGTGTTTGCCGAAAAATGCGTGGCCGGGCTGGAAGCCGACGCGGCCCGCTGCCGCGAGCTTGTCGACCGCTCGCTGATGCTGGTCACGGCGCTGAATCCGCACATCGGTTATGACCAGTCGGCGATAATCGCAAAGGAGGCGCTCGCGACCGGCCGCACGTTGCGGGCGATCGTGCTGGAGAAAAAGCTCATGGATGCCGCCACGCTGGACCGGGTGCTGGAACCGCTGGGCATGACCAAGCCGGGTGGGAGCACGCTTGGCGCGGGTGGATCATAATGCGGCTCATGGGAGGTAGGAGCCTGCTTGCAGGCGATGGCGATTTGCGCAGATTTTTGCCTCAGCGGAGTCAAACATCGCCGGCAAGCAGGCTCTCACATTCGCGTCATGCCCGTCCACCAAGCCACGCTCAACATTCGCCCGCGGGGAGCCGGCCTGCACGAGATCACGGCCGCGGTTGCGCGCGAGGTGGCGAATAGCGGGCTAACGCGCGGCGTTGTCACGGTGTTCTGCCTGCATACCAGCTGCAGCCTGGTCATCATGGAAAACGCCGATCCCTCGGCGCGGCGGGATCTTGAGGCCTGGCTCGACCGGCTGGTGCCGGAGGACGATCCCCATTTCACGCACACGCTCGAGGGTCCGGACGACATGCCGAGTCACATCAAGATGGCGCTCACCCGCACCAGCGAGAACGTGCCCTTTGCCGAAGGCCGCCTGCTGCTGGGCACATGGCAGGGAATTTACCTCTGGGAGCACCGCCGGGCAGCATCGGCGCGGCAAGTCGTGGTGACGGTGATGGGGGAGTAGGGGCCTGGCGCGGCCTAAAGTCGTTCCGACGGTTTCCGACGGCCACCGCTCACTTCTTCGCCGGCAGGCAGGCGGCGCAGCCGTTGGCGAAGAAATCGTTGCCCTTGTCGTCGACGAGGATGAACGCGGGGAAATCCTCCACGTCGATTTTCCACACCGCCTCCATGCCGAGCTCGGGATATTCGAGCAGTTCGACCTTCCGGATGTTTTCCTTGGCGAGGATCGCCGCCGTGCCGCCGATGCTGCCGAGATAGAACCCGCCATGCTTCTTGCACGCGGTGGTCACCTGGGTGCTGCGGTTGCCCTTCGCGAGCATGATCATCGAGCCGCCCTGGGACTGGAAGAGATCGACATAGCTGTCCATGCGCCCGGCCGTGGTCGGGCCGAACGAACCCGAGGCATAGCCCTTCGGCGTCTTCGCCGGGCCCGCGTAATAGACGGGATGCTCCTTGAAATATTGCGGCAGGCCCTGGCCCGCGTCGAGGCGTTCCTTGAGTTTCGCGTGCGCCATGTCGCGAGCGACGATCAGCGACCCGGTAAGCGAAACGCGCGTGGTGACCGGATGGGACGAGAGTTCGGCCAGGATTTCCTTCATCGGCCGGTTGAGGTCGATGCGGACAATGCTGTCATCCTTCAGCGTCCTCTGCGCCGCGGGAATGAACCGGCCAGGCTGGAGCTCGAGTTTTTCGAGGAAGATGCCGTCCTTGGTGATCCGCGCCTTGATGTTGCGGTCGGCACTGCAGGACACGCCCATGGCCACGGGGCAGCTGGCGCCATGGCGGGGGAGGCGGATGACGCGCACGTCGAGGGTGAAGTATTTTCCGCCGAACTGCGCCCCGATGCCCGTCGCGCGCGCGATCTGGAGGATCTTCTCCTCCATCGCGAGGTCGCGAAACGCGCGGCCATGCTCGTTCCCGGTGGTGGGCAGGGAGTCGTAATAGCGGGTGGTGGCCAGCTTGAGTGTCTTCATGCACGCCTCGGCGCTCGTGCCGCCGACGACGAAGGCCAGGTGGTAGGGCGGACAGGCGGCGGTGCCGAGGAGCGGGAGCTTGTCGGTGACGAACTTCTCAAAGCTCTTGGGATTGAGCAGCGCCTTCGTCTCCTGGAAGAAGAACATCTTGTTGGCCGAGCCGCCGCCCTTGGCGACAAACAGGAAATCATACTTGGCGCCCTCGGTGGCCAGCAGGTCGATCTGCGCGGGAAGATTGGTGCCAGTGTTGACCTCGCGCCACATGTCGAGCCCCGCAGTTTGGGAATAGCGCAGGTTCTCCTTCGTGAAAGCCTCGTAGATGCCCCGCGAGAGCCATTCGGCATCGTTCGCCCCGGTCCAGACTTGCTGGCCCTTCTTGGCGAAGATGGCTGCGGTGCCGGTGTCCTGGCACATGGGAAGGATGCCCTGCGCGGCAATCTCGGCGTTTTTCAGCAGCGTGAGCGCCACATACCGGTCGTTCTTGCTCGCCTCGGGGTCGTCGAGGATCGCGGCCACCTGCTGGAGATGCTTCGTGCGAAGGTGGAAGGAACAGTCGTGAAAGGCCTGCTGGGCCAGGAACGCGAGCGCCTCGGGCGCGACCTTCAGGATTTCCTTCCCCTCAAAGGTGGCGGTGCTCAACCCCTCCTTCGAGAGCAGGCGGTACTCGGTGTCATCGTCACCAAGGGGGTAGGGATCCTGATAGGAAAACGGGGGCGTGGGCATGGCGGAAAACTTGGGGTTTTTTTTCCGCAAGTAAAGGGAGGGGCCGCCCCCGAGCCTCCGGGTGAGGTTAACTATTAGCTGACGCCATGCGTCACCGCGGGGCGGGCTTACACGATCTTCAGCTTGGGCAGGTCCTGCCCGTCGATCAGGCCGACGGGACGGCCGCGGGCGTCCACCACGATGAGGTCGTCGATCTTGTGGGCCTCGAACAGCCGCAGGGCGTCGACGCCCAGGGCATCCTCGCGAATCGTCTTCGGGTGGCGGGTCATGAACTTCGCGACAGGCTGGCGGAGGAAATCCGGCCCGGTCAGTGCGCTGCGGCGAAAATCCCCGTCAGTCAGGATGCCGGTGAGTTTGCCGCTCTTGCGGTCGACGAGGGCGATGCTGCCGCTCTTGGCCTTGGTCATGCGGAGGATGGCGTCCTGGATCGTCACCGTGTCGGGGGCGACCGGCAGGCGCCCGCCGGAGCGCATGATATCGCGGGCGTGCAGCAGCAGTTGCATACCCAGGTTGCCCGCCGGGTGAAACCGCGCGAAATCATCGCGCGTCACGCCGCGGCTTTCCAGCAGGACCATGGCCAGCGCGTCGCCGAGGGCGAGGGCGGCCGTCGTGCTGGCCGTTGGGGCGAGCCGCAGGGGGCAAGCCTCCCGCGGGACGCGGTAGACCAGCCGGTGGTCCGCGCTGCGCGCGAGATCGGAGTCCGGGTTGCCGGTGAGGGCCACAACCCTGAGGCCGAAACGCTTGAGCAGCGGCACAAGGCGCACGATCTCCTCCGTCTGTCCGCTGTTGCTCAGCAGCACGGCCAGGTCGCCCTCGTCCACCAGACCGAGGTCGCCGTGCAGCGCCTGCGTGGCGTCGAGAAAACACGAGGAGGCGCCGGTGCTGTTGAAGGTCCCGCACAGCTTGTTGGCGATGTGGGCCGACTTGCCCACGCCGGAGAAGATGAGTTTCCGGCCGGCGGCGATCGTCGCCTCGACGGCGCGGGCGACGGCGACAAACTCGGGCCCGAGATGTTTCGCCGTCGCCGTGATCGCTTCCGACTCGATGCGGAGACAGGCGCGGGCGCGGGCAAGGGCGGATTTGGGAGCGAGGGCCATTTAGGGTTTGAGTCGTCGACCTAGGTTGCGGAACTTAAGGTCAACCAGTGCGCGTTCAATCCCTTTCCCTGCTGCCGATGAGGAGCCTGCTTCGCCCGCTCATGCCGTTGGTGCTCGCGGCGTTGGTTTTGCTGGCTGGTTGCGTCCGCCGTGACCGTCAGCCGTCCGCGGATGAGACCACCGAGCCGGAATATCAGCGCGGCCTGCAGTTGGAAAAACAGGGCCGCCCCCAGGAGGCGCTGGCGGCCTATCTCAAGGTGATCGCCCAGCGCGGCGAGGAATCCGCGCCGGAATCCCACCTCCAGGCCGGGGTCATCTGCCTTCAGCACGGCAAGGATCCGCTCGAGGCGATCTGGCATTTTAAGAAATATCTCGCGCAGCAGGCCAATCCCCAGCGGGCTGAGCTGGTGCGGCAGCAGATCGAGGCCGCCAAGCGCGATTTCGCCCGCACGCTCCTGGCGCAACCGCTCGAAAATCCCTCGGATCGGATCCGGCTGTTGGACCAGATCACCAGCCTCCAGCGCGAGAATGATCAGCTCAAATCCGACCTCGCCGCCGTGCGCGGCGGCGCGCCAGTGCCGCGCACTTCGTCCGACCCGGGAGTGACTGCCATTTTGCTGCCCACAAGCCGTCCGCGTCCGGCCGGCCCGCCGCCGGCCGGTGATGCCCCGGTCACGCTGGTGCCATTGAGTCCAGCCGTCGTGGTCGGAAATGCGCCCGTCCCGTCCGCCCCGTCCAAGGCCGGCCCGCGCCCGCCGGTGGGCAAGACCACGCCGAAGACCGCCGCCCCCGCTCCCTCCACGCGCAAATATGCCGTGCAGGTGAAGGACACCCTTTTTAAGATCGCCCAGCGCTACCCCGGCACCGGCACCGTGAGCGCCCGGGCCCGGGCCATCTACGAAGCCAACCGCGACGTGATGAAGACCGACACCGATCTCCGGCCTGGCATGGAGTTGCGCATCCCGTGATGCTGAAGGCTTGAGGCCTGAGGTATGAGGTCTGAGGCTGGCCCCAGATCCCAGGCCTCACACCTCGTGCCTCAAGCCTCACACTTTTCCCCGTTCCCATGCCCCAGACCTCCCGACGCACTTCCATCCTGACCGAGTCGGTCATCCGCGAGATGTCGCGGGTCGCCGTGCAGCACAACGCGATCAACCTCGCGCAGGGCTTCCCCGACTGGGATCCGCCCGCCGCGCTTATCCAGGCGGCGAAGGATGCGATGGATGCTGGCCGGCACCAATACGCGGTCACGTGGGGTTCGCCGGAATTGCGCGGCGCACTCGCGGCCAAGCTCACGCGCTTCATGGGCCTGCCCGTCAACCCGGACAGCGACCTGGTCATTACCTGCGGCGCGACCGAGGCGATGATGGTCGCGGTCATGACGGTCTGTGACCCGGGCGAAAAAATCGGGCTCTTCTCGCCCTTCTACGAAAACTACCTGGCGGACATGGTGCTGTCGGGCGCCGAGCCCGTCCTCGTGCCGCTTCATCCGCCCCAGTACCGCTTTGATCCCGCCGAGCTGCGCAAGGCATTTGAAGGTGGGCTGAAGGCGTTCATCCTCTGCAATCCCTCGAACCCCTGCGGCCGGGTCTTCACGCGCGAGGAGTTGTTGCAGATCGCCGCGCTCGCCGAGGAGTTCGACGTCTTTGTGATCACGGACGAGGTCTATGAGCACATTGTCTATGCGCCGCACCGGCACGTTTATTTCGCCACGCTGCCGGGGATGGCGAAGCGTACGTTGAGCTGCTCGGCGCTCTCGAAGACGTTTTCGATCACCGGCTGGCGGCTCGGCCACGTCCACGCCTCACCGGAAATCATCGCACAGGCGCGCAAGGTGCATGACTTCCTCACGGTGGGCGCCGCTTCGCCGCTCCAGCACGCCGTCGTGACCGCGCTGAATTTCCCCGTGAGTTACTACGACGGCCTTGCCGCCGAGTATGCGGTCTCGCGCGATGTGCTGCTGGGTTACCTCGACCAGGCCGGGTTGAGCTACACGCGGCCCGAGGGCTCGTACTTCGTCATGGTGGACATCTCGCATTTTGGCTATGCGAGCGACATCGAGTTCTCGCACTGGATGGCGAAGGAGATCGGCGTCGCGCCCGTGCCGGGATCGAGCTTCTTCGCGCCGGGGGAAAACCGTTACATCCGCCTCAACTTCGCCAAGAAGCCCGCGACGCTGCACGCCGCGGGCCAGCGGCTGTTGCGGCTGAAAAAGTAGCGCAGCAGTCCGGATTTGATTTCGCGCAGAGGCGCAATGCCGCAGAGGATTGGGCCGGGAAAGCCAATCATGCTTGGTTTGTCCTCAGCGCCTTAGCGTCTCTGCGCGAAACCATACGGTAATTTTCACAGCGCCCCGATCGACTCGTCGAGGACGGCGAGGAGGAAGTCAGAGTCGGCCTGGGTGATGTTCATGGGCGGGGCAAAGCGGATCGTCTGGCCCCAGAGGCCGCCCTTGCCGAGGAGCAGGCCGAGCTCGCGGGCGTTCTCGACCGCCTGCGCGCAGGCTTCCTTGGCGGGCTCCTTGGTCGTGCGGTCCTTCACGAACTCGATGCCGAGCATCAGGCCCTTGCCGCGGACATCGCCGATGACCTTGTACTTCGCCTTCAGCTTTTCGAGGCCTGCGAGGATATAGTTGCCGAGCTTCAGGCAGTTGGCCTGGGTGTTTTCCTTTTCGATGACCTCAAGCACGGCCTTGCCGATCGCGCTGACGACGGGGTTGCCGCCGAAGGTGTTGAAATGAACCTTCTGGGCCATGACGGCGGCGATCTTCGGCGTGGTGACGACGGCCGCGAGCGGGGCGCCGTTGCCGATGCCCTTGGCCATGGTGACAATGTCGGGAATGACGCCCTGAGTCTCGAAGCCCCAGAAATGCGTGCCGGTGCGGCCGAAGCCGGTCTGCACCTCGTCGGCGATGCACACGCCGCCGGCGGCGCGCACGTGCGCGTAGGTGTGCTGGAGGTAGCCGTCGGGAAACACGACGAAGCCGCCCACGCCCTGGATGGACTCGGCGATGAACCCGGCGACCTTGCCCGGGGTGGTGTACTCGATGACTTGCTTGACGTCGTCGGCGTACTTTCGTCCGGCGTCGGGATCGTCATAACCAAAGGTGCCGCGGTAAGGGTAGGGCGCGAGGGCGTGGTGCACGCCGAAGGAATGCGGCAGGTTGAATTTCCAGCCGCTATTGGCGGTGGCGCCCATGCCCGACGCGTTGCCGCCGTGATAGGCGTTGCGCAGCGAGATCATGTCGTAATTGCCGGTGTAGAGCCGCGCCATCATCAGCGCGAGGTCGTTGGCCTCGGAGCCGGAATTGACGAAGTAGATGCACTTGAGGTCGCCGGGCAGCTTGGCGGCGAGCTTCTCGGCGTACTCGGCAATGTTGGGCTGCAGGTAGATCGTGGTGGAATGCTGGAGCAGCGCGTTCTGCCGGTTGGCGGCCGCGACCACGTGGGGATGGCAGTGACCGACGCTGATCGTCACGATGCCGCCGAGGCCGTCGAGGTAGCGCTTGCCGGTTTCGTCCCACACATACTGCATCTTTCCCTCTACGATCATGATCGGCTTCTTGTAGTAGAGGAAAAGGCCGGGATTAAGGTACTGCTTGCGCAGGGCGAGCACCTGCTCGGCGGACGGGCCGGTGTAGGGCGCAGGCTGGTGGGACGTCGGCGGCAATGGGATCGATTTCATGAAATTTAGTTTCTACAGGAGGCAATGGAGAGAACGGAGAAAAATCTCGAACCCAGTCCCTCTGTTTCCTCGGTTGCCTCCAGTACGATGGATTGGTCAGGAATTTGGCGCAAGTTTGCGCAGCGCGAGATAGACGGCGAAGGCGAGGCCAAAGCCGACGAACCAGGCGTAGTTGTAGAGGGAAAGAAGGAAGGGCGCCACGTGCGCGGCGTCGACGGCCCGGATGTTGGCGAGAAACCCGGGGAGGCTGGGCAGCGCGCCGGCGAGCAGCGCGACGATGGCGACCCAGCTGAAGCCGCCGGAATAGAGGTAGGCACCCGCCGGTGAGTAGAGCGCGGACACATCGAGCTGCTTGCGCCGGACCACGAAATAGTCGGCGATCATGATGCCGCCGATCGGGCCGAGCAGGGCGCTGTAGCCGAGGAGCCAGGTGAAGATGTAGCCGCTCGGGTCGGCGATGAGTTTCCACGGCATCATGACGATCCCGATCAGGCCGGTGATCAGTCCACCGAGGCGGAAGGTGATGCGCCGGGGCGCAAGTTGGGCGAAGTCGTTGGCAGGGGAAACGACGTTGGCGGCGATGTTGGTGGCGAGCGTGGCGACGCAGAGCGCGAGCATGGCGACGACGAGCACGGCGGGATTCTTGAAGTGCGTGAGGACATCGACCGGGTCCCAGATGGTCTGGCCGTAGATGATCGTCGTGGCGGAGGTGACCGCGACGCCGATGAACGAGTAGAGCGCCATCGTGAGGGGCAGGCCAAGGGCCTGGCCCGCGATCTGGTCACGCTGTGATTTGGCATAGCGGGAGAAATCGGGGATGTTGAGCGAGAGGGTCGCCCAAAAGCCGATCATGCCGGTGAGAGCAGGGAAGAAGAAGACCCAGAACTGCCCGGCCTTGGGCTGGCCGGGATCAAAGGCGGACGGTTGCGAGAGGATGGGGCCGAAGCCGCCGGCGGCGCGATAGGCCCATCCGAGCAGGAGCAGGCCGAGCACGAGCAGCAGCGGGGCCTTGATGTTCAGGAGGAGCCGGATCGAATCGATGCCCTTGTAAACGACCGCCATGTTGATGCCCCAGAAAAACAGGAAGCAGGCGAACTGGGTCAGGGTGATGCCGAATGCCGTCGCTCCACCGGTCGCCGCGAGGCTGGGGATGAAGACTCCTAGGATCTTGTGGATGGCCTCGCCGCCGATCCATGTCTGGATCCCGAACCAGCCGCAGGCGACGAAGGCGCGCAGGAGCGCCGGGATATTCGCGCCAGTGGTGCCGAAGGACGCCCGGCAGAACACGGGAAACGGAATGCCGTATTTGGTGCCGGCGTGGGCGTTGAGCACCATCGGCACGAGCACGATGAGGTTGCCGAGAAAGATGGTGGCGACGGCCTCCCACCAGTTCATGCCGCCGCCGATGAGCGACGAGGCGAGCATGTAGGTGGGGATGCACGCCGACATCGAGATCCACAGCGCCGCAAAGCTCAGCATGCCCCACGTGCGCCGCGACGGCGGCACCGGCGCCAGGTCCTCGTTATAGAGGTAGCTCGTCTGGATATCCACCTGGACATCCGGGGCATTGGCACTGAGCGAGGGAGTGGCCATGGACTGTAGATTGAGGGTAGGTTGAGGGTAGGGCGAATCCTCCGGATGAGCCGTCTGGTGCGCGGCTCGGCGAGGACGCCTCGCCCTACCTTTTAGGTGGGTTCATCAAAAGTGGCTCGGCTTCCGTTGCAGGAATTTCCCGCGGCCCAAGGTCCCGGTGAACTTGCCGTCGCGCGCAGCGACCTGGCCGCGGACAGTGACGACGCTCGGGCGGCCATCTAGCTTCCAACCCTCGAAGGCGCTGTAGTCGACGGCCATGTGCTGGGTCTTCACGGAGATTTTTCCGCGGTACTTCGGATCAAAGACGACGAGGTCGGCGTCGGCCCCCGGCTGGATCACGCCCTTCCGCGGAAAGAGGTCGAACTGCTTCGCGACCGCCGTGCTCGCGACGTTGACCATCGTGTGCAGGTCTATCTTCCCGGTCTTCACGCCGTAGGTGTAGAGCAAATTGATGCGCTCCTCGAGCGAGGGGATGCCATTGGGGATCTTGGTGAAGTCAGCCTTGCCCATCGGCTTCTGCTTCTGGAAATCGAACGGGGCATGGTCGGTCGCGACCGTGTTGATCAGTCCATCGCGCAGGCCGTTCCAGAGCACGGATTGGTTGCGCGCGTCGCGCAGCGGGGGCGACATCACATACTTCGCGCCCTCGAAGTCCGGTTTTTCGGCGTAGGTTTTGTCGAGCGTAAGGTATTGGATGAGGGTCTCGATGCCCACGCGCACACCGCGCTGGCGGGCCGCGATGGCTTGGTCGAGCGCCTCCTGGCAGCTCAAGTGGACGATGTAGGTCGCGGCGCCGGTGAGTTCGGCGAAAGTCATCAGGTGATGCACGCCCTCGGCCTCGACCACTGGCGGCCGGCTTTCGTGATGCTGGCCGGGGTCGGTCTTGCCGGCGGCGAGCAGTTCCTTGCAGCGCTCCGCGACGAGGGTCTCGTTTTCGCAGTGGGCGGTGACGACCACGCCGAGTTCCTTGGCGAGCTTGAGCGTCCGGTAGAGCTCGGTGTCGTCGATCCCGAACGCGCCCTTGTAGGCGAGGAAGATTTTGAACGAGCTGATGCCGCGCTGCACGATCTCGCGGAGCTGGGCCTCGGTCTGGCCGTCGAATTTCGTCACGCCCATGTGGAACGTGAAATCGCACGCCGACTTGCCCGCCGCCTGGCTCATCCAGAGCTCGAAGCTCTTGAGCGCGTCGTCGGCGCGCGCCGGACAGCACATCTCGATCAACGTGGTGGTGCCGCCGACCAGTGCGGCCTGGCTGCCGGTCTCATAGGTGTCCTTTGAGAACGTGCCCATGAACGGCAGGTAAATGTGCACATGCGGGTCGATGAAACCCGGGAAGACGTACTGGCCCCTCGCGTCGATGACCTCGGTGCCCGGCGGCGCCTTGATGTTCTGGTCGATCTTCGTGATCGTCTCGCCCTCGCAGTAGATGTCGGCGGTGTAGCGCGAGTCGGCGGTGATGATTTCTCCGTTTTTGATGAGCAGGGACATGACCTTCAGGAGTTAGGAATTAAACACAGAGGACACAGAGATCGCGGAAGGAAAATAAACCGGAAGCTATAATCTCTGAGGTCTCAGTGTCCTCTGTGTTGAAATTGAATTTCTATTTTTTCCAGACATCGCCGACGCCCTCGCCGAACCAGCGCGAGGTGATGACTTTTTGCTGGGTGTAGAACTGCACGGCTTCCTTCCCCTGGATGTGGAGATCGCCGTAGAAGGAGTCGTCCCAGCCGGTGAAGGGGAACATCGCCATCGTCGCGGGCACGCCGACGTTGATGCCGACCATGCCGGCCTTTACGCGATGCTTGAACTCGCGGGCGGCCCGGCCGCTGTTGGTGAAGATCGCGGCGCCATTGCCGAAGGCGGACTGGTTCGTGAGCTCGATGGCGCGGTCAAGGTCGTCCATGCGCATGACATTCAGCACTGGGCCGAAGACCTCCTCGCGGGCGAGCGTCATGTTCGCCTGCACGCCGTCCACGATCGTGGCACCGAGATAAAACCCGCGCGGGGCGTCGGGGACCTTCAAGCCGCGGCCGTCGCAGAGAATCTTTGCTCCTTCCTTTTCGCCGCTGGCGACGAGTTCCATCACGCGGTCGCGATGCTGCGCGGTGATGACCGGGCCCATGTCGGGCTGGGCGGGGCGATCGGTGGGACCGACCTTGATGGCGCGCGCGGCGGTGACGAGCGAGGGTAGCAGCCGCTCGGCGGCGGCGCCGACGGTGATGGCGGTCGAACCCGCCATGCAGCGCTCCCCGGCACAGCCGAAGGCGGCGGTCGAAAGCGCCTCGACGGTCTTGGGCACGTCGGCATCGGGCATGATGACGATGTAGTTCTTCGCGCCGCCATTGGCCTGCACGCGCTTCCCGTTTCGGGTGCCGGTCTCATAGATGTATTTCGCAATCGGCGTGGAGCCGACGAACGAGACGGCCCTCACCTGCGGATGGGTGAGCAGCGCATCGACGGCGGGGCGCCCGCCATGGACGATGTTGAACACGCCCTTCGGCAGGCCGGCCTGATCGAGCAGTTCGCCGAGGAAATTGGCGGTGAGCGGGACCTTCTCGCTCGGCTTCAGGACGAACGTGTTGCCGCAAGCGATCGCGAGCGGGTACATCCAGAGCGGCACCATCGCGGGAAAATTGAACGGCGTGATGCCCGCACACACTCCGAGCGGCTGGAGGATCGTCTCGCAGTCGACCCCGCGCGCGAGGTTCTCCAGCGTGTCGCCGAAGAGGAGCGTGGGCACGCCGCAGGCGTATTCGATGTTCTCGATCCCGCGGTACACGCTGCCGCGGGCCTCGACGAGCGTCTTGCCATGCTCGCGGGAGACCGTCTGGCAGAGCTGGTCGAAGTTTTGCTCCACGAGCTGGCGGTAGCGGAAGAACACCCGGGCGCGCTCGACGGCCGGCGTCTCGCGCCAGGCGGGAAACGCGGACCGGGCGGCGGCGACGGCGGTGCCGATTTCTGCCGCGCCGCCCGCCGGACACTCGGCGATGACATCACCGGTGGAGGGATTGTAGACCGGCGTCGTTGCGCCTTTTGGCATCAGCCATTCGCCACCGATGAAGTCAGGACATGGGGTAAGATTGCTCATGAAGGGAATTTTTTAGCCACAGATTACACGGATCGCACCGATGAAACCGGGCGGCATCAGCTTTTTGCTCGTTCGAAATGGCAGGCTTCCATCTGTGTAATTTGTGCAATCTGTGGCTAAAAACGGATTGGTCAGCCTTTTGAAAGCGCATCGGATTGCTTCACGAATTCATCGCCGCTCCATTCGCCGTCGCTCTTCACGACCTTCGTCGTGGCGGCGGCGGCTTTCTGGGCCGCCTTGCGGGCGGTTTGTTTTTGGACGAGGTCGGCGTGGGTGGTGAAGTAGGGGAGGCTCTTGCCCTTGAAATCGTCGAGAGTTTCGAACTTGTGCTTCGCCATGAACGCGAGGAGTTCGTCGCACATCGGCTTCACGCATTCGTAGCCGAACTTCATCACGCCGGTGCAGACCTGCACGGTGTCGGAACCGAGGAGGATAAACTGCGCGGCGTCGTTGCCACTCTCGATGCCGCCGAGGCCGGAGAGCGTGCGGCCGGGGAATTCCGCGCGGATCAGGGTGGCGAGTTCCATCACCATGCGGAGGGCGATGGGCTTGACGGCCTTCGACGAATAGCCGCCGGGCGTGGTGTAGCCCTCGACGGTGGGCTCGGGGCGCAGGGTGTCGAGGTTCACGCCGGTGACGCTGCGGATGGTGTTGATGGCGCTCAGGCCGGTGGCGCCGCCGCGGAGCGCGGCGCGGCCGGGTTCCTCGATGTGCGTGATGTTGGGCGTCATTTTCGCCCAGACCGGCAGCTTGGTGGCCGCCTTTACCCAGCCACAGACCTCCTCGAGAATTTCGGGATCCTGGCCCATGGCGGCGCCCATCTTGCGCTCGGGCAGGCCGTGCGGGCAGGAGAAGTTGAGCTCGAACGCATCCACGCCCGCCGCCTCGCAGCGCTGGATCATCTCGGTCCACGCGTCCTTGTTGTATTCTTCCATGACCGACGCGATGAGCGCGCCCTTGGGCTGGCCGTCCTTGCACTTCTTGAACTCGTCGATCCAGAGGTGGAACGGCCGGTCGCTGATGAGCTCGATGTTTTCCCAGCCGATGACCTCGCCACTGAGGGCATGGAGCTTGGCGTAGCGCGGGCTGACATTGACGACCTTGGAGGCGTCGAGGCTGACGGTCTTGGCGATGACGCCGCCCCAGCCCTCCTTGAAGGCGCGGTTGATGACGCTGAGGTTGGTGCCGGGCGGACCGGAGCCGATGACGAAGGGATTGGGAAGTTTCAGGCCGTCAACGGTGGTGGCGAGTGTAGGCATGGTGGGAGGGGTAAAGCAGGAGCCGTGCGAGGGACGGGGTGTGCCGCCAGCGGAAAGGACCGGGCGCGGGGGTGAGTTATTGCCGGATTGAACGTGGCGCAGGACGGGGTAGTTTCCAAGAAGCAAAGCCGGACCTTCCGAAGCCCAACAACATGCCGTTGAACCCAAAACGCACTGTCGCCGAACTGAAGGAGCTGCGCGCGCTCACTGGCGACGAGCACGGGGCGCAGCGCGTGGCGTTCACACCGGAGTGGACCAAGACGCGTGCGTGGCTGCGGGAGAAACTGGCGGCGCTGCCTGTCGAAACCCACACCGATGCCGCGGGCAACCTCTGGGTGACATTGCGCGGCGAGTCTGACCGCACGCTCCTGATCGGCGGGCACATGGACTCGGTGCCGAACGGCGGCTGGCTCGACGGCTGCCTGAACGTCATGGCCGGCGTGGAGATCCTCCGGCGCATTAACGCGCAATATGGCGGGAAGCCGCCGGTGACCGTGCGACTGGTGGACTGGGCGGATGAGGAAGGGGCGCGCTTTGGCAAAAGCCTGTTCGGCTCGTCGGCGTGCTCGGGCCATCTGGACATGGCCGAGGCGCGCGGCCTCCGGGACAAGGATGGCATCACGCTGCCCGATGCGCTGAAGGCCGTGGGCGTGGATTTCGAGCGCGTGAAGGAGAGCGGGGTGGAGTTGAAAAACGCCGCGGCCTATCTCGAGCTGCACATCGAGCAGGGGCCGGTGCTGCTCGACCTGGGTCTGCCGCTGGGCGCGGTGCTCGGTACGTTCGGCGTGGAGCGCCACGCGATCACGTTTTATGGCCAGGCGGCGCACTCGGGGAGCACCCCGATGAACCGGCGTAAGGACGCGCTGCTGGCCGCGTCGAAGATGAGCTGGGAAATTTATCGCATCGCGGAGCGCAGCCATGGCGGGGTGTGCACCATCGGCTCGTGCACGACGAAGCCCGGGATCGTCACCAGCGTGGTCGAGGAATGCCGCATCACACTCGACCAGCGCCATCTCGACGCGCCGGCGCTCGCGCGGATGCTCGCGGAAGCGCGCGAAGCCAGCGAACGGTTTGCCCTCGAGGGAAACGTCCGCGTGTCATGGGAACGCATCTGGCAGATCGCGCCGCGGCCGTTTCATCCTGAGCTGATCGATTTGTGCGACGAGTCGATCCGGGAGCAGGGCGTGCCGTCACACCGGCTCCCCTCGGGACCGCTGCACGATGCCGCCGAGGTGGCGCGTGCGGGCGTGCCGACGGTGATGATGTTCGTGCAAAGCCTGCACGGCATCAGCCACAACAAGATCGAGGACACCAAGGAGGAGCACCTTGAGCTGTGCGTGACGGCCTTCGACCGGCTGGCGGAAAAAACGATGGTGTGGGTGGCTGGGTAGCAACTCCATTTGCCCGCAGGGGCGGGCGCGTTGACCCAACGCGCTGGGAACCTCCGCCCACACTTGATCGTCGACGGAGACTGGCAAAGCATTGAGGGCAAAGCGTTCCAACACCCGAATCGGCTCACCGCAGCTGCCGTTCGATCTCATCGCACGCAACCGCGACGCCGCGTTCGCCCTGGACGCGAACACCGGCCGCGGCGGCCTGCCGGGTGTAGGATGGAGAGTCCAGCAATGCCGCCAGTTCCCCCGCCACGTGGCGGTCGGTGTAGCGCGAACGCGCGAGGGTGCGCGCGACACCGAGGCGCGTGACCCGGGCGGCATTGTCCGGCTGGTCGTAGGCGTAGGGTGTCACGAGCATCGGCTTGCCGGCGCGCAGCGCCTGCGCCGTCGTGCCGACGCCGCCCTGATGCACAATGGCCGCGGCGTGCGGGAAAATCTGCGCATAGGGCAGATAATCCCAGGCGAGCATCGACGCCGGCAAGTCCGGCGGAGGGGTGTTTTTTCCGACAAGGAATAGTGCCCGCCGGCCGAGCTGCCGGGCGGCTTGCGCACCCCGGAGATAAAAATCATCCGCGATATGCACGGCAGAGGATCCGAGGGTGAACACGATGGGCGCCACGCCTGCCGCGAGAAATTCCCCGACCGCCGGCGGGAGTCCGGCGGCAGGTCCGGCTTCGTCATAAAAAGGAAAGCCGCACTGCACGGTCTGCGCGGGCCAGTCGGGCTGGGGCGCCTGCAGGACGGACGAGAACAGTGCGAGGTCGAGGCGGGGTGAGTATTTGCCCTCGAAAAGCGGGTGGCGACCTGGTGGCAGGCCGAGCTCACGACGGAGCGAGCGGACGGGTTTCCACCACGCGTGGGTGGTCGCCTTGGCGGCCGCGCGCAGGAGGCGGTTGGCCGCCGGGCCGAGGGACTGGATCCAGCCCGTGCCCGGCGGTCCCGGCAGCAGGGAGGGATCGAAGACCGAGAACACGGAGATTGGCGCGAGCGAGTAGGAGACCCAGGGCAGGCCGGTCCGCGCGGCAATGAGCGGGGCGGCGTAGACAAGTTCGCTGGCAACGAGGCAGTCCGCGCCGGCGACGACCGGTGCGAGGTCGGCGTGCATGTCACGCACGGAGGGAAACATCAGGTTCCGCAGGAGATAGGTGGAGCCACGGCGCCCGTCCATGATCCGGCGCACCAACGCCGCGTCCACGACAGCCAGCGCAGGGCGGAGGGCATGGAAACCGAGCCCGAGCGCGCTGATTTTTTCGCGGTAAAGCTCCGTCGTGGCGATTTCCGTGCGATGACCGCGCCGGTGCAGCTCGAGCGCGAGTCCGAGGACAGGATGCAGGTCGCCGAGCGAACCGAAGGTGGCGAGGACGATGCGGGCCATGGGACGAAGGTGTGGCCGGGCGCAGGGTTGACCTCAACCACGGGTTCGCGGGAATTGACGCATGGCCACGGCACCGACCTTTCGCGAAGCGCTGCGCTGCCGGCTGAAGCTGGGCTTCATCAGCTTTGGCGGGCGCGCCCCGCGCGCCCGCGCTTATAGTTTCTGCAGCGAGAGCGCGGCCTTGAGATTGGTCGCGAGGGTCGCTGCCGGGCCGCGGCCCCAGTAGTGGAGGAAAAGGATACGCGGCGTTTCCCCCATCATGTGTGAGTGGATGGCGACGACATTGATGCCGGAACCGGTGAGTGATTTGAGCACCGGCTGCAACTCGCCCTCGGCGACGGCGAAGTCACCATCGACGACCGCATTGTCGTCGGAGCCGGCGAAGACGGCCCAGGTGTTCACGCCCATGTCGGCGCCCGCTTCGCAACCGCAGTCCATCAGGACGGTCCGGCCGATGACGGCCTTCGCCATGCCGCTGTTTACCTGGAGCTTCACGCCAAGAATCTTTTCGATCGGCGCCGCGGTGATGTTGTTATCCGCGGGCAGCGGCGGTACGCCAAACGATTTTGCCGGGACGGGCGCGGCGGCGCGGACGGCCTTGAAGGCGTCGACCAGCGCGCGCACTCCGCCAGCGAGCTTGGCGGCATCACCCTCGCCGCCGATGTGCATGAAATAAACATGGGGGTCGTCGTAGAAAAAGTGGTTGTGCAGTGCGGTGACCTCGAGCCCGTTGGCCAGGGCGGCACGCATCGCCGGCGCCACCTCATCCTGAAACAGCACGAAGTCGCCCATGACCATGAGGCCGGCGACCTTGTCCTCGGCAAAGGCCGCCCAGGAGGTGAGCCCCATGAAGGGCGGCAGCGCGCGCCCGTCCACCATGACGGGCACTTCGGTGCGCGGGAGGGTGACCTTGAAGGCGAGGCCGGCGGCCGCGCCCTTGAGGCCGGTGAGTTGCTCGAGCTGGGCGCCGTTGGGCAGTGCCGCCTGGGCCTGAGCGGTAAGGAAAAATCCTCCCGCGAGACAAACGACTGACAGGAAGTGGGGCTTCATGGCTGCAAACTGCCCAAGTGGGTCGCAATATCAACTTGAGACTGACGCGGCGTCGGGCCCAGTTTGCGCAGAGCACCGGGCCACTCGCCGGCGCCAACCAAATTCTGATGACTGCACCGCGTGCCACCGCCCCCACCTTTCGCGAGGCCCTGCGCTTCTGGCTGAAGCTGGGCATCATCAGCTTTGGCGGGCCGACGGGGCAGATCGCGATCATGCACACGGAGCTGGTCGAGAAGAAGAAATGGATTGGCGAGCAGCGGTTCCTGCACGCGCTGAACTATTGCATGCTCCTGCCCGGGCCGGAGGCGACGCAGCTCGCGACCTACTGCGGCTGGCTGCTGCATCGCACGTGGGGCGGGATCGCGGCGGGCGTGTTGTTTGTGCTGCCGTCGGCCTTTCTGCTGTGGGGACTGAGCTGGGTGTACGTGGCCTACGGCCACGTGTCGTGGATCGCGGCGATTTTCTACGGGCTGAAGCCGGCCGTCACCGCCATCGTCGCGGCCGCCGTCATCCGGATCGGACGGCGGGCGCTGCGGAACGGCGTGATGTGGGCCGTGGCGGCGGCGGCCTTCGCGGCGATCTTCTTTCTGCAGGTGCCTTTTCCCGCGATTGTGGCTGGGGCGGCGCTCTTCGGCTGGATCGGTGGCCGCTTCTTCCCGGAGAAATTTCCGGCGGCAGCCGGCCATGGCGCAGCGGACCGCGGCACCGTGATGGATGACGCGCAGGAATCGCCGGCGCATACCCGTCCGACGTGGGCGCGCGCGGGCCAGGTGCTCGGCGTGTCGCTCGCATTGTGGTGGACTCCTGTGATCATCGCCGGGCTTTGGCTGGGCTGGGACGGCACGCTGGTGCGCGAGGGGATTTTTTTCAGCAAGGCGGCGATGGTGACCTTTGGCGGTGCCTACGCCGTGCTGCCCTATGTCGGCCAGCAGGCCGTGGAGCATTATGGCTGGCTGACCGCACCGCAGATGCTCGACGGGCTTGGCCTGGCCGAGACCACGCCGGGGCCGCTCATCATGGTGGTGCAGTTCGTCGGCTTTCTCGGCGCGTGGCATCAGCCGGGCGGCCTCAGCCCGCTGCTGGCGGCGACCCTGGGTGCGCTCATGACCACGTGGACGACCTTTGTGCCCTGCTTCCTGTGGATTTTTCTCGGCGCGCCCCACATCGAGCAGTTGCGTGGCAACGCGCGCCTCGGCAGCACTCTCACGACGGTGACGGCATCCGTGGTGGGCGTGGTGCTCAACCTCGCGGTCTGGTTCGGCCTGCACGTGTTTTTCCCAATACCCGGCGCGGTCGACTGGTTTGCGGTCGTGGTGTGCGTGGCCGCATTCGCGGCGTTGCAGCGTTTCCAGGCCGGGGTCATTCCCGTCGTGCTGGCCAGCGGCGTCCTGGGACTGCTGTGGAGTTTAATCTGAGTGGCCCGACGCCGCTCCTGCAAAAAATAGCGTCAGCTTCCCGCGAAGAATTTCAGGATTCTGCGCAGCGAGGTGACGAGCACGTCGATTTCCTCCGCGGTGTTGTAGACGTAGAAGCTCGCGCGGGTCGTGCCCGTGAGGCCTAGTTTTTTCATCAGCGGCTGGTTGCAATGGTGGCCGCCGCGGAGGGCGATGCCGTCCTCGTCGGCGAAGGTCACGATGTCGTGCGCGTGCACCTCCTGAAACGCGAAGCTCACGAGTCCGCCGCGCTCGCCCTTGGGCCCGAGCAGGCGGATGCCGGGAAGGACGGAAAGTTTTTCATAGGCCAGGCGCGCGAGGTCGCCGTCGTGCCGGGCGATCTCGTCGCGGCCGATGCCGTCGAGGTAGTCGCAGGCCGCGCCGAGGGCGATGGCGTCGGCGAAATTGGGCGTGCCGGCCTCGAAGCGTTCGGGCGTGGGCTTCCAGCGGCTCTCGAAGAAATCGACGTTTGAGATCATGCCACCGCCGCCCTGGTAGGGCGGCATGGCGTCGAGCAGCGCCTGGCGGCCATAGAACGCGCCGATGCCGGTGACGGCGGCCATCTTGTGGCCGGAGAACGCATAGAAATCGCAGCCGATCGCGCGCACGTCGACCGGCATGTGGCCGATCGACTGGGCGCCGTCGATCATGGTCACGATTTTTTTCGCGCGCGCCTTCGCGCAGAGCTCGGCGGCGGGATTGATCGTGCCGGTGGTGTTCGAGACGTGCGTGAACGCGAAGAGCTTCACTTCCGGGGTGAGCAGCGCGTCGAGTTGCGCGAGATCGAGCCCGCCCTCGACGTTGGCCCCGAGGACCGGGAGATAGCGGAGCTTGGCGCCGGTGCGCTGGGCGATGAGCTGCCACGGCACGAGATTGCTATGGTGCTCCATCTCGGTGAGCAGGATGACGTCGCCCGGCTTCAGGTTCGCGGAGCCCCAGCTCGACGCGACGAGGTTGATCGACTCGGTCGTGCCGCGGGTGAAGATGATCTCCTCGGGTGCGGCGGCGTTGATGAACTTCGCGACGCGCGCCCGGGCGCCCTCGTAGGCGTCGGTCGCGCGCATCGAGAGCGCGTGGAGCCCGCGGTGGACGTTGGCGTTGTCGCGCTCGTAGAAACGGCTGAGCGTGTCGATGACGACCCGCGGCCGCTGGGTGGTCGCGGCATTGTCGAGATAGACGAGCGGATGGCCGTTGACCTGCTGGTGCAGGGCGGGGAAGTCGTCGCGGATTTTTTTCCAGTCGGGCATGAGGAAAAGCAGGAAGGAGGAAGGAAGAATTAAGAATTAGTGGTGCGATGAATTGTCCGGTCTCTCGTTTTATTCTTCTTAATTCTTCCTTCTTATTTAATCCGTGTGGCTCTCCGTCGTGGCCGGGGCGGGATCTCCCTTGAGGGCGTTGAGCGCGGCGTGCCAGCCGAGGGTGGCGCACTTGATGCGGGCGGGAAAGGTGTGCACCCCCGCGAAGGCGCCGAGGTCGCTGATCTCCGCAGGCTCCTCGCCCGTGGTGACGATATGGTGGAATTCCTCGTAAAGTTTCCCGGCCTCGGCGGCGGTCTTGCCCTTGAGCTGCGTGGTCATGAGTGACGCGCTGGCCTGGGAGATGGCGCAGCCGGAGCCATCGAACGAGATCTCGGCGATGCGGTCGCCCTCAACCCGCAGGTACACGTTGCACTGGTCGCCACAAGTGGGGTTGTCGCCATGCGCGACGCGGTTGGCGGTCGGCAGCTTGCCCCGGTTCCGCGGGCGGCGGTTGTGGTCGAGGATGACCTGTTGGTAAAGGTCGGAAAGGTCTGACATGGAGGGCGAACCGTAGCGAAAACCTGGCGGAGCGCAAAGCCGCGTTTAACTTTATGTCAGGGCAGGGGGAGGGCCCTGCAATTCCGCGTTGACCCGTCTGCCAGCCACGCCTTTCTTTCGACCCTTCGACAGACGGCAGTGACCGTGACAGACGGCCTGCTGGACACCCGGAGAGGTGGCAGAGTGGTCGAATGCGCGTGCTTGGAAAGCACGTGTTCTCGCAAGGGAACCGGGGGTTCGAATCCCTCCCTCTCCGCCAGTCTTCGCCCCCGCGGTAGCGGGTCGAAGACTGCCACGCCGAAACCCGCGTCGAGCGGGTGAAGGAGGGCTTTGGTCGCAGTGGAGGGCTACGACCCGGCAAGCCCGTCTTCGCCCACAGCGCCAGCGGACCGAAGACTGCCGTGCCGAAGTCCGCGTTCAGCGGACTTAGGTGGGCATTCCATTCCGCCACCATGAGGCCCCGTGGACCCTGAAGGTTTGACTCGGCGTTTCGCGACGCATCGCATCGCAGGGTGTTGTCCAGCCTCCCCACGCTGTTCGCCATCCTGATCACGCTGCAAGGCGGGCTGATTGTGTTTCACGACCTGGTCGACATTCCCGGCTGGCACCACGGCCGGCAGGTACGGGCCGTGGTGGGCCGGCGCAAGTTCTGGCTCGGGACGCTGGCCAATGCCGTGTTTCCGGGCATCGCGTTTTTCTATGCGCTGGAGTTCTGGTCGCGGCCGGCGCCGGGATATGCGACCAGCTACTGGGCGGTTTACTGCGCCATCACCGTCGGCTTTGCGGTCACGATGTGGTGGCTGCCCTATTTTTTTGGCACGAGTGACCAAACCAAGCGCCAGTATGCAGCGATGTACGCCGGCACGAAGCACGTCCTGCCGGCGCGCGGCGACAACCCGCGCCCGAATGCACTGCACCTGGCCTTCCACGCGCTGTTCGTGCTCAACCTCGCCCTCGCGCTCCGGTTGCGGTTCGGGTAAATCCGCGCCGAACGGGGCTGGAGTCGGAGAAGAGCCGGCTCTTTCAACACGAGATCAAAGGGCAGGGCCTTTGCGGGTAGCGCGCCGGTCGGTCATCACAGGACTACACCCCATAGCCGACGGTGCGCAATGAGCGCATGCTCACGCTTCCTCTGCCAGCGCGGCCCTAGGCAGACTTGGGCTTCAGCAGCCGCTGGCAGCCCGATGCCAATACGCTCCTTAAAAAATGACTTCCACCTCCACCCTCACCGGCTCCCTGCTGCGCACCTACAACACGATCTTCCAGCATCCGGTCTCGCACAATCTGGAATGGCGTCACGTGCACGCGCTGTTTCGGCACCTTGGCCAGGTCGAGGAAGAACCCAACGGCAACCTCAAGGTGACCCGCAATGGGGAAAACCTGGTCCTGCACCCGCCGCGCACCAAGGATGTCGCCGAGACGGAGGAACTCATGGCGTTGCGGCACTTTCTCCAGCGATCCGAGACGGCCCGGCCGGCTGCGGCTGTGGCGGAGGCGCATTGGCTGCTCGTGATCGATCACCATGAGGCGCGCCTTTTCCGGTCAGAAATGCACGGAGCCGTACCGCATCAACTCCTGCCGCATGGACCTGCCCGATATTTTCGGCACGAACAGAACTCGCAGAATTTGTCCCGCGGCCAGGAAAAGCCCGACCCGAACAGCTTCTTCGAACCTGTGGCGAAGGCGCTACAGGCCGTCGGGCCGCTGCTCATCTTCGGCACCGGCACGGGCAAGGGCAGCGAGATGGACCAATTCGTCTCATGGTTGAAAACGCATCATCCGGAACTCACCAAGCGGATCATCGGTTCCTTGGTCGTGGATGAAAGCCACCTGACCGATGGGCAGCTGCTCGGGAAAGCGCGGGAATTTTACGAGAACCGATCGAAATCGCGCCCATGAAAACGATGAAGGCGGTCTGCATTTATTCCTACGGTGGGCCGGAAGTGCTCGTTTATGAGGACGCGCCCCGACCGCATCCGGGCGCGGGCGAAGTGCTGGTTCGGATCCATGCCGCGGGAATCAATCCCGTGGATTGGAAAATTCGCGAAGGGCAGCTCAAGACCCTGCTGCCCCACACCTTTCCCCTGGTGCTGGGGTGGGACCTCTCCGGAGTCGTCGAAGCCCTTGGCTCCGGTCTTACCCGGCTGAAGCTGGGCGATGAGGTTTTCAGCCGGCCGGACATTTTGCGCGATGGAGCCTACGCGGAGTTCATCGTCGTCAAGGAATCGGAACTGGCGCTGAAACCGAAATCCCTCGATCACCTCCACGCGGCGGCCTTGCCGCTGGCGGGCTTGACCGGCTGGCAAACCCTGTTCGATGCGGGTGGCCTGTCGGCCGGCCAACGCGTGCTGATTCATGCGGCGGCGGGCGGCGTGGGTCACGTCGCTGTGCAACTGGCGAAATGGAAAGGGGCGCACGTCATTGGCACGGCGGCAGCCAAGAACCACGAGTTCCTGCGCCAACTGGGGGTCGATCAAGTGATCGACTACGATACCGAGCGGTTCGAAGAGGCCGTGCAGCCGGTGGACGTGGTCTTGGATGCCATGGGCGGGGAGACGCAGGAACGTTCCTGGAAGGTGCTCAAGCGCGGCGGCATCCTGGTTTCCATCGCCAGCCCGCCCAAGGCGGAGGTCGCGGCCGAGCACGGCGTGCGGCAGGCGTTTGTGTTCACCCAGCCGAATGCGCCGCAGCTGGCCGAAATTGCGACACTAGCCGACGAGGGGAAACTCAAGGCGATCGTGGAAACCATCCTGCCGCTTTCCGACGCTACGCGCGGCCAACAACTCAGCGAACGAGGACATGGCCGGGGCAAAATCGTGCTGCGAGTAGTCTAGGGCTGGTGGCGAATTTTTTAAAATGAACACCCCGACGATCGCCCAACCACCGTCACTTCCTTTGCCCGCGGCGCCACCGACCGAGGACGAAATTCGCGACTATGCCAATCATCTCTATGTGCAACACGGCTCCGTGAACGGCTACGATGACGACAACTGGCGAGAAGCCGAGGCGTGTCTCCGCGCCGGCATTCCGAAGGAATCCTCGCGCACCCGGATGCATCATCACACGCAAATTACCGAGCGCGCCGCACTGGCCTTGGTAAAGCACGGGAAGTACTGAAGGAAGGGGGCCGGATGGCAGGAAGGCGAAAAAATCTTGGCGGCGCGGGAATAGACTTGTTCCGGAGCACTCGAACAAGGGAGCAGGGCATTCCGGCACGGGCCTCTCCGCCTTTACCTTGGGTTCTCTGCTGGCCGCTCCCTTCAGGGGCGGAGACATTTTCCGATCAGTAATCAATCCTCAATCAAACGTCTGCGAATAGCTACCACACCCATGAATACACGAATGAAAATCCTCACCCTCTCCCTACTCGGTCTCGCTCTCTGTACGGGCGGGCTCGCCGCCGCCGATGGCAAGATGGAAGGCAAGATGCAGGACAGCGTCACGATGAAGGACGGCAAGATGATGGCCATGATGGACGGAAAATCCATGATGATGGACAAGACCATGACCATGAGCGACGGCACGATGGTCATGAGTGACGGCACGGTCATGATGAAGGATGGGAGCAAGATGATGATGAAGGACGGGGACAAAATGGGCATGGACGGCAAGATGAGTCACGCCATGGCCAAGGACGGCATGGGCAGCGGCATGGCCATGAAGGACGGCAGCAAGATGAAGGATGGCATGGCGATGAAGGAGGGGGACAAGATGAAGGACGCCATGACGATGCAGGACGGGGTCACGATGAAGGACGGCAAGATGATGGCGATGAAGGACGGCAAATCCATGATGATGGACAAGACCATGACCACGACGGATGGCACGAAGGTCATGACCGATGGGACCGTCATGATGAAGGACGGGTCCAAGATGATGATGAAGGACGGCGATATGATCTCGATGGACGGCAAAATGACGAAATCCAAGATGTAGGCTCCGGTAGCCCCGTCAGTTTCGAGCCGGCCTCACGGGCCGGCTTTTTTTTTGACTGGGAATAAATCTTTGTCATCAATCCTCTCAAGTGAGATGTCCTGCTTTCCCCTGTCTTTGTATCGCCGGCTGCCATGAAGCAGCTTGAGCTCAAGCATCCGCTGGCGGTGCGCTGGCTGCATTGGATCAATTTTCCCATGCTCGCGCTGATGATTTGGAGCGGCCTGCTCATCTACTGGGCCAACGACGTCTACCAGGTCGAAATCTCCGGCCACGAGGTCTTCCGCTTTTTCCCTCAGCCGTTTTACGACGCGCTGGGGATCTCGTCGCATCTGGCCCGCGGCTTGTCGCTCCACTTTTTCTTCATGTGGTTTTTCACGGTCAACGGCGTGCTGTATGTGGCCTACACGCTCGTGTCCGGCGAATGGCGCTCCCTCGTGCCCGTCGCGGGCTCGTTCCGGCGCGCGGGGCTGGTCATGTTGCACGACCTTCACCTCCGCAAGGCGCCCCCGCCCCAGGGAAAATACAATGATGCCCAGCGCATCGCCTATTCCGGGGTCATCGTGATGGGGTTCGGCTCGGTTGTCACCGGCCTCGCCATCTACAAGCCGCTTCAGGCGGCCTGGCTCACGGCACTGCTTGGGGGTTATGAATGCGCGCGGATCGAGCACTTCATCCTGATGATCGGCTACGTGCTTTTTTTCCTCGTGCACATTGCGCAGGTCATTCGCGCCGGCTGGAGCAACTTTCGCTCGATGATTGCCGGCTACGAGGTCATTGACGCCGTTCCGGCTTCGCCGGCCCCCGGGAAGACCGGGGAAGGGGAGGCGACCCGATGAGAGGAAAACCTGAAGGGCAGGCAGCGCGGCCACCGGCCTCGTCTGCGGACAACACCGCTGAAGTACTGCATGAAAAACGGGTGCTGGACGCACCCTTGGGTGACGACGCAGCCCGCGCCGTCATGGCCGCGCGTTCGCGGCGCAGCTTCCTGGTGGCCGCCTCGGCCGCCGTGGCAGGCGGGTTGGGCCTGTGGTGGCTGCTGGATCCGCGTCGGCAGGGAATTTTTGACCGGATGCTGGGGTTGAACGAAAAAATCGGGGGCGGCCTTTTCCGGCGCCAGGCGCGCGCGGCCGAGTTTTCCCGCAGCCTGGCCAAGATTCCCCGGGTCAACGGCACGGAGGGGATGAGTGAGGACTTTGATGTCGACCGCTGGCGCCTGCAGGTCACGGGCCTTGCGGCTGGACGGCAACTGCCCCAGTTCGCGACCGACCTGGCCTATCACACCGAGGTGAGCGACGAGACCGCGGCGAAATTTCCCGCCACGCCGGCCGCCGGTTTGCTCCTCACGCTGGACGACATCAAGGCCCTCCCGCGCGTGGAAATGATCACCGAGTTGAAATGTGTCGAGGGCTGGAGCACCATCGTGCATTGGGGCGGCGCCCGGGTGTCCGATTTTGTCGCGAAATATTCTCCAGCCACGGAATTGGGAAGCCTGCCGCCGTATGTTTCGCTCGTGACTCCGGACCGCGGCTATTACGTGGGCTGGGACACGCCGAGCATTTTGCATCCGCAAACGCTGCTGTGCTATGAGATGAACGGGGAGCCGCTGCCTTTGGAGCACGGGGGCCCCCTCCGGCTCGTGACCACGGCCAAATACGGCATCAAACAGATCAAGCGCATCGGACGGATGGCCTTCACCGACCAGCGCCCCGCCGACTATTGGGCGGAGCGGGGTTATGATTGGTATTCGGGGCTTTGAGACTCTTTTAACTGCCTGCAGGTGGCTGCTGCTTGCAGTTCCGGTTCAAGCCGGGACTACGAACACAGAGGTTGATTTTTCGTGGACTGGGGCCACCGAACGGGCATCTCGGGCGGTTCCAGCTGCGCATTTTCCCGGTGGCGGCATCGCTCCTGCTTGAGTCTGAAAAAGTTTTCCGAAAAGCATCTTGCGCGACCTATCGCGCGTCCTACGATGCGGCGTTTTACGACTTTGACTCAACCACTCACGAACCATGGTCACCGCCAACACCGAACTGGCCTATAACAGCAAGATTGAGGGCGAAGTCATCGTCTCCCGGGCCGATTCGGTCATCAACTGGCTCCGGACCAGCTCCATCTGGCCGATGCCCATGGGGCTGGCCTGCTGCGCCATCGAGCTGATGGGGGTGGCGGCGAGCCGGTTCGACATCGCGCGCTTCGGCGCCGAAGTCATGCGTTTCTCCCCTCGTCAGTCCGACTGCATGATCGTGGCCGGCACCGTGACCTACAAGATGGCCACGGCTGTCCGCCGCATCTACGACCAGATGGCCGAGCCCAAATGGGTCATCGCGATGGGCGCCTGCGCCAGCTCGGGCGGGATGTACCGCAGTTACTCCGTGCTGCAGGGCGTGGACCGCATCGTGCCGGTGGATGTTTACGTCAGCGGCTGCCCCCCGCGGCCCGAGGCCTTGCTCGACGCCCTGATCAAGCTCCAGACCAAGATCAAACGCGAACCGTCCGCCAAAAACCTCCTCTCGGCCTGACGCCCCGCGTCCGCCCTCTTTGCTTACCGCCGCGATGCCCGCTCCTGCCGACGCCCCGACCGCCCTGAAGGCCCGTTTCCCTCAGGTGACCGACCGCGCGAGCCTCGACCATCCGGCGGTCAACGTGCCGGCGGCCGACCTGCCGGCGGTGCTCAAGTATCTGCGGGACGAGTTTGCGTTCGACATGCTGGCCGACGTGACGGCCATCGACTGGGCGGAGGGCGTTTCGCCCCGCTTCACGGTGGTTTACCACCTGCTGTCGACGACGAGCCACGCCTATCTGCGCCTCGCCGCCAACTGCGCCAGCGACGCCGCTCCGGAGGTCCCGAGTGTGGTCAGCCTGTGGCCGGGCGCCAACTGGCACGAGCGCGAGGTCTACGACATGTTCGGCATCAAGTTTGCGGGACATCCGGATCTGCGGCGCATCCTCATGTGGGACGAGTACCCCCATTTCCCGCTGCGCAAGGAATTCCCGCTGGCGGGCATCGAGACGCCGCTGCCCGATGCCGCGGTCGTGGCCGAGACCGGGGCGAAGGCGATCGCCGCTCCAATGATGGGTGGGCCCTTTGTGGCGGCCCCCGGCGAAATCAACCTCACCGAGGCCGAGCCCCGCGCGAAGGATGAGAGCTGGAGCGAGCGGAGGGAGAAACCGGAATGAAGCTGAAGCATTCACGGTTCACTGTTTACGGTTCAACGTTGAAGCGGGGAGCAAACGCGCGCCGCAACCGTGAACTGGAAACCGTGAACGGATAACCATCCAATCCATGGCCACCGATTTTGCATTTCCTGACACCGGCGCCAAAGCGGCCGCCGCGGCTGCCCGCCCTGAGCCTGTCGAACGGGCGCCCGAGGAGTTCCAGACCGAGAAGATGTCGCTCTCAATGGGTCCCTCGCATCCGTCTACTCACGGGGTGCTGCGCATCCAGATGGAACTCGACGGCGAGGTCGTGATCAAGGCCGACCCGGTCGTTGGCTACCTGCACCGCGGCGACGAGAAGATCGCGGAGAACATGACTTACAACCAGTTCGTGCCCTACACGGACCGGCTGGATTACCTCGCGCCGCTGGCGAACAACATGGCCTACGCCATCGCGGTTGAGCGCCTGGCGAAGCTTGAGGTGCCCGCCCGCTGCCAGGCGATCCGCGTGATCACCGCGGAAATGGCGCGCATTTCGGCGCACCTGCTCGGCCTCGGCGCCTACGGCATCGATGTCGGCGCGTGGACGGTGTTCCTCTACTCGTTCACCGAGCGCGAAAAACTCTACAAGCTCTTCGAGGAGCTGACGGGCGCGCGGTTCACCACCAGCTACACCCGCATCGGCGGCGTGGCGCGCGACGTACCCGAGGGCTGGAACGACCGGGTGGTCGCGTTCTGCGACCAGTTCCTGCCGATCCTTGAGCAGATCCTGAATCTCCTGACGCGGAACAAGATCTTCATGGACCGCACGGTTGACGTCGGCGTGATCTCGGCGGCGGACGCCGTCGCCTACGGCCTGACCGGGCCCAACCTCCGCGGCTCGGGCGTGCCGCTCGATCTGCGCAAGGACAAGCCGTACAGCGGCTACGAGCAATATGAGTTCGACGTCCCGGTGGGGGCGAAGGGCGACTGCTACGACCGCTATCTCGTACGCGGCGAGGAAATGCGCCAGTCGGTGCGCATCATCAAGCAGGCCATCGCGAAGTTTCCGGGTGGGCCGTGGTACGCGACGGATGCGAAGAAGATCTTTGCGCCGCCGAAGGACAAGATCCTCACGTCGATGGAGGAGCTGATCCAGAACTTCATGCTCGTGACCGAGGGCCCGCAGATGCCGGCCGGCGAGGTATATTTCGAGGCGGAGAACCCGAAGGGCGCGCTCGGCTTCTATGTGGTGAGCAAGGGTGGCGGCGTGCCGTGGCGACTGAAGATCCGCGCCCCCTCGTTCTGCAATCTCTCCATCCTGCCCAAGGTCTGCGTCGGTGCCATGGTCTCCGACGTCGTCTCCATCCTCGGCTCGCTCGACTTCGTCATGGGCGAATGCGACCGCTGATTTCCCGCGCGATGAATCTCAAGCCCGCCACTCTTTCCAGCATCGACGAGGTCATCACGCATTACCCGTCGAAACGCAGCGCCACTCTGCCGCTGCTGCATCTCATTCAGGAGGACATCGGCCATATTCCCGAGGAGGCGATCCCGTGGATCGCGGGGAAGCTCGAGATCCAGCCGATCAATGTGTACGAGGTGGTGTCCTTCTACCCGATGTTCCGGCGCCAGCCCATCGGCCGTCGCCACATCAAGGTCTGCCGCACGCTCTCCTGTGCCCTGATGGGCGGCTACAAGACCTGTGCCGCCTTCGAGCAGGAATTCAACACACACCGCGGCGAGGTTTCGCCCGATGGCGAAGTCACGATAGATTTCGTCGAGTGTCTCGCGAGCTGCGGCACCGCGCCGGTCGTGCTGATCGACGATGACCTCCACGAGAAAGTCGACGCCACCAAGGTGAAACAGCTCAGCGAGCAGATCAAAAAGGAAAAAGCTGAAAGGCTGAAAAGCTGAAAGCTGACATCCGAACGCGACCTTCCCAATCCACCAAATTTCAGCTTTTCAGTTTTTCAGCGTTTCAAAATTTTCCTCCCCATGCCCGCCCCCGCCCAACGCCGCATCATCTTCCAGCACATTGATGAGCCCGGCTACACCAACGACCTCGCCTGCTACCAGCGCCACGGCGGCTACGAGGTGTTGAAGAAGGCGGTCACGCGGAAACCGGAGGAGCTGATCGATGAAGTGAAAAAGTCCGGCCTGCGCGGACGGGGTGGCGCCGGTTTTCCGTGCGGCGTGAAGTGGGGTCTCGTGGACCGCAAGAGCGGCAAACCGATCTACCTCATCGTCAACGCCGACGAATCCGAGCCCGGCACGTTCAAGGACCGGTACATCATGCACCAGGATCCGCACCAGCTGATCGAGGGCACGATGATTTCCTGTTTCGCGAACAACGTGAAGCAGGCCTACATTTATATTCGCGGCGAGATGCCGCACGGGGCGCGCATCCTGGAAAAGGCGATCGCCGAGGCGCGCGCGGCGAACTTCGTCGGCCCCAACATCCTCGGCACCGGCTACAGCTGCGAGATCTTCATCCATCGCGGCGCCGGCGCCTACATCTGCGGCGAGGAGACCGGCCTGATCGAGTCGCTCGAGGGCAAGCGCGCCAATCCGCGCATCAAGCCCCCGTATTTCCCCGCGGTCCTCGGCCTCTACCAGTGCCCGACGATCGTGAACAACGTCGAGACGCTCTGCCACGTGAAGTACATCGTCGAGCACGGCGGCGAGGCCTACACGAAGATTGGCACACCCGGTAACACCGGGACGCGCATCTTCTGCGTCTCCGGCCACGTGCAGCGCCCGGGCTATTACGAGTTTGAAGCCGGCAAGATCACGATGGGCCAGCTGCTCAACGAGGTCTGCGGCGGCCCGCTGCCGGGCCGGACATTCAAGGCGGTCATCCCCGGCGGCTCCTCGGCCAAGGTCATGCGCTTCGGCGAACGCTACAAGGGCAAGCGCAAGCTGGGCGCCGACCTGGTGGATTATGACTGGGGCGTCGAGGATGTGCCGATGGATTTCGACTGCCTCGCGATGGTGGGAACGATGGGTGGCTCCGGCGGCGTGATCGTGATGGACGACACCGTCAACATGGTTGAGGCGCTCGCCAACATCAACGCGTTCTACTCCCACGAAAGCTGCGGCCAGTGCACGCCCTGCCGCGAAGGCGCGCTGTGGATGAAGAAAATCACGACGCGCATGGTACATGGCCTCGCCCGCAACGAAGACGCCGCGCTGCTCAAGAGCGTCGCCGACCAGATTCCCGGTCGCACGATCTGCGCCTTCGGCGAGGCCTGCTCGTGGCCGACGCAGAGCTTCATCGCGAAATTTGGCGACGAGTTCAAAGGCTACCCCGAGGCCAAGAAGGCCGCCAAACCCGCCAACGCGAACGAGCTTGTCTAAATATGAGCCACAGAGACACCGAGATCACTGAGTCCGAACCACAGAATTCCTCTCTGTGTGTTCCGTGCCTCCGTGGCTAATTAAATTCTTCCGCAATGATCGCACCGCCCAAACCCGAGCTCGTTACCGTCAACATTGACGGCAAGGAGATCGCCGTGCCCAAGGGCACCAACGTGATCGAGGCAGCGCGCCTCGTGGGCGTCGATGTCCCGCACTATTGCTACCATCCGAAGCTCGCCATCGTCGGCAACTGCCGGATGTGCCTCGTGGAAATGGGTATGCCTGCCGTTGATCCCGCCACGAAGGCGCCGGTCATCGACCCCGCCACGGGCAAGCAGAAGATCAACTGGATCCCGCGCCCACAGATCGGCTGCGGTACGAACGCCGCGCCCGGTCTGCACATCCGCACGAACACGCCGATGGTGAAGGACTGCCGCGAGGGCGTGATGGAATTCCTCCTCATCAACCACCCGCTTGACTGCCCGATCTGCGACCAGGCCGGCGAGTGCAAGCTGCAGGAGCAGGCCACCGGCTACGGCCGCGGCTATTCGCGCTTCATCGAGCAGAAAAACGTGAAGCCCAAGCGCACCCAGCTCGGGCCGCGCGTCACGCTTGACGACGAGCGCTGTGTCCTCTGCTCGCGCTGCATCCGCTTCTCGCGCGACATCGCGAAGGACGACGTCCTCGGTTTCATCGACCGCGGCAGCCATTCCACGCTGACCTGCTACCCGGGCAAGAAGCTCGAGAACAACTACTCGCTCAACACGGTGGACATCTGCCCGGTCGGCGCGCTCACCAGCACGGATTTCCGTTTCAAGATGCGCGTCTGGTTCCTCAAGCAGACCAACTCGATCGACACCGAGTCGAGCGTCGGCGCCAACACCGTGGTCTGGTCGCGCGAGGGCGCCATCTACCGCATCACACCCCGCCGCAACGACGAGGTGAACGACACCTGGATGGCCGACACCGGCCGCGTCCTCTACAAGCAGGTCAAGGCCGACAACCGCCTCACTTCGGTGAAGATCAACGGCGCCGACAGCGGACTCGACATCGCGGTCAATGCAGCGGCGGAACTCTTCAAGGCTGGCAGCGTGGCGATCGTCGGTTCCGGCCGCAGTTCGGTGGAGGAGCAGTTTCTCACGCGGAAGCTCGCCACCACGCTCAAGGCGCCGGCGCATCTCGTCAGCCGGGTGGGGGAGGGCGACCGCCTCCTGATTTCCGCCGACCGCAATCCCAACGTCCGCGGCGCGCTCGTCACCGGGCTCATCGCCGCGCTGCCCTCAGCCCAGCTCACCGAACTCGCCGCGCAGATCGATGCCGGCAAGGTGAAGACGGTCGTTTCCGTGGGTGAAGACCTCGCCGCCGCCGGCCTCAGCGCCGCCCAGCTCGCCAAGGTCGCCATCGTTTATCTCGGCACGTACGCCAACGAGACGAGCGCCGCGGCCCGGGTGGTGCTGCCGACGCTCACCGTCTTCGAGAAAGGCGGCACCTTCGTGAACCAGCAGTTCCGCGTGCAGAAATTCCTGAAGGCCGTGCCCGGCGCGGAAGGTGCGACAGACGACCTCGTGGTGCTGGCAAAGCTCGTCGCCGCAGCGGGCGGCGGCTCGGTGCCTTCCGAAATCAACACCCTCTGGAAAACCATCGCCGCCGAGGTCCCCGCGCTCGGCACCATGACGTTCGCCAACCTCCCCGAGACCGGCCTGCTGCTCGACGCCACCCCGTGGTCCGCGCTGCCGTTCGCCGAGGGCGAGACGTTGCATTACAAGCCGACGAAGGCGGCGCAGTTGGTAGTTGGCAGTTAGTAATTAGTCCGATCCCCGCTTCGGCTAATCCGCCACCAATTACCAACTGCCAACTACGAACTACTTCCTCCGGATGGACTTCTTCTTCCAACTTCCGCTCTGGATCCAGGGTATCGCCAAAGGCCTGGCGGTCATCGCCGTGCTCTTTCCGCTGGCGGCGGCCTGCTCGATGGCCGAGCGCAAGATTTCCGCGTGGATTCAGGGTCGTCCCGGCCCCAACCGCACCGTGGTGCCGTGGCTGGCCTGGATTCCGATCATCGTGCCGTTCCTCCAGCGGCTTGGCGTGTTCCAGCTCGCGGCGGACGGCGGCAAGTTTGTGTTCAAGGAGGACCCGGTCCCGGGCCATGTGAACAAGCTCTATTTCATCGCGGCACCCGTTCTCGCGATGATTCCCGCGCTCACGACCATCACGATCGTGCCGTTCGGCGCCTATCTCAATGACGTGGGCCAGCTCGTGCCGATCGTGCTCGCGAACGTCGACATCGGCCTGCTCGCGGTCCTCGCGATTTCCTCGCTCGGCGTTTACTCCGTGATCCTCGCCGGCTGGGCCTCGAACTCGAAATATCCCTTCCTCGGCAGCATTCGTGCCTCGGCCCAGCTCATCTCGTATGAGCTGTCGATGACGCTCTCCGTGCTGCCGGTATTCCTCTGGGTCAACGCCCCCGGCGGCCAGGGCACGCTCAGCCTGTTCGACGTCGTGCAGGTCCAAAGCGGGCAGGGCTTCCATTTCGACAGTCTCTGGCTCGGCCTCTGGATGCCGGTGTCAGCGTTCATCTTCCTCGTGGCGCTCTTCGCCGAGACCAATCGCCAGCCGTTCGACATGGCGGAGTCCGAGGCCGACCTCGTGGGCGGCTTCCATACGGAATACGGCGCGTTCAAATGGTCGCTGTTTTTCGTGGCGGAGTATGCCCACATGATCGTCGGCTCGGGCGTGTTCACGCTCCTCTTCCTCGGCGGCTGGAATCCGCTGCCGGGGTTGCCGCTCACCACGGTGGTCCACGGGCTGCAGCACTGGATCAGCTTTGCCGGCCACCCGCTCTTCATGGGCGTGCTGGGCATCCTGATCTTCCTCGGGAAGGTCGGCTTCTTCATCTTCTTCTTCATGTGGGTGCGCTGGACGCTCCCGCGTTTCCGCTACGACCAGATCATGAAGATCGGCTGGCAGAAGCTGCTCCCGCTCTCCATCGGCAACCTCATCTTCTACGCGCTGCTTATCGCGTTAATCCAGAAATGAACACCGGGTTCACAGTTTACTGTTCACGGTTTGGGCACAGCGACGGGTCGCCGGCAACAGTGAACCGATAACTGATAACCGATAACTTCTTCTCCCGCCATGGCCGTCATCCCCGTCTCCCGCAAGCCGCTCTCCTTCGCCGAGCGCACGTACATCCCGCAAATTCTCGGGGGCCTGAAGATCACGTTCAAACGCATGCTCAAGCCGGCGGAAACGATGGAGTACCCCGAGCAGCGTCCGGAAATCCCGAAGCACTACCGTGGCGTGCCCACGCTGGTGAAGGATCCCAACGGCCGCGAGAAATGCGTCTCCTGCCAGCTCTGCGAGTTCGTCTGCCCGCCCAAGGCCATCCGCATCACGCCGGGTGAGATCCCGCTCGACGCGCCCACGGGCCACGTTGAAAAGGCCCCGCAGGCCTTCGACATCGACATGCTGCGCTGCATCTACTGCGGCCTGTGCCAGGAGGTTTGCCCGGAGGAGGCGATTTTCCTGCAGAACCAATACTCGATGACCGGCTACACCCGCGCGGAGATGGTCAACCACAAGGACCGCCTCTACGAACTCGGCGGCACGCTCCCCGACCAGCACCACAAGTGGGACAAGAAGAAGGCCGCCGAGGAGCACGGCAACGCCCACTGATCCGCCTTGCCCACCCGCGCCCGCCGCCCAACACCTTTCCTTTCCCGTCCCGCCACATGGCTGATTCCCTCTTCTACCTCTTTGCTTTTTTCACGGTCGCCTGTGCCGTGGGCGTGGTGGCGAACAAGAACGCCGTCAACGCCGCCATGTGCCTCATGCTTTGCCTCATGGGTATCGCCAGCCTGTTCGTGCTGCTCGACGCCTACCTGCTCGCGGCCCTGCTGGTGCTGGTCTATGCCGGCGCGGTCGTCGCCCTGTTCCTCTTCATCGTCATGCTCCTCGACATGCAGGGCGGCGTGAAGCGGCCGTTCAAGAAGATGACCGCGGTCGCCAGTGTGGCCTCCCTCGCGCTGATGCTCGTTGGCGTGACCATGATCAAGACCCGCGGTCAGCTCAGCTCCCTGCCGGCCCCGGTAGGTACCACCGCGCCCGTCGGCGCCGTGCTCAAGAATTACGCCGAGCTGCTATTCACCACCTATCTGCTGCCCGTGCAGGTCATCGGCTTCCTGCTGCTGATCGCGATGCTCGGGGTGATCGTGCTCAGCAAGAAGTTCGCAGGCATGGGGGACATCAAATGAACGCCGGCCTCAACGAATACCTCGTGCTCAGCGGCCTGCTCTTCGCGCTGGGCTTCTTCGGCGTGCTGCTGCGCAAGAACACCCTCGTCATCTTCATGTGCCTCGAGCTCATGCTGGTCGCCTCGACCCTCGCGCTCGTGGCCTTCTCGCGCTTCAACGGCACGCTCGACGGGGACGTCTTCGTCTTCTTCATCCTCACAGTCGCCGCCGCCGAGGTCGCGGTCGGCCTCGCCATCATCGTGGCGCTCTTCCGCCGCCGCCAGACCATCCAGGTCGAGGAACTCAACGCGCTGAAAAACTGACGCCGATGACCATGCTCCAGCACGCCATCCTCGTTCTGATCCTGCCGCTCCTCTCGGCCACGGTGATCGCGATCTTTCTGCGCCGGGCCGGCGGGATCGCCGCGGCGGTCTCGGTCACTGCGGCCACCGCCATTGCGGCTATCGCCCTTATCCTGCTGCTGCACGGCGAGCGCTTTGAGAACTCGATGGAGTGGCTAAAGCTTGGCAATTTCACGCTCTCGCTCGGGATCAAGTTCGACGACCTTGCCGCGCTGATGCTCACAATCGTCGGCGTCGTCGGCCTGTGCGTGCACGTCTTCTCGCTCGGCTACATGCACGACGACGCGTCGAAGGCGCGCTACTTCGGGGGTTTGTCGGTCTTCATGTTTTCGATGCTCGGCATCGTTTTCGCCGACAATCTTTTCATGATGTTCATCTTCTGGGAGCTGGTCGGTTTCAGCTCCTACCTGCTGATCAACCACTACCACGAGAAGCAGTCCGCGGCCGACGCCGCCAAGAAGGCGTTTATCGTGAATCGGGTGGGGGACTTTGGCTTCCTGCTCGGCATCGTGATGTGCTACTGGCTCAACGGGACGGTCAACCTGACCGAACTGGCCGGGCATCACGTCTTCAGCAACTGGGTGCCGCTGCTCCTCTTCTGCGGTGCAGTCGGCAAGTCTGCCCAGCTCCCGCTGCAGGTCTGGTTGCCCGACGCGATGGAGGGCCCGACGCCGGTCTCCGCCCTGATCCACGCCGCCACGATGGTCGCCGCCGGTATCTACATGCTCTGCCGCATCAACGTGCTCATGGTGCCGCAGGCGCTCACGGTCATTATGTGGACCGGCACGGCGACGGCGCTCTACGCCGCGCTCTGCGCGATTACGCAGCGCGACATCAAGAAGGTCCTCGCTTACTCCACGCTGTCTCAGCTCGGTTATATGGTGGCCGCATTTGGAGTCGGACCGACTCTCGAGGGTATTCCGATCGGAGACGCACGAGGCCTGCCCAACTCGATTTTAGTGGGCGGCGTTGGCGCTGCGATGTTCCATCTCACCACGCACGCCTTTTTCAAGGCCCTGTTGTTCCTCGGTTCCGGCTCCGTGATCTACGGCTGCCACCACGAGCAGGACATCTTCAAGATGGGCGGACTGAAATCGAGGATGCCGATCACCTTTGCGACATTCACGATTGGCGTCGCGGCGATCATCGGCTTGCCGTTCCTCGCCGGCTTCTTCTCGAAGGACGCCATCCTCTATCTCGCCTTTGCGAACAACAAAGCCGTCTTCGCCGTTCTCGCGTTTACCGCGGTGCTCACCGCGCTCTACATGGTGCGCTTGTGGAAGATCGTTTTCTTGGGCGCGCCGCGCAGCGAGGAAGCCAGCCATGCGCACGAGGGCGGTCTCAGTATGACGGTGCCACTTGTGCTCCTCGCCCTGCTCTCAGTCGTGGGTGGCTACGGTTTCGTCTTCAAAAAGCTGGCTGGCAACGTCGCGATTCTCGTCCCCGAGGCCGAGGGCTCGGCTCACTCGGTAATTTTGGCCACCAGTCTCGTCGTGATGATCCTCGGTGCGGGCACGGCATTGCTACTTTACCGCCCGACGGAGAGCGATGCCCTCGAGGTGAAATCACCCGGCCTCTTCGGCGCGCTCCTTGCGCTCAAGGAGTCCTTCGACGCCATCTACGATTACTACGTCGCGAAGATCCAGCAGCGCTTCGCCATCCTGCTCAACTTCCTCGAACAGGTCGCGCTGGCCGGCCTGGTCATCCGCGGCGTTTCCGGCCTGGTCGGGTTGATCGGCATCGGCGCCCGCGCGCTGCACGTCGGCAGCCTTCACGCTTACGTCTACTGGTTCCTGATCGGCGCCGTCCTCCTCTGGGCGTATGCCGCGGGTGTTTTCTGATTTCGTGATGAACTTTCACTTCGATCCTCTGCTTCTGGCCATCGCGACGCCGCTCGCCGTGGCCGTTGCCATCCTGCTCGGGCTGCCGAAGCGCCACTCGATCAAGCTGGCCTACGTCGGCTTCGGCGTGCCAGCGATCATCGCGCTCTGGGCTTGGATGAATTTCCCGGCGGACGCCGGTGCGAAGTACGCGTTCTTCACCCGCTACTCCACGGGACTCGACAGCTTTGGCATCACGCTCGCGCTGGGCCTCAATGGCGTCGCGCTGCCGCTGTTCGTGCTCGCCGGCCTCGTAGGCCTCGCGGCCGGGCTGTACGCGATCCAGTCCAACGCCGAGCGCCTGAAGATCTACCTCATGCTCCTGCTGTTCATGCAGGGCGGCTTGATGGGCGTGTTCGCGAGCGTCGACGTGTTTTTCTTCTACTTCTTCCACGAGCTGGCGCTGATCCCGACGTTCATCATGGTCGGCATCTGGGGCGGCCGGGACCGCAATTACGCGGCGATGAAGATGACGATCTATCTCACCGCGGGCGCGATGCTGTCGCTCATCGGCCTCATCGCGATCTACGTGAAGAGCGGCCACAGCGGCCAGACCTTTGACCTGATCATGCTGCGCGAGGCGCTAGCCGCCGAGCCGATCGGCGCGACCACGCAGAAGCACATCTTCGGCCTGCTGATGTTCGGCTTCGGCATCCTCGTTTCCCTCTGGCCATTCCACACCTGGGCCCCGCTCGGCTACGGCGCTGCGCCCAGCTCGGCGGCGATGCTCCACGCCGGCGTACTCAAGAAATTCGGCCTCTACGGCCTCATCCAGGTCGCGCTGCCGCTTCTGCCTGAGGGAGCGAAGGACTGGGCCCGCCTGCTCGCGTACCTTGCGCTCGGCAACGTGCTGGTCGTCGGGCTCATCGCCATCGCCCAGCGCGATCTCAAGCAGATGCTCGGTTACAGCTCGGTGATGCACATGGGCTATGCCTTCCTCGGCATCGCGTGCTTCTCGGTCCTTGGCGTCGGCGGCGTCGTCCTGCTCATGGTGGCGCACGGACTGTCCGTGGCGCTGCTCTTCCTGCTCGCGACGAGCATCCACCAGCGCACGCACACGCTCGACATGACGCAGATGGGCGGCCTCGCGCAAAAGACGCCCGTGCTCGCGGCCTTCTTTGTCGCGGCGACACTGGCGGGCATCGGCCTGCCTGGCTTCGCGAACTTCTGGGGCGAGCTGACAATCTTCGTCGCCCTCTGGCACTTCTCGCCCTGGATGACCGTCGCGGCCGTGGCCGGCGTGGTCATCTCGGCCATTTACGGGCTCCGCTCGGTGGCCGCCGTGTTCTTCGGCCCGCCCACGGAGGCGCTGGACAAGGTCACTGCGGCGCATCCGCCCGCCGACCTCTCCTGGCGCGAAAAAATCCCGGCGCTCATCCTGCTCGCCGCGCTGCTTTTCGTCGGCTTCTGGCCGAAGTCGCTTTCCACGCCGCTCAACTCCACGCTCGCCGCCTCCTTCCGCATGCTGGACGCGCCGCGCCTCACCGCCGGCCGCTAACCGCCGTTCGCCGCCATGCCCATCGAACTCCTCCAGCAGGCCGCCGCCAACAACGAATGGCTGGCCATCACCCCCGAGCTGATGCTCGGTCTCACCGCGCTGCTGCTGCTCGTGCTCGAGCTCATCCTGCCGAAGGCGAAGCATGGGCTCATCCCGGTCGCCGCCATCGTCATCCAGGTCGTGATCGCGGTCAGCCTCGCGCTCAATTTCAACACCGCCTTCAGCGGGACGGACACGGTCTTCAACGGCCTGCTGCGCCTGTCCGCCGACGGGCAGTTCCTGCGGCTGTTCTTCCTCGTCTGCTCGATCTTCGTCTGCCTGCTCGGCACCGTGAGCCTCGCCAAGCAGCGCATGCCGCGCGTCGAGTTCTACCATCTGGTGCTCGTCATCACCGCGGCGATGATGCTCCTCGCGCAGTCCAACCACTTCGTGATGTTTTTCGTGGCGCTCGAGACCGTCACCGTGGGCTTCTACATCCTCGTGAGTTATTTCCGCGAGAGCCCGCTGTCGCTCGAGGCCGGCCTCAAGTACCTGGTCATGGGCGCGCTCAGCTCGTCGCTGCTGCTCTTCGGCATCGTCCTGCTCTACGGCGTGGCCGGCAACCGCGGGCTGCCGGGCGGCTCGGCGGACTCGATGAACTTCGACCAGCTCCGCGGGTTCCTTGAGGCCAATCCCGGCAATTTCCTCGCCAGCGTTGGCATCGTCTTGGTGCTGGCCGGCGTAGCCTTCAAGATTGGCGCCGTGCCGTTCCAGATCTGGATCCCCGATGTCTACCAGGGGGCGCCGACACCCGTGACGGCGTTCCTCGCCGTCGCCTCGAAGGCCGCCGGCTTCGCCGTGCTCCTCATTCTCACGCAGCGGGTCTTCACGCCCTACCAGAACCTCGTCATTCCCGTGCTCGCGGTGATGGCGGGCGCCACGATCCTGTTCGGCAATCTCGCGGCCCTGACCCAGCACAATGTGAAGCGCCTCATCGGCCTTTCCGGCATCTCGCACGCCGGCTACCTGATGATTGGTGTGATCGCGGCCTATCGGGAGCCGCTCGCGGTCGGTGCGATTTGGTTCTACCTCTCCGCCTACCTGCTGGCTTCCTTTGCCGTGTTCGGCGTCATGGCGCACGTCGCGGGCAGCAACGACGCCGACCAGGAACTCGACCACTATGCCAACCTCGCCAAGGAGCAGCCGTTCCTGGCCGCGATCCTCGCCATTGGCCTCGGCTCCCTGGCGGGCATCCCGCCGCTGGCGGGTTTCATGGGCAAACTGCTCATCTTCGTCGCCGCCTTCAAGGCCGGCCTCTATCCGCTGCTGGCGATCGCGGTCGGAGGGGTGGTCATCTCGATTTATTATTACTTCGGCTGGATCAAGGCCGCGTTCTTCCCGTCCTCGCTCCCCTCGGGCGGCGAACCTGCGCCGGTCGCGACGCGGGTCTGCACCCCGGTGGCTGGCTGGGTCCGGGTCGCCCTCATCGTCCTGGCCGTGAGTTCCGTGCTGCTCGGCTTCTACCCGGGCGCGTTCGGCCAGTGGGTTCTCGCGCATTGAGTCGACGGCCTGCTGTTGTAGGACTCTGCAAGCAGGCTCCGACGGGGAGATACCGAGCCGTCCGCAAAGATATTCCGCTTCAGGCTTGGCGAGCCGGCGCCTTTGCGTGACACCTTTTCCGCTCACGCATGAGAATCACCGGACTCGCCCTTGTCCCGCCGCCGACCGCCGCCGATCTGCCCAAGGTCACGCCCGAGCTGCTCGCCTCCGTCCTTGCGCGCTACTCGCGCAGCAATGAGGGCATCCACAAGATCCTGGAGAAGGTCGACCTCGCGAACCCGGACGCGTCCATCGACCGCATCCTGAAGTTCGTCGACTACGGCCACGCCTCCATCGGCGGCCTCACGGGCGGGCTCGCGGTCGCGCTCGATGATGTCTCGATGTGGCTCGCGTACAAAATTTTCGAGATCGCCACGATGGCCGACGGACAGGAGTCGAGCACGCGCTACATCACGATGGATGCGTCGAACCTGCCCACCGCCGCCGAGCTCGGCATCCCCGACGACCTGGCGCCGCGCTGGTCGGCCCTCATGGCCAAGGCCTTCGCCGCCTACCATACCGAGTATGCGCGGCTCGACGCCCTCGCCACCGCGCAGCCCGGCCTCGTGCGCCTGCCGCCCGATGCGAAACCCGCCGTCGTCACCCGTCTGCGCAAAAACTACGCCCTCGACCGCGCGCGCTACTTCATCCCATTCGCCACGCGCACCAACCTCGGCCTCGTCCAGTCCTCGCGCATGTGGGCCACGACGGTCAAGCACCTCGACTCGCTGCCGCAGCTGGAGGCCAAGGCCGCCGCGAGGCTGATCCGGGAGGAACTCCTCAAGCAGTCGCCGCGGCTGATGCGGCATAGCTTCGCGGAGAAATCCTTCGAGGCGCAGGCCGCGCAGGAACTCGCCACGAGCATCAAGCTCGGGCTGGCCCGGCTTTCCACTGCGCCGCTGGCCGACGAAGTCTGGGTGCAGGCTGACCGCGCCACCCCGCCATGGCTGGCCGAGACGCAGCCGATCGCCGAGGCGCTCCGCCACCGCACGAACCGCTACGGGCACCAGGGCTCGGCGACGCGCCGCATGCGCGTGAGCTTTGCCTGGAATAACATGGCGCTGGCCGAACTCCGCGACCTCAACCGCCATCGTACGGGCCATCGTTACACGCCGCTGATCCAGGCCGGCTTTTATCTCCCGCCGGAGATTCCGGCCACCCCCCACGCGGCCTTGCTCGCCGAGCAGGCAGCCCTCACTCGGGAACTCCTGCAGCGTGGCTCGCCGGCCTATGTTTATTCGCTGCTGCTGGGCGCCCAGACGCCCTTCGAGCACAGCACGCACGCCGACAAGTTCATCTACGAGGCGGAACTCCGCACCGGGATGGGCGCGCATTTCCGTTATGCCGAGCACCTGAGCGCCGCCCTGCGCGCGTTTCTCATGCAGGTGCCCGAGGCGCGGGAATGGGTGGTCGAGGGCACGGCCGAACCCGAATAAAAAGGGTTGCCGCAAGGCGCTCACCTGCGTCGAATTATACACGCCCCGTCATGATGCTTTCCCGCACCTTTGCCTTCCTCGGTTTGCAGGTGTCGAACACCGGCCGGCGGTCGCCCCAGTCCGGCGATGGCCCCGGTTCCGCGGCACGCGGTTGAACCCCCGGAGCGGATCCATCCGATGAGCACCTTCCGCGTCCTCCAGTTCAATATGCAGTTTGGGCAGATCTGGGACGACGCCTATCCGGATCGCGCGCCGATCAATCTCGACGAAACCATCAAGGAGATCCGCCGGCACAATGCCGACATCATCCTGCTGCAGGAGGTCGAGCATGCGACGCCCGGGGGAGCCCAGGTGGAGCCGCCGCCCAACTACACGCGGCTGAAGGCGGAGCTCGCCGGCTACCACAGCTGGTTCAGCTATCCGAAGTCCGACCCGCGCGAACTGCCCTTTGGCATCGGCCTCGCCATTTTTTCCCGCACACCGCTGCGCGACTGCATGCGGCGGGACGTCCCGTCGCCGCCGGTCGAGTTTGATTTCTTCGGCAAGAAAACGACGCCGACGGACCGCGTGCTCATCGGCGCCAAGACCACCGTGCTCGGCCACGATCTCCAGCTGTACAACACGCACCTGCTGGCTTTCTTCATGCTGGGCTCCAGCAGCTCCACACATCCCTTTCAGCGCAACCTGGTCGCGGACCAGCTGGTGGCATCACCGGGGCCGACCATTCTCACGGGGGATTTCAACGTCAGCCATCACAACTCCCTCATCACGCAGTTTGCCGAGCGGGGGTTCGACACGGTGCAGCGCAATGCGATCACCTGGCGCCGCCGGCCCTTCGTGCTCGATCACGTCTTCTTCAACGCCCCGCTGCGCTGCATCAGCCACCGGGTGCAGGCGACGCCCGCCTCCGACCACCATGTGCTGGTGGCGGACTTCGATTTCGAGCGCAAACCCGGCCAGCCGGCCTCGCATGCGGAGACCGCGCCCAGTTCGGAGACGGTCCCCGGCGTGGAAAGACGCTCAGGCACGCCGCAGCGGCGCCGTGCTAGCGACCGCGCCTGACGCGCTCCTTCTCGGCTTCGCGATCTTCCTCAATCCGGGCCCGTTCGCTCGCGATCTTCTGCTTGATCTTGCCGATTTCGTCGGCCTTCTGGGCGGTGAAGGCGTCCTCCAGCTGTTTTTTCAGGAAGATCTCCCGCTCGGCGAGCTTGCCCTGATAGACGCGGTCGATCTCCGCGAGGCGGTCCTTCTGGGCGGCGGTGAGGGGCTTGGCCGAATTGGGGTCGGACTTGGCCAGCCGTTCCATCGCGAGTTCGTAGGCGCTTTTCATGAATGGGAGGTTACGGAGGAAACCGAGCCGACCAAGCCTTGATTGCGGGATGGGTGATCGAGGTGGAGCGCGTTGTCCCCAACGCGCTGAAGACGATCGCCCACCCTTGGTCGATGGATAGAGCCGGAAAACGCGTTTGGGACAACGCGTTCCACCCTCAGCCAAACCTCACCCCAAAGATCAGCGCCAGCGCCGTGACGACAAGTGGCGGCCAGAACCCGCCGCGGTCGCGCCGCCAGCCGGTCGCATAGCCTGCCAGGACCACGGCCAGCAGTGCCGCGAACGACACCGGTGCGGCCCAGTCCGCGCGCCATTGCACCGGCCACCAGACACCCGGCACGTGCAACCCCAGCCGGATGAGGCCGTCGATGAGCCACAACAACACGGCCGCCGCATGGTTGAACAATATGCTGAGCGTGGCCGCGCCCGCGAGTCCGACGGTGACGGAGGCGAACCCCGCGATGATCACCAACATGGCCAGCGGCACCAGCACGAGATTGGCGACCAAACCACCCGGTGCGAACACTTGGAAGAATGTGGCGCCGGTTACCGCGCTCACGAGGGTGGCCGCCACGCCGAGGCCGAGCGCGCCGGCCAGCCACCGGCTCGCTCTGGCAAGCTGACGCTGCCACCATGACCAAGTGGCCGGCGGCAGGTTCTGAAAGGGCTTCCAGCGCGCTTCCAGCTCCCCGCCGAGCGGCAGGCCGAAAGCCAGGATTACCACCACCACGCCGTAGGACATCTGGAAGCTCGCGCTGTAGAGCGCCATCGGCTCCGTCAGCAATGTCAACAGCGCCGCCGTCGCGAGCGAGGCGAGGCCATTGGCCGGCCGCCGCAGGACCAGCGCCGTTTGATAGCCGGCCACGAGCAGGAACGCGCGCACGGCCGACGGACTCGCACCGGTGGTGTCTACGTCGAGCCATAGCACGCCGAGGGTTATCATCGCCGCTGCGAACCTGGGACAGCGGAGTGCCGCGAGCAGGGCATGCAGCGCGATCGCCACGACCCCGATGTGCAGCCCGTTGATGGCAAAGAGATGCATGGTGCCGCTGTGCATGAAGAGCTCGTTCTGCTCGTCGCTAAGCTCGTGCTTCTGCCCCAGCATCATCGCGCGATAGACCGCCGTTAGATCGGGCCGCTTGCTCGCAATGCCCAGGCTGAGGAGGGCATAGAGCCTGGCGGCGGCGCGCTCGCAAAACCCGCGGTAGCGTGTCGGCGGACGTTCCACCCCCAGTACGCGCCCGCGCGTGAGGCGGAAATTCATGCCGGCGTGGTCGAGAAAGCTGTCGAAACTGTCTGCGGCCGCATCGCGTGGCACGGCCGCGAGCACCCCCGTTGTGGTCACCACGGTCGAACGCACCGGCGGGCTCTCCCCCCGGCGCAGCATCAGGGAAAAATAAAGCCGCTGTCCCGTCAGTTCCCGGAAGGATCCCTCGGCCCTCGTCACGGTGGCCAGCCCGGAGACCTTCCGGCTGTCGGTCGGCGGAAACACCCGGTCAAGGCGCAAGGTCAGCCGCACCTCGCGTGGCGGCAGGCGGTCCCAGTCGGGCAGTCGCTGCCGGTGGAGCGTATAGCTGGCCCAGCCACCGAGCAGCATCGCGCCCACCAGCGCGATCGCCCACAGCCGGGACGCGCGCCCCGAGGCGGCCACGGCCAGTCCCGCCGCGGCCAGGGCGCCGGCCAGCGGCCACGCCACCGCGGTGGATTCCATCGCCTTGCCCAGGACCAAGCCGGCCATGAGTGGCAGCACCAGCCAGAGCAGGGGAGCGCGGTGCCCGAGGGTGCGGCTGGTCATGCTCCTGTAACGCTGATTCGCGCCGTGATTTTTCAAGAAAATGCCTCCAAGCTCCGCTCCGTTCGTTTCGAAAGTGCCGCCGCCCCTGCTCCACTTGCCATGAATCCCGCTGAAGCCGCCCCGCGTCCGCATCTCGGAATGGCCGTGCTCCGCAGCCTGGCCTTGGTCGGACTCACCCTGGGCCTGAGCTTGGTGATCGATCTGGTGCTGCTGGCCTTGGTGCCGGCCGCGCGGGACGCGTTTGCGGGATTGTTTGGCTGGAGTACTAGGCCCGAATTTGACCCGGTCCTAGTGGTCGAGCTCGCCTTGTTCGTGCTGTTTGTGCTTTTCGTCGTTGCCATCCTGCGGCGGTCGCCGCCGCGCTCGTGGCGCAGCCGGATTTTGTTCGGTCTGGCGACCCTGACCCTTGGGGTGGGCGCGTTGGTTCTGGCCGCGTGCGTGCCACGGGTGCTCGATGGGTTCCGGTCGCTCTTCGCCCTGCTGGGGGGAAATTACACCCTGCACTGGGGAGAATCCGGCGCTGTCCTGGTTGCCTTGGCCGTGCTCCCTCCGCTCGCGGTTCTCCTCGTGATTCAATGGGGACGCCTGCACACTTGGCGCTGGATTGCCCGCGGCTACCTCGCCCTTGCGGCAGTGGGCGTTTATCTGGCGATCGATGATACCCGCATCAATCACCCGCTCACGATGGAGGAAAACTCCCCCTCGTTTCCCGGCGCCGATCAAAGCTACGCCGTGTTGATGCGCTACGGAAAACAGCATCCCCTCGGCCGGGATTTCCGATTCAAGGCGCCGGATCGCATTTATGGCGGGCCGGGAGTTTTCAGTCCCGACGCCAAGGAGTGGAGTGACTGGCTCACCCGGAATCGCGCTGACCTGGAGGCCGACTGGCGCGAACTCGCCCCGGTCTGGGCCTGGTGGAATGAACTTAATGCCTTCGATCGCATCGGCGACCTCACGCCGGCGCGCCTCGATGCCGAGATCATCACCTTCCAACCCATCCGGTCGGTTTCGCAGCATGCGTGCGCGATCGCCAGCCTGCAGGCGCTAGACGGTCACGGTGATGAGGCGTTTGCCACGCTGCTTCCTCTCGTGGAAGTCAGCCGCAAGCTGCAGCCTTCCGCCCGGTATCTCGTGCGGCTGATGATAGCGCGGGTCGTCCAGCGCATGGCGGTTTCGACTGCTGACTTTGTGGTCAAGCACGCGGAGGTCTCGCCCGCCGCCAAGTCCCGGTTTGCCGCGGCGCTCGCGGGCGACAGCGGTGAAGCGGGGGCGCGAAAGATATTCTCAATGGAATATGCCATGTTGAATGGCATTCCCGCCGACCTGCGACTCGGCGATTTCATTGCCGCGGGCACTTTTGCCGACAAGGACTCGATGTGGCGCCGGCCGCTGAACTTCCTCGGTCCGGTGCTCTACAACCCGCGCCATACCCTCAATCGCTACGGCGAACTGACGGCTGAACTGGAGGCCTTGGCGGCGCATCGTGAAACGGACAAAATTGATCCTCGCATGGAGTCATTCATCAGGGAGGAAAACCGGAGGGTCAAAAACCGCATGGGGAGCGTCCTGCTGGGCGGGATGGTCCCCAGCTACAGAAAACTGGTCGAATCCTATTGGAAGTTCGAGGACGAGCGCTCGGCCTTCCGCTCTCGTCTCGTCGCGGCCTTGCCTTGACGGGTCCCGGCTGGTGCGCGGGCCACACATTCCGGCATCAGGCCTTTTCATTCGGGAGCATTCGTGTTCATTGGTGGCTCCCGCATGCCTGCTGATGACCAACCATCGCTCTTTGCCGAGGAGGAGCCCGCGCCTTCATCCCGGGGCTCTGCGCTTGGGGCCAAGCGCCCAACCGCAGGCCAGCCGCTGGCGGCACGCATGCGGCCGCGACGGCTCAGCGAGGTCGTCGGCCAGGAGCACATCCTGCGCGCGGGCAGCCTGCTACCCCGGCTGGTGGCGCAGAATCGCTTCGGCTCGCTGCTCTTCTACGGGCCGCCGGGCAGCGGCAAGACGAGCATCGCCGAGGCCATTGCTCATGAGACCAAGAGCCGCTTCGTGCGCGTCAACGCCGTCATGTCCAATGTCGCCGAGCTGCGTGAAATCCTCGCCGCCGCGCGCCGCGTGCCCGAGGCCGGGACCATTCTCTTCATCGACGAGCTCCACCGCTTCAACAAGTCGCAGCAGGATCTGCTGCTGCCCGACGTCGAGGAAGGTACCGTGCGCCTGATTGGCGCGACCACGCACAACCCCGGTTTCTACGTCAACCCGCCGCTCCTCTCGCGCAGTCACCTGTTCCGGCTCGAGCCGCTCCCGCCCGCCGCCATCACCGGTGTGCTGCGCGCGGCACTGGCGGATGTGGAACGCGGGCTCGGCACTCGCGGGGTCACGGCGGATGACAAGATCCTCGCCGACCTTGCCGCGCTCTGCGACGGCGACCTCCGCCGCGCCCTCAACGCCCTCGAGGTGCTCGTGCTCGGCCTGCCCGAGCGCGCGGCCATCACGCCCGCGGAACTGGAGGTTTTTGCCCGCGAGCGGCGCATTCGCTACGATGCGGACGAGGATGAGCACTACGACACGATCTCGGCGTTCATCAAAAGCTGCCGCGGCGGCGATCCCGACGCTGCGATGTACTGGCTGGCAAAGATGCTCGCCGGCGGCGAAGACCCGCGCTTCATCGCGCGCCGCCTCGTGATCCTCGCGAGCGAGGACGTCGGCCTCGCCGACCCGCAGGCGCTCCCGCTGGCCGTGGCGGCGCATCACGCCTGCGATTTCATCGGCCTGCCCGAAGCCGAGCTCACGCTCGCGCACGCCACGCTTTACATCGCGACCGCGCCGAAGAGCAATTCGGCGACGATCGCCCTGGGGGAAGCACACCGCGCGCTCAAGGAGTCGCCGGTGCAGACCATTCCCGCGGCCCTCCGCAGCAAGAGCGGCCAGGCGAACAAGCGCATCGGGCAGGGAAAGGATTACGCCTACTCCCACGACTTTGCCGAGAACGTCTCCGGCCAGGATTACCTCGCCCAGCCGCTCACCCTCTATACCCCGAAGGCCGCCGGCGCCGAATCCGCCATCGCCGACCGTCTTGCCCGCTGGCGGAAATTAAAGGCCGGCCTCCGCGGCAAGGGGTGACGCCGCCCACGCATGCACATGCAACCTATGTTACATGTGAATGTAAGGCGGTTTCAGGCCGGAGGGATTCAAGCGGGATTCCGGCGGGCGATGATCCAAGGCGGCCGATGCAAAGTTCGCGTAAAAACCACGGCCTTCCGGGATGCGGCTTGCGAGTGGGTGTCCGGGGATTATATTGGGAACATGAAATTCAGGGTCTTGATTGCCGGGATGAGCCTGCTGGCCTCAGCGGTCGCCTTCGCCGAGATGGCCGCGCCGCCGGTGCCCAAGCCGCGGGAACCCGCGCCGGCTGCACCGTCAAACCCGGGGGCTCCGACGGATACCGATGTGACCAAGGCCGCGCCGAAGTCCGACGACCCGGCGACAAAGAAAGATGCGGCCAAGACGACGGCGGCCAAGAAGGCGCCCCCGCCCGCGAAGAAAAAGGAGGAGCCACCCGCGGTCATCCCGGGGATTACGATCACCCGGGACAAGGGCGGCTTCCTCGGCCTGCAGGTGGTGAACAACAATTTCTTGCTGTCGTTCTATGACGCGAAGAAGAAAAAAATCCCGCCGGATGTGGCGCGCGCGGCCCTGCGTTGGCCGGTGAAATACCAGCCGGGCCCGGAACGCACCGTGCTCAATCCGGGCGGGGGTGGCCTCACCTCGGCCAAGTCGGTGAAGCCTCCGCTCACGTTCAAGGTTTTCATTTCGCTGTTTGCCGAGGGCAGTGAAGAGGCCGTGGAAAACTACACGTTGGACTATCGCCAGGAGTGAAACCGGGTCGGGCGCGAGCCGCCGCTTTCATTTGCAGGGTGGGACAGGTTGGGCCTAACTGCGCCTGAATCTAGCCATGGTTCTTCTGAATATCGCGGGTGGCGTCGCCCTCATTCTTTTCGGCATCCGGTTTCTGCGCAAGGGACTGGAGCGGCTGCTGGGACACGGCCTGCATGCCTGGCTGGAGCGCATGGCTCAGCGGCCGTGGACGGCGGCGGTCGCCGGTTGCGCTTTTGGCACCATCGCCCCGTCCTCGACGGCGCAGACCCTGCTCACGCTGCAGCTCCTCAACGCCGGCAAGCTCGCCGCCGGATCCATGCTGGCCTTTCTCCTCGGGGCCAACGTGGGCATCACCGTCACCGTGCAGTTGATCGCCTTCCGGTTTTTCGACTACTACGCGGTCTTTCTCGTGGTGGGCCTGGTCTGCTTCCAGTATTTCAAGTCGGAGAACGTGCGTGGCGCGGGGCAGTCCGTGTTGGGGCTCGGGTTCATTTTCCTGGCGATGTCGCTGGCCAGCGACTCGGCGCGGGTGCTGGCGGCGGATGCTGATTTTCAAACCGTGCTGGGAGTGCTCGTCCACCACCGGCTGTGGCTGGTGGTGTTCGCGGCGCTGCTCACGCTCGGCACGCAGAGCTCGACGGCGGCGATCGGCCTCGCCCTGGCGCTGGGCGAGAGCGGCGCGATCGCGCTGCCCATCCTGCTGCCGGTGGTGCTCGGGGCGAACCTCGGCCTCGGCCTGACCTCGCTGGTCGCCGGCTTCGCGACCTGGGAGGGCCGCCGTCTTGCCGCCGCCAACCTGTTCCTCAAATGCTCCATGGCCGGCCTGTTGCTCGCGTTGTTTCCGACGGTGGAGGCCGTGGTGGCCGCCAGCCCGGGGTCGCTGGCTCGGCAGACCGCGGATTTCCACACGGCATTCAACCTCGCGGTCTTGGTCGCCGGCGTGATGTTTGCCGGGCCGGTCGGGCGCCTGATGCAGCGGGCGGTCAAGCCCGGCGAGGTGCCCGCAGCAACGGGCCTCGGTGCCGTGGCCACGCACCTTGACCCCGCGGCGCTGGCGAGCCCGGTCTTTGCGCTGGCCAACGCGACTCGCGAGACGCTCCGCCTCGCCGACGGCGTGAAGAGCATGTTCGAGGGCGCGTGGCGCGCGCTCAACGAGCGCAATGCCGGCCTCGCGGCCGAGGTGCAGCGGCACGACGACCGCATCGACGAGCTCAACACGGCCATCAAGCTCTACCTCAGCCGTATTCCCGACGACGCGTTGAACCCGCGCGACAGCCAGCTGCAGTTCGGCCTGCTCAATTTCTCCAGCCAGCTCGAATCCATCGGCGACATCATCGACAAGAGCATGTGCGGAGCAGTCATCAAACATGCGCACGATCCCACCGCGCTGCCGGCCCCGGATCGGGCCGACCTCCAGACGCTCTACGAGAAGGTCCTGCGGCGCATGGAGGCCGCGATCTCGGTACTGGCGACGCGCGACCGCGCGCTCGCGGAGCAGTTCCTCAAGAGCGGCGACGACCTGAAGAACTGGTGCATCGAGGTGCAGCGGCAGCATTACCAGCGGCTCGTGCCCGGTGATCCGCGGGCTGCCGAGTCCAGCGCGCGTTTTCTCGACCTCGTAAACGTGCTGCGCCGCATCAGCGGCCAGTTGAACACCATCGGCCACACCTTCATCCCGCAAAAGACGCTGCCTGCGACGGACCCGATGGTGGAGTAGGGACGGGCCAAGCCGTATTTGGTAATTTGTAGTTGGTATTTGGGGTGATCCAAAAGGGGCCGCAGTGCAGCGACGCGATACCGTCGGCGGTCCTCACCAACTACCAATTACGAACTGCCAACTACCCGCAGCGCAGCTGCGTCCAACCGTTGCATGTGCACGGCGACAGACAGCTTCTCGGTATGCGTACCCTTGAAGACCCCGCGGGTGGGCGTGGCGTCGTGGTAATCGCGGCCGGTGGCGACCTTCACGTGGCGCTCGCCGGCGATGCAGTTGTTCGTCGGATCCAGCGGCCACCAGAAACCACCGGGCAGGCAGACCTCGACCCACGCATGGCTCTCGCTCGCGCCGATGAGCCGGGGTGCGCGGTGGGCCTCGGAGGCCTTGCGCTGGGTTTCGGTCTCGATGTAGCCCGTGACATAGCGCGAAGGAATCTCGGCGGAGCGCAGCACCGCGAGCATCACCTGCGCAAAATCCTGGCAGACGCCGGTGTGGGTTCGCAGCACGGTGGCCACCGGCGTGTCGAGCTGGGTGGTGTCGGGCGCGTATTTGAAGGTATCCTTGATCCACGCCATGAACTTCAGGAGGCCGGGCCCCAAGGTCACGCCGGGCGGGAAGAACTGGTTGGCGAGGTGGTTGACCGACGCGGACAGCTGGACGGCGGGCGAGGGCATGAGGAACTCGAAGAGGCCGAGCTTGTCGCCGCGCCACATCTGCCGCGCCTCGGACACGCTGATATCGAGCGTGGAGGCGGGCGGTTCCATCGGCGTGGTTTCCACCTCGGAGCGGCACTCCAGCATGAGCTCGCGGTGGCGCTGCACGATCGAGAAGGTCTCGACGATGTTGCCGAAGTAATCGGTGTAGGTGTGCAGGTTGGAGGCCGGGGTGGTGACAAGCTCGCGCGCAAGCAGCCGCTGGCGGTCGTCATGCACCGGCGTGAGCCGCGCCTCCATGAACGACTCCGACGCCGTGCCGGCGTAGCGGTAGTGGGTGCGATGGGTGAGGCGGAAACGCATGAAGGGCGGAAGGGCACAGCAAAGTCCGCGCCGCCAGCTCTGGCAATGAGGGAGTGAGGGTGAAAGTGAGAGTGACAGTGAAAAATGAAATTGCGCGGGTCGGCCGGGTCCGGGGGCCAGCGGCCTCACTTTCACCCCTCACCTTCGGTTGACAGCGCCGCGCGGGCAACCGAAGGTGGACTTTCTTTGCCATGACCGCCGCCTCCGCCCAGACTCCGTTCGACTCCGTCGAATCCGCGATCCAGGACATCGCCGCGGGCCGGCTGGTCATTGTCGCGGACGATGAGAACCGCGAGAACGAGGGCGACCTCATCATGGCCGCGGCGAAGGCCACGCCCGAGACGGTGAACATGATGATCCGCTACGGCAGCGGCATCGTCTGCGTTCCCACGGTGGAGCACCAGCTCCGCCGGCTCGGCCTCGGCCCGATGGTGGCGGGCAACCGCGAGTCGCACCGCACGGATTTCACGGTGAGCGTCGACGCCGCCGAGGGCATCACCACCGGCATCAGCGCCTACGATCGCACCCAGACCATCCGCCTGCTCGCGGACCCCGCGGCGCGCCCCGAGCAACTCGTGCAGCCGGGCCATGTGTTCCCGCTGCGCGCGCGCCCCGGCGGCGTGCTCGAGCGGGCGGGACACACCGAGGCAGCCGTTGACCTCGCGATTCTCGCCGGGCTGCACCCGAGTGGGGTGCTGTGCGAGCTGGTCAACGACGACGGCACCGTGCAGCGCCTGCCGCAGCTCATCGAATTCAAGGCGAAATTCGGCCTGAAGATGATCTCGATCGCCGCGCTTATCGAGTATCGGGCGCAGCGGGATCATTTGGTCGAGTGCGTGACCGTGCAGCCGTTCCCCAGTGAATTCGGCGGGTTCACCCTGCATGTCTTTCGCAGCAAGCTCGACCAGCGCCACCATCTCGCGTTCGTGATGGGCCAGCCGGATGGCGGGCCGACGCTGGTGCGCGTCCACAGCGAGAATTTGCTGAGCGACGTGTTCCGGGCGCAGGGCATGGACAGCCACCGTTCATTGATGGCGTCGCTGGCCGCCGTGGCAAAGGAAGGGCGCGGCGTGGTGCTTTACATGGAGCCGGCCAACTCGGGCGAAACGCTGGTCCGGCGGCTCACGGCCAAGCCGGGCGAGGCGCCGCCACCCATGGATTTCCGCGACTACGGCATCGGCGCCCAGATCCTGGCGGCGCTCGGCCTCCACAAGATCCGCCTGCTGTCCAACAGCACGCGCAAGGTCGTGGGCCTCGATGGCTACGGCCTCGAGATCATTGAGCAGGTGAAGCTCTAGTATTTTGATTTCGGATTGCGGATTTCCAATTTGGGTCAGTCCATCAACCTTTCATGAGTTTCTCCCCTCCACGGGCCCAGGCCATTGATGGTGCCGCCTTCGCGATCGGCATCGTGGCGGCGCGTTTCAACGCGGACCTGGTGGACGCCCTGCTGGACCGGGTGACGGCCGGCTTGCGTGCCGCGGGTGTCAAGGCGGGGCGCATCACGCTGGTGCGCGTGCCGGGTTCGCATGAGGTTCCCTGGGCAGCGCAGGCGCTCGCCCGCCGCCGGTGCGACTGTGTCATCGGGCTCGGCGTCCTGATCGGCGGCGACACCTCGCACCATGAGCTGGTGGGCCAGAGCGTGTCGCACGCCCTGCAGCGCGTGGCGCTGGACACCGGCACGCCGGTCATCAACGGCGTGATCGTGACCGATACCCAAGCGCAGGCGAAGGCGCGCTGCCAGGGCCGGATCAACCGCGGGGCCGAGTTCGTCGCCGCCGCGCTGGCGATGGCCGCGCAGAAGAGAAAATTTTACCGATGAGCAAAGCCCTTTTCGCCCAGCGTCGCGACGGCCGCGTGGCCGCGCTGCAATACCTCTATGCGTGGAGCATCAACTCCCCGGCCAGCCTGCCGGAGGACCTGAGGACCTTCTTCGAGAACATGGAGCATCCGCGCACGCACTACGCGTTCGGGGAGGAGCTCATCCACGGCGTGATCGAGCACGTGGCCGACATCGACGCGCGCATCAAGGGCCTCGCGCACAACTGGGAGTTCGATCGCATCGCCAAGATCGACCTCGGCATCCTGCGGCTCGCGATGTTCGAGATGATCCACCGCAAGGACATCCCGCCGGTGGTCTCGATCAACGAGGCGATCGACCTCTCCAAGCAGTTTTCCAACGCCGATTCCAAGCGGTTCATCAACGGCATCCTGGACCGCCTGAAGGACCAGCTCGGCCGCGACGCCCGCAAGGCGGAGTAAATCATATTCGCGGAGACGCGGAACGGCGGAAACACGGAATTCTCCTTCAGCGCTTTCGCCCTTCCGCGTTTCCACGATTATTCCGACATGTTTGGGCTATTCAAAAAATTCAAGGACGGCTTCGCCAAGACGCTGACGGCGCTCTCGGAGAAGACCGGTGGGTTGTTTGGCGGGAGGAAGATCGACGCCTCATCGCTCGAGACGCTGGAGGAGGCGCTCTACACGGCGGACTTTGGGGTCGAGACGACGGCGGAGATCCTGGCGGAGATCAAGGCCGCCTACAAAGCGGAGAAGGAGCTGCGCGGCCAGGACGCCGCGGCCATCGGCGCCGCCGTGCTCAAGCGCGTGCTCGCGGGCGCGGAGGGAACACTCGGGGTTCTCGCGGCATCAGCCAATCCCACCGTCATCGCCATGATCGGCGTGAACGGCTCGGGCAAGACGACGACGTCGGCCAAGCTCGCCTGGCGGCTCAAGCAGGACGGCAAGACCGTGACGCTGGCGGCGTGCGACACGTTTCGCGCGGCGGCGGTGGAGCAGCTGCGAACCTGGGCGACCCGGCTCGACCTCGAGCTCATCGCCAGCCACACCGGCGCGGATGCGGCGGCGGTGGCGTTTGATGCGTGGCAGGCCGCCAAGGCGCGCGGCCGCGACTATCTCATCGTCGACACGGCGGGCCGGCTGCACACGAAGGGCCATTTGATGGAGGAACTCGCAAAGATCCGCCGCGTGCTGCAGAAAAACGATCCGACTGCGCCGCAGCACCGCTGGCTCGTGGTGGACGGCTCACTCGGCAGCAATTCCATCGAACAGGCCAGGGTGTTCCACCAAAGCTTCGGGCTGACCGGGCTCGTGGTCACGAAGCTCGATGGCACCAGCCGCGGCGGTGCGCTGGTGGGCATTTACCGGCAGCTGAAAATCCCGATCTACTTCCTCGGCCTCGGCGAGCAGGCGGAGGATCTCCAGCCCTTCAGCGTGGATAACTACGTGAAGGCGGTCTTTGGGCTCGGGGAATGAAGTGAGGCATCCGGATTTTTAACGCAGAGGACGCAGAGAGCACGGAGTTTGGCAAAAGAAGAAGGGCGGATGACTTTCGTCCTCCGCCCTCCGTGCTCTCTGCGTACTCTGTGTTAAAAAATAGAGCGTCGGTTACTTCGCGACTGCCACCAGTTGGATCGGCCCGAGCAGGCCGGCGATGATCGGCTGGACCTGGTTGAGGTCTTGCACCTGGAAGCGGTCGCCGTATTTCGCGATGAGCGCCTTGTAGTCGGGCAGGGGATGGCCGGCCATGTGGTTCAGGGCGAGGTTGGCGACCTCCACCCGGATCACATTGTCCCCGCTCTTCAGCAGGCTGGTGACGTCGAGGACATACGGCGGGTGCCAGACGGAGCCGGCGCGCTTGCCATTCACATAGACGACGGCGGCCTCGCGCACGGGCGCCTCGACGAGGGCCTGCATGCGCTGTCCGCCGCGGCCACCCGGTGTCATCGGCTTGGTCTCGCCAAAATTGAGCTGCACGCCGAGGCCGCCCTTGAGCATCGCGGCGGGCACCGCGACGGATTTTTCATACGTCGCCACGCCGGAGAAGTTGCGGGTCACTTCGCTTTCCGTCCACGACTGGAGTTTTTCCATCGTCACCGGCTTCGCGTCCTTGCCGAACGCCACGGACCAGCCGCTGCTCACGTCGACCGCGGGCGGCAGGGCGGCCATGGCGGCGGCCGGCTTTTCCGCAGGCAGCTTCCGCTTCGTGAACACCAGCACCTGGGAGCCGTAAGCCTCGAGATTGAGGGCGACCGTCGTGCCGCCGCTGGCGCGGCTGGAGACGTCTGCGGCGGTGACGCGGCCGGTCATCGGATCCCACCACTCCGGTTGCAGGCCATCGACGCGGAAGGTCGCGGCCACGCTCTTTGGGGTGTTGGCAGTGTTGGCGAGGAAGTAAACTTCGCCATCGTCGGTGTGGCGGTGCACGAAGCCGATTTCCTGCGCGGCGGCGCTGAAGGCGACGTCGGGTTTCAGGCGCGCGGCGAGCGCCGCCGCGAGCTGGCTTTCATTCTCGATGAAAATGCCGGGGGCGTTGGGCGCCTTGAAGAGGCGGGTGACGATGTCGTTGACCTCCTTCGTCTCGGCGTCGGGCGTCTGCAGGCCGGGGGCGAGCGCGGGCAGGCGGCGCGTGGCGACGACGATGCCGCCCGCGCGGGCGAACTGCTCGAGCGTGCGCATTGTCTTGAGCGGGATGCGCTCGACGCCGGGCAGGATCACCGTCCGGTAGCGGGTATCACCGAACGCCAGCGTGTTGCCGTCGACGCGGCCGCGCAGGTCGAGCAGGCCGTCATCCATGAAATCCAGGTTGTAACCAGCCTCGAGGATGAGGCCGACAATCTCGCGGCCCATGACCTGCGAGTTGGCGGCGCTCATGGCCACGCGACCCGGCGCGAAGGAGGCCCAGGCATCGCTGTCGGAAAGATAGAGCGCGACATCATTGGCCGGCTGGCCCTGCCGCAGCAGGTAGCTCACGCGCTGGAGGTACGCGTTGATATCAGGCATGACGATCCACCACGGGTTCTTCTCGTTGAACACGGCGGATGCGTAGAGATGCCAGCCGGGATACGCGATGCTCTCGGGCGTATAGGGCCAGCCGTGGGCGATGAGCTGGTTGATGCCCTGGAGAAAGTGCAGGTCGGCCTCGGCCTTCATGTCCAGCGGAGACGCGCGGAAAATGGGCGAGTGCAGCCAGGTCCACGTTTCGGAGGACGTCACTGGGCGGCCGAGCAAGTGGCTGGCCGAGGAGGCCCACCGCGAGGTGGCAAACGTCCGCCACGCGAAGCCCTCGCCTTCCGGGAGGTCGGCGTAGGCGTAGCTGGACAACGCGGACGGGGGCGTGCCGTAGCCCTGGATGCGGAAGCGGGTGTTGTTCGCCTTGGACCATTTCTGCATGGGGGCAATGAAGCGGTCGTTGAACAGCTCCGTGAGGGTCCGGCCCCAGTCATAGCGGATGTCCTTGGTCTTGGCCCCGATGTCATTCGACAGCGCCGGGAGCCAGGGCCGCAGGTCATAGCCGCGGCGCTTCTGGAACTCGGTGAGAAAATCCGGCGTCCAGTCCTCGCCGGCGACCTCGAGGCTGTCGCAAAAAACGGAGAAAGGCGTGTTGGCGCCGAGGGCCTTGAGCTCGGGATCGGCGATTTCCTTGATGAACTTGTCCACGACTGCGGCCGAGTAGCTGTCGATGACATAGCCTTCGCCGCCGACGGCCGGGCGCTTGACCATCATGCCGGTGTGGCTGGCGATGAAGAAGAGCACCGGGGCGGCCTCCGTCGTGGCCGCCGGGAGTTGGGCGGCATTGTCGCGGATTGCCACCTCGCGGAAAGGATTCGGTCCGCTTTGCCCGCCGACGTAGGCGGCGATCAGGCTTTCGCCCTCCCGCAACGCCGGGGCAGCCACGCTCGGCTGGCCGGCGACAGCGGGGACATTCTGGACGCGCACGCGGCCCGCCGCCTCGGCGATGGGGAAGTTCGGGCCGCCGTACGGCCAGCCGCTGCCGAGGGTCAGGTTCATGCGCAGGCCGAGACCCTTGGCCGTGGTGGCGGTAAACTTGAGCGCGTCAAAAAATTCCGGCGACAACAGCTGCAGGTTTTTCAGGCCGGTCTTCTCGTCATCGAGGGCCATGGGATAAATCGGTTCCACCTCGAAGCCGCCAAATCCGCCGTCCTTCATGAACTTCATCTCGCGCTCCAGCTCGGGCTTGGTCACGGCCGGCCCGAACCACCACCAGCGCACCATGGCCTTGGCGTCGTCCGGCGGACGGTCGAAGGAGCGTTGCAACTGGGCGACGTCTGCGCGGGCAAACGGGGCGGCGAGCAACAGCGCAGTGGAGGCGAGGGCGAGAATCAGGTTTTTTCGAGGGGTCATGGGAAGCGGGTTTGGACGGAGAGGGGAGTTTTGTTCCAAGGCCACGGAGGGGTGGAGGGGTAATTTCCGCCGGCTGTCCGGGGCAGGGCGAGCCAATTCACCCGGCTAGACGCACCCATTTCGAAATGGGTGCGCGAAAGTAGGGCGTGCCTTTGCCCCGCCCTACTTTGCATGAGAGGCCAGTGGTAGTGGCCCTGATTCAAAACGTATAGCTTACCGAGCCGAAGAGGCCGCGGCGCATGCCGTATTGCGCGGCGTTGACGCCGACCCCGGAGCCATCGCGCAACTGGTACGATTTGTCCGCCAGATTCACCAGGTCGAGGCGTGCTTTCCACCTGCGGCCCTGGCCCAGCTTGAAGCTCTGTTCGACGCCGAGGTTGATCGTATAATAGGGGGGGACCGTTCCGCCGTTGGGAATGTTGGAGCCGTCGGCGGCCGTGGCGTCGTTCCTCAACCCGCTGCCGTAGGGCAGATCCAGATAGCACAGCGTGCTGCCTGCGCTTTGCTTCCAGGTGTAGGCTGCGCCGAAGGTGCCGGTCAGCGTTTGGTCGTGGTCGAGACTGATCCAGTGGTCCTTGACGTAGGCGAGATCGGCGGGATCGAACAGGAACTGCGCCGAGATCCAGTTCCGGCCCTGCGCCACGGCGTGGGCGAGGTTGGCGTAGGTCGAGAAACCGCCGTTCGCATAGGAGGCGGTCAGTTCCAGTCCATATATCCTGCCCTCGGCGTAGTTGAACGCCGAGAGGATCAGCGTCTGGCCGAACAGGCCGTCATCAAGCTGGCTTTTCGCCTGCTTGTAATAGCCGTCCAGGCCCACTTGGAATCCGGGGGCGAGCCGCTGCGAGAGGCCGGCATCGAAATAATCCGAGCGCTCGGCCCGGACCGGATCGTCCTGGCTCGTGGCCGAGGCGTTAGATGTGCCGTCGAATTTCGCGACGGTGGCGCCGGAGACATTCTCGACCGGCGGCGGGGTGAAGTAGCGCGCATACCCGGCGTGCAGCGTTGTTGTCGCCGTGGGTTGATAGAGGAGGTTCACGCGCGGGCTGAGCTGGTTTTCGTGATCGAAGGACGAATCGAACACATCAAGGCGCGCGCCGTAGTTGAGCGTCAACTGCGGGGAGATTTTCCATTCATCCTGCGCATAGGCCCCCGCGAACAGGCCGTGGAGCCGGTGGTTGTCCGCCAGGGCGTAGGCCGGGCCGGTCGGATTCCCATCGCCGTCCACCGGAAATACCATGGTGGTCGAATCGGCGGCCACCGATTCAGCCAGCAGCATCCCGCCAAAGCGCAGCGTGTGCCGGTCGTGCAGTGCGTAACTGGCGTCGCCTTGCAGGCCGCCGGATCGGAGCTGGCGGTCCACATCGCTGGCCACGCCGTTGAAATAAAGATCGCCCGCGGGATCCGGGGTGAAATGCACGCTGCTCGCGCGGGCCAGGGCGGAAACCTGGTAGTTCAACGTCCCCGCGGATTTCTGATAGGTGACGACGCCGAAATAATTCCGCTCGCCCTGGTTCTCGTCCAGCCGCGACGAATCGAAGGTGCCCGGCAGCCACGGATTGCCATTGGGCGAGGTTCCGGCCGCGAGGCCCGGGGTGTTGGGGACCTGGAAATTGCTGGCGGATGCGCTCATCATCACGCTGACGCGGCTGGAGTTGTCCAGAAGCCGGGAGAAATAGGAAAACAGCCGGCCCTGATCAGTCGTGTCGTGGATCGCCTTGGAGCTGGCGGCCGGATTTTCGATGCCGAGGCCGTTGTGGTCGTAGCTGCCGTCGATGAAATAGCTCGTTTTCCCGGCCCTAGCCGCCGGCTTCGAAGCTCGGGCGAAGGGTGTCAAAGCTTCCGCCATAGAGGGAGTATCCGCCGCCCTGGTCGAGCGTTCCGCTTTTCGTCTGGATATCCACGATCCCCGCGGTGCGGAATCCATACTGCGCCGGCAGCGAGCCCGTGATGAGCTGCATGCTGCCCACGAAGCGCGGATCCAGCTCGAGGCCGAATCCCGTGATGCCCTCGGGCAGGATCACATCGTTGATGCGGTATTGGAGGTTCCCGTGCTCGCCGCGGACATGCAGGTCGCCGTTGGCGGCCGAGTCCTCGGCGACACCGGGCGCGCGCAGCAGCACCTGGCTGAAAGGGGCGTCCGCGCCCTGCGGCAGGTCGAGCAGCTGCTGCTTGTTGATGACGAAGGAGGAGGCGCCCAGCTCCGGCTGGATGCCCTCGCGGGCACGGTCGAGGTGGTCATTGACGTCGACCGGATCCATCATGATGGCGGGGTCGGCCGGGGCTGCAGAGGGAGCGGACTGGCCGCGCGCGAAGACGGCGGCTGCGAGGATGAGGAAGGGAAATGAACGGAAAGAGGACATGATAAGACTGGGTTGGATGAACGTGGGAAACAGCGCGCAGGCGTGCGCGTTGGGTAGGGACGGGCGCCCGCCCGTCCGTGGACGCGCAGGCTGCGCGTCCCTACCGTCAGGCCGCAGCGGTTCACGACCGCGGCGGCGGAATCATCAACTCAGCCAACCGGCGGACCGCGTTCGGGCTGGCGCATATAGCGCGGGGCGGTCAGGAAAATTTCCGTGACGACGGGGGCCGGTGCGGCCAGCCATTCGACGGGCGCCACGACGAGCGCGTCACCGCCGGCGGCGAGTGAAACGCCCTGGCTGAAAAGACTGATCACACAGCCGCTGTCATCGTGTCCCGAGTTGTCGCCATGAATCCACGCGTGCAGCTCCGGGCTCGCAGCGAGCACCGTCAGCAACAGTACCAACGCGCTGGCGCCGGCGGAGAACAGGCGCCGGATCGAACCCGGTCGGTCAGCCATGAGATTCATGGTGCGGCAAACCATGCAATCAAAGTGCAGGTCGTCAAGTTACCGTCTGATGAGCCTCGGCAGGGTCTCGCGCAAAGGCGCAGTGGCGCGGAGAAAATCGAAATGACCGAGGAATCAGGGGAGACAAGCAGTCTGTTCAGGGAACATTCTTCGTTCCTGCCCTGCGCCTTTGTGCCTCTGCGCGAAACTATTCCGGAGCGGCCTTTACTGCGCGGGGCGCAGCAGCACGCGGACGTCGAAGATCCACCAGCCGTCGCTGCGCTGCTCCACGCGCGCGAGCACGTCCTGGCCGGACTGCAGCGCGCCGAGCACATTGGGCGCGGCCTTGAACTCGCGCTCGCCCGCGCGCAGCACACCAGGGAGCGCCACGTGCTGCAGGCGGAGCGCGCCGCGGTCGGCCGTGACACCGGTGATCCGGCCGCGGATGGGATAGCCCGCGAGCTGTTCTCCGCTCGGTGAGCAGCCGCAGGTGCTGTCAGCGGCCGCCAGCGCCGCGGCCGGGGGCAGGGTGACGAGGAGCGTTTCAATGCGCGGGGATTCACCGTCGCGCGTGAAGGCGACCGCGATCTGAGCCGGCGTGTCGTCGAAATCCTTCACCAGCGCCATGCGCGGAAAACCGCTGACCAACGCCGGGAGCGAGGAGGGTGCGAGTATGGCCGGCGCCAGCGTGGCGCCAAACGAGGCGTAGCGACGCAGGTACAGGCCCGCGGGCTGGCTGGCGTCGTCGCCGGCGCCCTCGAGCCAGGTCACGAATTGGGAACCGTCGCGCAGGATGAGCGTGTCGACGCGGCCGAGCGCATGGCCGAGGTCGACGCGCGCCGGCATGGTGTACAGCCCGCCGGCGTCGGGCGAAGAGGCGACCAGCACGCGCGGCTCGTTGTCCGCTGCGGTGAACCACGCGGCGGACACGCGCGGTCCGTCGGTGTCGAGCTGCGGGCCGTTGATGGGACAGGCGTTGATCATCCAGCGGTCGCGGCTCAGGCGCTGCGGCGCCTCCCATTGGCCGTCGATGTAACGTGTGGCCATGATGTCGCGGATCTCCTCGTCGGTGCGCCCGCGATAGGCGAGGAGCGCGCTGCCGTCCGGAAAACCGGTGAGTGTGGTCTGGCAACATTCGCACACCTTGGGATCGACGAGCACATCGGGCCCGTTGCCGCCGAGGAGGCGGGCGTAGAGTTTTTCCGGGTCGCCGGGGATTTTTTTTGCACGCCCGTCGAGCCAGGCCGCGAGCACCTGTCCGTCCGGGAGGGCCAGGAGCGAGGGGAATGCCGTGGCGTTGCTCTCGCGCGTGAGCGGCTGAGGGGCGCTCCACGTGACGCCGCCGTCGGCCGACTGGCTGTACATGGCGTGGCGGGCGTCGTCGTTGTGGACATGCATTTCCCCGTGGTCGTGCGCGGTCGCCGCCGGGGCGGACGGAACGGGATTGTTGACCGACCACACCGCCGTGAGCTTTCCGCCCGGCTGCACGACCAAGGCCGGGAAGTTGGCCGAGCTTTTTTCAAAATCAGGACCTTGTGCAATGGTGCGCGCCGCCGACCAGCGTTGGTTGTAGGCGTCGAGCACGGAAAATTTCAGAGCCCGACCGTCCGCGGAGGGCTCGGTCCAGGAGAGATAAACGCGATGGTCCGGGCCGTTCACGAGTGACGGACCCATCGCTCCCGGTCCGGCCGGCGAAGCGAGGCTGGCGATTTTGGGTGTGAAAACCGCCGGCACATCACTGGGCGCGGCGGTGAGACTGGTCGCGTAGAAAACCGCGGCGCAGGCCGTGTGGAAGAGCCAATGCCGGCGGAGAGGAGCCTGCTTGCAGGCGATGTTCGACGTAGCCACCGCCTGTCACATTGCGTGGGTTTTAATCGCCTGCAAGCAGGCTCCTGGAGCGTTAGTGTCCTAACTTGGGCGATAATATACTTGACTCAATAGCCAGCGGCCGCCGGTCAGCGCCAGCCCATTAACTTTGCCATCGCTAGCATCCCCAACGCGAGCACGCCTCGGCCCGCACCGATGCACAGGAGCACAAAACCTACCGTCCCATACTTCGTTTTCTTCTGTGGCCGTTTCCCCCAGAAAAATGCCCCTGAGATCAAGAGTCCGACGTGGAGCGCACTCACCGCGGGCGCGAGACAGGACAGCGGACCGACGATTATCAATCCCCACTCGGGATATTTTGCAGCGGCCAGTATGGGAGGCTCGGCGTCGGGCATTTGGATTCATGGGTCAAGGTTTTCGCCTAGCAGCACGCTTGGCGTTCTTCTTCGCTTGGGCGTCGATCTCCGCCTTGGGCACTCGGATCAACGCGCTGGCCATCGCCCGGAACCGCTGGAAAGCCTCTTTCCCTTCGCGCTGGCCCTCTTTGGAGTTCGGTTTTAATTCCATGGAGTCAGGCCGGGGCGGCGTCAGAGGTCAGTTGCTCGTAGGTCAGGCGCTTGCCCACAATGGAGGCCGATGCCATCAGGAACCGGACGGCGTCGCTCGCCTTGCGGTTGTTAAACCGGAACATTTGTTCGTCGAGGTAACGGAAGAGGTGCTCCGGATCGACGCTGATGTACGTGCCCCGGAGCGTCCGCTTCAGGAGTGACCAGAAGTTCTCAAGGCCATTGGTGTGCACGTTGCCCTCGACGTACTTCTCCGCGTGGTCGATGAACTGGTGGCGGAAGTCCGGCGTAAGCTCGTTGTATGACGGCAGGGCGTCGCTAAACACCTCTGATCCCTGATCAACGTTCTCCCTTACCTTCGCCTCTACCACCTGCCGGCGGCGATTGGGAACGTGGATCGCCTTTACCTTGCTGCATTCGCCTCCCCGCTCCAGCAGCCCAACCACGATAGACTTCCCCACGTGACCTGTTCCGCGGCCCCGCCGCTTGTTGCGGTCGATGTGCATGTTCCGGGCGAGGCCGCCGATAAAGGTCTCGTCCACCTCGACTTCCCCTTTCATCTTCTCGAATGAGCCGGTCTGCATCGCCGTCCGGATGCGATGCAGCATAAACCAAGCGGTCTTTTGCGTCACGCCGATAGCACGATAGATTTCGTAGGAGGAAACTCCGTTCTTGGCGTTGACGATCATCCAGATCGCGCAGAGCCATTTGTCGAGCGGAAGTGGACTGTCCTCGAAAATCGTCCCGACCCGAATCGAGAACTGCTTCTTCTCCGTGCAGCATTTGCAATCCCACGTCTTACGGTTGGCGATGGGGCGCACGTCCTCTGATCCGCAGCGTGGGCACTTGACCCCGTTGGGCCAGCGCAGCTCAACAAGAAAGTTGAAAGCGTTGTCCGGATCGGCGAAGTAGCGGACAGCCTCGATGAGGGTTTCCGGGAAATCAGTTTTAGTGTTCATAGGTGTCGTCGATGTCTTTGGGGAGAAATTTCGTTAGATTCTTGGACCAACTTCCGATGTTGCTGCGTTCAAAGTCGGTAGCGGCTTTGACGAAGGGCGCGATTTCAGTCTGGGCCAAAATCCACGGAATCTCGGGGTAAACAATCGCGAGACGTGTCCGGCCTCCGCAGAATTGGTCGTGGTCTTTCGCCATTTGTACGACGTAGGTGGCCAGCGCCATCCCCCCGGAGGTTTTCATCTCATCGGGCCGGGCTTCGGCCAGAATGTAATCAACCAAAACCTGCGGGGTGCCGAGCATGGCGTAGCTCGAACGAACGGCGCGCGCTTGGCCGTCTAAGAAATCCGCCCGGTAGAGCGAAAGGGTTTGGCCGTCGTGGCAAAATGCCACGAGCACTTGGCAGCCGTTGTCACTGAAAACGCGGCTCCATTCCTTGCCCTTCTTGGGCGGGACTGAATTTCTGCGAAGGCTGGCTTTAACCTCCCGTATGGCCGCCTCAACAGCGTCCGGGATGCTGCGCTGGTTCTTGACGGTGGTTTTCTGGGCCTGCATCTCCAGCCGCTCCACCAATGAGTCGAAGTAATCCAATCCGCCCGACATAACCACAACGGCGTAAACCCCGCCGAAATCAAACTCGTGGAGCTTGTCAGCCTCGTTGTTCTTGTGCGAGGTGCCGGGAAAGCTGGCCTGCATGTCGGTGGCGAGGACGATGCTCTTGCGACAGATTATGCCTAAGCTGATGGTCATCGCAAAAGGGGGCGCGGTCGGTTCGGAGGGCGTTCGGAACCGAAGCCTCGGCTCGCGACGAGGGAGTTTTTGGGCGACCGGACTCATTGAGTCAAGTATATTATCGCCCTAACTTGAGTAATATCTTCGAGGTAGGGCGAACCGTCCCGGTGAGCCGCGGCTCGGCGGGACGCCTCGCCCTACCAGTTGCGGCGACCACCACTGGCTCAACCGCGCAACTCGTACCGCGGGCCGCCGGTCGCGGCGAACAGCGCCGTTGGCGGGCCGCGACGCACGACCCGGCCTTGGTCGAGCACGAGCACGTCGTCGCACAGCGCCATGACTTCGTCGGGCGAGTGCGTGACGTAGAGCATGGGAATCGCGAACTCATCGCGCACGCGCGCGAGGTAGGGCAACAGCCGCTCGCGCAGCGGGGCGTCGAGGCCGGCCAGCGGCTCGTCGAGGAGGAGCAATCGCGGCGAGGCGAGCAGGGCGCGGCCCAGGGCGACGCGTTGCTTCTCGCCGCCCGAAAGCGTGCCGATCACGCGATCTTCCAGCCGGGCGATTTCGAGCACCTCCGTGACGTGCGCGAGATTTAGCCCCGCGGGCGCATCGGCCTGCGCCGGGCAACCGTAGAGCAGGTTCCGGCGGACGGACAGATGAGGGAACAGCGCGCCTTCCTGCGGGACGTAGCCGACGGCGCGGCGTTCGGCGGGCACGAAGGTGCGCGCCGCCACATCCGTCAGCGGCACACCGCCGACCGTCACGCGGCCGGCGGCGGGGGCGCGGAGGCCCGCGATGATTTCGAGCAGCGTGGTCTTGCCTGCACCCGACGCGCCGAAGATCGCCGTGACGCGGCCGGCCAGCGTGGCGTCCACCTCAAGGGTGAAGTGCGCGAGGGGCAGACGCAGGCCGGACAGTTCCACGCTCATGCGGCCCGCCTCCGCAGGAAGAATTCACTGAGCCAGACGGCGCCAAAGGCCAGTGTCACCGAAATCGCGAGCAGGCCGAGCGCCTCGCTGTCATGGCCGAGCTGGACCAAGTGGTAAATGGAGAGCGAGAGCGTGGCCGTCTGGCCCGGGATGTAGCCGGCGACCATAATGGTCGCGCCGAATTCGCCGAGGGCGCGGGCAAACGCCAGCATCGCCCCCGCCACGAGGCCGCGCGCGGCGAGCGGGAGCGTGATGGTGACGAACACCCGCCAGGGTCCGGCGCCGAGCGTGCGCGCGACCTGTTCCAGCCGCGGGTTGACGCCTTCAAACGCCACGCGGGCCGTCCGTACCAGCAGGGGAAACGACATTACCGCGGTGGCCACGACCACGCCACGCCAGGTAAAGACGATTTCCCAGCCGAAGGTGCGCTCGAGCCAGCCGCCGACCAGGCCGCGGCGGCCGAGCAGCTTGAGTAGGATGAGTCCGGTGGCGACCGGAGGGATGACCAGCGGCAGCGCGACGAGCGTCTCGACGACAGACTTGCCGCGCCAGTTTCGCCGCGCGAGCAGCCAAGCCAGCGCGACGCCCAAGGGCAGAATGGCCAAGGTACTGAGCGTCGCGACGCCCAGGGTAAACCAAGTGATCTGCCATGTTTCCGCCGACATCGTCGTGACTGTGGCGGAGGTCAGCGGGCAGGCAAGAAGCCGTATTGCTCAAAAATCGCGCGCGCGGCCGGCGAAGTGAGATACGTGGCAAACCGGCGGGCGGCGGCATCATTCCTTGATCCCCTCACGACCGCGAGCGGGTAGGAGATCTTCGGCCCATCGGCCAGGGCGACCGCGTGGGCGATCCTCACCTTCCTTGAGATGAGCGCGTCCGTCTTGTAAACGATGCCAGCGTCGGCATTGCCGGACTCCACCGCGGCGAGGGTGGCGCGGACATTTTCCGTGGGCACGACCTTGTCGACGATCTTAGTCCACAGTCCGGTGGCCTGCAGCCATTCCTTCGCATAGATGCCGGCGGGCACGGTCTGCGGCTCGGCGAGTGTCACGCGACGGACGGCAGGCTGCGCGAGGTCGGCCGGCACGGTCACCGCGGCACCACCCACGGCATTGACGACGATGACCAGCGTATTGGAAAGCAGACTGACCCGCGTGTCCGCCGCAATCAGACCCGCCTTCGCGAGATCATCCATCTTGGCTTCGTCGGCCGAGAAGAACACATCGGCCGGCGCACCCTGCTTGATCTGGAGCGCCAGCGCGCTGGAGGCGGCAAGGTTGAAATGAAGGGTGTCGCCGCTCGCCTTCTCATAGGCTTTGGCGATGTCCTTGAGCGCATCGGCCAGGCTGGCGGCGGCGAAGACATTGAGGTCGGCGGCTCGGGTGGTGCAGGCGAGCAGAACGACGGAAAAAAAGGCGAGAAGACGGCGGCCGAAGACCTCGGACCCGGGATCGGGGAACCGCAGGCGCGGCTGCAGCTGGGGGGTGGCGCGTGGCATGCGGGCAGGATGGGGATGGCTCGTCCTGGGTCAGCCGAAAAAACGGCGGATTGATCCTGTCGGAATTATTTCACGCAGAGGCGCAGTGAGCGCAGAGTTAAAACCGCGGAAGATTGATGGAATGCTGCCCATCACTTCCGTTCTCCGCGTCCCTGCGCCTCTGCGCGAAACCAGTTTGGGATCTTGAGTCAAGGTGAGCAGCCTTTGCTTCTTGCCGTGGCCGCCGGCCGAATCTTAGGTTTTGGATCCAGTCTACCCTGACAAGCCGGCGTTGCACCTTCTCGGTTGCCGCGGGCTTTATCACCCCCGAATCCCGTCCCTCGAAACCAGGAGGATTAGCTTATGCCCATGAACCGTCGCGAATTTCTCACCGCGGGCAGCGCCCTTACCGCGCTGGCCGCCCTGCCGCGGGCCGCGGCGCAGTGGCAGCCGAGCCCGCGTTATCCGGATCCGCTTGTTCGCGCCATCGATCCGTCCTTCAGCAAGTACATGCTGGGCCTCGCCAAGGTGGAGAAAATCGCCTCGGGCATGCGCTGGGCCGAGGGCCCGGCGTGGTTCGGCGACGGCCGCTACCTGCTGTGGAGCGACATTCCCAACAACCGCATCATGCGCTGGGATGAGGAGACGGGCTCCGTCAATGTCTTCCGCAAGCCATCCAACTACGCCAATGGCAACACGCGCGACCGGCAGGGCCGCCTGCTCACCTGCGAGCACGACACGCGGCGCGTCACGCGCACCGAGTATGACGGCACGATCACGGTTATTGCCGACCATTTTGACGGGAAGCCATTCAATTCCCCGAACGACATCGTCTGCAAGTCCGACGGCTCGATCTGGTTCACCGACCCGCCCTTCGGCATCCTCGGCTTCTACGAGGGCCACGCCGCCACGCCGGAGCTGCCGACGAACGTTTACCGCTGGGATCCAGCGACGAAGCAGGTGGCGGTCGTCACGGGCGACATCAACCGGCCCAACGGCCTGGCGTTCTCCCCCGACGAGTCGAAGCTCTACATCGTCGAGGCGAACAGCAACCCGCGCGTGATTCGCGCCTACGACGTTGAGGGCGGCACGCGTCTCACGAACAAGCGCACGCTGATCACGGCGGACGACAACGGCACGCCCGACGGCTTCAGGGTGGATGTGGATGGCAACCTCTGGTGCGGCTGGGGCATGGGCGTGGAGGGACTCGACGGCGTGACGGTGTTCAACCCGGCCGGCAAGCGGATCGGCCGCATCGACCTGCCGGAGCGCTGCCCGAACCTGTGCTTTGGAGGAACGAACCGCAACCGGCTGTTCATGTGCGGCAGCACGTCGGTGTATTCGCTGTTTGTGAATACGCAGGGCGTGGCGGGAGGATGAAGCTTTATGAAAAATTTTATTTTCGAAAAACCGGGTTCGAAGGTGGAACGCGTTGACCTCAACGCGTTGCGGCGAAGCCGCTTCGATCCAGCGCGTTGGGGACAACACGCTCCACCTGCGGCTCGCCTCGCCTGCCTGATGCTCGGTTTGTTGGCCTCTCCTACATGGGCGCAGCCCGCGGCGAATCCTCCGGGCAATGCCGCGGCCCCGGCGCGGACCGGGTCGCCCGAGATCGGCCCGGACCGCCGCGTGACTTTCCGGCTTTCCGCGCCGAAGGCGAGCGAGGTGCTCGTGAGCGGCGAGTTCATGGCCGGCAGCAAGGCACTCGAAAAAAACGCGGAGGGCGTCTGGAGCGCCACGGTCGGGCCGATTGATCCGGAGATCTACTATTACAACTTCACCGTCGATGGGGTCCGCACCCTCGATCCGGGCAATCCGCAGGTGAAGAGCGGCTCCACGGCCAGCACGATCCAGAGCGTGCTCGAAGTCCGTGGCGACCGCCCCGCGTTCTACGACGGCCAGCCCGTGCCGCACGGTGAGATCCGCACCCACTGGTACCAGTCGAAATCGCTCAACCGCCTGCGGAGCCTGAGCGTTTATGTTCCGCCCGGCTACGACCGCGACGCCGCGGCCCGGTTGCCGGTGCTCTACCTGTTTCACGGCGCCAACGCGGATGAGACCGCCTGGACCCGGCTCGGCCATGTGAACCTGATCCTCGACAACCTGCTGGCGGCGGGAAAAACGAAGCCGTTCATCATCGTCATGCCCTTCGGCTATGGCGCGCCGCCGGGCGAACCGGGGGCGCAGGGGCAGAACACGGCGCTGTTCAGCCGGGACCTGATCGAGGACGTGATTCCCTACATCCAGTCGCAGTATCGCACGCTGACCGACCGTGACCACCGCGCGATCATCGGCCTCTCGATGGGCGGCGGCCAGTCGCTGAGCATCGGCCTGAACCACCTTGAGCTGTTCAGCTACGTCGGCGGCTTCAGCGCGGCCCTGAACAACGGCGGCGATTTCGCGAAGACCTATGCCGGCCTCATCGCGGATCCGGCGGCGACCAACCGTCAGCTGCACTTGCTGTGGATTGGCTGCGGGACCGAGGACAGTCTTTTCACCCCGGCCAAGAAATTCTCGGAATTCCTGACCGAGCACAAAATCCAGCTCACCTTCCATCCCTCCAGCGGGGCGCACACCTGGATCAACTGGCGGCATTACCTCAACGAGGTCTCGCCGCTGCTGTTTCAATGAGGGTCCGGCGGAACAGATCGATTTCGCGCAGAGGCGCAGAGGCGCGGGGAAATCAAGCCAAAGGGCTCCCGCTTCGCGCCACTGTGCCTCTGCGCGAGATCAAGTTCCTGCTGAAGTTCATCGCTGCGATGACGGCGCTGGTCGCTGTGGCCGGCAGCTTGCGGGCGCAGTCGGCGACGGATGAGCATCTTTACCGCCAGCTGGCGCTGGGGGAAAAGGAGGATGCCATGGCGGCGCTCAACCAGATCGTGAAGGCGCCGGAGGCCGTCTCGAGCACCGTCCTGTATTCGGCGGTGGGTGAGGCCGCGCGGGAGAAGCGGCTGGAGGATGCGGGCTTCCTTTTTTATATCGCCCGCTTCCGGGCGTTGTTCGACAAGGAGCTGTTTCCACCGGTCGGCGATGCCAAGAGCAGCCCGCTGACGGCCCTGGGCGCGCTGCAGCAACAGTGGGGCGGGGCGATCAATCCCGCCATCATGGGAAATCCGCGGGCCTTCGAGCTGGTGCTCGCGCGGGTGAAGGCGTGGACGCCGAAGGCTCCCGACGGCTACCATCCCGGCTGGGAATATGTGGCCAAGGGCAGCGAGGACCAGGCCGCCGCGGTGATGAACGAGGGGCGGAGGCAGTTTTTGGAAACCATGGGCGGACTTTGCACGCTGCTGCAGGACGCCATGTACTATACGGCCTTCCGGGTGTGCCAGGAATACAACATGAAGCGCGGCGACGACCGCCCGTCCCGGGGAGTTTACAATGCCGCCATGCTGACGTTGCAGCGCATCGAGAAGGAAAGAGGCATCCCGGGCATCGCCGCGCAGAGCAGGAAATAAATTTCGCGCAGAGGCGCTGGGGCGCCGAGCCCGGGAGCATTTTCGTCTTTCAGCTTCTTTGGCTTTCTCGGCGGCTCCGTGCCTCTGCGCGAAACCTCAATCCGCCTTCAGCACGTACACGGTGCCTTTTTCGGAGCCGATGGCGAGGTGGCGGTCGTCGGGGGACCAGACCAGCTTGGTGGCGGCAACGGGCATTTTCACCGTGGCGCGCAGCGGCTGCTTGCGCTCGGGACTCCAGAGCATGACGACGCCGTCCTGCGACGCGGTGGCGAGGAGGCCGTGGGAATGCTGGAACGCCACCGCACACACCGGGGCATCGTGCGGCAACATGGCGGGCTCACGACCCTCGGGGCCCGCGCCGGAACAATCCCAGATGCAGGCGTCGCGCCCGCCGCCGGTGGCGAGCCACCGCGACGTGTGGTCGAACGACAGGTACTTCACCTTGCTCTCGTAGCCGCTCATGTGCAGCTCGGCGTCCTCGGCCGGAATCCAGAGGTGCACGGACGGATCTTGGTTGCCGGAGACCAGCCACCGGCCGTCGGGCGACCAGATCAGGGCGTGGATGCCGTTGTTATAGGCGAATTCCTTTTGTGCGGTGAAATTGACGCCATCCCACAGACACACGCCGCCGAAGTAGGCGACCGCTGCAGCGGAGGACGGATGACGGAGAACGGAGGACGGATCGGAACTGCTGACCTCTGTCCTCGGACTTCTGTCCTCGGGTCTCAGCGCCGGCTGCCAGGCCAGCGCGGTGATGGTCTTCGGCGCGTGTTTGAAATGATGGACCACCGCTCCATCGGGGCTGAGTGCCCGCAGCTCCTTGCCCGCGGCGGCGAGAAGGAGGCCGGAGGCCGGCGTCCGAACCGGCCGCCAGGCCAGATGCTCCACCCATGCGGTGCCCAGTTTGGCCGTCGCAGTATGCTGGCCCGCGACGGCATCCCAGAATTTCACGGCGCCATCCTGGCCGCCCGTGGCGAGCAGAACAGGAGACGGGAGACGGGAGACAGGAGACAGGCCGGAGTTGCCGGGATCTGTCCCCAGTCCCCCGTATCCTGTCTCCTGCAATGCCGGCGCGAACGCGATGGCATTGGTCCCATTCTCATGACCGGGTAGCTCATGCTGCGTTGCGCCGTCCGTCGTGGCGAAGAGCGATATCGGGCCGGCGCCGGAGGCGGCGGCGAGCATCGTGCCGTCGGGCGACCACGCGAGGTCGATGACGTAGTCGTCGAGTGTCGCGGCCCAGTGTTTGGTCAGTTGCATGCTTTCAACACAGAGGACACTGAGGGCACGGAGAAGGAGAAAACAAAAGAATCCTCCGTGTTCTCCGCGACCTCTGCGCCAAATATTCAGGTCAGGCAGGCCTTGAACGCCTCGGTCAGCGCCGGGCGGTCGAGGTTTTTGCCGATGAAGACGAGGGTGTTCGTGCGCGGGTCGGAACCCCAGTCGCGGTCGAACTTTGCGTCGAAGAGCATGTGCACGCCCTGGAAGACGAGCCGCTTGGCAGAGCCCTTCACGCTGAGCACGCCCTTCATGCGGTAGATGTCGCCTCCCTTGGTACGCAGGAGTTCGCTGATCCAGGTGTTGAGCTTCTTGCCGTCGAGGTCGCCGGGCGTGTTGATGCCGACCGACGTGACCGCGTCGTTATGCTCGTGCGCGGCGTGGAAATCCTGCTGCCAGACCGGCTTGGTGGTCTCGCCCTTGACGTAGATGTGCAGGGGATCATGGCCGCATTGCTCGAAGACGACGTAAAAGCCCGGCTCGTCGACCTTGAGTTGGAATCGTGCATGGCCCTCGGCCAGGAGCAGCCGCTGCAGCGTCGCGCCGGGGAGAACGGTGTCGCCGGTCTTGAGGCGCGATTCCCAGTCGGAGAACACGGCCACCGCCGCCTCGCGGGCGGTGGCGAGATCGGGTTCATCCAGCGTTTTCACGGGCAGGACCACGACATCCAGCTCATTGGGATTGCCATGATGATGGTGATGGTGGTCGCCGTCACCGTGTCCGTGGTCGTGGCCAGCGTGGTCGTGCTCGTCATCGTCGTCATGGCCGATGACGAGTTCGCACGTGCCGGCGGGCAGGAGGTAGGCGCCGGCCCATTCGAAGGGATACTCGGTCTCGAGGAATTTCGGATCGAGCTCGGTGGCGCGGGCAAGGTTGAAACCACCGACATCGAGCACGTGGTCGAGCGCCAGGGCGCAATTCTGCGTGCGGTAAATCTTCGCGACCGCGTTCATGCCATGGATCCGCTGCTCCAGCGCGTCGAGGTCGGCCGGGGAAACCAAGTCGGTCTTGTTCAGCAGGATGACATCGGCGAACGCGAGCTGTTTGACCGTCTCGTCCTCGGTGGCGAGGTGCTGGAGGACATGCTTGGCGTCGACGACGGTGACGATGGCATCGAGGCAGAAATTCTGCTTCATCTCCTCGTCGCTGAAGAACGTCTGGGCGACGGGCGCGGGGTTGGCGAGGCCGGTGGTCTCGATGAGGATGCCGTCGAGCCGGTCCTTGCGCTTGAGCAGCCGCCCCAGGATGCGAATGAGGTCGCCGCGGACGGAGCAGCAGATGCAGCCGTTGTTCATCTCGAACAGCTCCTCCTCGCCGGAGATGACCAGCTGGTTGTCGACGCCGACCTCGCCGAACTCGTTTTCAATCACGGCGAGCTTCTTGCCATGGTGCTCGGTGAGGATGCGGTTGAGGAGGGTGGTCTTGCCCGCGCCGAGGAAGCCGGTGAGGACGGTGACAGGGATGGGAGCGGCGGGCATGGGGACGGGTGAAAGAGGACGGAGGACGGAAACTGGCGGATTTGGGGCGGAAGGCAAATTCCGCGACTGCGAACCTTTCAAAATTGTAATGTTCCCGCAAGCGGGGTGAAGGGCGGGTGTGCGATAGTCCGGCCATTCCAAGACCGGAAAGTTCAACCCTACAGCTCTTACCATCATGAATACCAATCGCACTTCCGTCCGCCGCTTCCTCCAATTTGCGGCCGGACTCATCGCCGCCGGCGGCCTGGCTTGGGCCGCGGCCTCGCATTCGACCGACAGCGCCGTGTCGGTTAAAATCGACAAGGCTCCCGTGGCCGCCGCCAATTCCCCGCTCGGGCCCAGCTATGCACCGATTGTGAAGCGCGTTGCTCCCAGTGTGGTGAAGGTGCTCGTCACCGAGCGGGCCAAGAGCATCCCGCAGGCTGAACTGCCACCGCAGCTTCGGGAGTTTTTTGGCGGCCAGTCCGGCAACCCCTTTGGCTTCTCGGGTCGCGGCGGCATGCAGCAGCCCGCCCAGCAGGGTCTCGGTTCCGGCGTCATCGTCAGTGCCGACGGCTACATCCTCACGAACAACCACGTCGTCAATGGCGCGGATGTCATCAAGATCAGTCTCAATGACGGCCGTGAGCTCACCGCCAAGGTCATCGGCACCGACCCGCAATCCGACCTGGCGGTCGTGAAGGTTGACGCGAAGAACCTGCCCGCGATCACCTTTGCGGACAGCGACATCGTCGAAGTCGGCGACCGCGTGCTCGCCGTGGGTAATCCCTTTGGCATCGGCCAGACTGTGACGAGCGGCATGGTCAGCGGCCTCGGCCGCGCCACGATGGATCTCGACTACGAGGACTTCATCCAGACCGACGCCGCGATCAACCCGGGCAATTCCGGCGGCGCGCTCGTTGACGCCGAAGGCCGGCTCATTGGCGTGAACACCGCCATCCTCAGCCGCTCCGGCGGATCCCAGGGCATCGGCTTTGCGATTCCCTCCAATCTTGCGCGCAACGTCATGGAGCAGCTCACCAGCAACGGCAAGGTCGTGCGCGGCTACATCGGGGTCAAGATGCAGGAAATTTCCCCGGAGCTGGCCGAGCAGTTCAAGCTGCCCACGAACAAGGGCGCCCTGGTGGTCGAGGCGATTGCCGGCGAGCCGGCGGCCAAGGCAGGCATCCGCGAGGGTGACGTGGTGACCAAGTTTGACGGGAAGTCCGTGACGGACACCCGCCACCTCAAGCTCGTGGTCGCCACGGTGGCGCCGGGCACGAAGGTGGCCGTGGAGGTCATGCGGGACGGCAAGACCCAGACGCTGGACCTGACCGTGGCCAAGAAGTCGCCCGACGAGTTGGTGGCGCAAAACCACGCCAACCGCAAAGGCCGCAACCGCGGGTCAAGCAAGTCCGCCCCGAGCGCGGAAGAGGACACGGGCACGCTCAATGGCGTGGGCGTGGCCGATCTCGATGCCCAAGCCCGCCGGGAGTTTGATGTCCCCGCCGACATCCGCGGCGCGCTGGTGACCGAGGTTGATCCGAGCTCCGTGGCGGCCACGGTTGGCCTGCAGCCCGGCGATGTGATCCAGGAGATCAACCGTCAGGCGGTGCGCAACAGTGCCGATGCGATCAAGCTGACCGAAAAGTCTGACACGAAGAAAACGCTTCTCCGGGTCTGGAACCAAGGCGGCTCACATTTTGTCGTGGTTGACGAGTCGGCGTCCGCGCCGAATTCGTAAGCTGCGTCTCTAATGGCAACAGCTCCGGGCGGCCGCGCCCGGAGCTTTTTATTTTGGCTCACGCGAGGCCGCGAAGGGCGCGAAGCCCTAAAATCAGGAGAGTTTCTTCGCGACCTTCACGGCTTCGCGTGAGCCTTTCGATTTCCCGAACTGAGGTTACATTCTCCTTCCGCCCGGCCGGTGGTCGCCGCAAACTCCTCCCATCTCCATGCGCATCCTCGTGGTCGAAGACGACGCCAAGATCGCCTCCTTCGTGGTCAAGGGCCTGAAGGAGCAGGGCTATGCCGTCGACCATGCACCGGACGGCGACACCGGCCTCGCTCTCGCCGGCACGACCACCTACGACGCCGCGATCATTGACGTGATGCTGCCGCGGCTCGACGGCCTCAGTTTGGTGAAACGCATGCGGGCCGGGAATGCCGTCCTGCCGGTGCTGTTTCTCAGTGCGCGCGCCAGCGTCGAGGACCGGGTGAAGGGCTTGCAGGCGGGCGGCGACGATTACCTGACCAAGCCATTTGCCTTTGCCGAGCTCTCGGCGCGCCTGCAGGCGCTGATCCGCCGGGCGAGCCGCGCGCCCGAGGCCACGCGGCTGGCGACGAGGGACGTGGTGCTCGACCTCGTGGCGCGTACCGTGACCGTGGCGGGCCGCCTGGTGGAACTGCAACCGCGCGAGTTTGCCCTGCTTGAGTACCTGCTGCGCCATCCGGGCCGGCCGGTCACGAAGACCATGATCCTGGAGCATGTGTGGGACTACAGCTTCGACCCGCAGACCAATGTCGTGGACGTGCTGATGTCGCGCCTGCGCGGCAAGGTGGATCCCGAGAAAACCCGCATCGAAACCCTTCGGGGCGTCGGCTATGTCTTCAAAACCACCGCCTGACCGCGCGCAGCGCTCGCTGGCCCTGTGGCTGAGCGGATGGTTCGCCCTGCTTTTCACCGCCGGGTTCACGGCCATCTTTGCGCTGCTTTATTGGAGCCTCGCGCGCCAGCTCGAGGCGCGCGACAGCGAGGCGCTGCAGCTGCGCCTGCAGCAATACGCCGGCATCTACGCGCTGGCGGGAGTGTACGGGCTGGAGTCGCGCTACAACGAGGACAGCCAGGCGCCGCACGTGCGCTCGCTATTCATCCAGCTGGTCAACCGTAGCGGCACCGTGGAATGGGCCCGGATTCCCTCCGACTGGATCGGGGCCGATGCGCAACGGGTGACCGTGCCGGACGGCTGGGGCGGATGGACCGAGCGCCAGAACTACACCATACGCGTGCCGCGCGACGAGGAGCAGGATCTCGCGGTCGCCGCCCAGGTGCTGCCGGACGGACATCTTCTCCAGGTCGCGCGCAGCACGGACAGCCGCGCCGTGCTGCTGGCGCCGTTGCGCCACACGTTCCTCTGGGTGGGCGGCGCGGTCGTGGTGCTCGGCTTTGGCGCGGGCCTCGTGACGGCGCGGCGCGCGACGCGTCCGTTGCGCGACGTCATTGCCACCGCCCGGCGGATCGCCGCCACCGGGGAGCTCGACACCCGCGTGCCGGCGCCGCGGCGGGACGACGAAGTGGCGGAGCTGGTCCGCGCCTTCAACACGGTCCTCGACAAAAACGCCGGCCTGCTGCGCGCCATGCGCGAGGCGCTGGACAACGTGGCGCACGACCTGCGCACCCCGCTCACGCGCCTGCGTGGCACGGCGGAGATCGCGCTGCAATCGGCCGGCGGCAACGGCGCGCAGAACGACGCGCTAGCGGACTGCGTGGAGCAGACGGACGACGTGTTGCGCCTGCTTCGGGCGCTGATGGAAATTTCCGAGGCCGAGGCGGGCATGATGCGGCTGGATAAAGTGCCGGCCGACCTTGGGGCGGTGGCGCGCGACGCGGTTGAACTTTATGCCGAGGTGGCGGAGGCGAAGCCCGTGACGCTGGGCGTGGATGTGGCCGGCACCGTGCCGGTGCTGGCGGACACGATCCGGCTGCGCCAGGCGATCGCCAACCTCGTGGACAATGCAGTGAAATACACGCCCGCCGGCGGCCGCGTGAAAGTGCGCGTGGCGGTGGAGGGCAAGGACCCTGCGACAGGCTCAGGGGGGGAGGCGGTGCTGACGGTGAGTGACTCCGGTCCTGGTGTGCCGCCGGCGGAGCAGGGTCGCATCTGGGAACGACTTTATCGCGGGGATGCGAGCCGCTCGCAGCGCGGCCTCGGCCTTGGGCTCAGCCTGGTGCGCGTGATCGTCGAGGCGCACGGCGGCCGCGTGATGCAGCGCAATGCGCCGGAAGGCGGCGCGGTTTTCGAACTGCGCCTGCCGTTGACGACCGTCATGGACCCAATGGTATCCACCGGCTTGCCGCCGGTGGGATGAGCGGCTCGCGGCTCAACGGCGCCGGGCCGATTTGCTCAAGGGGCTTATTTCGGTGAGCCGCAGGTCAGCATGGACTTGCCGAAATAGGGATTCCTCACCGCACCGGCAGTTTGGACCCAGTCCGCTCTGGCCATCGGGCAAAACATGACGGTGTAGGCTTTCTCACCGGCGGCGAGCGGCTCGACCGTCGTGCTCAGGGCCTTGAAGCTGCTGCGCGCGGCGGAGATGTCCGACGCCTTCGCCACGGCCGTGGCCTGGTCGGCGAGCGCATTGTTTTTGGCCTGTCCGGCTGAGACGGCCAGAGCGGACGCAGCAGTCTGGGCGTCGGCGAGATTATCCGCGGCCAAAGCGGCGGAAACCTTGACGTAATTCGCGAGGATTTCGGACTTGGCGACGGCCGGTTCGGCCGCGACCAAGTTGGAAAGACTGACGCACAGGCCGACGAGGAGAAGCAGGGAGGAACGGATCATGGCAGTTGGGATTCGGGTTATGAAGGTGAGCGCTTGTAAAGACACTACACCATGCAGTCACGAAACCCTCGGTAAATTTTAAAATTTCCAGAAGAGAAGCTAGGAGGGCGCGCACCCTGCGGCAGGCTCGGGGCCCTGAGCCTGTCGAACGGGCAAGGCGCGCCCCGACAAAGGAACGGGTAGGGGCGTGGCTCGTCCACGCCCGAAATGGCTTAAAATACGCTAGGGTAATTTTTCTGCTGACGTTTCCGTGCCGAGGGAGCGTTGGTGGAGCCAGAAAAAGATGACGGGCGTGACGATCAGGATGTGGACGAGCGACGAGAGCATGCCGCCAACCACCGGCGCGGCGATGGGTTGCATCACCTCGACGCCGGTGCGCGTGCTCCAGAAAATCGGCAGCAGGCCGGCGATGGCCGTGGCGACGGTCATCACCTTTGGCCGCAGTCTGAGCCGGGCGCCGGCCTTGATCGCGGTGATAAGTTCATCGCGGGTTAAAGCGGGGTGGGTGTCCGACCCGCCCTGGGCCGGTCGAAGACCTGCCCTGCTTGCTTTGTCGTCGCGGGCTTTCTTTACCGCTTCGTTCAGGTACACGACCATCACGACACCGGTCTGGATGGCGGTGCCGAAGAGCGCGATGTAGCCGACCCACACGGCGACACTGAAGTTGAAGCCCATCCACCACTGGAGCAGCACGCCGCCGGTGAGCGCGAATGGCACCGCAAGGATCACGTGCGCGGCCTCGGCCGCAGAGTGAAAGGTCATCGCCAGGATCACGAAGATGGTCAGCAGCACCACCGGCAGGATGAATCGCAGGGTTTTGCGCGCGAGGAGCTGGTTCTCGTAATCCCCGGAATATTCCACCGTCATGCCCGGATCGAGGGTCACGGATTGGGCGACGCTTTTCCGGACCTCCTCGACGAAGGAGCCGAGGTCGCGGCCGGTGACGTTGGCCTGCACGAAGGTGCGGAGGCGGCCGTTCTCGCTGGCGATTTCGCTGGGGCCGGTCACGCGCTGGATCATGGCCACCTGGCCGAGGGGAACATAGGTGCCGGAAGGGGTCGCGACGGGAATGGCGCCGAGGCGGTCAAGGTCGTCGCGATCGGCACGCTCGAGCCGCACCTGCACGGGCCAGCGTTCGCGACCCTGGATGGCGGTGGTCGCGGTTTTGCCGCCCAGGCCGGTCTCAGCGACGGCGAGCACGTCCTCCGCGCTCAGGCCGTAGCGGGCCATCGCGGCGCGATCGACGGTGATTTCAAGGTAGGGCTTGCCCTGCACGCGCGAGGGGGCGACGCCGGTCGCGCCGGGGATCTGCTCCATGACCGCGGCGATCTCGAAGGCCTTGCGCTGGAGGGCGTCGAGGTTGTCGCCAAAGAGCTTCACGCCGAGCTGGGCGCGAATGCCGGTCGCAAGCATGAGGATGCGGTTCTCAATTGGCTGGAGAAAACCGGGTACGTAGCCGGGCACCTGGGTGAGCTTGCCGGTGAGCTCGGCGACGAGCTGGTCCTTGGTCAGGCCGGGGCGCCATTCGGCCGGCGGCTTCAGCATGATGGTCGTCTCGATCATCTCGACCGGCGCGGGATCGGTGGCGGTGTCGAAGCGGCCGAGCTTGCCGGCGACCGACACCACCTCGGGGGTGTCGCGGATGACGCGGTCCTGCCAGGCCATGATGCGCTTCACCTCGGTGAGGGACGTGCTCGGCAGGAGGACGGGCATGAACAGCAGGCTGCCCTCCTGCAACGTGGGCATGAACTCGGAGCCGAAACCGGCCAGGTGACGGGAGACGGGAGACGGGAGACGGGAAAGCACAGCCTGCGGCAGGCCGAAGGCGAGGATTACGCAGAACGCGAGCAGCGTGCCGGCGAGAGTGAGGACGGTTTTGCGGCAGCGCAGGGCCCAGTCGAGCACGGGATCATAGATCGCGAGCAGCACCCGCATGACCCAGTTGCGGTTTTCCGCGTGGAACGGGCCGCGCACGAGGAAAGTGCAGAGGACCGGCACCAGCGTGACGGCGAGCACCGTGGCGCCGGACATCGCAAAGGTCTTGGTCCAGGCGAGAGGATGGAAGAGTTTCCCTGCCTGGCCGGTGAGCGCGAAGATCGGCACGAAGGCGAGAATGATGATGGCCATCGCGAAGAAGATCGGCCGGCCGACCTGCTGCGAGGCGGTCAGGACAATCTGCCAGGTTTCGGCGGAGGTGAGGCGGGCCTTCGCTTCCCCGTGGGTGGAATGTTTCTCCGCCTCGGCCAGCTCGCAGTGGCGGATGACATTCTCGGTCATCACGATCGCGGCATCGACGAGCACGCCGATCGCGATGGCGATACCGGTGAGCGACATGATGTGGGACTGGATGCCGAACTCCTTCATCAGGATGAAGGCGATCAGGATCGAGGCCGGCAGCGGCAGCGTGACGATCAGGATGCTGCGGAAGTGAAAGAGGAAGATCACGTGCATCAGGGTGACGAGAATCACGGATTCCCAGAGCATGTGCTTGAGCGTCTCGATGGCGCGGGCGATGAGGTCGCTACGGTCGTAGAAGGGCTCGATGGTCACACCGGGTGGCAACCCGGCGCTGATCTGCGCGATCTTCGCCTTCACGTCCTGGATGACCTGCCAGGCGTTCTCCCCGGAGCGCATCACCACGGCGCCGCCCACGACCTCGCGGCCATCCACGTCCAGCGCGCCGCGGCGGTAATCGCCGCCGATCTGGACCGTGGCGACGTCGCGGAGATACAGCGGGGTGCCCTCGCGCAGGGCGAGGGCGATGCCCTCGATGTCACTGGCCTGGCCGATGAGTCCGCGGCCGCGGACGACGAACTCTTGGCCGTTCTCCTCGAGGGTGCGCCCGCCGACATTGAGATTGTTCCGGGCCAGCGCCTCCATCACCTGCTGCAGAGTCACGCCGAGGACGCGCATGCGCTGCGCCGATACCTCGACCTGCCATTGGCGCACGAAGCCGCCGATGCCGGCGACCTCGGCCACGCCGGGCACGGCGGCCAGCTGGTAGCGCACGAAGTAATCCTGCAGGGCGCGCAGCGAACCGAGGTCCTGCTGGCCGGATGAGTCCTTGAGGTAGTATTCGTAAACCCAGCCGAGGCCGGTGGCATCGGGCCCTAGCCGCGGTGTGACGCCGGCGGGGAGCAGGTTGCCGAGGTAATTGAGCCGCTCGAGCACACGCGTGCGGGCGAAGTAGTTGTCGAGCTTGTCCTCAAAAATGACCGTGATGAGCGAGAACCCAAACATCGACGTGGCGCGCACCGTGCGCACGCCGGCGAGGCCCTGCAGGTTGACCGAGAGCGGGTAGGTTACCTGGTCCTCGATCTCCTGCGGACTGCGACCCTCCCAGTCAGCGAAGACGATGACCTGGTTTTCGCTCAGGTCGGGAATGGCGTCGACCGGCACCCGGCGCACCGCGAAGAGCCCCCAGCCGAAAAGCAGGAGCGTGACGCAGAGCACGAGAAACCGGTTCTCGAGCGACCACCGGATGAGCCGCGAGATCATCGCGCAGCGGCGGCCGGCGGCGGATTGGTTTCAACCGGCAGGGGTGCCTCGTGAAAGGTGAGCTGGGCTTGGGCGTCGATCAGCAGGGCTCCGTGGGTGACGACCTTCTCGCCCTCCTTGAGCCCGTCGAGCACCTCGACCAAGTCGTCGCCCCGGCGTCCGAGCCGGAGTTTGCGCGGTTCGAAGGTGCCGCCGCCTTGGTCGACATAGGCGACCGGGCCGGTGCCGGTGTCGAGCACGCCCGAGCGCGGAACCGTGAGCACGGCGGGGGTATCGATCCGCACCCGGCCCTCGGCGATGACGCGATGGGGCAGGCGGTGGTGCTCGCCGGCGGAGCCAAAATGGGGATTGGAGATCACCACGCGCACCTTGGTGGTGCGGCTCATCTCATTGAAATTCGGATCAATGAACGCGATGGGCGCGCTCATGGCCTCGCCGGGGACGGCACTGGTGGTGACCTCGACGGTCTGCCCGACCCGCAGCCAGGGAATGTCCTGCGCATAGGCGTCGAAGAGAAACCACATGCTGGAAAAGTCGCCGATTTCGAAGAGCCGGTCACTGACCTGCACATACTGGCCCTCGTAGACCGATTTCGAAACCACGGTGCCGGACATCGGGGCACGCACCGTGACGATGGCGGCGGGCTGGAGCGTGGTTTCCAGCGCCTTGATTTCCGGCTCGGTCAGCCCGAGTTCGAGCAGGCGCTCGCGGGCCGCGGCCCGGTCGGCGGCCGGAAACGCGCCTTCGCCGGCCTTGAATCGCTCCACATAAACCCGCTGGGCCGTGAGCATGTCCGGACTGTAAATGGTCACCAGTGGCGCGCCTTCGGTGACTTCGGCACCAACCACGTTGACAAAAAGCCGCTCGACCCGGCCGGGAATGCGGGCCGCGAGGATCCGGTGCCGCGTGTCGTCATCGTCGATCTGCCCGGTGACGCGGAGCGTGCGGGTGAGAGTCTGCCGGATGACCGCCGTGGTCGCCACGCCGATGGTCGTGACCTGTCCTGCTCCCAGTGTGACCATTCCGTCGGGAGACGTCGCCGAGTTGCCCACCGCGACAAGCGTCATTCCGCAGATGGTACACTTGCCCGGATGGTCGGACTTGATCCATGGGTGCATCGGGCACTGATAGACGCGAGCGGTGCTCGCGAGGGGCCGGTTCGACAGGCTCACGGCAGGCGAGAGGGAGGGATCAGCGGCGGCCCTGCCGGGCGCGACGTACGAGCCGGCAAGGCCGGCGACCAAGGCAAGCGAGATGATCAGCGTGGGGCGCTTCACGAGGAGGTGCGGCGAAACTGTGACGGAGGAAAGGGCTGCGGGCTCAATGCTTTGCCGCTGGCAGGTCCTTGGCTTTGGCCGCGGCGGCCTCGTCGATCTTCTTCAGGTATTTGGCCGGGTCGCTTTCGAAGTCCTTGATGCAGTCCTTGCAGCAGAACATCACGAGGCGGTCGGGCTGGCCGGCCTGTTTGTAGACATATTCGACGGGCTTGCCCATCTCGGTGAGCTTGTCGCCTGAGACGACGCAGGTGGTGAGCGGGTACGCCGCCTTGGCTTTTTCATCGGCGGAGCTTTTGTCTGAAGTCCCGGCGGCGAAGGAAGGCGCGACTTGGAGAAGCAGCGCGATGGCGAGCAGGGCGGAGGAGCGGAGCAGTGATTTCATAGGATGTCAGAAGATGCGAAGAAGTTGGGTGACGAACGGTAATAACCCCCGAACCACGAAATCCCTCGGTCTTTTTCATGAATGCACCCTGCATGTATTCACATGTAAAATATGTCCCATGCGTATGCAGGGAACAGGATGAAGGAAAAACTGGAGGATTTTTCGCGGGATTTCCGGCGGGATGGGTTATAGGTTGGAAAGGCATCCCCATGAATTCATCCGATTCGGACAAATCCCTCTCCCGCGCGCTGGCCGATTGGCGCGTGGCGCCCGCCCGCGATCCGCAGTTTCGTCCGGGCGTCTGGGCCCGGATTGCCTCCATCCAGACCAACCCCACCTGGGGGGGATATCTGCGCGCCCATGTCGCGCTCCTGACGGGGGCGGTCGCCCTGGCCATTGTGGCCGGCGCGTGGACGGGCCGCGGACAGGCCCGGCAGCGCGTGGAAGTTGAGCGCACGGCGCTCGCGACGGCCTACGTCCGCGCGCTCGATGCCCGGGTGATGCGCGGGCCATGAAGAATCTTTTGCTCACCCTCGGCCTGGTCCTGGCGGCGTGCGCGCTGTCGTTCGGGGTGTTCTATGCCCTCAATGACGAGCCGGCGTTGCGCCGCGCAGCCCGCGAAGGCGACGCGCTGGCGTGGTTGCGCGCGGAATTCCATCTCAATGATGCGCAGTTTGCCGCCATCAAGAAGCTGCATGCCGACTACAGCGTGGTCTGCGCCGAGCATTGCGCGGCCATCATGGCGGCGCAACAGCGCCCGGCACCTCCCGCGGAAATCGCGGTGCTCGAGGCACGGTGCATGGAATCGATGGAAGATCATTTCCGGCGCGTGGCGGCCCTCATGCCGGCGGACGAGGGCAAGCGCTACCTCGCGACGGTCCTGCCACGGGTGGCCGATTACGATCACGCCTTGGCCCCAACCGTGCAGGTGCACCCTTGAGTGAAGCCGATTCGACCGGCTCACGGCCAGCAAGGGACCCGTTTGACATGCTCACGGCAGGCGAGGGCCGAGAGAAGAAGGCTTCGCCGGATGACAGCGGCCTGATGGACCGGGTGCAGGGCGGCGACGAAGCGGCGCTCGGCGAGCTGATGGAGCGCTGGGAACTGCCGGTAAAGCGGCTGCTGGCGCGGCTGGTGCAGAATGCGGCCGAGGCGGATGACCTCGCGCAGGAAACCTTTGTGCGTATCTGGCAGCAGCGGGAAAAATTTCGCGCGGGCGCGGAGTTCCGTCCGTGGATGTTTGCCATCGCGGTAAACCTTGCGCGCAACCGGCTGCGCTGGGGGCGCCGCCGGCCGACAGTTTCGCTTGAGGAATGGAGCGAAGGTGAGAAGCCGGAGACCGGAGGCCAGAGGCCGGAAAATACGGTGGGGGCTGAAGGCATGGAGCGGAAGGAGCGCGCGGTGGCGGTGCGCGACGCGGTGGCGGCGCTGCCGGTCGAACTGCGCGAGGCGCTGGTACTCTTCGAGTACGAGGAGCTCTCGCACAACGAGATCGCCACCGCCCTAGGCTGCACGCCGAAGGCGGTGGAAACGAGGATCTATCGCGCGCGGGAAAAATTGCGCTTGGGGCTGAGGCGCTGGCTGAACGCCTGATGGCCGAACGGCCGGGCACGGCTCAGAACGCGCATTTCAAATTTGCGACCACTGTCCGCTGGGCGAACGGGTGGAACAGGAAATATTTCCGGTTGAGCAGATTGTCGGCGCCGAGGCTGGCGGACCAGTGCGCGTTCACGCGGTAGTTGACATGGGCGTCGGCGACGAACCAGGCGGCGAAGCCCTGGTAGGTGTTCGGGTTCACGTCGGTGTTGTCGAGCGTGGTCCACAGCTTGTCGCTGTACCGGCCGCCCAGCGACAGGGCCCAGCGCTCGTTCGGATGGTAGGTGGCGATGAAGCTCGCGCGCCAGTCGGGGATGTTGGGCAGGCGCTTACCGATTGCGCTGCCGGCGGGCGCCGTCGCGCTGGCCTGGCCGGAGGTCGCGAGCGTCCGGGCATTGAGCCAGGTGACGCTGCCGGAGAACTCGAGGCCGCGCACGAGCAAGTCGTGTTCCTCCATTACGAGTTCGGCCCCGCGCGCCCGGACGTGATCGACGTTGGAAATATAGGAGTAGAGCGTCGGTGAGCCGGGGACGAGGGTGTTGAACTGCGAGATGATCGCATCGTGGACGTCGTCCTGGAACAGCGAGAGCCGGACGCGGCCGTGCTCGAACGTGCGCTCGAGCTTGAGCTCGGCCGCGAGCACGTTGTCGGGCTTCAGGTTCGGGTTGGGCGAGGTGAATGTCGTGCCGGTCGAGACGAGCTGGTAGAGCTCCGCGGCAGTGGCGAAGCGATAGGCCCGGCCGACGGAGGCGGTGACGAGCCATTGCGGCGAGGCGGTCCAGGTCAGCGTGGCCTTGGGGGAGAACTTGGTAGCCTTCAGTCCGGCCTGGTTGACGGTGGTGGCGCCGTTGACGTTGTAGCCGTCGTAGGCGCGCCACTCCTCATAGCGGCCGCCGAAGACGAATTTCACGCCGGAGGCGACGCGCCAGCTGTCCTGCGCCCAGAGCGCCTGGGTGCGCGTCTTGCCGTCGCCCTCGGTGGCGACGCTCGTGTACGGTCCGCCCGCCTGCCAGTCGGAGGTGTTGTAGGTGGGGTTGTAGAGTTTGTAGCGGTCGTCATGCGCGCCAAAAGTCACAAGGTGTGCCCCGCCCGGACCGTCGGCCCGCCACAAGCCCTTGAGGTCGAGCGTGGACCAGCCGGTGCCGCCGAGCACGGCGACGCGGCCGGCGGTGCCGAAACTGGTGCCGGTCGCGGAGGCCGTGGTCGGGGTGCGCTGCTTGTCCTGATCCATGCGGTACATCGACGCCGTGGCTTCGAAATCCCAGTTGCCATTGGTGTCGGTCCGGAGCGCGAGACTGTGCGCCGAGTGCTGCTGGAGCAGCCGGTTGAAGCCGCTGGCGAAACCGGACTGGCCGGCGAACGTGGGCTGCCCGGCGGCGTCGCGCAGGTAGGATTGGACGGTGGCGTTGGCGTCGTTTTCCCAGAAGCCGAAGGTGTAGGCGGCGCGCAGCGCGGGCGTGAAGTCATAGGCGGCCTTCACCTTGGCGTTCGTCATCTGCGTGTGGAGGAGGCCGCTCGCGCCGAGGATATTGGCGGGCGCGCCGAGCTTGTTGTTCGCCGCGTAGGCCCCGGTGGTGCCGGCGGGGAACGTGCCGCTGGTGACAAAGCTCAGTGGCTGGCTGTGGCTGTCCTGGAAATTGGCGCTCGTCCAGAAGGAGAATTTGCCCACGCGGTCACCGACCGTGGCGGCGGTCTGCGTGGTGCGGTAGGTGTTTTTGGTGCCGTAGAGGCTGAAGCTTTGCCAGGCCATGGTCTGGTCGAGGGAGCCCTCGAATTTCTTCGGCAAGCGCGTGGTGATCTCCATCACGGCGCCCATCGAGTTGCCGGCGTAGGCCGCGGAGAACGGGCCGTACATCATATCGACGTGGTCGATCTCGGCCGGGGCAACAAGGCCCCAGCGCGGGCCGCCGATGTTGTTGTTGTTGGCGATGAGCGCGGTGAGCGGCACGCCGTCGGCGAAGACGAGACTGCGCGCGCTCGAGCTGACGCCCCAGACGCGCGTGGCCATGACGGCCTGCGTGTCGCCGTAGTTGCGCTTGCGGAGGAAAACGCTCGGGAGGTATTTCACGGCGTCCTCGGTATCGATGAGGTTGATCGTGTCATCGATCCGCTGCGTCGTGACCGTGGCGGTGACGGGGAAGGAGAGGGCGGTGACCGCGGACTGGTTGGGACGGTCAGCCGTGACGTCGACGGGGTCGAGTTTGACTGGCGGCGCGGAGGGCTCCGCGGGCTTGGCGGCCTGCGCCGCAAGCGCGGAGGCGAGAAGGAGGGAAAGGATGAGAGTGGAGAAAGGTTTCATGGAAGGAATTAGGATGGCAGTCGGTGAGGGCGCGCATAGGCGCGACAGGGCCGGACGAATCCGGCATGGGCCAAAACCACCGGGGAGCGCGGAATTAAAAGCGTCCCGCCGGTGAAACCGACGGACGCGGCGCGCAGCTATGCGGCGGCGGGACTCAGGCGAGCACGCGCGGCGGCGGGCTCGGCGGGGCGCTGCGGTCCGCGCTCAGCGGCGCGGACAAGTCGGGGGCGAGGCCGGTGCACAGCACGGCGGGCCTCGTCAGGAAGGGCGCGGCGGGCGCGCCCACGAAAATCATCTTGGCGGTCAGCCGGTTGTCCGGCGCCGTGGTGCCGTCGGGACTCTGCCCCTGCTTCGCGTCCTGCACGGCGTCGCAGATGGCGCACATTTCGCCGTCGAAGGTTTTCTGCAGGGCCTGCGCCACCGACATCGTGCGCGAGTAGGTCACGAACATCCGGCCCCACGCAAACGTCTGCGCCAGATCCCACTGGCTCCCCGTGGCGAGCAGCCACGCGGCGAGCGTCAGGAGGAGGGACAGCTTGCGGTGCATGATGACGGCGAGAAAACCCTGTGGCCGGGTAGACTCAAGTCCGCATATTTAGCGTTCCGAGGTAGAAGCGGAATTAGAGCGCCCGGTCCGCCTCTACTTATGCTCCCAATCAAACGACGATTCTCGGTTTTAGAAATGTCGTGGCCCCCGGCGTGACGAGGGTTGTCCTTCGCCGCAGCTCCACTACCCACCCAACCGCAGCGATCTGTTCCGGGAGATTTCACCCGCCGCGCGTTCGGAGCGACCAGCCCAGCAGCAGCAGTCCGGCGGCCCCGAGCCAACTGCCCATCACGCGCAGGACGATCCGCATCCAGGGCCGTCTGGCCTTCTGGATCCAATCGGTGAGATGCAGGACCAGCACGAAAAGCGTGAATCCGACGCCAGCGAGCTGGATCAGCGCCGGATTAACCCCGGCCTCACGCATGGCCTGCCCGTTGAAATAGCCATGCAATCCACCCGCGATCAGGGCCAGCGCCATGACGATCCAGGTGGCGAGAGGAAGGTCGGAGGCCACCAACAGGCCCAGGAGCAGGATCGAGCAGGCGGAGGGAATCTGTCCCGAAAGGGCGGGTGCCGTGGTCAACAAACCGATCACCCCGGCGCCGGCCCAAGCGACCGGCAGCGTGAACAGGAGCCGCGTGCTGGCCGCGGATCCGCGCATCCCGGCGAGCAGGATGAGCGCCAGCACCGCCAGCACATCGTCGGGCGAAAGAAAAAAATGCCCGATACCGTCGTAGAACGACCCCATGCCGGACGCGATGACATGGGCTTCTGCGCGGGTTGCGCCCAGCAGCGCCACGACGAGCCCCAACGAGGCGCGAATCCACTGACGGAGCGGAGATTTCATGCGGTTATTTTTTTGGCGTGGGCATTTCCATCGCTGCCGGCGGAGAGGAAGCCTCCGGGGCTTCCGGATGAGCGGCCTCCCAAAGAAAATAGACCCCGACCAGCGCGATCACACCACCGCAGACCCGCAGCACCGTCCGGCCTGCTGTCCAGCGGCGGACCTCACCGATCCCAATGCCGCAGGCATGCAGCGTGCCGGTCGCGATCACGAAACCCATGCTGTAAAGCAGGCCGTTTTCGCCCGGAGGCAGCTCGGTGCCGTGGGCGTGTCCGTGGAAAAGACCGAACACGCCGACCAGCAGCGCCGGCCAGATTAGTTTCTTCGGCTTCACTTCAGCGGCGACCATGAGGCCGAGCAGAAGCGCCGACGCGCCGATGCCGATCTCCACGCCGGGCAGCGGAATGCCGACCAGCCCCATGAAACCGCCGACGGCCATGATCAGGGGAAACGTCACCGGCAGCAGCCAGATCGCCGGCATGCCCAGCTGCGCGCCCCACAGGCCGACCGCGACCATCGCGGCGATGTGATCGAGTCCGGACCAGGGGTGCTTGAAGCCGCTCGCAAAGCCGCCGGCCTCGCCGGCTCCAATGTGGGCGTGAGCTGCCGGGCCGGTGGCAAGCCAGAGCGCGACAGCGGCGGGCCATGCCGGCCATGAGGGATATCGGGGTGATGTTTTCATCGGGTGGGGTTGTGGTCAGGTTTCGGTTAAAAGCGGCGGGTGATTCCGAGGCGGAACTGACGCGGCTCGGCGGGATGGAGGTGGATATCAGCCACCGGGGCGGCCTCGCCGATCAGGCTGGATTCACGACCGAAAACGACCACGTCGGGCATCTCCGTGGCAGGGATGGCCAGATTGCCAGAATGAACGATGGCACCGGGAAGCGGCGTCGAATCCGCCGCAAAAAGCGGGTGGACGGACAGGAGGAGCGGAATAAACCACAAGCGCCGTAATCGGACGGGGCGATCGCCGAACTGGGTGGTCATTGAAAAGCAAGACGCTGACGGCACCGGAACGTTACGGGATGCGCATGGAGCAGCGCCCTCATGGTCGCGACCTGAACGGGACCGGCGGGTTACGCCTCCATCAAAACCAATCAACGCACGGTGCGGAGCTGCACGCTGTCGACGAGACGGTCCTGGGAGACGATGTCGGTGGCAATGATGAGCTTGTCGCCGGTGGCGATGGCGCCCACGTGCTTCAACTGGCCGATGGCGTTCTCGATGGTGTCGTCGGGTTCGGGCGAGAAGGGCATGAGGAACGGCTCGACGGCGCGCAAAAGACGGAGCTGGCGGAAGACCTCGGGGGACGGCGTGAAAGCGAGGATGGGCGAATGCACCGGGCGCAGCGCGGCGAGGCCGTGCGCCATGAAGCCGTGACGGGTGAACGTGACCAGCTTCGAACGCGGCAGCTCGTTGGCGAGCACCACGGCGGAATGGAGCACCTTCATCCGCTCGCTGGTGAAGACGGCCGGCGAGCGCAGGTCCGGCAGGTCTTCCCGCTCGATGCGGCGGGCGATCTTGTCGAGCATCTGCACACACTCGAGGGGGTATTTGCCCACGGTGGTTTCGCCGGAGAGCATCACGCAGTCGGCCTGCTCGTAGACGGCGTTGGCGACGTCGGTGATCTCGGCGCGCGTCGGCACGGCCTGGGCGATCATGCTCTCGAGCATGTGCGTGGCGATGATCACGGGCCGGCCCTGCGAGAGGCAGGCGTTGACCGCGCGGCGCTGGATGACGGGCAGGTCCTCGAAGGGGCACTCGATGCCGAGGTCGCCCCGCGCGACCATCAGGGCGTCGCAGACGGCCACGATCTCGTCCAGGTTTTCGATGGCGGACTGGTCCTCGATCTTCGCCACGATCCGAACCTTGGATTTTTTCTCCGCGAGAAACGCGCGCAGCAGGGCGACGTCCGCGGCCTCGCGGACGAAGGACAGCGCGAGGAAATCGATGCCAGCCTCGAGCCCGACGGTGGCGTCGCCGCGGTCCTTCTCGGTGAAGGCGGGCAGGTTCACCTTCACGCCGGGCAGGTTGATGTGGCGGCGGGAGGAGAGCTGGCCGGGCACCAGGACGCGGCAGCGGATGTGCGCGTCCTGTTTCTCCAGCACCTCGAGGCGGATGAGGCCGCTGTCGACCAGCACGGTGTCGCCGACCTTGATGTCCTTGACGAGGTCCTGGTAGTTGACGTTGACGGAGCGGACCTCCTCGGCGTTCTCGCGCTCGGCGCCGGGCTTCACGGTGAAGTCGAAGATCTCGCCGGGCTTCAGCTCGATGGGCACGTCGAGGTCGCCGGTGCGGATTTCCGGACCCTTGATATCCATCATGATGGCGACATCGCGGCCGACACGGGCGGACACCTCTCGGATGCGGCGGATGACCCCGCGGGTCCAGTCGTGCTTCGCGTGCGCCATGTTGAGGCGCACGATGTCCGCGCCGGCGTGGATCATCTTTTCCAGCATCGCCTCGCTCTCGGTGGCGGGCCCGATCGTGAAGATGATCTTGGTGCGGCGGAAGGACTCGACGGTGGACACGGTGGAAGGTTGACGAGTCCTTTAAGCACAAGCCACGCCGAAAAGGTGACGAATGCGTGGCGCGGTAGGGCGGTAGGGGGAGGTCTCCCTGCCGACTTGTCCGCCGAAGCCTTGGCGAAGGAGGAGCCACGGCTCACCGAGCCGGTTCGCCCTACCTTTACACGAAATCGTAGAACGGCGTGCCGCCGCCCGGGGCGACGATGGACAGCGGGAGGCCGAGCGCGGCGAGGGCGTGCTCGACGGCGGCGGGGCTGTTGCAGTCGCGGCTGAGATGGGCGAGAAACACGCGCTGCCAGCGCGGGCTGGCGATCGAGGCGAGCAGTTCACGCGCGCCCTCGTTGGACAGATGGCCGTGACGGCCGCTGATCCGCTGCTTCACGGACCACGGGCGCTTCTGGTCGGCCTTGAGCATTTCCGGGCAGTGGTTGGCCTCGACGACGAGCACGTCCGCCTCGCGGATGCGCTCGCGGATGTGCTGGGGGGCATGGCCCAGGTCCGTGAGCCACGCGAGGCTGCGGCGCGGGCTGAAGAGGTCGCCGGGCTGGCCGCAATGGAACAGGAAGCCGACGGGATCGGCGGCATCGTGCGGCACGGCGAAGCTCTCGATCTCGAGATCGCGGAAGCGGAACCGGGCGCCGGTCTCGAAGAGCTGCCAGTCAGGCCGGTGGGTGAGCCCGGCCTGCACGGCGCGCGACGTGCCGGCGTTGGCGAAGACGCGGAGGTGCGGAAATTTTTTCAGCCCGTCGATGCCGGCGGCATGATCGCCGTGCTCGTGCGTGAGGAAGATGGCGTCGATGTGCGCGAAGGATTCACCGACACCGGCCAGCAGTTCGCCCAGCCGGCGAGCAGAAAAGCCGGCATCGACCAGCACGCGGGCACCCTCCGTCTGCAGCAGGGCGCAGTTGCCCGCGCTGCCACTACCGAGAATGCAGAATCGCATGGCCATATTTGCCGTCAGGTAGATGCCGACTAACCCCGGCCGACAATCAAAATATCGATGAAGCAGGGCGCAGAGATCGGTCTCGATTTTGCCGAAAGGTTCACGCGAAGCCGCGAAGAGCGCGAAGCCTGAGGATTGGGGGCTCATCCCTAAAAACCTTCGCGACCTTCGCGGCTTCGCGTGAACCCTGCCGGCTTCGATTCCTGCCTCCTCTCGTCAGCTGCTACTGGTGGCGGCGGCGAGGAGCTCGACGATCCGGTCCGTGTCATACACGCAGCCGCCCCAGCTGCCGCCGCTCACGCTTTGCAGGGCGGCCCAGAGGCGGGTGTCGTCGGGGATGGCCGGATTGCGCACGAGCTTGGGTGACGGCGGGCGTTGCGCGAGTTCCGCTTCCGCGGAGAGCGCAGATCCGGGTGGCGGCACAAAGTCGACCGAGCCCTCTAGTTTCCGCGGGTCGATGCGCACGCGGAGCCGGTCTCCGTCGCGCAACTTGCCCAGCGGGCCGCCCGCCCACGCCTCGGGGCTGATGTGGCCGATGCACGGGCCGGTCGAGACGCCGGAGAAGCGGCCGTCGGTGAGCAGCACCACGCCCTTGCCCTTGCTCAGGTATTTCAGCGCCGACGTGATCTGGTAGGTCTCAGGCATGCCGGCCGCGGGACCGATGCCCATGAGCACGACGATTTCACCGCGTTGGAGGGCGTCCGGGCCCTTGGATTTGATCGCGGTGATGGCGTCCTGCTCGGAGCCGAAGACGCGGGCCGGGCCCTCGTGCAGGAAAATTCCATCGGGCCCGAGGAGCCCAGGATCGATGGCGGTGCTTTTCACCAGTGCGCCCTCGGGTGCGAGATTGCCACCGAGAAATGAAACCGTGCTCGTGAGCCCGGCGGCCCGGGCGCGGGCGGGCGGGAGGATCACCTCGTCGGGATCGACGCCGTCAAGCTCGCGCAGCTTCGCGCGCAGGCGGGCGCGGCGATCGGATTTTTCCCACCACGCGAGGTTTTCGCCGAGCGTTTGGCCCGTGATGGTGAAGGCGTCGAGCTGCAGCAATCCGAGGTCGCGCAGGTGAAGCATCACCTCGGGCACGCCGCCGGCGAGGAACACCTGGACCGTGGCGAAATGCTTCGGGCCGTTGGGCAGCGCGTCGACGAGGCGCGGTACCTGGCGGTTGAGGCGGGCCCAGTCGGCGGCGGTGGGACGACGCAGGCCGGCCGCGTGCATGATCGCGGGCACGTGGAGCACGAGGTTGGTGGAGCCGCCAAAGGCCGCGTGCACCACCATCGCGTTGTGCAGCGCCGCCTCGGAAAGGATCTTCGCAGTCGTGAATCCCTGTTGATCGAAGGCCATCAGCGCCAGCGCGGAACGGCGGGCCATGTCGCGCCAGATCGCGGCGCCTGACGGACTCAGCGCGGCGTGCGGCAAGGAAAGTCCCAGCGCCTCGCCAATGACCTGCGCCGTCGCGGCCGTGCCCATGAACTGGCAGCCGCCGCCGGGCGAACCGCAGGCGCGGCAGCCCATGTCCGCGGCGTAGTCGAGCGTGATCTCCCCCTGTGCGAAGCGAGCGGCGAGCGTCTGCACCTTGGCGGTGTCCTCGCCCTCTTCGGAGCGCAGGGTGACACCGCCCGGCACGAGCACGCCAGGCAGGTGCTTGGCGCCGGCGAGCGCCATCATCATCGCGGGCAGGCCCTTGTCGCAGGTGGCGACGCCGACCACACCCCGGCAGTTGGGGAGCGAGCGGATGAGGCGGCGAAAGACGATCGCGGCGTCGTTGCGATAGGGCAGGCTGTCGAACATGGCGTTCGTGCCATTCGAGCGGCCGTCGCAAGGATCGCTGACATAGCCGGCAAAGGGAATGGCGCCCTGCGCGGAGATCGCGCGGGCGGCCTCCTCCATCAGCAGGCCGACTTCCCAGTGGCCGGTGTGATAGCCCAGCGCGACCGGTGAGCCGTCGGGCGCGCGGATGCCGCCTTGGGTGCTGAGGATGAGGAATTCCTTGCCGAGCAATTTGCGCGGGTCCCAGCCCATGCCGGCATTTTGCGTCATCCCGAACACATGGCCGCTTGAGGCGGACCGCAGCATTTCCGCGGTCAGCGGCAGCCGACCCGTCGGCCCGGGCGCGGTGGTGCGCAGCGTGTAGATCGCGGGATCGGCGGAATCGAGAAAGGCGGGTATCGCGGCCATGCGGGACCGCCAGTTATCGGGCAAGGGCACGTTTGCGTCCAGCCGCACTTTGGCTGGGCCAATTCAGGCCGGTTTCGCGCAGAGGCACAGAGGCGCAGAGAAGGAAGCAACTAAGAGAATCATCCGACAATGAGGATAGGGCCGCAGCTTTGGCCCCTATTGTGAATTCTGCTCTGCGACCCCGCGCCTCTGCGCGAAATCCTCTTCCAGCGCGGCGCATTGACCGCGGGGGAAAATTGACTATCTCTGACCCTCCATGCCTGCGAAATCCACCCGCCGTAAGCCTGCTGCGAAGCGCCCCAAGGTGCTGATCGGGACCGTGTTCATCACCCGGCAGGTCCATTTCAATGCGGCGCACCGGCTGCACAACCCGTCGAAGAGCCAGAAGTGGAACGTGGAGCAGTACGGCCTCTGCACCAACCCGCACTGGCACGGGCACAACTATGTGCTCGAGGTCACCGTGCGCGGACAGCCCGACGCCGACACGGGTTACATCATGGACCTCAGCCGGCTGAAGCAGATCCTCCAGCGCGCGATCCTCGATCACTGCGACCACCACAACCTCAATGAGGAAGTGCCGTTCCTCCGCGGGATCATTCCCTCGACCGAGAACCTCACCATCGCCTTCTGGCAGCAGATCGCGCCCCACATCAAGGCGCCGGCCCGCCTGCACTGCGTGCGGCTGTACGAGACCCCGCGCAATTTTGCCGACTACTACGGTCCCGGCGGTCTTTTCTGAAAATTCCCGCGTACCATGAAACCGATGTATCTCCACGATTCGAGCTGCGGGGAAGAGGCGAAGATCAAGCACGTCTACGACAAGAAATTCCGCTCCTCGCCCGCCTATGTCGCGTCCATGCCCGACATGATGCTTGCGGCGCACGACTCCATCCAGGGCGCGCATGTGCCGATCCAGCAGGTCGGCATCCATAATTTTCGCCTGCCACTGAAATATCGCACGAAGGCGGGCAAGATCCTCGCGCTGGAGACGAGCGTCACCGGCACCGTCTCGCTCGAGGCCGAGCTGAAGGGCATCAACATGAGCCGGATCATGCGCTCCTTCTACGACCACAAGGACGGCGTGATCACCGGCGAGTGGATGGGCAAGATCCTGAAGGCCTACCTGCGCAAGGTGGAGAGCAAGGATGCGCGCCTGAAGGTGAAGTTTTCCTACCCGATGCTCCGGCCGAGCCTGCGCAGCGACCTTGTGGGCTGGCAGTATTACGACGTGTCCTTCGAGGGCGTGATGACACGCGACGGACGCTACAGGCGATTCATCCATTTCGACTTTGTCTATTCCTCCGCCTGCCCGTGCAGCGCCGAACTCGCGGAGCACGCGCGCGACATTCGCGGCGCCTACGGTGTGCCGCACTCGCAGCGCAGCAAGGCGCGCGTGTGCCTCGAGATGGCGGAAGGGAAGAAGATCTGGATCGAGGACGTCCACGCCCACTGCCTCAACGCGCTCCAGACCGAGACGCAGGTGATGGTGAAGCGCGAGGACGAGCAGGCGTTCGCCGAGCTCAATGGCGCCTACCTCAAGTTCGTCGAGGACGCGGCGCGGCTGCTCTACCGGGAGTTCGACGCGGACAAGCGCATCCGAGACTTCCGCATCGCCTGCTCGCACCTGGAGTCCCTGCACTCGCACGACGCGGTGAGCGTGATCTGCAAGGGCGTGAAGGGCGGGTTTGCGGCGGACTTCATGGATTTCGGCTCACTGTTATGCTGAAGGAAAATCGCGAAATCGCGAAAATGCGGAAACGCGGAATTTCAATCCTGGATCGTTCCATGATATTTCTGCCCCTCTGCGCTTCCGCGATCACTTCATGAAACCCGTCGTCCTCATCACCGGTGCGTCACAGGGGATTGGGGCGGCGATTGCGAAGGTGTTTGCGCGGGAGGTTCGCGGCGTGCGCCTGGCGCTGGTGGCGCGGTCGGAGAAAAACCTCCGGGCTGTGGCCAAGGTGTGCGCGAAGTCCGGAGCTGCGGCGGAGGTTTTCTCCTGCGACGTGGGCGATGAGGCGTCGGTGGCGGCGATGGCCGCGGCGGTGAAGAAGCGCTTTGGCGTCGTGGACGTATTGATCAACAACGCGGGCAAGTTTGCCGGGGCGCCGTTCACGGAGATGAGCGTGGCGGACTTCGACAAGATGTACGCGGCAAATTTGCGGAGCGTGTTCCTGGTCTCCCGCGCCATCGTGCCGGGCATGATCAAACGCCGTCGCGGCGATGTGTTCAATATGAGCTCGATCGCCGGCCTCGGGGCGTATCCGGGCGGCGCCGGTTATTGCGCGGCGAAGTTCGGGGTCACCGGTCTTTCCAAGGTCATGCGGGCCGAGTTGAAGGACAAGGGCGTGCGTGTCTGCTGCGTCCATCCCGGGGCGACCTGGTCCCCCTCGTGGGCCGGCAGCGGGGTGAAGCCGGAGCGCATCATGCCCGCCGAGGATGTGGCCCGGGCGTTTCTCGACATCTACCGCCTCGGCCGCCGCACGGTCATCGAGGAGATCGTGCTGCGTCCGCAGCTCGGCGATCTTTAGCTCCGGGCTTGAGCCCGTAGGGCGCGACCTTGGTCGCGGCCTACGATTTCGGTGCTATACGCGCGGACTGAGTTAAAGGCGCCGAGCAAGCTCGGGCCCTACACGAACATTGTCAGCGCCAGATCACCGAGGCGTCGAGGGAGGCGATGGTGGGCCGGCCGCTGATGGCCATGGCCATTTCGAATTCGCGGCGCAGGATGTTGACGACCCGGGTGACGCCGGCGGCGCCGTCCACCGCGAGTCCGTATAGGTACGGCCGGCCGATGAGCACCGCGGTCGCCCCGAGGGCGATGGCCTTCAACACGTCTGTTCCGCGGCGGATGCCGCCGTCGACGAGCACGGGGACGCGCCCGTCGACCTTCGCCACCACCTCGGGCAGGGCGTCGATCGTCGCGGGCTCCGTGTCCATGTTTCGGGCTCCATGATTCGACACAATGATCCCGGCGACCCCGGTCTCGATGGCGCGCACCGCGTCGGCGGGATTCAGGATGCCCTTGAGCAGGACGGGCAGCTTGGTGATCGAGCGCAGCCAGGCGACGTCCTTCCACGTCAGCGAGGGATCCAGCAGGGCGCTGAAAATGGCGCCCTCGGTCGAGCGGTGCGCACCGAGCGCGTTGGGCAGCCCGCGCAGGTTGGCGCGGTCGACGCCGGGCGGGAGGGAAAATTTGCTGCGCAATTCGCGGTTGCGCGGGCCGAGGACGGGCGTGTCGACCGTCAGCACCAGCGCCTCGCAGCCGGCGGCCTCGGCGCGGCGGACCAGTTCGCGGGTCAGGTCGCGGTCCCGCTGGACATAGAGTTGGAACCACAGCGGTCGGGTGGCGGCAGCCGCGATTTCCTCGATGGGGTGGGAGGAAAAAATACTGGAGACCATCGTTACATCGGCTGCACCGGCGCCGCGGACGGTCGCCAGGTCCCCCTCGGGATGGGTCAGGCGCTGGTAGGCGGTGGGCGCGAGCAGGATCGGGAGCGGATGCTGGCGGCCGAGGAGGGTGACCCGCGTGTCGAGGTGGGAGACATCGACCAGGACCTGCGGACGCAACCGGAGGCGGTCGTAGGATTCGCGGTTCCAGCGGAGGGTGAGTTCGTCCGAGGCGGCGCCGGAGATATATTCCCAGGACATGTGCGGCATCCGGGCCTTCGCCTCGCGCTCGAAGTCCGGCACATCAATGAGCGGGGCGGGGGTGGCGGGAGTCGCGGGGGAGTTTTCCATGGCTGGGCAAATTCAGCGCCAGATGACTGACGAGTCGATGGCGGCGATCGAGGTGCGGCCGCACAGGGCCATCGCGCTCTCGAATTCGCGGCGGAGGATGTTGACGATGCGCGTGACGCCGCGCGCTCCATCGACGGCAAGACCGTAGACGTAAGGCCGGCCAATGAGCACGGCGGTCGCGCCAAGGCCGAGGGCCTTGACCACATCGGTGCCGCGCCGGATGCCGCCATCCACCAGCACCGGTATTTTGCCTTCAACCTTCGCGACGACCCGGGGCAGGGAGTCGATGGTCGCGGGCCCGGTGTCGAGGTTGCGCGCGCCGTGGTTGGAGACGATGATGCCGGCGACGCCTGCCTCGACCGCGAGGGTGGCATCGTCGGGATTTTGCACGCCCTTAAGCAGGACGGGCAGCTTCGTGATCGAGCGCAGCCAGGCGATGTCCTTCCAGGTGAGCTTGGGGTCGAGCGTGGCACTGAAGATATTCTGCTCCGTCGGCCGGCGCGCGCCGGTGGCGGTGGCCAGGCCGCGCAGGTTGGCGCGATCCAACCCCGGCGGCAGGGTGAATTTCGAGCGCAGCTCGCGGTAGCGCGGGCCAAGGACTGGCGTGTCGATGGTCACGACGAGCGCCTGATAACCGGCCGCCTCGGCGCGCCGCACCAGTTCGCGCGTGAAATCGCGATCGGGCTGGACGTAGAGCTGAAACCAGAGCGGATGCGAGGCCGCCGCGGCCACCTCCTCGAGCGTTACGGTGGAAAAGGAGCTCAGTACCATCGTCGCATCGGCGTCGCCTGCGCCCTTCACGGTCGCGAGTTCTCCGTCCGGGTGGGAGAGCTTTTGATAGGCGGTCGGGGCCAGCAGGATGGGAAACGCCAGTTCGCGTCCGAGCAGGCGCACCCGCGTGTCGAGCTGAGAAACGTCGATGAGCGCCCGCGGATTAAGGCGGATGTGTTCGTAGGCCTCGTGGTTCCACCGCAAGGTGAGCTCGTCGGCGGCGGCGCCCGACACGTAGTCCCAGGCCATCGGGGACATGACGGTCTTCGCGGCGCGCTCGAAGTCAGGCAGGTCGAGCAGATCGGCGGGATCCAGCGCCGCCCCGGAAGGCGGTGCGGCGGCGGCACGGGCCGCGGGTTTTGCCGCCAGCACGGCAGCGCTCGCGATCATACCGGCGGAACGCAGCAGATCCCGGCGCGTCATGCTAATGATTTCACGGTGGTATAACCGCCGGGAGTAGAGTTTTCCACTGCCCGCGCAATTTCCTGGGCAAGGCTTTTCAGGACAGGCCAGCGGTTCGTGGGCAGTTCAACGAGGGCCACGCGGCGCTGCTTCAATTCCTGTTGATAGCGCAGATTTTTGTCGGCGAGAACCAGCACGTCGAATCTGCCATCAACCAGCTTGAGAAGTTCGCCGTTGCCGATGCCAGCCCAGCCCTCCAGTTGCACGGTTGTCACGGTGTGGCCGGCGAGGAATTGCTGCAATGGCAGCGGGACATTTTCGTCGAAGATGACCTTCACGGCTGGTCGCCGCGGCTGAGTGTGAGCAGATCGCGGGCGTCCTCGTGCCGCACGGAGGGAAAAAACTTCAGGAATTCGTCGAGCGAGAAGCCGTCATCGAGGTAATCGAACAAGGTTTGCGCCGGCACGCGCGTGCCCCGAAAAACCAGGGTTCCGCCAAGCACCATGGGCGAAGAGGAAACGGGACTGTGTTCAAGCGTGACCACGAGAGGACAAATAATCGGCTGGGTGAATCTGGCAACTCCGGGTTTGCTGTGAAAGCAGACGATAATTCAAACCCGGCTTTCTAGAGCAACGATCCCTGCTCGCCGACCAGTGGCTTCAGCCCGATGGCAACGTAGCCCTTGGCCGTCAGCATGCGGCCCTGGGGCGTGCGCTGGAGATAGCCCTCCTGGATGAGGAAGGGCTCGTGCACTTCCTCGAGTGTCTCGGCTTCCTCGCCGACGGCGACGGCGATGGTGCTCATGCCGACGGGGCCGCCGCGGTAATTTTCGGCCATGACGCGGAGCATGCGCTTGTCCATTTCGTCGAGGCCGGCGGCGTCGATTTCCAGCAGCTCGAGCGCGGCGGCGGCGACGGGCTGGGTGATCTTGCCCTGGGCGCGCTCCTGCGCGTAGTCGCGGACGAAGTTGATCAGGTTGTTGGCGACGCGCGGCGTGCCGCGGGCGCGCGTCGCGATTTCCTTGGCGCCGCCGTCATCGATGGCGACCTGGAGCAGGCCGCAGCTGCGGCGGACGATGCCCTCGAGCGTGGCGTGGTCGTAGTAGTCGAGACGCGTCTGGAGCGTGAAGCGCGAGCGGAGCGGCGCGGTGAGCAGGCCGCTGCGGGTCGTGGCGCCGACGAGGGTGAAGCGGGGGATCGAGAGGCGGACGCTCCGGGCGTTGGGGCCCTGGTCGATCATGATGTCGAGGCGGAAGTCCTCCATCGCGGAGTAGAGGTATTCCTCGACCGTCTTCGGGATGCGGTGGATCTCGTCGATGAACAGGATGTCGCCCTCCTCGAGGTTGGTGAGCAGGCCCGCGAGGTCGCCGGCCTTCTCGATCACCGGGCCGGAGGTCACGCGGACGCTCTTGCCGAGCTCATGGCCGAGGATGAAGGCGAGGGTGGTCTTGCCGAGTCCGGGCGGGCCGGAGAACAGGATGTGGTTCAGCGCCTCGCCGCGTTTCTTGGCGGCACCAACCATTACCTGCAGACGCTCGATGGTCTTGGGCTGGCCGGTGAAGTCGGAGAACGACAGCGGCCGCAGCGCGGCCTCGGCGGCCGTGATGGGCGCGGCGAGGGTGGTGGAAATGAATCCCAGGCCGGTCGCCGGGGCGGCCGCGGGCAGTTTGGATTTGGCAGTTGGCAGTTGGGATTCGTTCACGGCGGCGGTGATGACTAGTTCTGGAATCCAAATTACAAATTCCCAACTACAAACTCCCAATCCCTACTTCCATTCCAGCTCCGCGCCGAGGCTGCGGAGGTTTTCGACGAAGCGCGGGTGGGCGCGCTTGATGATCTCGGCGTTGCGCACGACGCTGCGGCCGGGGATGGCGGCGGCGACCATCGTGAGCGCGACGGCCGCACGGATGACGTAGGGCGAGACGACCACGGCGGGGCGCAGCGGCCGGTTCCCGAACACGACAATGCGGTGTGGGTCGCTCACGACCACATGGGCGCCGAATTTCGCCAGCTCGGGCATCCAGGCAAAGCCGTTTTCATAGACCTTGTTCCAGAAATGGATCGTGCCCTCGGCGCGGGTGCTGAGGGCGATCATGAGCGGCAGCAGGTCGACGGAAAAATACGGCCACGGCGCGGCCTCGATCTTGGCGAGCAGGTTCGAGGTGTAAGGATCCTCCACCTTCAGGCGCTGGTTGCGGCGCACGATGGCGGTGGTGCCCTCGTGCTCGACCACCACGCCGAGCTTCTTGAACGAGCGCGTGATCAGGTCGAAGTGGTGGGGCAGCGATTCCTTCACCCGGATCTCGCCGCCGGTGATGGCGCCGAGGGCGAGGAACGTGACGATCTCATGGTAGTCGGAATTGATCGTGATGGTGGCGCCACGGAGCTTTTTGACCCCGGTGATCTTCAGCATGCTCGTGCCGATGCCCTCGATGGACGCGCCCATGGCGACGAGGGCCGCGCAGAGGTCCTGGACGTGCGGCTCGCTGGCGGCGTTGATGAGCGTGGACGTCCCGCTGGCGAGCGCCGCGGCCATGGCGAAGTTCTCGGTGACGGTGACCGACATGTAGTCGAGCCAGTGGCGGGCGCCCTGAAAACCGCCGGCGGCGGCGATGACGAGTGGTTCGCCCTCGGTGACGGTGGCGCCGAGCGCACGCAGCACCTCAAGGTGCGGATCGATCTCGCGCACCCCGAGCGAGCAGCCCTGGGCGTTGGAGTGGATACTGATCTTGCCGAGGCGGCGCAGCAGGGCGGGGTAGAGCAGCACGGTGGAGCGCATGTCCTGCGGCAGCTCGTCGTTGACCAGCGTGCTTTTGAACGTCGAGTGATCCACGCGCATCTCGCCGGTGTCGTGGTTCCAGTCGATGTGCGAGCCCTGGGCGCGGAAGAAGGCGACGAGCTTGTCGAGATCAGTGATGGCGGGAACGTTCCGGATCGTCACCGGCTCGTCCGTGAGCAGCGTGGCGCAGAAGACCGGCAGGATGGAATTCTTGTTGCCGGACGGCGTGATGGTGCCCGCGAGGGGTTTGCCGCCGTTGACGATGAGATCGGCCATCGGGTGAAAAGTTGAAGGCGAGGAGTTGAAAGTTGAAAGCCTGAACGGAAACCAAAGCGGAAGATCCGCCTTCGCCAAAGCTTCGGCGGACGCGCTTGGGCGCAAAAAAGGCGTCCGCGAGTGCGGACGCCTTGGCAAGGTTTTAACGAGAACGACGGCTCAGATGGCGCCGCCGCCCTGCGTGCCCTCGGGGCGCGGATCGCCGCCGTAGCCGCCGCCGCCTTGGTGCCGGCCGCGGCCGCCACGGTGGCGGCGACGACGGAAACCGTCGCCCTGCGGCTGGTCACCCCGGCCTTCGCCTTCGTGCCGGGGCTGGCCGCCCTCGCCACGAAACTGGGACTGGCCCTGGCCGTCGCGGGGACCGCGATTGTCGCCTTGGAAGCCGCCCCGGCCGCGGCCGCCGCGGTGGCGGCGGCGATGCTGGCGGTGCTGGCCGTCATGGCTGGATTCGTCACGGTTGCCGCCGGCCTGAGTGGATTGGCCCGGGGCATCCTTGATGCCAAACAGGCCCTTCAACCAGCCGAGGAAGCCGCCGGACTTTTTCGGCTGCGCAGCCGGACGGTCGGAGACATAAGGAGCGCGGGGCTCGGAACGGAAATCGCGGCGTGGTTCGCGCGGATCAAACTTCTGGTCGCGGCCTGACTGGCGTCCACCCCGGCCATCACGGCCTTCCGGGCGACCCTCGCGGGCCTCCGGGCGGCTGGCCTGGGCTTCGCCTTCGGGACGGGCGTCGCGGCGTTCCGGGCGGAACGTCGGGCGGTCATCGCGGCGCGGGCGTGACTCGGAGGAGGAGGCTCCGCTCGATTCCGGGCGGTTCTCCCAGCTCTGGGCGACACGCTTGGACTCGGCGGGCGGAAGGATATTGAGTTCCGATTTCTCCTCGCTGGCTCCCGGGCCATCCAAGGGGAACAAATCGGTCGAAGCGGCCGCGGGCTGAGCTATCGGCGCGGGCCGGGCCGCAGGCTTGAAGATCGCGGCGGGGGCTGCGACGGGAGCAGAGACCGGCTCGGGGACGTGCGCCGGCGTTACCGTTGGCGTGGTGGCCACGACCGGCAGGGCAGCCGGTTCGACGGGCGCAGGGGTGGAAACGGCGGCGGGCTGCTCGACGGCGAACGGGTTTTTGTATTCCCGCTGCGGTGTGATGACCTCAATCGACGTGGGTTTGTAATCGGGACTGGTGGACGAAGCGGCCGAGGGGGCCGCGGACTGGGCTGGGCGTTTGCCGCGGGCGAGACCTGAACCGCGGGCGGCGCCGAACGTTCCGAACGGCGCGGGGGCGTCCGCCGGCACGCGGGCCGCGGACGAGGCCGGCGCCGAAAGGGGCTCGCTGGGAGCCGCGGCAGGCGCGCCGGTCGATGCTGTATCTGACATGGTATGTGTGTGTTTTGTGACTAGGGCGCTCAACGCGAGGCGGGAGCAGCCCGGGTGGTTAATGAGGCAGGCGGAACGCGGGAAACGCGCTCTACGTATGCATCAAGGAATCACTGTCGCTTCTTTCGCCTCCCGGGGCAACTGCTAATTCCGGGTGCTTTTCAGTGAGGCGACGAACTCAAATCATTGCGCGGGTGCAGTATAAGCCGCACCGGGACAACCGGTCGCTCTTGCCGGTTGTGGTCTGCGGTTAAGGCGAGGCGTTCTCCCGTCGACTTGTCCGCCGAAGCCTGGGCGAAGGCGGAGCCACCGCTCACCCGGAGGTTTACCCGCCTTTGGCGGCGCCGAAGGCGACCAGGGGTTCGCCCTACCTCAAAAGAATCCACTACCCACTTGCCACGCGCCGTCCCGCGCGGGCAGCCTCGCGGCCATGGACAAACTCGAGGAAATCTTCCGCATGCAGGACGCCCTCAACCAGCGCATCGGGGTCAAGCTCCCGCCGCCGACTGATGAGGAAAAAACCAAATGGGTCCTCAACTACACCCGCGCGATGCAGCAGGAGACCGCCGAGCTCATCGATTCGGTGCCGTGGAAATGGTGGGCCAAGTACCAGAAGTTTGACGAGCAGAACGCGAAGGTGGAGGTCGTCGATCTGTTCCACTTCCTCGTTTCGCTCGCGCAGACGCTCGGCATGACGGCCGAGGATGTCTACCAGGCCTATCTCAAGAAAAACCAGGTGAATCACCAGCGGCAGGACAGCGGCTACGTGAAGAAGGACGAGGCGGACTCGAAGCACATCTGAGCAGGTGGAGCGTGTTGTCCCCAACGGGCTGGATTGGAGCGGCTTCGCCGCAGCGCGTTGAGGTCAGCGCGTTCCACCTTGGTTTATTCGTGATTGCTTAACTCCGGTTTGGATATTTCAGAGTTGAAGTCCGGCCGGCACCCCAGACTGAAACGGCCGGATCAACCACAACCCTAATTCCTGGGGCGGACCCCGGCGGTTCGCCGAAACCTCCATGGCCCGCGGCAAAGTCCAAGGCAAACCCCTCAAGCCCCCCACCGGATTCACCGCCAAGGTGATCGCCAAGTTCCTCGACGGTGCCGAATGGTGCCTCGCGAAATTTTCCCGTGTCGGTGACAAGCCGGTCTACACCCGCGCGGACTTTCCCTGGTCGGCTGCGGTCGAGGCCGACTGGCGCGCGATCCGCGCCGAGCTGGACCAGGTGATGCAGCGCCGCGACGAGCTGCCGAATTTCCAAGACATCTCGAGTGAGGTGAAGACCATCCAGACCGACAACAACTGGAAAACCTTCATCTTCTGCGGCTACGGCTCATGGAGTGAGGAGAACGCCCGCCGCTGTCCCGCGACCGTTGCCGCGCTGAAGAAAATCCCCGGGATGAAGACGGGTTTTTTCTCGATCCTTGCGCCCCGCAAGCACATCCCCGCCCATCGCGGTCCCTACAACGGCGTGCTGCGCCTGCACCTCGCCCTTCAGGTGCCCGAGCCGCGCGACCAGGTGCGCATCCGCGTCGACGACCAGATCTGCACCTGGGAGGAGGGCAAGTGCCTGCTCTTCGACGACAGCTACGACCACGAGGTGTGGAACGACACCGACGGCTGGCGCGCGGTGCTGTTCGTGGATTTCGTGCGGCCGGTATGGTTTCCGTTCAACCTGCTTAACTGGTTCATCCTGCGCGCGGCGGTCTTCACGTCTTTCATCCGTGAGGCGCAGGACAACCAGACGAAATGGGAGAAGGATTTCTACGCGCAGGCGCAGAAGCTGAGAGGGCGCTGACGCGCCCTGGTTATCGGTTAACGGTTATCGGTTATTCGGTCACGGCGAACGGAGCGCGTCATGCAGATGCGCCACGCAAAGCTTGAATACCCGGATTACCGAGAACGGTTAACCAATAACCACCCGGCCGCTCCGCGGCCGCGCTTACTTGATCACCACGAACGCCGCCGTGACATCGACGGCGGTCTGGCCGCCCTCGATGACGCGGGCGCGCAGCTTGAGCTTGGCCTTGCCGTAGCGGGAGAGGGCTTCCTTGAATTCCGCGATGGCCGCCTGGGCGGGCCGTTCACAGATGGCGCGCAGGTCGCCGATCACGGGGCGGCGGTAGGCGGCGCGGCTTTCCTTCACGACGATGTGCCACTCGGGCTTGTTGGCGCCCTTTTCGTTTTTCATCAGCTCCCATACGACACCATAGCCGGCGAGGGTGGCGAGTGAGACGAGGCTGCCGCCGAAGGCGGTGTTGAGCGAATTTTTGTTCTGCTCCTTGGGCGCGATCAGGGTCAGGGAACGGTCGTCACTCACCTCCACGCCGACGCCCATCGCCTTCGCGAGGGGGATCATCTCGTGGAGAAAGAGTTCAAACGCGGGGACCTTGACCGGCTTCATGACCGGGCACGCTGGACACAAAAAACGCCCACGTAAAGCAAGTGTGCAACAATCTGCAGGTTGTAAAAAATCGGCGGCTATCGACCGGATTCATGCCGCTGGAACTGCTCCTGAACGTAGCAGCTGAGGTCACGAGGCTGAACTGTAGCGGCGCTCTATGAGCGCCGATTACCTTTCAAACCGGCGGTCATCCACCGTCGCCGAAGTTTACCCGCCTTTGGCGGCGCCAGAGGCGACCAGGGCTATGGCGGACAAGTAGACCGCCGCTGCAACTAAAGCTTATCTTTCGTACCCTTCGTGGTTAATCTCCCCGGCATGGAATGCCGTCCCGGCTGTGGCGCGTGCTGCATCGCGCCCTCGATCTCTTCGCTGATCCCCGGCATGCCCCGCGGCAAGCCGGCGGGGATCCCGTGCGTGCAGCTCCTGCCGGACTACCGTTGCGCCCTTTTCGGGAAACCGGAGCGCCCAGCGGTCTGCGTGAGCCTGCGGCCGACGGAACTGATGTGCGGCGCGAACCGGGAGGACGCTCTGGCGTACCTCGACGACTTGGAGCTGAGCACGCAGTCAGGCTAAGGGCTCCGCCTCACTTTTTTTCCGATTCACGTGAGGTCGGCGATGGATCCACGACGGTCGGCGTGCCGATCTGCACCTTGCCTTCCGGCGTGGAGCTTTGGTGGATGATGGCGGGGTCGGTCATCTCGCGCCCAAAATATTGGCCGGCACCGGCGACGGCGGCGGGAATCGCCTTCTTCATCTGCACGCCTTGGGACATCACGGTCATGCGTGTCCGCCAGAGCAGCACGGGATGGCCTTTGGCGACGGACTGGTAGTCGAAGGCGGAGGCGACGACATAAAACACATCGCCCAACGCCTGGTTCAACAGGGCCTCGTTGTTCGCCTTGCGCATCTTGAAGAATTCCACCGGCGGCGGCGGAAACGTCGCGTCCTGGCTCTCCCGGATGACCTCGGCCACTTCATCGGAGAATTTCTTCCCTCCGACGAGCGCGGCGCGGTCCAGTACATTGCGGAGAAGCTGGTTGGGAGAAATATTCGCAATGTCTGGGTCGATCGCGTTGTGCGTTCCCCAAAAATAGAAGACGACCAGGCTGGGCGGGTGGTCGGGAATTTTGGCGGGCTGATAGCCGTTGATGGCGAGGCCATGTTCCAGCAAGGGTGCGACTTCCTCGGGTGTCATCGTCTGCTCGTGGGCGAACTTTCCGCCCATCTCGCGATTACCATTGGATTCCGCCTGATAATAGGCGGGATGATCGGGAGAGACGGCGGGAAGTTTGCGCCCCTCGTCGGTCATTTCCGTGATGACCGTCATCTCCATGTTGAGATTGGGGTCAAAGGGACGGAGGAGCAAACCCAACAGACCTCGCGCGGATCCGATATCCTCCTTTGGTGTCGCGGCCGAGGCGGGTGGTGCTGCCGAATTATCGGCACCGGCCAATGGCACGAACAGCAAAGAGAAAAAGGAAATGATTCTGACAATCGGAAGCTTCATGGACGGATCAGGGCATTCCGTTCCAGCCTCACGCAGCGCCGCGTCTGCGCTTCCAGCGGTCGAAGAGGACGGCAGCGAGCAGGATGCTGCCGCGCACGATGTATTGGTGAAAGGAGTCGAGGTTCAGCAGGCTCATCGCATTTTGGACGATGCCCATGATGAACACGCCCGCGATGACGAAGGCCATGCTGCCGACGCCGCCGGTCAGCGACACGCCGCCCAGCACGCAGGCCGAGATGACCTCGAGTTCGAACCCTTCCGAGGTCTTGGGCTGTCCGCTGGTGACCCGGGAGGCGAGGACGATGCCGGCAAACGCCGCCATGATCCCCTGCAGGGTGAAGATCGTGATCTTGATCCTCTCCACCGAGATGCCCGCGAGATGGGCGGCCTCCGGATTTCCGCCCACGGCCAGGGCATCGCGACCAAAGACCGTGCGGTTAAGAAGAAACCCAAACGCCGCAAAGCAGAGGGCGGTGATCCAGACCGGCGTGGGTATCCCGAAAAAAGACGACGAACCGAGCCAGAAAAATCCCTCCTGCGTGATGCCGATCGAATTCCCGTGATTCGTTTCGTAACCCAGCCCGCGAACGATCTGCATCGTGGCGAGCGTCGTGATCAGGGCGTTGATTTTCAGCCGGGCCACGATGAAACCGTTGAACAGCCCGACGAGCGCGCCGAGCCCGAGCCCGGCCAGCACGCCGAGGGCCACGCTGCCCGTGTGGTTCATGACCACGGCTGCCAGCATGCCCGAGCAGGCCACGACCGAGCCGATCGAGAGGTCGAAATCGCCGGCGGCGAGACAGAACAGCATCGTGCACGAGACCATCCCGGTCATGGAAACGGCCAGGGTGAGGCCCTTCATGTTCGCCCAGGAGAAGAAATTATCCACGCCGAGCGCGCAGCCGAGGAAAAGGATCGCGAGCACGACGAGCATGCCGGCCTTGTCGAGGAAAGCGCTGAGGGTTTTGCGGGAGGCGGTGGGCATGGGAGCGGGGAGGAGACGGGTAAAAGCTGAAAACTGAAAAGCTGAAAAACTGAAAGTTGAAGGTCGGACTTTAGCTCGCGCGGGCGGTTTCGACGGGGAGGGCGAGCTTCAGCAATTTTTCCTCGCTGGCGTCGGCGCGGTCGAGGATGGCGGCGATGCGGCCCTGGCGCATCACGGCGATGCGGTCGGACACACCGAGCACCTCGGGCAGCTCGCTGGAGACGATGATCACGCACACGCCCTGGCGCGCGAGATCCTGCATGATCGCGTAGATCTCGCTCTTGGCGCCGACGTCGATGCCGCGCGTGGGTTCGTCGAGGAGGATGACCTTCACCGTCTCGGAGAGCCAGCGGCCGAGGATGACCTTCTGCTGGTTGCCGCCGGAGAGGTTGCGGATGAGCTGGCGCAGCGAGGGGGTTTTCACGCGCAACTGCTCGACGCGACGAGTCGCGTTGGCGTGCTCCCAATTCTCATCGATCAGGATGCCGCCGCGCGCATGGCGGCGACGAGCGCTGAGGTTGGTGTTCTCGAGCACGGAGCGGATGGGGATGACACCCTCCTTTTTCCGATCTTCAGGGCAGAGCACGACGCCGGCGCCGATCGCGTCGCGGGGCGAGGCGATCGCCAGCTCGCGGCCGGCGAAGGTCACGCGGCCGGCGGTCTTTTTGACCGCGCCGTAGAGGAGCCGCAGTAGTTCGCTGCGGCCGGCGCCGATCAGCCCGAAGAAACCGAAGATCTCGCCAGCTTCTGCCGCAAATGAACAGGGCTCGGCGAGCCCCGGCCCGCACACGCCCTCGACGACCAGGCCGGCGCCGGCGTGGGGGCGCGGCGCGTAGTTGTAGATGTTGGCCAGCTCGCGGCCGACCATGCGCTGGACAACCTTGTCGCGCGAGAACGCGCCGAGAGCGCCCGTCTCGACGTGCCGGCCGTCGCGCAGGATGGTGATGGCGTCGCACAGCTCGAAGATCTCCTCCATGCGGTGCGAGACGTAGAGGATGGCGCAACCGCGAGCCTTGAGTTCGCGGATGATGGTGAAGAGGCGGCGGACCTCGCGGTCGGACAGGCTGCTGGTCGGTTCATCGAAGGCGATGATGCGCGCGCCGCGGGTGAGTGCCTTGGCGATCTCGACCATCTGCCGCTGGGCCAGCGGGAGGCGGCCGACCTTCGTCGAGGGTTCGATCTGCTCGCCGATCAGGTCGAGCTGTTTCCGCGCCGCGTCGGCAAGTTGCTTCCGGTTCACGAGGCCGAGGCGCTGCGGCAGGTGACCGAGGAAAAGGTTCTCCGCCACGCTCATCTCCGGGACGAGATGGAGCTCCTGATAAATCACCGCCACGCCGGCGGCGAGGGCGTCAGCCGTGGAGGTGAAGACGCGGGGCTGGCCGTCGATCATCAGCGAACCGCCGGAGGGCGTGTAGGCGCCGCTGAGAATCTTGAGCAGCGTGGATTTGCCGGCGCCGTTTTCCCCGACGAGTGCGTGGACCGAGCCGGCCGCCACGCCAAAGGAGACGTCATCCAGCGCCTTCACGCCGGGAAACTCCATCGACACGCGGCTGAAGGCGAGGGCGGTGGCGGTCATGGTGGTTTGTGAGGTAGGGACGGGCAGCCTGCCCGTCCGGGCCCGTCCGCGGACGCGCAGGGCCGCGCGTCCCTACCCATTATTCCCGGATGCCCTGCTCCTTGAGCACCTGGCGAAAATTTTCGCGTGTGATCAGGATGCCCGTGGTGCGGCTGTCGAGGGCGGGTTCCTGGCCGTCCTTGATCCAATGGTACATCATCGTGACGGTTTCGCTCCCGTGGCGCTTGGGTGAAAGCAGCATCGAGCCGTAGAACGAGGTCGGCTTGGCCTTCTCGAGTTCCACGATGCAATCCGTGCCGTTGATGCCGACGCCGACGGAGCTGTCGGCGGCGAAGCCCCGGCTTTCAAGGGCGCGCACGGCGCCGAGCACGGCGCTGTCGTTCATGCCGCAGACGAGCCAGTGCTTCACCGTTGGCTTCTGGGTGAGCAGGATGTTGACGGCGTCGAACGCGCCCGGGATGTCGCTGGTGCGCTGCGGAGCCTTGAAAATGTGGTCCTTGGCAAAGCCGGCGGCGGTCAGCGCGCCGATTGCGCCATCCGTGCGTTCCTTGGCCGTGGCGAGTTCCTCGAACGTCACCGCACACACGGCGGTGTCGGCCGCAGTCCAGTTGCGCTTCTTCATCTCGGCGAAGAGCGTTGTGCCAACATCCGCGCCGATCTTGCCGGCCGAAATGCCGAGATGGTGTATGGCGGCCATGGGCTGGCCATTGGCGCCGAGGAACTGGTCGTCCACGCTGATGAGCTTCAGGCCGGCGGACTTCGCCTTGGCGGCGATGCCGGCTCCGAGTCGGGTGTCAGGTGTGCAGATGACAAAACCCTGCGCGCCGTTGGCGGCGAGATTGTCGATGGCGCTGAGCACCTTCTCGCCATCGGTCGCGCCGATCTTGATCACGGTGAACCCAAGTTCCTTGGCGGCCTGGTCGGCGAATTTCCATTCGAGCTGGAACCAGGGCTCCTCGGGCTGCTTGACGAGGAAGCCGATCTTGACCGGCGCGGTGGCCGCGGCCGAAGCCAGCGAGGCGAGTGTCAGGAGGCCGAGGGTGATGAGGCAGCCGAGACGGAAGGGGTGGGATTTCATGGGGGAGGTGACAGGAGACAGGGGGATCCGCCGTCGCTGGAGCTATGGCGGACGCGCAGGGGGACATCAAACGAGAGGGAAAAGTTGCGCGGAGTCGGAGCTGGAGGCAAGGCGGGGATTGAATCGGAAGGAGCCATGTGTCGCGCAGAGGCGCGGAGGCGCAGAGCAAAGCACCGTTGGGATCAGGATACGGCGACGGAGAGGCAAATATCCTTGGCTCGCTCTGCGTCCTGGCGCCTCTGCGCGAAATTAATCGGGAGGATTGGAGACACGATGGGCTTGCGACATGGTGGGTGTCCGGTTGAGTGGCGCGCATGGCCAAGCCCGACGAGCCCAAGATCATTTTCTCGATGCTGGGCGTCTCGAAGAAAATCGAGCGCAAGGAAATCCTCCGTGACATCTCGCTGTCGTTTTATTTCGGCGCGAAGATTGGCGTCCTCGGACTCAACGGCTCGGGCAAGTCATCGCTGCTGCGCATCCTCGCGGGGCGCGACACCGACATCGACGGGCGCGTCCACTTCGAGCCGGGCTATGCCATCGGGCTGCTCGAGCAGGAGCCGCATCTTACGCCCGGCGCAACGGTTCGGGCCTGCGTCGAGGAAGGGGTGAAGCACCTCACCGACCTCACGACGGCCTACGATGCCACCTGGGATGAGCTCAGTGCCGCCGCCGACGATGCCGCCAAGGACGCGATCATGACGAAGCAGGGCGAATTGCAGGAGAAGATCGACGCACTCGGCGCGTGGGACGTGGCGCCGCAGGTCGAGATGGCGATGGATGCGCTCCGGTGTCCGCCTGGCGACCAGCCCGTGGACAAACTCTCCGGCGGCGAACGGCGCCGCGTGGCGTTGGCGCGGCTCCTGTTGCAGAAGCCCGCGATCCTGCTGCTCGACGAGCCGACCAACCACTTGGACGCCGAAAGCGTGCAGTGGCTCGAGCAGCATCTTGCGCGCTACGAGGGGACGGTCATCGCCGTGACACACGACCGCTATTTCCTCGATAATGTGGCCCAGTGGATCCTCGAGCTGTCGCACGGCCACGGGATCCCGTGGAAGGGGAATTATTCCCAATGGCTGGAGCAGAAGCAGGCGCGCGCGGCTATCGAGCAGCGCACGGAGGACCGCAGGCAGAAGGCGATGGCGCGCGAGCTCGAGTGGATCCGGAAATCCGCGAAGGCCCGCGTTGCCAAGTCGCAGGCACGCATCAGCGCCTATGAGAACATGCTGAAGGAAAACGTGGCGGAGAAGGAAAAGGAGTTCGAACTGCTTATCCCACCGGGCCCGCGATTGGGGACGCTGGTGGTCGAGGCGCAGAATCTCACGAAGAGCTACGGCGAAAACGTGCTGTTTGAGAACGTGAATTTCTCGCTGCCGCCCGGCGGCATCGTCGGCGTGATCGGCCCCAATGGCGCGGGCAAGACCACGATGTTCCGGCTCATCACTGCGGCGGAGAAGCCCGACTCCGGCACGCTGCGCGTGGGCGACACCGTGAAGATCGCGCACGTCGACCAGTCGCGCGACTCGCTGCCGGACCACGAGACGATCTGGCAGGCGATCAGCGGCGGCGAGGAGATCATCCGGATGCCGGGCCGCGAATTAAACTCGCGGGCCTATTGCGCGCAGTTCGGCTTCACCGGGGCCGACCAGCAGAAGAAAGTCGGTGTGCTGTCCGGCGGCGAACGCAACCGCGTGCACCTCGCGCGACTGCTAAAGAGCGGCGCGAACCTGATCCTGCTCGACGAGCCGACCAACGACCTCGATGTGAACTCGATCCGCGCGCTGGAGGAGGGACTGGAGAATTTCGCCGGCTGCGCCGTCGTGGTGTCACACGACCGCTGGTTTCTTGACCGCGTGGCGACGCACATCCTGGCGTTCGAGGGCGACAGCTATGTCCACTGGTTCAATGGCAACTACTCGGGGTATCTGGAGGACTTCCGCCGCCGCAAGGGCAAGGAGGCGGACCAGCCGCACCGGATCAAGTACCGCAAGCTGTCACGGTAAGGAAATGTTCAGACTTCGGAATTTATGGCCACGAAAAGGCGCAAAAATTCCAAGGTTAAGTCTCGAGGCTTCCGCGCGCCTATAGGCGCAATGTGAATGTTTCCGCAGCCCCCGATCTTTTGCGCCTTTTTGCGGCCAAAATTCCGATCAGATGCTAAATCGCTTACTCGAAGCCGAAAAGCCGCGACATATCGCGGCGGTCCTTTTTCGTCGGGCGGCCGCGTTCGTGGGCGAGGGCGTGCTCGATGCCGGCCTGCCGTGCGCGCTCATATTCCGCCGCGGGGGTGAGATCCGCCATGAATTCGGGCAGGAGCTTGGCCCCGACGCGCGAGCGAGGCAGGCCGAGGACCTTGAGCGTACGCTGGGTGACACCGACCTTGACGCTGATCGTCTCGCCGGCATGGACATCGCGGCCGGGCTTGGCCTCGAGCGGGCCGATCAGCACCTTGCCGGCGCGGCAGGCCTCGGTCGCTTCGGCGCGCGTCTTGAACACGCGCACGCACCAAAGCCATTTATCCAGCCGACAGTCTTTTTCGGTGGAGGCGGTCACGACATGGAAAATAAGAGGTTCGTGCGGATGAGGAAGCTTTGTTTCGCGCAGAGGCACTGAGGCGCAGAGGAATAAAGCCGAGAAATCATGCTCTTATCTTTGCGTCCCTGCGTCTCTGCGCGAAACTGATCCGTATACCATCCCATGACTGCTGAATCCAAAATTGAATCTCTCGTCCTTGGTGGCGGTTGCTTCTGGTGCACCGAGGCCGCGTACAAGCTGCTGCCCGGCGTGAAGCACGTCACGTCCGGCTACGCCGGCGGCAAGGAACCGAATCCGACCTACGAGCAGATCTGCGCCCACACCACCAGCCATGCCGAGGTCATCAAGATCGACTACGACCCGGCGCAGGTGTCGTTCGACACGCTGCTGGAATATTTCTGGAAGGTGCACAACCCCACGCAAGTCGGCGGCCAGGGCAACGACATGGGCCCGCAGTACCGCTCGATCATCCTCTACGCGAACGACGCCCAGAAAGCCGCCGCCGAGAAATCACGTGCCGCCGCCGCCAAGATCTTCCGCGACAAGCTCACGACCGAGATCGTCCCGCTGGTGAAGTTCTGGTCCGGCGAGGACTACCACCAGGACTACTTCGCGAAGCACCCGAACGAAGGCTACTGCTCGTACGTGATCGCGCCAAAGGTGAAGAAGCTGAAGCACGCGCTCGCGGGCTGAGGCCTGCGGATGTAGGGGCTCTCATTGCGTGCACCCAGTTCGATTTCGGAAACTGGCCGTGCCAACCAAAGTATTGCGGGAAATTGGACAAGGCACCAAAGGGGCATAACATTTATGCATGCCGACATCGTCCCTGCCCAATACTGCTGACTCCGGCCTGGAGGTGCGCACTTATTTTGTGCGCAACCGCAACGTGCTGTTCGCGCGCGCCGAGTTCAGCGACCTTTACGTGGATCGCTACCTGCACCTGGCCGACCAGGGGCTGAAGCTGGTGCCGGAGCACGACGCGATGTTCAAGCGCGCGCTCGCGGCGTTCACCTTGCACTGCGCGTCCCGGCCGTGGAAGGAACTCACGGCATGGACGATCAATTTCCAGGCGCCGCTGGTGAACCTCTTTCTCACCGGCGACAATGAAACCGGTGCGATCACCGGCCGGGTGTTCGATGAAAACGTGAAGGAGCTGCCGGAAAACCTGTTTTACGCCGACGTCGTGAGCGGCAACCAGCCGAAGCGGCGCAGCACGGTGGGCTTCACCGGGGCCGACCCGCTGGCGGCGGCCGAGAAGTTCTATGCGCAGAGCGAGCAGCGGATGGCGCGGTACTTCCAGCTGGGCGAGGAGGACTTTGCGCTGGTGGCGGAGCATCCCGATTGCGACCTCAACTGGCTGCGTTCGCTCACGGCGGAGCAGGTGCGCACGCTGGACACGACCGAGACGCTGTCGCTGCTGGAGCGCCGGATCTACCGCTGGCATTGCGGCTGCAATGAAGGGCGCATGCTGGAGGTGCTCGCGTCGCCGATGCGCCAGGATCCGGACGCGCTGTTCGGCGGCGACCCGAAGATCGAGATCCGCTGCCCGCGCTGCGGGGCGCGGTATATCATTACACGCGAGACGATGGAGACGTTTGTGGCGCAAAATGCGGGGTGAGGAGAGACCGACGCCAAGGGTGGGGCGAAGCCGCGTGGGTAGTTGGGAATTGGGAGTTGATAATTGGTGCTGAGTAGTTGGGAATTTGGAATTGGTGATTGGGAATCGGGGTGAGAACTTGGCCAATTAACGCGCGGGGCGCTGGAAACGTTTGTGGCGGGGGCGAAATAGCGCCAAGAACGGGCGTGCATGAAATCCTGCGGAACATCTGGACGGGCCTGACGACGGCGCCGGCGCTGGACCAGCTCAACCTCGCGCTGAACGTTGCGGGGGTGTGGCTGATGATCCGGCGCAGCCTCTGGGCGTTTCCGGTGGGGCTCGCAGGCGTGACGCTGCAGGGCGTGCTGTTCCTGCAGATGAAGTTCCCGGCCGACGCGACGCTGCAGGGTTTCTATTTTGTCGCGCTGGCCTGGGGCTGGAGGCACTGGGGGCGCGCCCGCGGCACGGCGCCCGAGCTGCCGGTGACGGTGCTGGGATGGCGGGCACGGATCATCACGGTGGCGGCCGCTGCGCTCGCCACGGTGATCTGGGCGCTCGGGCCGGAGCGGTGGACGGGCGCAGTCATGCCGTGGCGGGATGCATTCACGGCCTGGTTCATGGTGGCGGCGCAGGTGCTGCAGGTGCGGAAGAACATCGAGAACTGGCCGCTGTGGATCCTGGCCAACGCGGTGGCCATCCCGGCCTACTGGAATGCGGACCATGCCTACACGGCGTTTCTCTACCTGATCTACCTCGTGCTGGCGGTGGTGGGCTGGCAGCAGTGGCGGCGGGGATGACCAAGACCGAGACCAATGGCTGAAACCGGCATGAAGCGCGTCGTTATTTTTGGCACCGAGTCGACGGGCAAGACCGTGCTCGCACAAAAACTGGCGGAGCATTTCGGCGAGCCGTGGGCGCCGGAATTCGTGCGGGAATTCTGGGACCTGCGCGGCGGAAAGATCACGGCCGAAGACCTCGGGACCATCGCGCTCGGGCAAATGGCGAATGAAGATCACGCGGTGGGTCGGGCGCGTCGCGTGGTATTCCAGGACACGGACCTGCTTACCTGCGTGCTCTGGGACGACTTGCTGTTCCCCGGCGCCTGTCCGGCGTGGGTGCGGTCGGAAGCGGAGGAGCGGACGCGCGGCTGCGCGCTGTATCTGCTGTGTGACACTGACATCCCGTTTGAGCCGGATCCGCAGCGAAGTTTCCCCGACGAAGCCGGCCGGGAGAAATGCCGGCGACTGTGGCGGGATGCGCTGGAAAAACGCGGGCTGCCCTTTGTGGAAATCCGCGGCGGTTGGGCGCAGCGCGAGGCGGCGGCGATTGCGGCGGTGACAGCAATACTCGCCCAGTGAACTCCGAGTCCTCCGTGCCCTCTGCGTTTAAATCCGGAAGATTAACGCAGAGAACGCGGAGCGAACAGGGAGGCCGGATTAAAGTTTCTTCAGCAGGAAGTTCCGGTACTCGATCTTCATGGGCGGGCCGACGTGCACCTGGACGCCGAGCTCGCCGTCCATGCGGCGGTTCTTGGCATCATCGTCGATGACCACGCTGACCAGATGGCCGTTCAGAATGTGCATCAGGATGTTGCCGCGGGCGATGATATGAAGTTCGTTCCAGCCGTCATTGTTGATGAAAGCCTTGGTATCCTCGATGCCGCCGAGCGAACCGATGATTGCCGGCTTCTTGCCTTCCTCGAGGCGCGTAATCTGTCCCCGGAGTCCGAGAAACGTGCGGCCGCGCTCCTCGTAGTTCTGGCCGGTGTGGCGCAGCGGCGGCTTGTTCTTCTCGGGGCCATCGATGTCGGCCTGATAGCCGCGCATCACCCACTTCTGGTCGGCCACCTCGGTGCTGCGGTAGTTGATGCCGCTGTTGCCCTGCGCGCTGATACGGTACTCGACCTTCAGCTCGAAATCCTTGGTGACGCCGGCGCGCCAGATGAGAAAGGTGTTCTGCTTGATGATCGTGGCCGCGGTGATTTCGCCGACGATGCAGCCGTTCTCGACCCGCCAGTAGACGGGATCGCCGTCCCAGCCGGCGAGGGTCTTGCCATCGAAGATCGGTTCGAAGCCAGTGATGTCATCCAACGCCGGCACGGGAGCGATGTTTTGGGTGGCGGGCGCGGCTTGGGCGGCGAAGGCCGCGCGGCCGAGGGCCAGGGCGGCGAGGAAAACAACAAGGGGCAGGGGTCTGAGGGTATTCATGGGGTTAGGGCCTGACGGATTGGGGGGCAAAGGGTGATGGGGTGCTCAGTATTCCACATCGCGGCAGCGCGCGTCGAGCTGGCGGGAGATGAGATCGATTTGCTCGCCAGTGAGCACGGGCGTGCCGCGGGGAAGGAGGGCAGGAAGAATTTCCTTCGGATTCAGCACATTCACCGGACCGGCGCCGCGGCGGATAATCATCCAGCCGGGGAAAGTGAGGATAGGATTCACCGTCGGGCGCTGTCCGAGGAGTTGCGTGAGCCAGTCGGCGAGCCATCGGGCCTGGCGCTGCGCCTGCTCGAGTCCGTGTCGGTCCTCGCCCCACGGATAGGCGAGCACTTGGCCGTCATAGATGATCTCGTGCTCCGCGAAACCGCCGCGGGCGCGACCCTTGCGGCGGGTCTTGGTCTCGATCGCAAACACGCCATTCGGCCCGACCGCGACATGGTCGATGTTGAAGGAGGCCCGGCCATCGCCGCACGGCACGTCGTGGAAGACGCGGAAACCCTGGGCCTTCAGGGGTTCGAGGGCCTCGGCGACGATGCGCTCGCCGAAGTAGCCGAGGTAGCGGTTGCCGGAGCTCTCCATCATCCCGACCAACAGGCGGGTGACGAGATAGAGCGCCCCAAGCAAGGCGAGCAGGGTCACCGCCAGACCGACGATCTGCCATACACCGGACAGGTGAGTGGTGATCCAGATCAGGATCCCTGCGATCACGACCGGGAGGCCAAGGGCGACCAGCATCCGCTCACCGATGGTTTCATCGAGCCGGGCCACTTCCCGCCGCTGGGTCTCGCCCGGGCCACGCAGGAGCTTGAAATTCTCCGCGAAAGGCCGGCGATCCTTTCGTTGGCTTCTTCGCCAAAACAGGATGCCGAACATGAAGGCAAAAAAGCTCCCGATGTAAATCGCGGCGGCAATCCAGGTTGAAAGCATCCCGCAGGCTGCGGCAGATGGGAGGACACTGGCAAACGCTTTGACGCGGCCATCGCCCGTCCCGAGAATGAAAACGTGAATCCCATCTCCGGCACCGCATGGTTTTGGCGGGCGATCCGCGGGCATAGTCTCACGTTCTCGACTTTGTTTGCCTTTGGATTGTTCGGCCTCTCGGTGGCCGGCGGGTTTCGCCACGTGCTGCACCGACTGGGCGCGCCGTGGTATGTCTGGCTGCTGCTGCCTTTCATGGTGATTGGGGCGCTGGCGCGGAAGGAGACCGACTGGATGCCCGACCCGGCGGAGAGAAGGAAATGGTCGCGCGGCATCGTGGTGGGCGCCGTGCTCATCGCCCTGCTCGCGGCGAAGCTGGCGCCGAAGCCGCCGCCGGAGGAACCGGTCCGGATCGATCGCACTACCAGACCAGGCAGATAGCGAAATAAACCCAGTTAGCAGAGTCGCACGGCTCACCGGGGACGGTTCGCCCTGCCTTTAAGGCCCTTCGCGGATTGGTTCGTGGCGGAGAGCCAAACACTTTGACGCGGCCTCCGGGGCTGTTCAACTTCCGGCGCGATGATACCCCCGACCGACGCCGTACCCCCGGCCGCGCCGAAGAAACGCGACACGCTCTACCTGCAGGTAATCGCGGCCATCGTGCTCGGCGCCGTGGTCGGCTATGTAAAACCCGACTGGGGCATCGCGGTGCAGCCGCTCGGCGACAGCTACATCAAGCTGATCAAGATGCTGATCGCCCCGATCATCTTCACCACCGTCGTGGCGGGCATCGCGGGCATGGGCGATCTGAAGCGCATGGGCCGCGTCGGGGCGAAGGCGCTGATTTATTTCGAGCTGGTAACGACCCTGGCCCTCTTCATCGGGCTCATCGTGGCCAATGTTTTCAAACCGGGCGCGGGCATGCACGCCAATCCGGCGTCGCTCGATACCAAGTCCGTGGCCAATTACATCTCCGCGGGGCATGAACAGTCGACGGTCACATTCCTGCTCAACATCATCCCGAAGACATTTGTCGGGGCCTTCGCCGACGGTGACATCCTCCAAGTCCTGCTGCTGGCGATCCTGACCGGCTGCGCGCTCGCGCGGATCGGCGACCATGGCCGGCCGGTGATTAACTTGGTGGACCAGGTGTCGCGGATGATTTTCGGCATTGTCGCGATCGTCACGCGTTTCGCACCGGTGGGAGCCTTTGGCGCGATGGCCTATACCATCGGAAAATTCGGCGTGCATGCGCTGGTGTCGCTCGGCCAGGTGCTGGCGACGGTGTACCTCACCTGCTTCCTGTTTGTCTTCCTCGTGCTGGGCACAATTGCGCGGGCGGCGGGGTTCAACCTGTGGCGGGTGATGAAATATATCCGGGAGGAAATCTTTATCGCGGTCGGGACGTCATCGTCTGAATCCGCGCTGCCGGGCCTGATGGCGAAGATGGAACGGATCGGCTGCGCGCGGCCGGTCGTCGGCGTGGTGGTGCCGGCGGGCTATTCGTTCAATCTTGATGGCACCTGCATCTACCTCACGTGCGCGGCGCTCTTCGTGGCGCAGGCGACAGACACACCGCTGACGCTGGTGCAGCAGCTCGGGTTGCTGGCGGTGATGCTGCTCACGTCGAAGGGCGCGGCGGGCATCACCGGCAGCGGCTTCATCGTGCTGGCGGCCACGCTGGAGACGACGGGCAAGATTCCGCCTGCCGGGCTCGCGATCATCTTTGGGGTCGACCGCTTTATGTCGGAGATCCGCACCTTCACCAACCTAATGGGCAACACCGTGGCGACGCTGGTGATCTCAAAATGGGACGGCGCGTTCGACGAGACGAAGGCGGGTGAGATTTTGGCGGGGAGGAAATAAAACGCAGCTACAGTATGGGGTAGGGCGAGGCGTCCCTGCCGAGCCGCGGCTCACCCAGAGGGTTCGCCCTACCTAATAATCAAAAGGGCGCCGCCTCAGTCGTAGAACATCGCCTCGTTGGTCTGGAAGAGGGCGTGGGCGAGCTTGGTCCAGGCGTCGAGCGGGGCGCGGCTGGTGAAGGCGGCGGCGCCGGGCTCGGCCTGAAACACGTTCTTGCCGCGGAGATTCTGGGCGGCGCGCTGCGCCTGCTGCACCTGCTGCTTGGCGGCGCGGGAGCTGGCGGTGGCCATGCGCTGCTCGTTGGCTGCCGCGAAGGAATTGTCCCCCGGCGTGCTTTGCACGTAGCGCAGGCTGAGCGCGATTTCCTGCTGGCTGGGCGGGCGCTGGAAGACCGCGAGGTAGAGCGAGGTGACGCGTTCCTCATCGGTGGCGAACTCCAGGAACTCGGGCCGCTGGGTGAGCTTGCGGGCGGTCTCGATGACGAGCGTGCCGTTCATCATGAACAACGACTGCTGCGGCACGATGGTCTCGTAGCGCCGACCCGAGGGCACGCTCGGGTTGGGAAAGTCGAACTGCGTCAGGATCTCGGCAGGATTCGCGCGATCGATGTAGGCGTAGACGGCGCGGCGCGTGGCGAAGTCCGCGCTCTCGATGCGGACCGGACGGCCGCCCATGGTGGGATCGAGCGTGCCAGCGAGGGCGAGGAGCGAATCGTGCACCTGCTCGAAATCGAGCCGGCGCAGGTTGTAGCGCCAGTGGAGCTTGTTGTCCGGGTCGGCGTCCGCGTAGCGCGTGTTGTCCCCGGCGCTTTCCTGGTAGACACTGCTCAGCAGGATAAGGCGCTGGATCTTTTTGACCGACCAGCCGTCCTCCATGAAGCGCGAGGCAAGGTAGTCGAGCAGCTCGGGATGGGTGGGCGGCGAGGACATGTTCCCGAGGTCGTCGGGTGTCAGGACGAAGCCCGTGCCAAAATGCTGCTGCCAGAGCCGGTTCACGAGGACGCGCGCCGTCATCGGATTGGTCGGGCTCGCGATGGCCTGCGCCAGCTCGAGGCGGCCGCTGCCACTGCGATACTCGGGGCGCTTCTTCGGGTCGGGTGAAAGGATCTCGAGGAAACGACGCGGCACGTTGTCGCCCTTGTTCGTGGCCTCGCCGCGGATTAGCAGCGGAAAGTCATGGGGCAGCTGGGAATCGAAAATGGCATTGGCGCGGGCGGGGGCGCCGGGGTGGGTGGCCTCGAGGTCGCCGATTTCACGCGAGACCTCCTGCTCGCGACGCAGGAGCTCCTTGCGCTTTTCCGCATCGGCGGTACGGCTCTGGCGAAACACCACAAAGTCCTGTTCAACCGCGGCTTCCTTCTTTTTCAGCTCCTCGGCCTTGGCGAGGTAGTCCGCGAGCTCGGGCGTCTTGGGCACGGGACGGACGAAGGGCTGGTCCCACGCCATCGCGCTTTCGTAGGAATTGGCGAAGATGCCGTAGAGCGAGTAATAGTCCTTCTGCGGGATGGGATCGAACTTGTGGTCGTGGCAGCGGGCGCAGGAAACCGTCAGGCCGAGAAAGGCCTTCGACGTGACATCGATCCGGTCGTTGACGATATCCTCGATGCGGCCCTCGAAGCGGTTGCCCAGCGTGAGAAAGCCCAGTGCGGCGCGCGAGCTGCCTTCCATCTTCGCGACGGGGGTCTTGGATTTCTTGGCGGCCTCCTCGATCAGGCGGTCCGCGGCCAGCTGCTCGAGGATGAACTGGTTGAACGGCTTGTCCTGGTTGAAGGCGTTGATGACGTAATCGCGGTAGGTCCAGGCATTGGTGTAACGGGGATCGGCGCGCATGGCCCCCTTCTTGGGCGGATCGCCCATGGTGTCGGCGTAACGTGCGACATCGAGCCAGTAGCGCCCCCAGCGCTCGCCGTAGTGCGGCGAGGCGAGCAGGCGGTCGACGACCGTGGCGAAGGCGCCGGGCGAACTGTCGGCGAGGAAGGCCTGGATTTCCTGCTCGGTCGGCGGGATGCCGATCAAGTCGAAGGTGGCGCGCCGGATGAGCGTGCGCTTGTCCGCCGGCGGGTTGGGGGTCATGTCGCCGGCCTCGAGTTTCTCGAGGATGAAATTATCGACCGGTGTCTGGCACCAGGCGGCGTTCTTCACGGCGGGGACGGGAGATTTTTTCACCGGCAGGAAAGACCAGTGGTCGCGACCGACGCCGCCGTAGGAGGGCGCGCTGCCCTTGGCCGCGAGGGAACGCGGATCGGGCGCGCCGCGCCGCACCCACTCGGTGAAGTCGGCCACCTGCTGGTCCGTGAGCTTGTCGCCCTTCGGCGGCATCTGGAGCTCGGTGTCCGTGTAGCGGATGGCCTGAATCAGGACGCTGTCGTCAGGCTTGCCGGGCACGATGACGGCACCGCCATTGCCGCCGTGGAGAAAGCTCTCCTGGGTGTCCAGCATGAGGCCACCCTTGACGCTGTCGGCATCGCGGCTGTGGCACTTGTAGCAACGGTCCACCAGCACCGGGCGGATCTTGGTTTCGAAAAACTGGAGGTCGGCCGGGGAAATGGCGGCCGACGCGGCGGTGGCACGCGAGGTGGCCGCGCTGAAGGCTAGTAATGTGAACACCAGCACAGCCAAACGGTTTTTGTGGTAGGGCGAGGCGTCCCTGCCGAGCCGCGGCTCACCGGGACGGTTCGCC